>NZ_RYZZ01000018.1 GCF_003989135.1 Peribacillus cavernae
GGGGAAGCCACGAGAGTGGTTTCCCTACTTTATTAATAACGCTGCCAATACCAACATTAAGAAGTAATGCTAGCTTCATACCAGATAAAACAGATATTGAGATTACTGGCTCGCGCTCAAATACTAAGGCCATAGAAGCTTGTAAAAAGTTACTTCAATGGTTTGATATGAAGGGTGGAGGACGTCTATGGATTCACTCAAATATTCCAGTCGGCAAGGGAATGGCGAGCAGTTCGGCGGATATTGTGGCTGCAATCAAAGCAACTGCCCATAGTTACTCCCTGCCGCTGACAGAAGATATTATATCCTCAATTGCGAGTGAAATCGAGCCTACAGACGGAGTAATGTATGATGATGTTGTTGCTTATGACTACCTAAATGGCCAACTTATTGAAAGCTTGGGTCATTTACCCCCATTCTTGTTAATTGGTATTGATGTAGGGGGAATGGTAGATACCATTCAATTTAATCAATTATTGAAACCGTATGATGGGCGGGATCGAAATCAGTTTTTAGAGGCGTATGAGTTAGTAAAGATAGGAATGGGAAATAAAGATTTATCTTTAATTTGTAAGGCAGCTACGATTAGTGCTCATATTAACCAAAAAATACTACCAAAACCTTACTTTAGTGAATTTGAAAGGTTATCCAACGTATTCCAGGGTGGGCTTTTTATAGCTCATAGTGGAACTGTTTTGGGGATTTTATTAGATTCAAATGTTCCTAATATTATTGATGTTTTTTCAAAGATTTCAAAACAAATATCACTTATTATAAATAACACTAGAATAAAAACATTTTATTGTTTTGGGGGATATATGAATTATAAGAAATAAAGCTCAGGTGCAAATAGGGTACAATTTTGAAAGATTTATATGGATGACTTTACAGTATTCACTGTAAAGTCATTCGTTTATTTATTCTTTGAATCCTAGTTAACTATATTAATTTTTATAGTATTCATAGTAATTATGTTATACTAAAATACTCATTATCTTTTTGGAATTTTATTCGCAAATTGTTTTCACCAATCATTTTTATACTGTTTATTTGCCTATCGACGACTAACTTGACCTCTCTGCCTTTGTAGCTTTTATCCTTTTTGAAATATACTGTACCGTTCAATTCCCAATCCTTTATACATAAGTATTGCATTTCGTGACCTCCTTTAATGGTTATATTGCTTAATAAATCGGTGAATTGCATAAAGTTGCTGTCCAATCAAAGAAACAACAACATTCATAGACATTTGTTTGATTTCAAAATGGATTAATTCCTGAGGAAAGAAGTACAATTACTGGGGGGAGTTTATTACTCTTACCAAGAAGGAAGTGGATAATAAAGGGATGAAATAGTAATAAACGATTTGGGTCAAGTTTAACGAAATGACAAAGGTGGTTGTATGATGCGAATTTGAGCCAAGAATAAAAAAACTGTAATCTTTATGTTTTTTCTTCAATTCCTTCAATTACACTTGCTCCATGCATTAGATATATAATGTTAATGCCATTTTCAAACCAATAATCCACCTCTATATATTATATTTTCATAATATCATGTTTAAGGTTTTTTATCATTCAAAATTAAAGCCGATTTGTCAGGCATTTCAAGTATAATGAACCATAGTCAGATTTTGCATAAGATATTTCTCCTGAGATAATCCTATATATAAGTCGGATAATACAAAAAAAACGAGGTTAATACATGAGTGAAACAAGTTTTGAGGGTTATAATTTAAGCGATGAAATAAGAAGAGCACTTGCTGTGTTGAAATACGAAACTCCCACAGAGGTTCAGAGTGAAGTAATACCAGTGGCATTGGAAAATCAGGATCTTGTAGTAAAATCTCAAACAGGCAGTGGCAAGACTGCATCCTTTGGTATACCTATTTGCGAAATGATTGAATGGGAGGAAAAAAGACCACAGGCATTAATTCTTACACCAACAAGGGAGCTTGCTGTTCAAGTTCGAGAAGATATAACGAATATTGGAAGGTTTAAACGGATTAAAGCTATGGCCGTTTATGGAAAAGAACCTTTTGCGAAACAAAAAGAAGAATTGAAACAAAAAACTCATGTAGTCGTCGGTACACCTGGACGTGTGATGGACCATATCGAAAGAGGAACCCTAGTTTTAGACCAAACAAAGTATCTTATTATAGATGAAGCTGATGAAATGCTTAATATGGGTTTTATCGACGAAGTAGAAGCGATTATAAAAGAACTCCCTTCAAACAGAGTAACGATGGTATTTTCTGCTACATTGCCTAAAGATGTTGAAAATCTCTGCCATAAATATATGAAAAACCCTATTAATATCGAGATTGCTGCTACAGGGATAACGACGGAGACAATTGAACATAATTTAATCGAAGTGAAAGAAGAAGAAAAGATTTCACTGCTTAAAGACGTTACGGTCGTTGAAAACCCAGAGAGCTGTTTGATTTTTTGCAGAACCAAAGAACACGTCGATACAGTGTATACCGAATTGGAAGAATCCAATTATTCTTGTGAAAGACTTCATGGAGGATTAGAACAAGAAGATCGGTTTGCCGTTATGGATGGTTTCAAAATGGGGAACTTCCGTTATCTTGTGGCCACCGATGTAGCAGCGAGAGGAATTGATATTGATAATGTGACACTTGTCATCAACTATGACGTTCCAATGGAAAAAGAGAGCTATGTCCACCGAACAGGAAGAACCGGGCGTGCCGGCAATAAAGGAAAAGCGATTACGTTTGCGACACCTTATGAAGGGAAATTTATTAAAGCAATTGAAAAATACATTGGCTTTGAGATCCCTACAATGGAAGCTCCTAGACATCAGGAGGTTGCTAGAGGAAAAGCCGCTTTCGAAGAAAAAATCGGCGGCCGCCGAGTCGTGAAAAATAATAGAACTGCCAGAATAAACCAAGATATCATGAAACTCCATTTCAGCGGCGGAAAAAAGAAGAAGATTCGAGCTGTAGATTTTGTTGGAACTATTGCGAAAATTCCTGGAGTAACTGCAGATGATATTGGAATTATAACCATCCAGGATAATTTGTCATATGTTGATATTCTTAATGGAAAAGGCTCGTTAGTCTTACAAGCTATGGAGAATACAACAATCAAAGGAAAGAAGCTGAAAGTTAGCAAGGCGATTAAGTAATTAATGCGGATAATGCGCTCTTTTAAGATGCAAAAATCAATTCACTGACAACTAGGCCATTTTTTGTTTAATGCACTTATAAATGTCACAACGTTCTTTTTATCTTGCATAATGGGGGAATAAACATAGGAAAGCGTTCTGTTAAAGGATTGATCTTTCAACTGAATAATAGAAAGATTCCTATGCTGTACGTCTCTTTCAATAACACTACGGGATAGGAGAGATAACCCCATACCATTTATAATTGTTTCTTTAATTCCTTGATTACTGCTTATGGTAAGAAAAGATTTCACTTTCAAACCATTTGAACGAATGACGTGGTTAAGATATTCACGCGTACCTGATCCAACTTCTCTGGTTACCCATGCTTGATTCTGAAGGTCAGCAATTGGAACTTCATCTTTACAAGCGAGTTCATGATCGTTCGAAGCAACAATAAATAACTCATCTTGCATAAAAGCGTGTACGGAAAGCTCCTTTTCATTTGTTTGACCTTCAATTAAACCTATATCTACTTGAAACAACCGGACAGATTGAACGATTTCTTCTGTATTTCCAATTATCACTTGAAGTTCAAGTTCTGGATAGTTGTTTTGAAGGTCAAAGAGTAGGGAAGGCAAAATATATTCGCCGATTGTAAAACTTGCGCCTATCTTTAATTCTCCTTTTATCGAGTTATGGTGTTCGAGAATGTCTTGTCTGGTCTGTTCGTAAATAGTGATCATTTGCTTTGCGCGATCGTATAAAATCTCGCCAGTTGGAGTAATTTTTAAGAATTTTGGGGAACGTAGAAATAATTTAGTTTGGAATTCCTTTTCCAAGTTTTTTATATGTAAACTTACACTTGGTTGTGACATGAGAAGTATTTCAGCTGTTTTTGTAAAATTTTTAACTTCTGCAAGGGTTACAAATGTTTTTAACGCGTCATAGTACAAGAAAATCCCACCTTGTTATTAGTAATCTTAATAGCTATAATAATTTATATGTATTTTACTAATGTTTTGTCTTCCGGTAAAGTTTAATTATTAAAGCATTTTCGAATGGCTTATAATTAAAACCGACTTAATTTATAGGGATAATAGAGATGCGAAAAATTAATTATTTTTTCACTAAAAAGTGAATGGCAAGAATTGTTGAAATCAGTCATTAAAAAATAAAATGACGTAAACAATAAGTTTATATTCCTTCGTGAGGTGGATATCGTTGCAACTTCAGGTAATGAACAGTCCGTTTAATCAGGAGCAGGCAGAGCTCCTTAACCGTCTTCTGCCGACCTTAACAGAATCACAAAAAGTTTGGCTGAGCGGTTATCTGGCCGCGTCCCAGTCTGCTTCCGTTCCGGGAGCACCAGACGCGTCTGCGGCAGAGCTTCCTGCCGGGAGCACCGGGCAGACAATCTCAAAAGAAGTGACCATTCTTTACGGATCACAGACAGGAAACGGGCAGGGGCTTGCGGAGAATGCGGGCAAGACGCTTGAGGGGCGCGGCTTTCAAGTAACCGTCTCGTCGATGAGCGACTTTAAGCCGAACAATTTGAAGAAAGTCCAAAACCTGCTTATTGTCGTGAGCACACATGGAGAAGGCGACCCGCCGGATACCGCGTTGCCTTTCCATGAGTTTCTTCTTGGCAAACGGGCACCAAAGCTTGACGATCTCCGCTTTTCTGTTTTGTCGCTGGGAGACAGTTCGTATGAGTTCTTCTGTCAGACGGGAAAAGAATTCGATCAACGGTTGGAAGAGCTCGGCGGTACACGGCTTTATCCGCGCTTTGACTGCGACCTTGACTATGATGAGCCGGCGGCCGAATGGCTTGATGGAGTCCTTGTGGGCTTAAGTGAAGCACAGGGAGGAAGTGCTGCTCCTGCAACTGCTCATGTCTCAGCTCCTCAAGCAGTTGAATCTGCGTATTCCAGAACAAATCCGTTTAAAGCGGAAGTACTTGAGAATTTAAATTTGAACGGCCGCGGCTCGAATAAAGAAACACGCCACCTTGAGTTATCGCTTGAAGGGTCTGGCCTCACATTTGAACCGGGTGACAGCCTTGGGATCTATCCGGAAAACGATCCGGCTCTTGTAGACCTGCTTCTTGAAGAAATGAAATGGGATCCGGAAGAAATTGTGACGGTCAATAAACAGGGAGACGTTCGTCCGCTTAAAGAAGCGCTCATCTCTCACTTTGAAATTACGGTTCTAACAAAACCGTTTCTTGAAAAAGCGGTGCAGCTTTCAACGAATGAGGATTTACGGGAGCTTTTATCGCCGGGCAATGAAGAGAAATTAAAAGCGTATCTTGAAGGCCGCGATTTGCTTGATTTGGTCCGTGACTTTGGCCCATGGGGTGTCTCAACGCAAGAGCTTATCTCCATTCTCCGGAAAATGCCGGCCCGTCTTTATTCGATTGCGAGCAGCTTATCCGCGAATCCGGATGAAGTGCATTTGACAATCGGCGCCGTCCGGTACGAAACACACGGACGGGAACGAAAGGGAGTCACCTCTATTCTTTGCGCAGAACGTCTGCAGCCGGGGGACACGCTTCCGGTTTACATTCAGCATAATCAAAACTTTATGCTGCCAAAGAACCCGGATACGCCGATCATCATGGTTGGGCCGGGAACAGGCATTGCACCGTTCCGCTCCTTTATGCAGGAACGTGAAGAAATGGGAGCACAAGGAAAGTCATGGATGCTCTTCGGCGAACAGCATTTTGTAACCGACTTCCTTTACCAGACCGACTGGCAAAAGTGGGTGAAAGATGGTGTCCTGACGAAAATGGATGTTGCGTTTTCGCGTGACTCGGATGAAAAAGTGTATGTGCAGCACCGCATGCTTGAGCACAGCAAAGAATTGTTCGAGTGGCTTCAAGAAGGAGCAGCCGTTTACATTTGCGGCGATGAGAAAAACATGGCACATGACGTCCATAACACGCTTATTGATATTATCGAAAAAGAAGGCGGCATGAGCCGTGAAAAAGCGGAAGACTATCTTGCCGACATGCAACAGCAAAAACGTTACCAGCGTGATGTATATTGATTTTAGATTGAAA
The DNA here is from genome assembly GCF_003989135.1 of Peribacillus cavernae. Taxonomy (GTDB): domain Bacteria; phylum Bacillota; class Bacilli; order Bacillales; family DSM-1321; genus Peribacillus; species Peribacillus cavernae. The sequence goes on from NZ_RYZZ01000018.1 coordinate 6,194, forward strand.
GGAGTTTTTTCAACATGGTGAACCCAATTCTAAAATCGCCGGATGGCCCGCCGAGCGATGTTGAGCGCATCAAAGAAGAAAGCAACTATTTGCGCGGCACACTGAAGGAAGTGATGCTAGAACCGATCAGCGCCGGGATTCCTGATGATGACAATCGCCTGATGAAACATCACGGCAGCTACTTGCAGGACGACAGGGATCTTCGCAATGAGCGCCAAAAGCAAAAGCTTGAACCTGCGTATCAGTTCATGCTGCGCGTCCGTATGCCAGGCGGAGTAGCAAAACCGGATCAATGGCTTGTCATGGATGAGCTTGCCGAAAAATACGGCAACGGCACCTTAAAACTGACAACACGACAGACGTTTCAAATGCATGGTATTTTAAAATGGAATATGAAAAAAACGATTCAGGAAATCCATGCGTCTCTTTTGGATACGATTGCTGCATGCGGCGATGTGAACCGGAATGTCATGTGCATTTCGAATCCAGATCAATCTGAGATCCATTCCGAAGTATATGAATGGTCGAAACGGTTGAGTGATTATTTATTGCCCCGGACGAGAGCGTATCATGAAATTTGGCTTGATGAAGAACAAGTGGCCGGAACTCCGGAAGTGGAAGAAGCTGAACCAATGTACGGACCGCTTTATCTGCCACGAAAATTTAAGATCGGTATCGCTGTTCCGCCATCGAATGACATTGATGTCTTTTCACAGGACCTTGGACTCATAGCGATTGTTGAAGATGGCAAGCTTGTCGGTTTTAACGTGGCGATTGGCGGCGGCATGGGCATGACACACGGCGACAAAGCGACGTATCCGCAGCTTGCCAAAGTAATCGGCTTCTGTACGCCGGACCAAATTCTTGATGTGGCTGAAAAAACGATTACGATTCAGCGCGACTACGGTAACCGTTCTGAACGCAAAAATGCCCGGTTCAAATACACAGTGGACCGACTTGGGCTTGAAACGGTCAAGGCTGAACTGGAAAACCGCCTCGGTTGGAGCCTGGATAAAGCGAAGCCGTATCATTTTGACAATAACGGCGACAGATACGGCTGGGTGAAAGGCATTAAAGGAAAATGGCATTTTACGCTGTTTGTTGAAGGCGGCCGCGTCGCGGATTTCGATGATTACAAACTGAAGACCGGCTTGCGCGAAATCGCCAAAATCCATACCGGTGATATTCGTCTGACAGCAAATCAAAACCTGATTATTGCCAATGTATCAAGCCAGAAAAAGAAACAGATAAGCGAACTGATCGAACAATACGGTTTGACAGATGGCAAGCATTATTCAGCACTCCGCCGCAACTCAATGGCGTGTGTCGCTTTACCTACTTGCGGATTGGCAATGGCGGAAGCAGAACGCTATTTACCGGCTCTACTTGAAAAGATCGAGGCCATTGTTGATGAAAACGGCTTGAGAAACGAAGAAATTACCATCCGTATGACTGGCTGTCCGAACGGTTGTGCCCGTCCGGCGCTCGGCGAAATTGCCTTTATCGGCAAGGCGGTCGGCAAATACAATATGTATCTCGGTGCTGCATTTGACGGCAGCCGTCTAAGCAAAATGTACCGCGAAAACATCAATGAAGAAGAAATTTTGAACGAACTGCGTGTGATTCTTCCACGCTATGCGAAAGAACGGCAGGAAGGCGAGCACTTCGGTGACTTTGTCATCCGCGCTGGTGTTATCAAAGCAACTACAGACGGAATGAATTTTCATGATTGATTAAGATCAAAGAGACAGGAACTCATTCCTGTCTCTCTTTTTATTATTGTCCTGTTAATGACCCACACCCTTTTATTACCTCAGCCTTTAACTATCTTTTGTATCATCTTAAGAAGTATCCAAAGACAGTCTTGGTAATGCCCAAACTTGATTTCAATCCTGTAACTTGAGGAATATAGCTCGCGGCCAGTACATAAAATGAACGGAAGGAGAGTGAAGCTTCATGATTATTAAGGTCAGCGTAGCCAGCGCTTCAGTTGCCTTTGTTTGTTTGGCCGCTAAATTGATCCAAACTCTCGGGGAAACCCAACGCACAATTGCGGAGGTGAAAAACAGCGTCACTGGCCTGACAGAGGAATCCCAAAGGTTAATTCATTCCGCCAACCAGGTCACTGTCGATATCCAAAGTAAAATCAAATCATTTGAGCCGCTGTTAGAATCCGCCCAGGATGTAGGCGAAGTGATCCACAGTGTAACAGATACAGTAAAACGGGCCGGGACCGTTCAAAACAACGAGACTCCTCGAAGCGAAACCATTGACACAAATAATCATCCCGCAACTACGGCCAGTTCAGCACCTGGTAATGACCATCCTGCAAGTGCAGACAGTTATACACCCAGTAACGATACTCCTGTAAACACAATTAGCCACACACCCAGTCATGATAGTCCGCCAGACCCAACCGTCTACAAACCCAATAACGACCATCCGACAAGCACAACCAGCTCCAAACCAGATGGGGGTGTGAAGATAAGGATTAATTAACTGTGTATTCCAGTCCTCAACTTCACCGGAAGTATGGATACGTTACACTACCTTATATTTTTAGTTACATACAAATGCTGCTTCCCGAGTGTAAAGGGGTGCAGCATTTGTGTTTTTTTGTTTTTGTAGGAATATGTGTAATGAGAAGCTGATAAGTAGATCCATTTGGAAAGTATAAGGAAGGAATATCTGCGGAGCTTGTACATAAAATGGTTAAAAAGGAGGAGCTTCTTTTATGCTTATTGAATTCAGTATTGCAGCCATCGCAATAGCCTTCATCTGGCTTGTTGTATTTTTAATAGGATTGCTTCAAAAGGGGATGGTGACGCTGGGTGAAACCAACCGGACCCTTGATGAAGTGAGGAACGCGGTACATGGCCTGACGGAAGAATCCAGGGAGCTGATCCACACAGCAAATCAAATCACGGTCGATGTGAAACATAAAATGCAGACAGTCGATCCTTTGCTGGAATCTGCCCAGGATGTGGGTGATGTGATCCACAACATCACAAACTCGGTCAAACAGGCAACCAACATACGAGGTAACGGGGCGCCGCCACATGCAAATACCACCCCGCCCAATCCTAAGAGGAATATACGGTAGAAAATAGTTATTCATTAATTGAAAAACAGTGCCAGAGTTAAGGAATGGTGCTGTTTTCTCTTTGTTTATTAAGTGCAGAACATCTGTGACTCACTTTTTGACTTGGGACCTGCCGAATGTGGGTTTGATATATTTGTCTAATTACTATAAAAATTCTGTATTTTCTCTTTAAAGAAAGAAGCAATTAGATTATTATTTTTATTGTAGGCGTTATTTAACTTCAAGAATAAGCTATTTGCTCCGTCACCGAACATCATCCTGGATTATGGCTATCTAAAAAGCATTTATGGGTACGAATCAAAATATGGAATGGCACGATTCGTGAAGTTAATGTGGAATGTTCGTGTCAAAAAGGTTGAGATGTATTCAAATATATTTTAAAAAGGAGCTGTGTTAATTTGTTTTCCCCATTAACCCCACTTGACTGGAAGCGAAGGGCAGTCAAATATTATCCGCAAAAAACAGCTGTTATCGATGGAGAGAAGGAGTTTACGTATAAGGAATTTGGAGAACGTACAGATCAGCTTTCGGTTGCCTTGCATAAAGCAGGTATCCAAAAAGGTGATCACGTTGCGGTAATGTTGCCCAACACTCATTATATGTTGGAGTGCTTTTACGGTATCTGTCAACTTGGCGCTGTAATGGTACCTTTGAATTACCGGTTATCAGCAGGAGACTTGGAGTACATAATCAATCACAGTGATTCGAAAATGTTAATTGTAGATGAAGAGTTTAGCGAGCCGATTGAGGAAATCGAGGGTAACCTATCATTGGAACAGTTCGTTATCGTTTCTGTTGCAGGACATGAGACTTCTCTAAATGGAGTGGATTAAGAGGCATTTCTTCAACATGCTCCAGAAAAAGCCGTACCATCAGAGGTTGAAATCGATGAAAATCAACTCCTAACATTGAATTATACTAGCGGAACGACATCAAAACCAAAAGGAGTGATGTTAACCCACCGCAGTAATTACATGAACGCGGCTAATTTCATGTATCACCTTGGTGTCAACCACGATGATGTTTATCTTCATACATTACCGATGTTCCATGCGAATGGCTGGGGCGGTGTTTGGGCGATCACTGCGACTGGCGGCACCCATGTATGTTTGAGAAAGGTGGAGCCACCTGTGATTCTCGAGTTGTTTGAAAGTAAAAATATCACTCTATTATGTGGTGCTCCGACTGTCATTAATATGCTTGTAAATGAGCCCAAAGCTAAGGAAATTAATATTAAGACACGCCCGCGCATGGCGACAGCTGGTGCACCTCCAGCGGCGGCTCTGATTCATAAAGCACAGGAAATCCTTGGATTACATATGATCCATGTCTATGGTCTGACGGAAACCTCTCCTTTCATTCTTTATTGTGAGTGGAAAAAAGAATTTGATTCAAAATCGGCGGATGAACAAGCAACTATTAAGGCAAGACAAGGGATTGAACTCGCTTTTAATGGGGAAACAAAGGTCGTTCATCCAGATGGGGGAGAAGTCGCTTGGAATGGGAAGGAATTAGGAGAAATCATTACTCGTGGCAACGTTGTGATGACGGGATATTACAAGGATCCGCAGACAACATCAGCTGCAATCAAGGATGGATGGTTCCATACCGGCGATTTGGCGGTCACTTATCCAGATGGGTTCATTGAGATACAAGATCGCGCCAAGGATTTGATCATTTCAGGAGGAGAAAATATTTCTTCTACAGAGGTGGAAGGTGTTTTGTATAAACACCCGGCTATCAGGGAGGCTGCGGTTATTGCCATTCCTGATGAAAAATGGGGTGAGGTACCAAAAGCAATCATTGTGTTACAGCCTGATGCAAATGTGACGGAAGAGGAGATTATTCACTTTTGCAGATCTGCAATGGCACACTTTAAAGCACCTAAAGCTGTTGAGTTCGTGGATTCTTTACCAAAAACAGCTACGGGTAAACTACAAAAATACCGTTTGAGGGAAATGCATTGGATCGGACAGAAGAAGGTAAATTAATAGCTTTGAAATGGATTTAGCTACATTTTTTTAGTAGAGGTGAGAAAATAGTGTTAAATTCTTTAAAAATACTTGATTTTTCCAAGTTATTACCTGGTCCATATGCTACGATGATGCTGGCTGATTTAGGTGCTGAAATATTACGTGTTGAATCACCAAATTTGCCGGATTTTATAAGAGAACTAGAACCATTAGATGGAGAAGATTCGGCAACACATCAACATTTGAACCGCTCTAAGAAATCAATTAGCTTGGATTTGAAAAAGCAGGAGGCAGTTGAGATTGTTAAACGACTTATTCTTGATTATGATATTGTCTTGGAACAATTCAGGCCTGGTGTAATGGAACGGCTTGGCCTCGACTACGAATCTCTTAAAGAGGTGAATCCAACAATTATTTATTGTTCTCTTTCTGGTTACGGTCAGACAGGTCCATATCGTGATCGGCCAGGACATGATAACAACTACCTATCAATCGCCGGAGTGGCTGGTTACTCAACACGCGAAAATCAGCGTCCTGTTCCAATGGGAATTCAAATTGCAGATATGGCAGGTGGATCTTTGCATAGTGTGATTGCTATCTTGTCTGCGGTTATCCACCGTGAACACACCGGCGAGGGTCAACATATTGATCTCAGCATGATGGATTCATCTTTTGCATTAAATGCAATGTTTGGTTCTGGTTATTTGACTAGTGGGGTTGAGCCAAAATCGGAAGCAACGGAACTGAATGGCGGGTCCTTTTATGATTATTATGAAACGAAGGATAAACGATATTTTTCAGTGGGAAGCATTGAACCCTCATTTAGAAAAAAATTATGTGAAGCATTAGGCATTCCGCATATGGTTAATCTAGCAGGAAATACAAAACCTGAAGACAAAAGGACCTTTAAAGAAGCAGTCAAAGAAGCTTTTTTGGAAAAAACATATGGTGAATGGCTGAATATTTTTAAAGATGTGGAGGCTTGTGTAGAGCCTGTACTTAAACTTTCCGAGACTATTGAGCATCCACAAATACAAGCAAGAAACATGATCGTGGATGTCCCTAGGAATAACGGAACATCCCAAAGACAAATCGCATCTCCAATTAAGTCAACCGCATATAAGCAACAATACAAATACATTGGCGGAAAGCGAGGAGCAAATACATTAGAAGTACTTCAACAAATAGGTTTAGATGAAAATCAAATAAACGAATTGATAGACAAAGACTTGTTTGGGTTGGCAGAGAAACATCAAAGTCGCTAGAACTTCAGCTTTATCAATAATTAAATCACATCAAATCTTTAACAATTATCTTAATTATTCATTGTATGAGACCAAAAATTTCTCTAAAGTAGGGAGAAATCTATGTTCAACCAAATCCGATTAGACTGGTGAAAAGGATTTTATTCTCTCCCTTTTTAATGCTAGTCATTATAAGTTACCGACAATTTCTGCAAATGCTTAACCGGGTTTGCAGTTTTTTATGTTTGTAGAATTCCGGGACAAAACGCAAGCAGGTTGTGGTTGGGGTGGTTTTTGTAAATGTAACTTTGTACCAGTCTATCCAGGCCTCATCTATAAAATTCCAATATATTAAAATTATACATCAGTATAAGAGTTCAAGAAATAATTTGACCATATATTATTCAATAAAGGGAGAAGATGTCCATTAAATACGACAAAGACAAGCCATCAGGCTTGTTTCTTCAAGTGTTATAAATAATTATAATAGAATATGATATAGTTATAATTGAGACAAAAAAGGTGTGTTCCTAGGTCGTGCCTGGCTTTTTGTGACACCTAAGCAGGAGCGCCTACATCTTTTTTGCAAATATAGGAGATAAGGAAGGTTATAATGAGCAACATACAGAAAAAAACAGACGTTATCTTGGTTGGTGGCGGAATCATGAGCGCGACTTTGGGATCATTTCTGAAAGAGTTAGCACCAGAATGGGAAATCAAAGTGTTTGAGAAGCTCGAAAAAGCAGGCGAGGAAAGCTCTAACGAATGGAATAATGCGGGAACAGGGCATGCTGCACTATGCGAGCTTAACTACACTGTCGAAAAACCAGACGGATCTATAGATATTAGCAAAGCGATTAAAATTAATGAACAGTTCCAGGTTTCAATGCAGTTTTGGTCTTATCTTGTAAACAACAAGCTGATCAATAATCCGCAGGACTTTATCATGCCATTGCCTCATATGAGTATGGTACAAGGGGAAGAAAATGTAACGTTTTTAAAGAAACGTTTTGAAGCACTGTCAAACAATCCCCTCTTCCAAGGGATGAAATTTTCTGATGACCCAGCAAAGCTGATGGAATGGATTCCGCTTATTATGCAAAACCGTCCATCGAATGATGCGATAGCGGCAACAAAAATCGACACTGGAACGGATGTCAACTTTGGTACTTTAACACGCATGTTATTTGACCACTTAAAGACTAAAAACGTTGATATCAAATATAAACATAGTGTTGATAATATAAAACGTACTAGCGATGGCTCGTGGGAATTAAAAGTGCGTAATGTCGATAGCGGTAGCGTTGAGCGCCATACGGCAAAATTCGTCTTTATCGGAGGTGGGGGCGGAAGCCTGCATTTACTGCAAAAATCTGGTATTCCTGAGTCAAAACATATTGGCGGATTCCCGGTTAGCGGAATATTTATGGTATGTAATAATCCAGAAGTTGTAGCGCAGCATCATGCTAAAGTATACGGCAAAGCGAAGGTTGGTGCTCCACCAATGTCTGTTCCGCATCTTGACACACGATATATTGACAACAAAAAATCGTTACTATTTGGACCATTTGCCGGCTTCTCACCCAAGTTCTTAAAAACGGGTTCAATGTTGGATTTAGTCACTTCCGTAAAACCGAATAATGTCTTCACTATGTTGGCGGCAGGCGCAAAAGAGATGTCATTGACAAAATACCTGATCCAGCAAGTTATGTTATCGAAAGAACAGCGCATGGAAGAGTTACGAGAGTTTATCCCGAACGCCAAGCTTGAGGATTGGGATTTAGTAGTAGCGGGCCAACGTGTACAAGTTATCAAAGATACAGAAGCAGGCGGCAAAGGAACGCTTCAATTTGGTACGGAAGTGATTACTGCTGCTGATGGCTCGATTGCTGCATTGCTCGGCGCTTCTCCTGGTGCTTCTACTGCCGTTAACGTTATGCTTGAGGTATTAGAAAAGTGCTTCCCACAACATATGACAGAGTGGAAACCAAAAATCAAAGAAATGATTCCTTCTTATGGCGTGTCACTAATGGAAAACCCAGAGCTTCTGCACGAAATTCATACTTCAACAGCAGAGACGCTTGGCCTAAGCGAAAAAGAGCTAGTCTATAGTTAATTCTGTGGATGTAGAAACAAAGGTATTTAATGCAAAAGTTTAAACAACATTTTTCATCAATGGACAATCGTTTCTATGATGAAGAGATTGAAAAGGCAATTATTGAAAAAAAGAGATAAAAAAGTTCACTTAAAGAATTGAATAAATAATAGAATATCATTGAAAATAAAACATAGAACCCTTAATCTATCTTTGGATTGAAGGTTCTTTTTTAAAAAATTCGCAGTTAGAGAGGTTACAGTGAACCGTATCATAAGTAAATGGGGTTTTTGTATGAGGTCTTCATAAGGGGAAGGATAAAATTCTGTAAATAAGTGAAAAAAGTCCTTCATAGGAGAGCTGAAGGACCAAAATCAAATAAGGGAAAGAAAGGTCTTCATGTGGTTGATGAAGGACCAAAATCAATAGTTAAGTATAAGTGAGAGGAAAGGCCTTCATATGGTATCTGAGGGGCAAAATCAAATAGGTGATGAAAAAAATGCTTCTTTAGAGTTTTAAAGACAAGAAGGCAGGAAGAAGCATCTTCTGTAGTTTGATATTTTTTATTCGTAGAAAGACCATTGATTGATGAACAATAGCGGTTAACCTGAGTTGGGAAAATAAATGGTTTGTTAAGAGGTGCTTGGTATAAGGTGAATTCGGGGTTGATAAAAACGACTGAAGAATTATTTAAATATCTTTTAGTTACTTGCAATTATCATTGATTCTTTCTTGTATGTGACCAAAATTATTTATATGGAGTAGGAGGGTCTAGCATAGGGAGACTGCTCAAGCAGTCTCTTTAATTGTCGGAAAGTGATGAAAAAAATTCATTTTTTATGTTATATTATGAATAAAACTAATATAAAGAGGGATGAATTTGTCGATAGGCAAATATGAAATATTTCATACAGTTGTAGAACTTGGCAGCTTAACAAAAGCAAGTGAATCGTTAAATATTTCCCAATCAGGGGTAAGTCATGCCATTTCCAGCTTGGAAAAAGAGCTGGGGTTTTCCTTATTAACCCGTAATAAAGCAGGCATCAGGCTAACCGTAAACGGTGAGCGAATGTTGTTGTATATTAGGGAGATTCTATATTTGAATGAAAAAATGCTTCAGGAGGCTGGGGAAATAAGAGGACTAGAAATAGGGACTGTTAGGATCGGCACATTTTCATCTATTTCTGCTGTATGGCTTCCTGGAATATTGAAAAAATTCATGGATCAATATCCGCATATAAAAGTAGACATTGTGGAGGGGAAACAGGAGGAAATCTCTCTGTGGATTTCTCAGGGGATTGTAGATTTCGGTTTTTTAATGCCGCCTGCTGCCGATCTGGAGGTTCTCCATTTAAAGCGAGAAGCGTTTTGCTGTGTTGTGCCGGAAACCCACCATCTTGGTGCTGAAAATTCGATAAAGCCGAATGCATTGAAGGAAGAAAAGCTGATTCTCCAAAATTCTACCCTTAAAATCATACATAACATTTTGAAATCAAATAAACTTTCTCCTGAAATTGCTTTTCATTTAGATGATGAACAGGCTGTTATTTCGATGGTAAAAAACTCCCTTGGTGTAGCCATCCTGCCAGACATCGCTTTATATAATCTACCTGATGGTGTAAAAAAAATACCTCTTTCAGATGATCGAGCAATTTTCTCCATCGGCATTGGTTCGATATCCTTCAAAAATCTTCCGCCAGCTGCCGAAAAATTTATAGCAGCATCGACCTTATGGTTAAACGAACATTTCACATGATTCTCGTAATTATGCCCTTTTCTTATGGTACACATCTAAAGTAAATTTGATATTTATTGGAACCCGGGGGAGGGAGTACGCTTATTTTTCATATTAAAATAAGCGTAGCATGTAAATGTAAAGGTAAACAGAAAAAGAGTAAGCAACAAAAAACGGCAGGAGCCAGGGGGGTAAAAGACTGACAAGCAGCATACCTGCTTCCCATGTATTTTCCTTAATCGGCAGACAAAGGTAGAGGGCGACCAAGAGGCACGACGATAAGGGAAAAATCCCGAATTGTAAACAACTGCTTGTAAATGATAAAGGGATCCTGTTTGTTATTGATACCCATGAAGCTTATGAAAGGGCCAAAATTTTACTAATAGGTATGATTTGTTGCCACGGCATAGCTGTGGTTTTTATCGTTCCCCGAGAGAAGACTCCCCACTTCAAGGAATGTGGCGTAGCCCAATGAGTGAGTGGGAGATGAATGTCGGTGCCAAAACCTTCCTCATTATGTTATAATGGGAACAAACATTCCTTTCGGGAGTGAGGTGAATTTCATGATTGTTAACAAAGCATATAAATTTCGTATATACCCTAATCAACATCAAACTGAGCTTATTAACAAAATCATTGGCTGTTCAAGGTTTGTATTTAATTTCTTTCTTAATAAGCAAAAAGATAAAGATGCTTATTGGCATGTTTGTGAAGAAATGAAACAGAATGGCCAGCTTCCAACCAACAATTGGAAAGGTGAGTATCTAAACAAATATGAAACAGTGAAAGCACTCCCTGAACTAAAAAAGAACTATTCGTTTCTAGAAGAAGTGGATAGCATTGCCTTGCAGAAATCTGTTGAAAACTTAGCGGATGCCTATAGCAGATACTACAAAAAACAAAACAAACAACCCCGCTTTAAATCGAAAAAGAACCCTGTCCAGTCTTACACTACGAAGCATACAAATGGAAATATCCCTGTGATAGATCATCATATCAAATTGCCAAAGTTAGGTCTTGTACGTTTTGCTAAAAGTCGTGAAGTACGAGGACGCATTATGAGTGCAACCATTAGACACAACCCTTCCGGCAAATATTTTGTTTCATTAGCAACCGAAACAGAAGTAGCCGATTTGCCTAAAACCAAGGGCACAATTCAAAACAATGATGGCATACAAAGCGAACTGGTATGGCAAACAAATCGTTACTGTTGCGAAGAACTTTCCTTCTAGTCAACTGTGTTCTAGCTGTGGCTACATACACAAAGACGTTAAACATCTCGGATTACGCGAATGGAAATGTCCTTCTTGTGGGACTCATCATAATCGAGATGTTAACGCAGGACAAAACCTTAAAAATGAAGCCATAAGGCTTCTAACCGTAGGGACTACGGGGATAGCCTAATCAATAACTGGTGGATGCACTGGTGTTCTTAGGAATCCCCCGCTTCAATCGGACCGAAAAGTCGATAAGCGGGGGTAGTTCAATTGCTCTCCGCCTGTAACATGAATGAAATAATATTATTCACACCAGGCATCAGTTGTCCACATTTCTTCTGAATGTTTCAAAATTACTTATTTATGATACGAAAATATGATTTGCAGCTCGTAACAGGAATGAAATAAAGTTATCCCCTGGACCCGTCAGTTGTCCACAATTTTGCTTTTTATCTAAAAATCATATAATTTAGATACAAAATTAGGAGTATTGTACTAAAAATATAATATTGTCTCAAAAATATATCTTTTTATTGTAAATGTAAATGTGCGAGACATATTTATGATACATTTTAAGTAATTGATAATATATGGAAGGAGGAGAGGTAATGGCTAAGCTGGGTTATGCGAGAGCCTCTACAGGTAAACAAACTCTGGATAAACAGATAAGTTTTCTTACCGAAAGTGGATGCTACAAGATTTTTACTGACATACAAAACAACACAGAAAAAGAAGGATTAAAAGCAATGCTGGAATACGCAAGAGAAGGAGACATTGTAATCGTATACAAACTTGATAGACTAGCAAAAAGCATCCAAGATCTCCATCGAATAACAAATGAGCTGAAGGAGAGAGAAATTGATCTTATTTCCTTAACACAAAACATTGATACCTCGGCTGAAAGGGGCGGAATGGTCTTTCATATGATTGAAGTTTGCGCAGAATTCGAAAGGGAGCTAATCGTTGAAAGGATAAAAGCGGGAATCGAAAACGCGAGAGAAAAGGGAGTTAAGCTAGGAAGGAAAGAAGCTAACAGACTCCTTAAGGAAAAGGCTTATGAATTGTATCGTTCAGGAGAATATACCATGAAGGAGATTACTCAAGCAACGGGTTTAGCACGGGCGACCATTTATAGATATATAGAACAAAAGAAGTCCATTGAATGAATCGTGACCTGTTTAGTGAATCGTATATAGTGCGCAGGTGAATTAAAATGTACAATTTCTCTAAAAGTCACTTTGGATTCGGCCCTATAAGATAACACAAGATTGTCCATGTAGCATGTAGTCAATAAAACCACGGAAAACATCTATATTAATCTCATTAGCGGATATATCTTCAACAACATACTTATTAAGGTACTCAAAGTTAGTGTAGTAATCAGTAATAGTTCTGGATGCAAGTTCCTCTTCCTTGGAAACCCTTATATTATAAGGGTTGGCGGGACCGTGTGGGAATCGAACCCACCAGAGACTGCACGAGCCTCTCACGCGGTTTTGAAGACCGAGGAGCGCACCAGCTACCCTTCCGACCCCGTATTCGTAGAGACCTTTTCTATTATATAGATGCAAAATGGAAATATCAACAGGTAAGCTTTAACGAGTGCCAGGAAGCAGGAAACTTCAGCCTAAACCCTTGGCAATCTCTATCTAAATATAGAGGGAAAGTAGATTATTTCCTTGAAAAAGGAAGTATATCAAGTCTATAATAAACATAATTGTAATCATATTAAATTGGGGTGAACGCCATGCTGGGTGGCTGGTTTTTATGGTTTATCCTTTTTTGGATAGTGGTATTGATTTCCTTGTTTGCGATTGGCGGCTTTTTTATGTTCAGGAAGTTTCTTAAAAGGCTGCCAAAGGAAGATGGGAAATCCGATATGGATTGGGAAGAACATTATGTGGGGGAGACAAGGGATCTTTGGCCGGCTGATCAAAAAGAGCTGCTTGAAGATTTGGTGAGCCCTGTTCCTGAATTGTTCAGAGATGTAGCCCGTCAAAAAATTGCCGGTAAAATCGGGGCATTGGCTGTGGATGAAAAGGTTTCTTCGATAACCGAGGATCTGGTCATCAGGGGTTATATTATGGCAACTCCAAAGCGCGACCATAAATTTTTGCGAAAAAAACTTACGGAAAGACAAGTGAATATGACTCCGTATGAGCATCTTTTCAATTAAAGATAAAAAAGGCAGATCAGCTATTCGGTCTGTCTTTTTTTTGGTAACAATTACTGGACGTATGTACGGAATCTCGTGAAAGTGATATCTTTTATAACACGAGTCCACTCCATAGCTCATACCGGCAAGAAACATGCTATAATCGTTCCAGCAGCAAGCTTTCAAGCGGTGCACTTTCTGACAAACAGCCGCTTGCGAAAAACGATAGCTGAAATGAGGGACCTTAAGATGCCAGTGAAAAGAATCGGGATCGATGCAGGCAGTTCGCTTTTAAAAATGGCTTATTTTGAAGAAGAAAAGCTTCATGTGAAAACCTATTCCTACGATGACCTTCCTTCGCTTATTCAGTGGCTTTCGATCATCGCCCCGGAGGCCATTGTTTGTGTTACAGGCGGAAAAAGCACTCTTGTTCATGAAAAGGTCAAATCTCCTGTTAAAGAAATCGCTGAATTTGAGGCCACGGCGCAAGGGGCCGCCTTTCTGCTGAAACAGGAAGCTAAACAATCATTAAACCGTTGCATTCTTGTGAATGTTGGAACTGGAACCTCTCTTTATTTGCTTACAAATGATGCTGCTGAGAGGATTATCGGCACCGGTGTGGGCGGCGGGACATTACTTGGGTTAGCCTATTTGCTTACAGGAACAGATCAATTTAGAGACATTGTTTCCCTTGCCGAAGAGGGAAAACGTTCTAAATTGGACCTTCTGGTTAAAGATATATATGAACCATTAGAACCCCCGATTCCGGGATATTTTACAGCAAGTAACTTTGGGAAGGCCGCGGGCTTAAGTGCTTCCAAACCAGAGGATATGTTGGCGGCTGTAACCGGCATGATTGCGGAAACAGTTATGCTGATGGCTGTGCAGGCTGCCGGTAGCCATCAGGTAAAGGATATCGTTTACTTTGGAGGCGCGGTAGCCGGAAATCGACCGCTTCGATCGCTGCTTTTCGAGGCTACGGAAGCTTTTGGCTGCACGCCGCTTTTCCTTGAAAAAGGTGAATATAGCGGGGCTGTGGGAGCGCTTCTTCATCAATAATCAGTTTTTTAAAATAAAAGGGTGTCCTTCATGAAAAAGCATTTTACAATTGGAATGGCCGGGCATATTGACCACGGCAAAACGTCGCTAACAAAAGCGTTGACCAATGTGGATACTGACCGTTTAAAAGAAGAAAAAGAAAGACAAATATCGATTGAACCGGGGTTTGCCCCTCTTTATGAAAATGAAGAAATGCAGGTATCGGTCATTGATGTCCCCGGACATGAACGATTTATCCGGCAGATGATTGCAGGAGTGGCCGGCATTGATTTAGTTGTCCTTGTAGTCGCAGCTGATGAAGGGGTCATGCCACAAACAAAAGAACACCTGCAGATATTGGACTTTTTAGGGATCAAAAAAGGGATTGTCGCCATTTCTAAAATCGACAAAGTAGAAGCGGACTTTCTTGCTTTGGTTAAGGAAGAGATTATGCTCGAGCTGGAGGATAGCATTTTTAAAATGGCTCCTGTGGTTATGGTCGACAGTTTATCTCAAAAGGGAATAGACGAAGTACGAGAGCTAATCCTTTCAGAGCTGGCGGGCCTCGAATCCCGGGATACAAAGGGACCGTTCAGGCTGCCGATCGACCAGGTGTTCACCGTAAAAGGGCAGGGAACGGTTGTCCGGGGAACGGTTTATGAAGGCTCGGTGGAAGAGGGGAAATCCTTATTGATCCTACCGCATCATATTGAGACGAAAGCACGCCAGCTACAGGTTCATCACAAGCCTGCAAAACAGGCATTCGCAGGCCAGCGGGCCGCGCTCAATCTCTCAAGTGTTGCTAAAGAGGAGATCCAACGGGGAGATGTCCTTGTATCTTCTGAGCATTTCAACGTTACTAAATGTCTGGACGTTTCGCTGAGGATAACGGGTGATCTGGAGCATATGGTCAAACAAAGAATGCCGATTAAATGCCATATTGGCACCTCAGAGGTCATGGGACGGATTGTCTTTTTTGACAGAAATGAAATTAGTTCAGTAACCGGGGAGATTTTGTGCCAGCTGCGCTTGGAGGAAGAAATCGTAACCAAACGGGGCGATCGCTTTATTTTGCGCCGTCCTAGCCCCCCGGAAACGATTGGCGGCGGCTGGGTCATTGATCCGCAAGGCGATAAATACAGATTCGGAATGAAAACGATTGAAGAGCTGGCCAGGAAAAAAGAAGGAAAACCGGAGGAACGGATTATCTCTGCAATGGTCGAATCAAAGGGTCTTTCCATTACCGAATTAATGACGCGCACTTCCCTTGACGAAGCAGAAATCATCCAGGTTTTAGATCAACCGGAATTCGTCTCCTATGCCCGGGACCAGTACACTACTGGGAGAGAAATCGAAAGCCTTACAGAAGGAATGTATGACCGGCTGTCGGAATATCAGCTGGCAAACCCGATGAGGAAGGGGATTAACAAGGCAGAGATCATTCAGGGTCTCCATGCTGTTTTCCCGAAAGCGTTGCTTGAATTTGTATTAAGGCTGGGTGAAGAAAAAGGGACCTGGAAACGAAACGGGCAATTTTTCGCTACGGCTGATTTTACTCCTTCTGTTCCGAAAAACTGGAGCAAGCGGGTGGAAGGAATGCTTCAGGCGATTAAGCAGGACCGGCTTCAAGTTCGTTATTTAGAAAATTACTTGCATGATGCCGGCATTCCGGAAACGATCCGTCCAGAATTAACCTATTTTCTGGTGGAACAAAAGCTGCTAATGCCGCTCGATGATAGATTCTATCTCTCTGCCGATATGTTCTCTGAAGCTGTGGATAATCTTAAGGAACATACAGAAGGTTCTTTCGAGGTGAGCGATGCTAAAGCGGTATTGGGGCTGTCACGGAAATACATGATCCCCTTCCTGGAGCGGCTTGATATGGAAAAGGTGACCCGCCGCGAAGGAAACAAGAGAATATGGCTTTAAAGAGAAAATCCGTTTGACACAAAGGTCAAACGGATTTTCTGTTTATCGGACAGATATCGTTTTTTCTCTTTTTTTCGTTACAGCCCCAACAATAGAAGCATGCTGTAATCCTGCTTCATGCAATCTAGCGACGAATTCGTTTGCTTCGCTTTCCGGAATGCTTACGAGCAACCCGCCGGAAGTGACTGCATCGCAAAGGATTAATTGTTCGTCAAGAGGCATGTTTTCTGGATATAAAACAGTATCAGAAAGCCAGGAATGGTTGGATTTTGTACCGCCAGGAATCACTCCTTCTGCGGCAAGCTTGCGGGTGCCGTCCAATAAAGGAACCTTGTCACTGAAAATCTCAATGCTAACACCGCTGCCTCCAGCCATCTCACTTGCATGTCCCAATAAACCGAAACCTGTTACATCCGTAACAGCATTGGGGTGAAACGGCAGTAGACTTTCTGCGGCAAGCTTATTCAACATCGCCATCGTTTCAGTAACTGCTTTTTCCTGTTCTAGACTGACAACATTGCGCTTAATGCCAGTAGTTAGGATTCCGACACCTATTGGTTTGGTAAGGACGAGCAGGTCGCCCGGTTTGGAGCCGATATTTTTCCAAATCTTATCAGGGTGGACAATGCCTGTAACCGATAAGCCAAACTTTGGCTCCTGGTCATCGATCGAATGGCCGCCCACAGTGATCGCACCGGCTTCTGCGACTTTATCCTGTGCCCCCTTAAGGATTTCGGCGAGCATTTCGCCTCCAAGTTTTTTAATCGGAAAACCGACAATGTTTAGCACGGTTTTTGGTTCTCCGCCCATGGCATAAACGTCGCTCAAGGAATTTGCAGCGGCTATTTGGCCGAACATATATGGATCATCCACAATCGGAGTAAAAAAGTCGACAGTCTGGATAAGGGCGATTTCATCGGTCAATTGATAAACTCCTGCATCATCTGCGGTTTCGTTACCTACCAGCAGCTCAGGAACAGAATTCTGTTTTGGTAAGAGACGCAAAACTTGCGTCAGGTCCTCGGGACCAATTTTGCAGCCTCAACCAGCTTTCGTCGACATAGCTGTAAGCCGAATTTTTTCACGGTCTGTCATTGTTTTCTCCACCTCCATCCTTCTTAGTATAATTCATTTTTTTATTTACACGCCAGGGATAAGCTATTTATTTATATGATAAATGGATTTAAGCGACATGGAAATGGTCAAATTAAAAAAAGGACGATTGATTCATCCTTTGGAATTGCAGATAATAATCATTTCCTTTTTTGGTGGACCTGCATCGGATATTTTGGAAATCTTGATTTCCAAAATATCATTACTGAATCCGGCGATTATTTTTTTATTATTGATTGAAAAAGGAAAGGGAACCGTGCGTTCCATAGGAGCTTTGTTCTGTATCTTAGGAAAGGCAGCGATGATCAATTGTTCGTTATTGACTTTTATGTGAATTTTTTCAGGTTTAGTCTCATCAAATAAAGCTTCAACCACGTATTCTTCATCGCACTCATATAGGTCCACTCTAAACGTAAGCTGATCGAGTAAACTGGTGTTGGGGTCAAGAAAATAATTTTCCATAAACTTGTCAAATTTGCCTGTTTCCGGATTGCTATCTTTATGATAATCGTTCGACATCGTAAAACCTCCATACGCCTTTGTTCTATTTTATGTATTTCCCGCAATTTAGTGAAAATGATATAATGGATAATCAAACCTATTAACATATAGGAGGGACCTGTGTGGTTCAAGAGCTTTTACGACTTATCCCTCCCGTCCATGAGCTGCAAAAGCATGAACGGTTCCAGGATTTAATAAACAATTACCAGTATGATGAAAAAACGGTGACGGCTGTCATCAAAGAGAAGCTTCAAGAGGTACGGCAGCTGATTCAGAAAGGCGAATGGAAAGATACTGAGCCTGGTACGGATGCATTTGTGCAGAGCTTGTTTGATGCTGTCCAACGAACCTTAGACCAGAAATACTCCTATCGGTTGAAAAGGGTCATTAACGCAACCGGTATTGTCATACATACGAATTTAGGCCGTTCCAGATTGAGTGAAGCTGCGATTCAGCATGTAGCAGATGTCGCCAGAAACTACTCCAATCTTGAATATAAGCTTGGAGAAGGAACAAGAGGTTCCAGGCATAGCCATATTGAGAAGTGGATTTCGGAAATAACCGGAGCCGAAGCGGCAATGGTGGTGAATAATAACGCGGCTGCCGTTTATCTGGTCCTGCGGGCTCTTGCCAAACAAAAAGAGGTGGTTGTCTCACGCGGCCAATTGATCGAAATTGGCGGATCTTTCCGGGTTTCGTCAATCATGGAAGAAAGCGGGGCCACTCTAGTTGAAGTCGGCACGACGAATAAAACTCATCTGTACGATTATGAACAAGCGATTACGGAAGAGACGGCTATGTTGATGAAGGTGCATACATCGAACTTTAAAATGATCGGCTTTACGGAAGCAGTCGAAGCACATAAGCTCGCAGCTCTCGCATCCAAGCATGAACATATTTTATTCTATGAAGATCTTGGCAGCGGTGTATTATTTGATCTGGCCAAAGAAGGGATCGGGGAGGAACCGTTAGTAAAGGCAGTCATTGAGACGGGAGCAGATCTTGTTACATTCAGTGGCGATAAATTGCTTGGCGGTCCTCAGGCTGGCATTATTGCCGGCAAGAAATATTATATTGACATCCTGAAAAAGCATCAGCTGGCACGAGTTCTTCGTGTGGATAAAATGACACTGGCAGCACTGGAGGCTACTTTAGCGGACTATGTCTTGGGACGATCCGCTGCCAGTTCCATTCCGACGATTCGGGATATCATGCAGAGTGAAGAAGAATTGCTGATGAAAGCCAAACTTTTTCTAGAACTGGTAAAAGAAACAGAGCAGGCATTTTCGGGGGAAATCGTTCAGGAAACAAGCGCGATCGGCGGCGGAACGATGCCTGGGATAGAAATTTCAACATATGTGGTCGTCCTTCGGCACAGCCATAGATCGGCTCATGAACTTCACGAAAGACTAAGAATGGCGAATCCGCCTGTTATAACAAGGATTAAACAAGAAGAGGTTTTCTTCGATATGCGAACTGTCACACGCAAGGAAATTGAGGAAATCGCGATCGTTTTAGGAAATTTGTAAAAGAAGCAGGAAATCCTTTTTAGAGGACTCCTGCTTTTTTGTCCAACTGAGGTTATTCTGCTTTTCTACATATCATGACTGCTGTTATGTTTTTGGCGGCTGTGATTGCGGTTTTTTACTTTTTTCGATCCGCTCAGCGGTTCAGGTTGTCCGGAATTTTGGCCTTTGGCAGCATTGTTGCGCATATCCTTAGCATCGTTTTTATTCAAACAAATCCCCTCCAGGTACCTGAATTTTGAAAGTGAAATCGAGTAAACCTAAAAGGTTTACATAAGTAAGTTGCTCCGGAATGTCTCATTCTATTCTGTCAACCGCCTGTTTGTTGTACATAAAATTGTGGGAAATGCGAACCCTAACACTGGAGTTAGACGCTAAAAAAAGGAGTTGATTCATTATGCCGTACCATAAAGATAAACAGCAGTCATTTCAGGCCGCAGAACAAGGGGTAAAGGAAGCGGCCGATGTTTATTCGGGCCTCGTCCGTGATGACGAAGATTACGCAAGCCAATTAAAGTACGTCAAGCAGGAAGTAAACGAAGCGATCCAGCAAATTGAAAATGCACTCGAGAATGCTTCAGAGCAACAGCGGGATCAATTAATGCAATATTTAGATGACCTTAAAGTTATGATCGACAAAACAAATGAATCCCATTGATGAATTCATGCCTAAGAGGGAGCTGCTGCTTCTATTATTTTTACCACCATATAAAAATTAGTAAGACTCATTCAATGATATAAGAATAAACAAAAAGCCGGCCGTAACAAACGTTTTGGTTTGTTGTCGACCGGCTCAGGTAAGATATTTTCAACGTCTGATTTAAGTTAAATATCGTCAATAAACATGAATTTTTTTATTGATTTTTCTTGCGTTTTTTATTGTTTTGCTTTTGCTCCTCTGTCAGGGGCTCGTTGGAGAACTCCTGGTTGTATCCGGTACCAATGCCCTGTGCACTTGCTGCATTCATGCCCGGAATTACATGATTCGCTTTGCGTTTTGCCATTTCCAACACCTCCATGTTTAGCTTGTGGACTAAGAAGCCTAATTATGTAACTTGAATGAAAAAGGAAAGAACCGCAAAGAATTTTTACTTTTTCCTTTGAAGGTATATACTTATACTAGATGAAGAGCTACAGCTCTAGATGAAGAGCTACAGCTTAACGAAGCTACATAAAGAGGGGAAATGAATTGAATTCTGTCAACCAACAACTATACAAATACATTATCGAAAACTCCAAGAAAATTACCGAGGAGTGGTTTCTGCAAAGAAAAGAAATGGCTGGAGAGTATTATCACAATAATACTAAACCGACAATTGAGAAAGAATTAAGCGAACAACATGCTTTAACAATCAACACCATTGCTAGTGCCTTTTCCGGAAATAGTGATCTTTTTAATGAATACCTGGAAAGGTGGGCAAACACAGTTGCCCAGAGCAGAGTGGAACACAATATCCCGATACATGAGGTTCTCGAGGCTCTTAGCAAAACCAGGGAAACGGTATGGGGATTTATCGAGAAATTTATTCTTGAAAACAAAGAAACTGTCACTACAGGTATCATTGCGAAATGGAGTGCTATTTATCACGCTGCTTTTGACCAATTGAATTATAAGTTTTCTAAGAAATATTATCACTTTACCCATGGCAGATTAACGGACCAGCAGTCATTAATCAACGAATTAGGTTCTCCTGTTATTCCTATTCTGAAAGAAACTGCTGTTTTGCCGCTTATTGGCGATATCGATACAAAACGGGCACGATTCATTTTGGAGACCACTCCGCAAAAATGCACAGAAAATAAAATAAGCCAACTATTTATTGATGTATCCGGGGTTCCAATCATCGACACGCTTGTGGCCAATGAATTATTCAACTTAACGAAAATACTCGGTTTATTAGGAATAAAAACGGTTATTTCCGGTATCCCCCCTGAAGTGGCCCAAGCTTCAATCCAATTGGGACTGGATTTCAGCGGCATTTCTACCTTTGGCTCCTTAAGGCAAGCACTTTCCATGTCTGGTGTCGAAACACATTTGAATAATGTGAAAGGTGATTTTTTTGCGAACTGACACATCTTGTATAAATTCAATTATGAAAGTATCAAATATTATCCTGGAAAATTGATTGGCTTTTCTGTTTTGTTGCTCGAGAAGAAGAACTAAGGAAGTGAAAGGTAAAGTAAGTGAACTTCATAAGAAAAACTTATCAAATATAATAACTTTCTTGTTATTTACTTATTGCATTTCTTATATTACTATTTAATTGTAGGAAAAGTTAGGATGGAAATGGTTCAAACTTTTCGACAAATTAACTGGTTTTACTTATATTTATTTAAGGTAACATGGTTTTGTGCACTGACACAGGCCACGTTTTACTTCTCATGTTCAGATTTTAATCTGACAGTCTAATAGGAGGCAGTATTCTGATGACAAAAAATGATATTTATCAAGCGCGTTCTTCCTTTGAAATTAACGGAAAACGCTACAACTACTACAGTCTGGATGCTTTGGAAAAAGCAGGGGCAAGCCACGTTTCCAAACTGCCATATTCCATCAAAGTTTTACTTGAGGCTGTGCTTCGCCAGGTAGACGGCAGAGTGATTACAAAAGAGCACGTTGACAACCTTGCGAAATGGGGCACAGATGAACAAAAGCAAATTGACGTGCCATTCAAGCCTTCCCGTATCATCCTGCAAGACTTTACTGGTGTACCTGCAGTCGTGGACCTTGCTTCTCTTCGTAACGCGATGGCTGCTCTTGGCGGAGATCCAGACAAAATCAATCCGGACATTCCCGTTGATCTTGTCATCGACCACTCTGTACAGGTAGATAAGGCAGGGACAGCGGATTCATTGGGAGTGAACATGGATCTTGAATTCGAACGTAATACGGAGCGCTATCAGTTCTTAAGCTGGGCTCAAAAATCATTCAATAACTATCGTGCAGTTCCGCCTGCAACCGGCATCGTCCACCAGGTTAACCTGGAATACCTTGCCAATGTAGTTCAATCAGTGGAAACTCCAAACGGAGATCGAGAAGTATTCCCTGATACGTTATTCGGCACAGATTCCCATACAACTATGATCAACGGTATCGGTGTTCTTGGCTGGGGCGTCGGCGGTATCGAAGCGGAAGCAGGCATGCTTGGCCAGCCTTCTTACTTCCCGGTTCCAGAAGTTATCGGTGTTAAGCTGACTGGCAAGCTTCCTAACGGAACAACTGCGACAGATCTTGCGTTGAAAGTAACTCAAGTTTTAAGAGCACATGGTGTTGTCGGCAAATTTGTGGAATTCTTCGGTCCAGGGGTTGGTTATCTTCCATTAGCTGATCGTGCAACCATTGCCAACATGGCACCGGAATACGGCGCTACTTGCGGTTTCTTCCCAGTTGACAGTGAAGCAATCGCTTACCTGCGTTTAACCGGCCGCGATGAAGAACAAATCAAGATCGTTGAAACGTACAGCAAAGAAAATGGTTTATTCTACACGGCGGATAAAGAAGATCCTACTTATACTGATGTTGTGGAAATAAACCTTTCCGAAATCGAACCAAACCTATCCGGTCCTAAGCGCCCGCAGGATTTGATTCCGCTTTCCGGGATGCAAACAGCTTTCAAAAATGCTCTCAATGCGCCCATGGGCAACCAGGGATTTGGCTTAAAGCCTGAAGAAATCGATAAAGAAGTGACTGTTAAGTTTAAGAACGGCCGCAAAACTGCCATGAAAACTGGTGCAATCGCCATCGCTGCGATCACAAGCTGCACAAACACATCAAACCCATATGTTATGCTTGGTGCGGGCCTTGTTGCCCAAAAAGCAGTTGAAAAAGGCCTTACTGTCCCTGATTATGTGAAAACATCTTTGGCTCCCGGTTCTAAAGTAGTTACAGGTTACCTTCGTGATTCAGGGTTGTTGCCATATATGGAACAACTAGGATTCAATCTGGTTGGTTACGGATGTACAACCTGTATCGGAAACTCTGGTCCATTAGCAGACGAAATCGAAGCAGCAGTTGCTGAAGCGGATCTTCTGGTAACATCTGTTTTATCTGGAAACCGCAACTTTGAAGGACGTATCCATCCACTAGTTAAGGCCAACTATCTTGCATCTCCGCCATTAGTAGTTGCCTATGCACTTGCTGGAAGTGTTGATGTTGACCTTCAAAAAGATTCACTCGGTAAAGATAAAGACGGCAACGATGTCTTCTTACATGAGATTTGGCCGACCCATGAAGAAGTCAATGAAGCTGTTAAGCAAACAGTTACGCCTGATTTGTTCCGTAAAGAGTATGATACAGTTTTCAGCAGCAACAAACGCTGGAATGAAATCCAAACAAGCAATGAGGCGCTTTATCAGTTCGATAATACATCAACATATATCCAAAACCCTCCATTCTTTGAGGGGTTATCACCTGATCCTGGTGAAGTTAATGCACTATCAGGCTTGCGTGTAGTCGGTAAATTCGGCGACTCTGTAACAACTGACCACATTTCACCTGCTGGTGCGATTGGCAAAGATACGCCTGCGGGTAAATACTTGCGTGAAAACGGTGTTAAGCCGCGTGATTTCAACTCATACGGTTCTCGTCGCGGAAATCATGAAGTCATGATGCGCGGTACCTTCGCTAACATCCGTATCCGTAACCAAATCGCTCCTGGCACAGAAGGCGGCTACACAACGTACTGGCCAACTGGCGAAGTGATGGCGATCTATGATGCCTGTATGAATTACAAAGCCGACGGTACTGGACTTGCGGTTATTGCCGGTAAAGATTACGGTATGGGAAGCTCCCGTGACTGGGCAGCCAAAGGTACAAACCTGCTCGGCATCAAGACAGTCATTGCTGAAAGTTTCGAGCGTATCCACCGTTCTAACCTCGTGCTTATGGGTGTTCTTCCGCTTCAATTCAAGAAAGGCGAAAACGCTGAAGTACTTGGCTTGACAGGAATTGAAGCAATTGATGTTCATGTCGATGAGAACGTAAAACCGCGTGACATCGTCAAAGTTACAGCTACTGACGAAAACGGCAATAAGAAGGAATTTGAAGTACTCGTCCGTTTCGACAGCGATGTTGAAATTGACTACTACCGCCATGGCGGAATCCTTCAAATGGTATTACGCGATAAATTGAAAGCATAATTGCTTTGCAAGATAAGAAAAGGCAAACTCCTTAAGCGGGTTTGCCTTTTCTTATCTGCGAAGTATTCCAGAATCGAAAAAAGAAACCATTTTTCTCTCGATTTGCTTCAATGCTTCACGGATTCTTGGTATTAAGGAAATCGATGTATCGTTTCGTGTAAGATGTTCTTAATCGTTTTTCTTTTGAATAAAAATACATAGGATGCTTTTTTGTAAGTGAAAAATCATCTCGCCATATATCCAAGGAGGATCTTCAAAACATGTTCAAAAAAATATTCGGCGCAGCCTTGCTTATCGTTTTACTGACGGTTGCGATTGTACAATCCATGGATCATGAAGAAAAAGAAGTCAGTAACGATAATCTCGGTGGACTGAAAGTTGGTGCTAAAGCCCCGGATTTTGAATTAAAGACGCTTAGCGGGGAAAAGGTAAGCCTTTCCGACTATGAAGGCAAAAAGGTAATGATTAATTTCTGGGCAACATGGTGTCCACCGTGCAAGAAGGAAATGCCTGAAATGGAAAAATTCCATCAGAAGGCTGGCAGTGATGTTGTGATCCTCGCGGTAAATATAGACCCGGAAAATGATGTAAAAGGATTTGTCGACGAGAAAGGTGTGACCTTTCCAATTCTGTTAGATCAGGAAGAAGACTTGGTAAATGAACAGTATCAGGTTATGGCTATGCCAACCACTTTTTTTGTTGATAAAGAAGGTGTTATTAAGAATAAGTTTGTTGGCGGCATGACATTGACACAGATGGAAAGCCATATGAATAAGATCAAATAACGGCTCAGGCGGAGGCCGTTATTTTATTTTGCAAAAAATTTTTGCTGAGAATGTCATAATTTTACGTCAATTTGGAAATGATATATTTTAAACAATATAGGAAAAGGTGGAAGCAATGAAAAGAAGGAAACGTTCTTTTGAGGAATTAGTCAATGAAAATAAACTGGAAGTTCTGAAAGATGTAAAGTTAATGGATAAGATTGAAGAACGGCTAGAAAAAAGACATTTAAAAAAAGCCGATTAAAACTTATCAAAAATTAACACTCATGTTTATCTCCTACTTGCAGAAGTTAAGAATAGGAGGGGATAGATCATGGGAAATCCTAAAAAAGACTCTAAACATTTTGTTCCAAGCCATCTGGGCACTCAACCACGTGCAGCCGGGGGCAATAAAGGAAAACAAATGCAGGATAAGTCAGGCCAACATCCTCAGATAATACAAACAAAGGGTGAATGAGAAAAGCCTGATTTTGTTAACATAATAATATTATGTTAAGTCAACAAGTATTTCCTTTATTATTATAAAGGAATCAGGTCAGAATAATATCGTAACCCAATTTTTGAGGAGGAATGAATATGGCCAATTTCAAACCAAATCCAGATGACCGATCTGATAATGTCGAAAAACTGCAGGATATGGTTCAAAATACGATCCAAAATATCGAAGAAGCTGATGATTCACTCGAAATAGCAACTGGCGAACAACGCCAGCAGATTAAGCAAAAAAACAGAAGAAGAGAAGAAAGCATTGAGGCTTTCCGTAATGAAATACAGGATGAAAGTGCTGCCCGGACAAACGGGTTCAGCGACGAAAAATAATATAGATGAAAGGAAGAGCGGGGACTTGTTCCCGCTCTTTTTTTTCTATTTGAATAAAAACACGATTGAGTGATAAATCAGTGTTTTATGTTAAGATAAAGATGAAACTGTGCGAATGGATGATGACTGATCACATGAATTCTAAAGGAAAAACCGATATAAATTTGATCATTAAAGAAAAGTTGGATTCGTTAACAGCTGAGTTTGATAAAAATGGTTTTATAGAGAATCACGATGAATTATTGAAAATGATCACCTTGGTTGGGGAAAAACCGGAAACCCATGGAGAGCAGCAGTTGAGAAGTGATTTGCTCAGTATGCTTGCTGCATCCCGAAAGATGAGCAAGGGTGAAGATTCATTATATGATTCCTGGCTTCAGGAAGCACTAAAAGCTGATCCTTCGAATAAAAGAGCAAACGGCCTCCTGTCCGTCTCGAAATGGAACAAAAACCGGTCTTTACTGAAAAATTTGCTATTCCCGTTGATTCGTGAGACCGATAATCGGACAGCTAAGAAAAAAATGGCCGAGCAGTATATTGACATCTGTGAGGAATATATCGAAAATCTGAAAGAAACCACGGAAGATTTGAAAAGAGGCCTGCTGGCGGCAAAATGGAATCATGATCCAGAACTATCAGGAAAATATGAGCAGGCCGTCCAGTGTGTTTCGCGGATTCAAGGTGAACTGTCCGCTTTATTAAAGGCTTCCAGGGAATACGAAGAGTCGATTTCCGGCGTGTTTCATACTTCCGCGTTTTTTCAGGATATGAAAGTACATCTGGATCAAATTGAGGAATTGAAATTTGAATGGGACTCGCTTTTTCCTGTACAGTCTGAAGATGCCAATGGTCAAGATAAAAGCCCGCTTGCCGAGTTGCATTCAATGATTGGGATGGAGGAAATAAAAACACGAATTGATGATTTTTATCATTTCCTGCAATACCAGAAAAAACGAAAAGAACTGGGCTTGCAGTCGAGAGATGAACAGAGCTTGAATATGGTCCTTAGCGGCAATCCGGGAACAGGAAAAACAACGCTTGCCCGGCTGTTAGCAAAAATTTATCATGAGCTTGGAGTATTGCCCCGCGGAGAAGTTCTCGAAGTTGATCGTTCCCAGCTGGTTGGCTCGTATATTGGCCAAACAGAAGAAAATGTCAAAAACATTGTCGAGCGCGCTCTCGGGGGAGTTCTGTTCATCGATGAAGCGTATAGCCTGAAGAGAGAGGGCCAATCTGGAAACGATTATGGGCAAACAGCAATCGATGCACTTGTTTCCTTCATGACCAGTCAAAAATATGCGGGGAAATTTGCCGTCATCTTAGCAGGCTACCCTGAAGAAATGCGCCAGTTTTTGGACGCAAATCCGGGTTTAAGAAGCAGGTTTCCTACTTCCAACCATATTTCCCTTTCGGATTATTCGACCGAAGAACTGATCTTGATAGCTGAACGTACCGCAGCAGAAAATGACTACATCCTCTCGGACGACGCAGCAGCAGAGCTAAAAGCACGCATTGAAAAAGAAAAGGTGGATGATACCTTCGGAAATGCCCGCACAGTCCGTTCGATTGTCATCAATGCCATCTTTAAAAAAGGTGCTTACACTCAACTGGATAATGAAAATATCCTTCATTTTACGCTTTTAACAAAAGAGGATTTTCAACTAAACGAGACGCTGCCTGAAGTACCACCTGAGGAACAATTAATGGCTCTTGTGGGACTAAAAGAAGTCAAGGAAGAAATCGAATCGCTGGTCTCCTTTGTCAAAATGCAGCAAATCCGCATTTCTCAAGGACTGCCGGTTATACCGGTACAGCTTCATTCCGTATTTACCGGTAATCCGGGAACGGGAAAAACCACTGTGGCAAAAATATATTCCGAGCTGCTAAAGGAAACTGGAATGCTTAAGCGGGGGCATCTTATCGTTGCCAGCCGTGCAGATTTTGTCGCAGGCTATGTCGGACAAACGGCGCTCAAAACAAAGAAGAAAATCAGGGAAGCGCTCGGTGGTGTACTGTTTATCGATGAGGCATACTCCCTTTTAAGCCAATCAGCCGGTGACTTTGGAAAAGAAGCAGTAGACACCCTTGTTGATGAAATGACAAGGCATAATGCAAATTTAGTCGTTATTTTGGCAGGTTATCCACACGAAATGAATATGCTGCTGGAAAGCAATCCGGGGCTCCAATCGAGGTTCAAGAAATTTCTTCACTTCAGGGATTACTCAAATGACGAGATCATTGAAATCATAAAGAGATATGCCGCCCGTTTTCAATATATCATCGATGAAGACGCATTTTCTTATCTAAGAAAGTATTTGGGAGATACTACAGTCAACGGAAACGGCCGATATGCGACAAGCTTGGTTGACGAAGCGTTACAGCTACAGGCGCTGCGGGTAATGTCAGCGCCCGACCCTTCCTATAGTCTTCAAGATTTAACCGTGATTTCGACTGAAGATATGAAAAGAGCAGCAGAGAAATTGGAAAGAGGGTAAGATCGTGCATATCGCCGAAAAAAAGATAGAAGTCCGCTATGCGGAAACGGACCAAATGGGTGTGGTATACCATGCCAATTATATCATCTGGATGGAACTTGGACGAACGCAGTTGATTAAGGATCTTGGTTTTAACTACGCAGAAATGGAGGCAGATGGCATCATTTCCCCTGTGTTAGACATCCAAGCATCCTATAAAAAGCCGATGCATTACGGAGAAACAGCAATCGTTAAAACGTGGATAGAGAAATACGATGGCCTCAGGGTAACCTATGGCTACGAAATTCTTACTGAATCAGGAATCGTGTCCGTTACCGGAACATCGATGCATGTATGTGTAAAGAAAGACAGTTTCCGTCCGATCTTGATAAAACGCGTTTATCCGGAATGGCATGAAGCCTATGAACAAAGTAAAAAATAGTCTTAAAAAAACCAGGCGTATAGCTGCGCCTGGTTTTTTTGAAGGATAAGCGTATAACTTTTTGAACTTTGAAAGGTGTATAGCGCAAGCAGCCTAGCCAGTTTTCAACTTTGACATACAGTAAATCACAGACTTTTTTGCTGTGATGCCTTTTGGGGAGGCGTTCCTTAATGCTGAAGTTGAAATTTGCCACAGACGTGGCTGAGGTTAGGCAACGTTCTTTTTTTACAAGGGGCTGGGCTTGTGCTTTTCTTAGAAAGAGGGAGATCAGATGGCCTTTGGTATTAACAGAAAGCAGCTTCAAGAATGGAAAAAAAGAATAGATGACGGCGAAATCGCCTTTTTGACACATTATTGGCTTGATGACCGCTTTCCCGGCTGTAAGACCGTAACGAAAGTTGGCTGCCGTGATCTTGACAGATTGGCGGAATGGGGTAAGAAATATGGCCTAACAAAAGAATGGATCGACCACCGTAAAGACGGATATTCACATTTTGACCTCCTCGGTGACCGGCAGAAAGAAATCCTTGAAAAAGAAGGCATTAATGAAAAATTGGTTACATAAATCAATAATGGAATTCAACGAAGCTTGATTAGAATTCAACCAAATTTAATTCCGGAATATTATCGCTTAATCATGTTTATAAGCTGATGAAATTTGATTAGCTTTCAACCGATCTAGCTAGCTAGAATACAAAAGTACGTAAAAACGCATTCATTTGAAAGGGAGATAACCACCTCTTTCTCTTCGTTATTTTAAACCTCAGCATCTGTACTCTCATCGATAAAAAGTCTAACAATTCAAAATTTTTTAGTTATCGTATTGTAATTCTTCTCATAAAATTGTAATATAATTCTGAAATCGTTTTCATGAAATCGATTTCAGAAAACAGAAATCGAAAAAGGGGGGAGGTTGCTTTGGCGACAATTGCAGATGTAGCAAAGGAGGCAGGGCTTTCAAGAGCCACGGTATCAAGGGTAATCAATAATTATCAGTACGTTTCAGACGAGAAAAGGTTCCTTGTCCAGGAAGCGATGAAAGCATTGAATTACTTTCCAAACTCATCTGCACAAAAACTACGCAGTCAAAGAACCCAAACAATCGGGGTGCTGATCCCGGTACTTACGAATCCGTTCTTTGCTTACCTGCTTGAAGGTATTGATAGAATCGCTACCGACAATGCTTACCAGCTCTTAGTTTGTCAGACGAAATATGATCAACAGAAAGAAATTCACTTTTTAAATTATCTAAAGTCAAAACAAGTAGACGGGATTATCTTGACCTCAATCGAAAACAATTGGGAAACGATCGCTGCTTACACTACATACGGCCCGATTGTTTTGTGCAATGAATACAGTGAGCAGACACTGGTTCCAATGGTCCGGCTGAATCAGCTTGAAGGAAGCTACCTAGGCACATGCCATTTGATCAGACAGGGTCACCGAAAGATTGCTTACTGTCGCGGCGGGTATATGTCGCAATTGACAAAAGACCGCCATGCCGGGTATAAAAAAGCGTTAACGGAGTTTGGAATACCGTACAATAATGATTTCATTTTTAAAAACGTGTATGATCTCGAAGACGGAAAAAAGGTATTAAGAGATTCATTGGCAATGGAGAATCCGCCAACAGCCTTCTTTGCAGGAAGTGACCAGGTTGCAACTGGAATTGTGAAAGAAGCGATGAAACAGGGAAAGTCAGTACCCGGGGATATTGCAGTAATTGGTTTTGATGACCAGCCGATTGCAAGTGTTGTGGAACCTGCACTAACAACAATCAAGCAGCCAGCTGAGGAAATAGGCTACAAAGCCATGGAAGTGATGATCAAATCGATCGAAAGCGAACTCGAACCAAACGACATGGATATTCATCTACCGTTACAACTGATAGTACGCCATTCAACATAACCCACAAACGAACAGGGGGATTAAAAATGAAGAAGAAAAAGGCTAAACTACTTACCGGTTTTATGGCACTCTCACTTATTTTAGGAGCTTGCAGCTCAAACGAAACAAGTTCAAACAGCAAAGAAGATGGCGGAAAGAAAGACAATAAAAAGGTCACGATCGTCTATTCACGTGGTAAAGATGTAACAAAAGGCACAGAGAAGATGGTAGAGGCATTTGAGAAAGCCCATCCTAATATTGATGTAAAATTCCGGGAAATGCCAGCAGATACCGGTCAATCACATGACGCCTATGTAACCGCCTTCAACGCGAAATCATCTGAAATTGATGTCATAGATATGGATGTAATCTGGCCGGCAGAGTTTGCCCAGGCAGGATACGTTTTGCCGCTGGACCGCTTTATCCAGCAGGACGGCATTGATTTGAACGCCTACAACCAAGGTGCATTATCCGCTTCCCAATTCAATGGGAAGCAATGGGCAATGCCAAAGTTCATTGATGGCGGGCTTTTGTTTTATCGGAAAGACCTTGTAAAAGAAGAGGAAATTCCGAAGACATGGGATGAATTGCTTGCAAGTGCCAAAGAAAAGAAAGGAGAAGGCGGTACCAAGTTCGGATACATTCTACAAGCGAAGCAATATGAAGGTCTTGTATGTAATACGATCGAATTTGTTGCCTCATACGGCGGCCAGTTCATCGATGAAAACGGCAATGTCGTCGTTAACTCTCCAGAAACAATTAAGGGGCTGAAAAAACTAGTCGAAATCGCCAAATCGGATGTTGTTCCGGGCAATGTAACAACATTCACGGAAATCGAATCTGATCAAGCTTTCATTGAAGGGCAAACGGTATTTCTCCGTAACTGGCCGTACGAATATGCCAGTGCTAACGACAAGGAAAAGTCCAAAATCGCCGGTAAAGTTGGGATTGCTCCGCTACCTGCCGGGGATAAGGGTTCTGCGGCAGCGCTTGGCGGCTGGCAGGCGGGAATCAGCAAGTATTCCAAGCATCCGAAAGAGGCATGGGAATTCTTGAAGTTCATGACGGGTCAGGAAGGGCAAAAAATTGATGCGATATACGGCGGACACGCACCAACAATTACAAAGCTTTATGAGGATCAGGAAGTTTTGGAGGCTAATCCAACATTCGCTGACAAAGGATTTGTAGAAGGTTTAAATTCGGCTGTGTCACGACCTGTTGCACCGAACTATCCTGAAATCTCTGAAATCATCCAGATTCAAGTTTCGAAGGCGATAGCAGGGGAGCAAACGGTTGAGCAAGCTGTGAAGAATATGGAAACAGAAATGAAAGCAAAACTTGTAAAGTAATGTTTTTGAGGAAATGAGGGTAGCCTTCGACCCGTGGAGGCTGCTCCACTTTCTACAAAAGGGAGGGTGTGCTTTTGAAAAATCAAGCCCTGAACATTGATAATAACCCTGAGAATAAAGACGTGAGGGTTGTTACGAAAAAAAGCAAAAAAAATAAAGGGAAATGGAAACGATCAGAAAGTACATATGGGTATTTACTTGTTGCACCTGCACTGCTTTTAATCCTTATGATTGCCATTTGGCCGGTTTTGCAATCTTTTTACTATAGCCTTTTTGATTTAAGATTAAACAATCCGACCAAATCCGAGGTTCACTTAAGCTACAACATTGATCTTGATCGCTATTTAAACAATTTTCCATTTTTGTTAGGTGGGATTGATAACGAAATTAGAAGCGGAAATGCTCCAGAACAATTAGAGAAGATCAAACAAAAGTTAACTGAAATTGATCAAAAAGTTCAGGACTCCAAAGGTATAAAGACGCAATATGATAAAGTGAATGAGAAACTGACGAACTTTGAACAAATCGATCAGAAGCTTAGTGTAGCGAAGCTTGATAAAGATACGGCACAATCTGTTCTTAAAGAAGTGAACGAAGTAAATGAAGAACTGGGAAAGGTAGCTTCAACAATGAAGCTTAGCCAGGAAAAAAAATTGCTCGGACTTTCTGCCGGGTTAGGGGATTCGATCATAAAGCCGAATTTTATCGGCTTTAAGCATTATCAAGATAATCTTTCAGAGCGCCGTATGTGGAATGCCCTTGGTAATACGGTCCTGTTCTCAGTTATATCTGTAGCAGTTGAGCTTGTCTTGGGACTTGCCATTGCCCTATTGATTAACAAAGTGTTTTTCGGCCGTGGTTTGATAAGAGCCAGCATTCTGATTCCATGGGCCATTCCTACCGCCGTTTCAGCCTTGATGTGGAAATTCCTCTATGATGGCCAAAATGGGA
Source organism: Peribacillus cavernae (assembly GCF_003989135.1). Taxonomy (GTDB): domain Bacteria; phylum Bacillota; class Bacilli; order Bacillales; family DSM-1321; genus Peribacillus; species Peribacillus cavernae. The sequence continues at coordinate 39,669 of NZ_RYZZ01000018.1, forward strand.
TTGTCGCGAAGTTATTTGAAGATATCGGGCTTGTGGATAGTATGTCTAAACTTTTGACGACAGATACTGGAGCTATGTTTTCGGTTATTTTCGCTGATGTATGGAAAACAACTCCCTATATGGCTTTACTGTTGCTGGCAGGCCTGCAAACGATACCGAGCTCTTTATATGAAGCGGCATCGATTGACGGGGCTGGAAAGTGGAGGCAGTTTATTTCGATTACCCTGCCATTGTTAAAATCCAGTCTGTTGGTTGCCCTGCTTTTCCGTACACTCGATGCCTTCCGGGTATTTGACTTGATTTATGTATTAACAGGCGGCGGGCCTGCGAACTCGACGGAAACGATTTCAATCCTTGCGTATAAAGTTATGTTTTCACAAACCAATTTCGGTGAAGGATCGGCGCTGTCGGTAATTATTTTTATCTGTGTCGCAATTATTTCGATGCTTTTCATTAAACTTTTGGGTAAGGATCTCTTGAACGATAGCTCGGAAAAATAGGAAGGTGGGGGATGATTATGCAGAAAAAAGCCGGCCCGTTTTTTTACCTTTTTCTTACAGTATTCGTCCTTATCGTCATGTTTCCATTTTTATGGATGGCGATCAGCTCAATTAAGCCAGTAACCGAATTGTTCGGTGATAAGGCGTTTACCCCTTATACAAAGAATCCGACGTTTCAAAACTACGTTTCCGTGTTCGTCGATTTTCCATTTTTACGATATTTGTGGAACAGCTTCGTTGTCGCTTCGATTACAACGATTTATACCGTAATTGTCGCTTCTTTTGCGGCATACGCTATTGCAAGGTTGAATTTTAAAGGAAAAACGGTGATACTTGGTATCGTATTGTCGGTAACGATGTTCCCGCAAATAGCAACGATTTCACCTATCTACATCTTTTTAAAAAACGTCGGCCTGACCAACTCGTATTTGGGACTGATCATTCCTTATACAACGATCACGCTTCCTTTATCGATCTGGCTTCTTGTCTCATTTTTCAGAAAAATCCCATTTGATTTGGAAGAAGCCGCAAAGGTGGATGGTGCTTCGATGATGCAAACGTATTGGAAGGTAATTTTGCCTCTTGCTGTGCCGGGGGTATTTACAACCGCGATTCTTGTTTTTATTGCAGCATGGAATGAATTTCTCTTTGCCTTGACAATTAACACCGATGACGAATATAAAACGGTACCAATTGGAATTTCGCTGTTTCAGGGCCAATTCTCGATCCCCTGGGGCGAAATTTCCGCAGCGACGGTTGTCGTTACAGTCCCGCTTGTGATAATGGTGTTATTGTTCCAGCGGCGAATTGTTTCCGGTCTGACTTCAGGTTCGGTAAAAGAATAATGTAAAGGAGCTGATTGATTTGGTAAAAGTGACAGTCTGGAATGAAAACCGCCACGAAAACAAGAATCCGCTTGTCAGAAGTGTATACCCAACGGGCATTCACGGTGCGATTGCGGAATTTCTCAGGCAGGAAAGCTTTGAGGTGCGGACAGCGACGCTTGATGAGCCGGAACATGGATTGACTGATGAAGTTCTAAATAACACCAATGTCCTCATTTGGTGGGGGCACACCGCCCATGAGGAAGTAAGGGATGAAGTGGTCGAGAAGGTAAGGCTGCGCGTACTGGACGGCATGGGCCTGGTTGTTCTTCACTCGGGACACTTTTCAAAAGTTTTCAAGAAGCTAATGGGGACAACGTGCGATCTTAAATGGCGTGATACGGGCGAGAAAGAACGGCTTTGGGTCGTGAATCCAGGCCATCCGATTGCAAGCGGTGTGGGAGAATTTATTGAGCTTGAGAAAGAAGAGATGTATGGAGAGCATTTCGATATTCCAACCCCTGATGAGCTGGTATTTGTCAGCTGGTTTGAGGGAGGAGAGGTATTTAGAAGCGGCTGTACATATACTCGTGGAAACGGAAAAGTTTTTTACTTTCGCCCGGGTCATGAGACATTTCCGACTTATTACAACGCCGATATTCAGCGGGTGATTGCAAATGCGGTGAACTGGGCAAAGCCTGTCGAGCGTAACAGGCCAGTATACGGAAATGCAAAATCCTTGGAAAAGATCAGCAGTAAATAACATTCGGGGAGGAAATGAACATGAAGAAAGTAAAAATCGCAGTGATTGGCTGTGGAAGCATTGCGCAGCATCGACACCTGCCTGAGTATGCAGCAATTGAATCCGTGGAAATTGTCGCCGTGTGTGATATTGTTAAGGAACGAGCAAATGAAGTCGCTGAAAAATATAACGCCAGGGCATATACATCCTATAAGGATTTACTTGCGGATCAAGAAATCGATGCGGTAAGTGTCTGCACACCAAACTATTTACATGCATCCATTACCGTTGACGCGCTGAATGCCGGCAAGCACGTACTATGTGAAAAACCTATGGCGACTTCTAAAACAGAAGCAGAAGCAATGATTACAGCGGCCAGTCAAAACAATAAAAAATTAATGATTGGGCATAATCAGCGCTTTGTCAGTTCGCATGTTCAGGCTAGGGAATTGATTGAGAGCGGTGAAGTCGGCAGAATTTACAGCTTCCGAACTGCATTCGGACACGGCGGCCCTGAAGACTGGAGTATAGACGGGAAGAAGAGCTGGTTCTTCAAAAAAGAGCAGGCGTTCATTGGTGCGATGGGTGATCTCGGCGTACATAAAACAGATCTCCTCCGTTATTTGCTTGCTGAAGAAATTACCGAGGTGGCCGCGTTTGTGGAAACAAGTGCTAAGAGTAACTCTGATGTAGATGACAATGCAGTATGTATCCTAAAAACACAGAGCGGAATTATTGGGACGCTGGCCGCCAGCTGGTCCTATGTTTCAAGTGAAGATAATTCAACGATCATCTACGGGGAACATGCTATCTTGCGGCTTGAAGAGGATCCACAGCATTCGGTAGTTGCACAATACAAAAATGGCGAAGTAGTAAAGTATGAATTAGAGCAAATCCAATCCAATGAAGAAGGCGGACAACAGAGCAACTCCCATGTGATTGACCAGTTTGTCGGAAGCCTATTGAACGATACTGAGGTGCCTGTAAGCGGTACGGAGGGAATGAAATCGCTCAACGTGATCCTTGCCGCTCTTGAAGCGAATGAAACGAAAACGGTTGTCCAGGTAGCCCCGTAGGAAACAACCGATACGTAAAAGAGGTGTAGTCATGAGTAAATTGCGGATTGGTCTTATCGGAGTCGGCGGAATCGCTACCGAAAGGCATATTCCTACCTTGTTAAAACTAGCGGACCGGGTTACAATTGCAGCCGTGAGCGATATTGATGAAGACCGCGCAAATATGGTTGCTTCCACTTACAACATTCCAAAGGCTTATCAAAATCATCAGGAAATGTTCAATGAAGTGGATGCAGTTGTCATCAGTACACCAAATAAATTCCATGCTGAAATGTCAATTGCGGCGTTTGAAGCAGGCCTTCATGTATTTTGTGAAAAACCGATGGCACTTTCAACCGCCGATTGTGAAGCGATGATTTCAGCCTCCGTATCAGCTGGCAAAATTCTCGCAATTGGCTACCATTATCGATTCATGAAGGAAGCTCAGGGTGCAAAAAGGATGATGCAGGCAGGAGAAATTGGCAATCCGCTAGTTGTACGGGTCCAAGCATTAAGAAGGCGGAAGGTACCTGGTTGGGGTGTGTTTACGAATAGGGAGCTTCAGGGAGGAGGCAGCTTAATCGATTACGGATGCCATCTCCTTGATCTTGCCCTCTGGTTAATGGGCAGCCCCAAACTGATTGAAGTGACAGGAGCGACCTATAATGCGTTAAGCCGGACGCCGGGGCAGGTTAATCAGTGGGGCAGTTTCAATCATAAAACCTTTAATGTGGATGATCATGTAACAGCGTATATGAAGTTTGCCAATGGCATTTCGCTGATGCTTGAAACTTCCTGGTCCAGCAACATAACCGAAGACGTTGTCCAAAACGTGAGCATTTCAGGAGATAGAGGTGGTCTTGACGTCTTTCCGTTATCGATTAATTATCCAAAACACGGCATGCTTTTCAACAGCGAAGCCGTCTGGATTCCGGGCGAAGATGATCCTGCCTTGCCTCAAGCAGAAAATTTTATCAATGCCTGTATGGGGCTGGAAGATCAAGTCGTAAAACCGGAAGAAGCGCTGCAGGTTTCATCAATCATTGAAAAAATTTACGAAAGCGCTCATCAATAAAGGACAACTATACGATGACAAGCTGAAAGGATGAATGCAGCAATGAAACTAGGAGTATTTACCGTCTTATTCGCAGACAAATCTTTTGAGGAAATGCTCGATTATGTAAAAGCATCAGGAGTATCGGCAGTGGAAATCGGAACGGGGAACTATCCCGGAAAAGCTCACTGTGACCTGGACGGTTTATTGGAAAGCGAGGAAAAACGGAAGGATTATTTGAAGCAGATCGAATCAAGAGGCCTTACAATCAGTGCCTTCAGTTGCCATGGCAACCCGATTTCGCCTGACAAAGCTTTTGCTGAAGAGTCACATGATACGTTCAAGAAAACCGTCCTGCTCGCGGAGTTAATGAACGTTCCCGTCGTGAACTGCTTTTCCGGAACAGCGGGTGATCAGGAAGGAGCGAAATATCCGAACTGGCCGGTCGTTCCATGGCCGAATGAATATGGGGATGTGTTGAAGTGGCAGTGGGAAGAAAAACTGGTTCCATATTGGAAAGAGTGGGGAAAATATGCTCAGGATCATCATGTGAAAATTGGCTTGGAACTCCATGGAGGTTTTTTAGTCCACACGCCGTATACGCTGCTTAAGTTGAGGGAGCTGACATGTGATGCGATTGGGGCCAATTTGGATCCTAGCCATTTATGGTGGCAGGGAATTGATCCCGTTGCGGCGATAAAAATTCTCGGTAAAGAAAATGCGATTCACCATTTCCATGCAAAGGATACCTACATTGACCAGGACAATGTCAACATGTACGGCTTAACCGATATGCAGCCATATGGAGAAGTCCAAACAAGGGCATGGACCTTCCGCTCTGTCGGCTGCGGCCACAGCAACCAGGAATGGTCAGATATGATGAGCGCGCTGCGCACATTTGGCTATGACTATGTAGTCAGCATTGAACACGAAGATCCGTTAATGTCGATTGAAGAAGGATTTAAACGCGCTGTCGGCAATCTTCGTTCGATTCTGATCGAGGAGCAGCCATCCGCGATGTGGTGGGTATAAAGTTATAAAACAATTGTAACGAAATAAGCAGGGTGTCCCAAAGGGTCCCCTGCTTATTTCGTATAGTTATAAGTTTCGAGACACCTTAAAATCAACTATATCGACATAAGATATAGTGATGCTCTTGCTATTTAAAATTACAGAAAGGTCTCTGGGTCAAACCATAAGTAGAACTTAAGAATAAAGCCGACATCAAATCACGATATCTGCTCTATTTATTTCTGATACTCAAATTCTGGTTCGTCAGCAGTTGAATTAAACTCGACCGACAAATCGTGACCATCAAAGTACCAAAAATCCTCTTCTTCAATATAAAAGATAATTCCTTGTTTGTTCGTTTCCACTCCGATATTGCGCGTTTCATTCTCAATAGAAACACCAAGGGAAAAACCGCTTTGAACCTTACTTGATCCCCCGTAGCGGGCAAAAAAACGAACCTTATCCCCGTTTTTCAGGCCTATTTCATCCTTATACCAGTTTGCTGCTTCGTCAGAGATGACCAGATTCATTTAAATCTCCTTCTTTCTTAAGCAATGATAATATTATAAAGGATAATCGAAAATGAAGCGAGTAAAGCAGGTTGAAACAGAGGAACCAAACTCTTTTTCGATATTGCTATTTCTAAATAATAATAAGTTGATTGTTTAGTTCTTTATATAGAACAATCAAATAGATTTACTTTGTGGGGCTACCTGGAGGGTGTCTAAATAGATAGGCGAAAAAAGCCTCATAGATAGTTAGTTGCTATTGCATTCGAATGCTATTTAGTCTTAAGATATAGTAATACTATTACTATATTCTAAAACGATATAGAGGAGGGTGATCTCTTGCGCAAAACAGAGCTTCTAAAAGGAACGACCGAAATGATTTTGCTGTCTCGTCTGAAAGAGAAAGACATGTACGGATATGAACTAACAGAATTATTGAGGGAATTAAGCGATGGTTATATTCATATAAAAGAAGGCACATTATATCCGACGTTGAAGAAACTGGAAGAAAAGGAATTGGTTAAAAGCTATTGGAAGGATTCATTCGAAGGGCCGCGCAGGAAATATTACTATTTAACCAAATTGGGTTTGAAAGAATTAGAGGGATATGTGACACAATGGGAAGACTTTCAGTTAATCATAAAAAAAATCCTGGAGTATGGAAAGTGAGCAAATTATAGAAGAAAAAGATTTACAACTGGAATGATATGACATGTTCAGGCTTGTTTAATTGCAATAGTTTTAGGGGATTGTTATTTTATAAGTGTCTATATTCAAGCTCATTTCGAGCAAGAAGAATACTAACAGGGAGGGTTGCCTTATGATTAAGATGACAGCCGCTGCGTATGACAAAATTCATTCTATCATCGAAAGTGAGCAAGATCAGGGAGATAAATTATATTTGCGAACGTCCATGGGAATTGGCTGAGGGGGCCCACAGCTAAAGCTTTCTCTGGAAGAGAAGCCGCTCAGTGAAGATAGCGTTGTTACCTTCGAGGATATTGACATCCTGATCCACACGCGTGACGAACCTTATTTCACTAATACAAAGCTTGATATCAGTGAAGATGTATTCGGTAACAAAAAATTTGTTGTGTTGAAGGTATAAGAAAAAACGGGCAATGCCCGGTTTTTTCTTATAGCCATTTGATTTTAGGCTCCGTTTTATCGATGATTCGTTTGATATTTGCCCGGTGCCTGATAAAAATGAAGATGGCAATTACGGAAAGCACGATGAGCAGCGGGATATCATGAATGTCGGTAATCAGCGTATAGAGTAGAGCAACAGCAGCTGCAACCATCGATGATAAAGATACATATTTTGATAAATATAATGAAAGAAAGAATACGCAAACCAGCAGCAAGAATAGGAGCGGGTGGTAACCAAGCAAAATGCCGCCAGACGTAGCAACTGCCTTTCCGCCTCTGAAGCCGGCGAAGACCGGGTACATATGGCCAAAGACTGCAGCTACACCCGCGGCCAGTGGGTGGATATCAGCACCCATGATAAGCGGAAGCTGCGTTGCCAAAGTCCCTTTTAGAATATCCATCGCTGTCACGACTAGGCCAGCCTTTACGCCAAGGGTGCGGAATGTATTGGTGCCGCCTAAGTTTTTACTGCCATGTTCACGGATATCGGTTTTGTAAAAAACCTTGCCAATGATTAATCCTGAAGGAATAGAGCCAACCAGATACGCCAGCAGGATCGTAATGATGAATATGATCATAAAATTGCCCTTTCTCAATATGTAGTTAATGCAACTTACGGTGAATAAAGTACCCGCCGCACACTTGAACTATAAAGCAACAGGGGAAAATGTTCGCTAAAGAAAGTTTCAGTTTATTTTATCATGTAAATAAGAAAAAACCATTCCTTACTTACCTTTTTTGTCCGATAAACCTTCCTAATCGCGATTTTAATTATCCATTTAGGGTATGTATATAAGGAAAGCAGTAAATGAGTCGACCTGGGGACTCTGTAAGAAAAAATGCAAGTGAAAAAGTAACAGTGTTAACAGGTCGAAATAATACGTAAAAGGGGATGAGAGAATGGCAATTGAAAATCCAAGCCGTGAAGAGATTGGTGCAATCTTGAAAAAAGCAAGACGGATCGCCGTTGTCGGGCTTTCCGATAATCCTGAACGGACATCTTATATGGTTTCCAAAGCGATGCAGGACAATGGGTATGAAATCATTCCGGTGAATCCGGCTGTGAAGGAAGTCCTTGGCGTAAAAGCTGTTTCGTCGCTGAAGGAAATTGAAGGGCATGTCGACATTGTGGACGTATTCAGGCGCTCCGAATACTTGCCGGAGATTGCCAAAGAATTCGATGAGATTGATGCCGACATTTTCTGGGCGCAATTGGGAGTGGAGAACGAAGAAGCATATCAGTTTCTTAAAGATAAGGGACACACGGTCATTATGGACCGCTGCATAAAAGTGGAACACGCCCTTACAAAATAACCTTTAAAAGGAGCAATCAGGCTCCTTTTTTAATGCCCAAAATATCCCCTCCCTATACAAAAAAGGGACATTGTTTTTTAAAACGATATTTGCTAAATAGAAAAATACCGCTACAATAAGGCATAGACACAAACAGGCTAGAACCATTTAATATACATAAAATAAATATTTTTCAACTATATAAGGTAGGAAGGAAAGCAGAATAACAAACGAACACTTGTTCTTTTTCTGCAAATCGTTTATACTTGTACGATAAAAGAGTTAAGAAATATGATTGCCTGCTATAAGTAATAGAGTCATTTCATGCAGTATGATTTGGCCCGGAAATTGTGTGTCGCAAGGAAAGGGGAATTTCTGTGGCAAGAAACATTAATTTATTTGAATACAACGATGATGCCATCCAAGTCCTTGAAGGGCTTGAAGCAGTAAGAAAGCGGCCTGGTATGTATATTGGGAGTACCGATGCCAGAGGCCTGCATCATCTTGTATATGAGATAGTCGATAATTCAGTTGACGAAGTATTAGCTGGTCACGGCGATCATATAATTGTGAAGATTCATAAAGATAACAGCATCAGTGTGACAGACAAAGGACGGGGAATGCCTACTGGAATACACAGGATTGGCAAGCCAACCCCGGAAGTAATCTTCACGATACTTCATGCGGGCGGCAAGTTCGGCCAGGGTGGCTATAAGACAAGCGGAGGCTTGCACGGGGTCGGTGCTTCGGTTGTAAATGCCCTGTCGGAATGGCTGGTTGTTACGATTAAACGTGATGGTTTTGTTTATGAACAAAGATTTCAGGATGGAGGAAAGCCCGCAACGACACTGGAAAAGCTGGGGAAAACAAACCAGTCCGGTACGAAAATCCATTTTAAACCGGACCCGTCCATCTTTTCGACGACGACATATAATTATGAAACATTATCTGAGCGTTTAAGAGAATCTGCCTTTCTTCTAAAGGGAATGAAAATTGAATTTATCGATGAGCGCCACGAGCAGCACGAGGTCTTTCATTTTGGGAATGGGATCGAAGCGTTTGTGGAGTATTTGAATGAAGAGAAAGACATGCTTCATTCGGTTGTCAGCTTTGAAGGCCAGCAAAATGACATGGAAGTGGATTTTGCTTTTCAATTTAATGATGGGTACTCGGAGAATATGCTGAGCTTTGTCAATAATGTCAGGACGAAGGACGGCGGTACGCATGAAATCGGTGCTAAGACGGCAATGACCCGCGCTTTTAATGATTATGCGAGAAAAGCCGGGCTTTTGAAGGAAAAGGATAAAAACCTCGATGGCTCCGATATTCGTGAAGGCTTGTCCGCGATCGTGTCAGTAAGGATTCCTGAGGAATACCTGCAGTTTGAAGGGCAGACAAAAAGCAAACTCGGGACAAGTGAGGCACGCTCTGCTGTTGATTCTATCCTATCAGAACACCTTGCCTATTTCTTTGCGGAAAATCCGGAAACCGGGGCACTTTTAATCAAAAAGTCAATCAAGGCATTCCAAGCCCGTGAAGCAGCCAGGAAAGCACGTGAGGATGCAAGGAGCGGCAAGAAGCGCAAAAAATCCGAGGCGATTCTTTCCGGTAAGCTGACGCCGGCCCAATCAAGGAATCCACAGAAGAACGAATTATATCTCGTGGAGGGCGATTCAGCAGGCGGTTCGGCAAAACAAGGGCGCGACCGTCGCTTTCAGGCGGTGCTTCCGCTGCGAGGTAAGGTAATCAATACGGAAAAGGCAAAGCTCCAGGATGTTTTTAAAAATGAAGAAATCAATACAATCATTCATGCCATCGGTGCCGGAGTCGGGGCCGACTTTAGCGTGGAGGATACCAATTATGATAAAGTCATCATCATGACGGATGCGGATACGGACGGTGCCCACATCCAGGTGTTGCTGCTGACCTTCTTTTATCGCTACATGAAACAATTGATTGAGGCAGGGAAAGTGTACATCGCCCTCCCGCCTTTATATAAAGTCAGCAAAGGCGCAGGCAAAAAGGAAGTCATCGAGTACTCCTGGAGTGACGATGAGCTTAAGTCGGCCATGACAAAGGTCGGCAAAGGCTATATGCTTCAGCGTTACAAAGGCCTGGGCGAAATGAACGCTGACCAGCTCTGGGAAACAACAATGAATCCCGAGACGAGAACACTCATCCGTGTCAAAATCGATGATGGAGCGCGTGCCGAGAGACGGATTACAACGTTAATGGGTGATAAGGTTGAACCGCGCCGTAAGTGGATTGAAGCCAATGTTGCGTTTGGTCTCGAAGAGGAATCGAATATTTTGGATAATGAAAATATGTCGGTTGCAGAGGAGGGCAAGTAATTTATGCCTTTACATGAGAATTTCCGTGATTTGCCTCTTGAGGAGGTAATTGGTGACCGCTTCGGGCGGTACAGTAAATATATCATTCAGGAACGAGCACTTCCAGATGCCAGGGACGGATTGAAGCCCGTGCAAAGACGGATTTTATATGCGATGCATGTGGAAGGGAACACGCATGAGAAAGCATTCAGGAAAGCGGCGAAAACGGTTGGGAATGTAATTGGCAACTATCATCCGCATGGAGACTCTTCGGTTTATGAGGCCATGGTACGGATGAGCCAGGACTGGAAGCTTCGGAAGGTTATGATTGAAATGCACGGCAATAACGGCAGTGTCGATGGAGATCCGCCTGCTGCGATGCGTTATACAGAGGCCAGGCTCTCTGCGATTGCTTCTGAATTATTGCGTGATATCGACAAGAGAACTGTGGATTTTATACCGAACTTTGATGATACGTCCAACGAACCTGTCGTTCTCCCAGCGATGTATCCTAATTTGCTTGTCAATGGTTCAACCGGTATTTCCGCAGGTTATGCAACCGAAATTCCGCCCCATCAATTAGGTGAGGTTATTGATGCAGCAATTATGCGGATTGATAAGCCAGAGGCGACAGTTGATGAACTGATGACGGTCATCAAAGGGCCCGATTTTCCGACAGGCGGCATTATCCAGGGCGTTGAGGGCATTAAAAAGGCGTATGAAACCGGAAAAGGGAAAATTATCATCCGCAGCAAGGCCGAAGTGGAAGAAATCCGCGGCGGCAAGCAGCAGATTATCATTACCGAGATTCCTTTTGAGGTGAATAAAGCCAATCTTGTCAAAAAAATCGATGAGCTCCGTATTGACCGCAAGTTGGAAGGAATTGCTGAGGTACGCGATGAAACAGACCGGACAGGCCTCAGAATTGCCATCGAATTGAAAAAAGAAGCAGATGCAAATGGTGTCCTGAATTATTTATACAAAAATACCGATTTGCAGGTGCCTTATAATTTCAACATGATTGCCATTCATAAAAAGCGGCCGACTTTAATGAGCCTTCCCAAGATGCTCGATGCATATATCGGACACCGCAGGGAAGTCATCATCAACCGCTCCCGTTTTGAATTGCAAAAAGCGCGTGACCGGTCCCATATCGTTGACGGCTTAATGAAGGCCCTGTCAATTCTGGACGAAGTCATCAGTACCATCCGTTCTTCAAAGGATAAGCGTGACGCAAAGGATAATCTGATGATAAAGTTCCAGTTTACCGAACCGCAGGCAGAAGCGATCGTTTCATTGCAGCTATACCGTTTAACGAATACAGATATTACAGCCCTGCAGGCGGAAGCCGAGGAATTAAATAAGAAAATTACCGGGCTGAGTAACATTCTAGAAAGTGATAAAGTGCTTTTTCAGGTAATCAAAAAAGAGCTGAAACAGGTTAAAAAAGAGTTCAATGATGTACGCCGCTCTGTGATTGTCGAAAAAATCGAAGAAATTAAGATAAATCTTGAGGTACTCATCGCGAGTGAAGATGTGATGGTAACCGTTACGAAGGAAGGCTATGTCAAACGCACTTCGCTTCGATCTTATGCCGCATCCGGCGGCCTTGACTTTGGCATGAAGGATTCGGATCGCCTTTTGCAAAAGTTTGAAATTAACACAACGGATGTCATCTTACTGTTCACAAATAAAGGGAATTATTTGTATTGCCCTGTACACCAGCTTCCTGATATCCGCTGGAAGGAAACAGGCCAGCATATTGCGAATATCATTCCGATTGACCGTGATGAGCAAATTGTCAAAGCAATTCCGATAAAGGATTTTGAACAGCCAAGCTATTTATTGTTTACGACAAGAAACGGCATGGTCAAGAAAACCGAGCTTCTTTCCTACAAAGCACAGCGCTATTCCAAGCCGCTTGTTGCGCTTAATCTAAAAGGTGACGATGAGCTTGTTGATGCCCATTTAACAAATGGGCACGGTGACATCTTCCTGGTAACGAACTTCGGGTATGCGCTGTGGTTTGGCGAAGAGGAAGTAGGCATCGTCGGTGCTCGAGCTGCCGGAGTCAAGGGCATTAACTTAAAAGATGATGATTTTGTCATAGGTGGAAAGATTTTGGATAAACAAAGCGTAGAAGCCATCATAATTGTGACCCAGCGGGGAGCGATTAAGAAAATGAAGCTCTCTGAGTTTGAAAAATCAAATCGTGCCAAACGCGGTGTAGTTGTTTTACGAGAATTAAAATCCAATCCACACCGTGTGGTCGGTTTTGAAACGGCCTTAATGACTGATTCGATTTTCATAGAATCCGAAAAAGGAACGATTGAAACAATACATGTTTCGTCATTACGATTCAATGACCGTTATACGAATGGCTCCTTTGTCCTTGATGAAACCGAAAGCGGCAAAGCGAAGGAAACCTGGAAAATCGGCATCGAGGAAAGCAGTGGAACCCCGGAATCTTAATAACAGATAAAAAGGACCAAATCGAATAGATTTGGTCCTTTTTATGGTCTTTTATTCCGTTTAGGGTCTGTCGCAATAGTCAGCTTAGGCTTTTGGACAGTTTTTCTTTTGCAAAGATAGTAGAAACCTCCAATAATTTCTTTTCACTTGGAAATAATAAGAAAAAAAGAAACGAAAGAAGGAATAGAAGATGAAAACAGGTAGAAGGCCAGACAGTTTATTGAAGTTTCTATTCATCTTTTCATGTGTCTTATTTAGTTATCAGGCAGTTGCCGCTGGGAAAACTCCAACACAAGATGCCCAAACAATTGTAACGAAAGCACTAGACGTGACCGGGGATGGAAAAGTGGATAGCATTTCAATTAAAGGAGTTCCCTATGAGCAAGGTAGTAAATTTTTAAAGGAAATCAAGCTTGTTGTCAATGGAGGGAAGGCCCAAAAAGTTAGTGTTTCTCTGGATGCCGGGTACGAGCCGAAGCTCCAGTTTGCTGATTTCAACCGGGATGGTGTGGATGACGTATTCATCACGATTCCGACAGGGTCCAGCGGCGGTCTTGTTAACAGTTATGCCTACACATTTCTCAATGATAAAGCTTTTGACTTGACTGTGCCGCCTCCTGTAGCGATAACAGGCCAATTTTTGGACAACTATAAGGCAGCTATTTCAGTTCCTTTGCAGAAAACAATCACTTTGGATGTGAGTGACAGAAAGAAGGATTACGAAAGAATCGGGTTATATCAACTCAATGGAAAGTTAAACGAACCGACTGAAGTCATGGTTGACCCTTATTCAGTATTGAATATTACTGACATTCAAGGCCTTGGCCAGGGGCTGAAAGGCATTCAACGAGTAAGCGGTGCTTATCACGCCGATGGTCTGGCTGATGTATCTTCGGAATGGGTTTACCGAAAAGGAAAGTGGGAATTGCTTTTGACAAAGACGAAGGCCTTTACCGATTTTGAGACAACCTCTGGTCATAAAGAAAACAAATAATAGCAATATGCTTAATCGATGAGTGAGCTGATTCAGAAGTATCGTGAATCAGCTCATTGTATTTACAATTGACAATTCCGAAAGTTTTGTTAGAATCAGAATTGAAATAGGATTTGATAGCGCTTTCAAAAGGGGATTCTAAGGAGTGGATGCATTACGGATGGATTTAAAAGACCGCATTATTGAAACATCACTTACCCTATTCGAACAGCACGGATTTCATGGTGTCACAGTCAACCAGATTGTGAGTGAAAGCGGAACGTCGAAGGGAGGCTTTTATCATCATTTCCAATCAAAGGATGAGCTTCTCTTTGTCATCCATGACTATTTTATTTCATATGTTTTAACGAAGGCTAAAGAAACCATTGAAACCAACGATCATCCTACAGAAAAAATGCAGAAGATCATCAAATCATTTGTAAAAGTTTTTGATATTTATAAACCCCATATTTCTGTATTCTATCAGGAAAGCATCTATTTAAAACCTCAATATGTTGATGCCATCAAGGAAAAGCGGCAATCCTACAAGGCGGTACTTTTTGATGTAATCAGGGAAGGGATTGAAAAGAGAGAATTCCGTTCTGAACTGCCTGTTGAAATTACCGTCATGTCCATTTTAGGAATGGTGAACTGGTCCTATAAATGGTACAAAAAAGATGGGGAAAAGACAATTGAAGAAATCGCAGACATTTATGTAGACCTTATTTTACATTCACTACTAACAGAGCAGACAAAGAAAGATGCTAGATTCAAAGAATACTTTTTGGAAAACCACTTAACAGCGAGTAAAAAGTAAAGCGCTTACATTTATACTTGACAGACCAACCAGTCGGTCTCAGTGCCTAAAAATATGTTTTTGAGGAGGCTTTTTATGGATTTTGAACTGTCTAAAGAACAGCAAATGATTAAGGAAATGGTCCGTGAATTTGCAGACAAGGAAATTAAGCCGATTGCGATTGAACTGGATGAAAACTCGCAATTTGCGGAAGATGTGTTCAAGAAGATTGGGGAGCTGGGCTTGCTTGGAATCCCATTTCCGGAAGAATACGGCGGTTCCGGCGGCGATACGGTTTCCTATGCTATCGCAGTGGAGGAAATCGGCAAGGCGTGCGGCGGTACTGGTTTAAGCTATGCGGCAGCCGTCTCCCTCGGTGCGAGCCCGCTCTATTATTTCGGGACAGAGGAACAAAAGCAAAAGTACTTGGTTCCGATAGTAAAGGGGGAAACACTTGGAGCATTTGGTTTGACAGAGCCCAATGCCGGAAGTGATGCGGGCGGCACGAGGACACAGGCAGTCCTCGACGGTGATGAGTACGTAATAAATGGCGAGAAATGCTGGATCACCAATGCCTCCTATTCAGAAACCATCACGGTCACAGCTGTTTCAGGAAAAAACGAACGCGGCAAAAATATCATCTCTGCCTTTATCGTCCCGACAAATACCCCAGGCCTTACGATCAAAAGCAACTACGAAAAAATGGGCGTGCGCGCTTCCAATACATGCGAAATTATTTTAGAGGATGTCCGTGTTCCAAAGGAGAATATATTAGGAGACCCGCAACAAGGCTTCAAACAATTTTTATATACGCTTGATGGCGGGCGGATTTCGATTGCCGCTCTAGCGGTTGGCCTGGCACAGGCGGCGTTTGAGCGCGCACTGATCTTTTCCAAAGAACGGCAGCAATTCGGGCAGCCAATCTCCAATTTTCAGGCGATTCAATTTAAGCTGGCTGACATGGCCATGGAGATCGAGCTTGCCAGGAACATGGTGTATAAAGCAGCCTGGCTGAAGGATAACAAGAAGCCTTTTACGAAAGAATCAGCCTATGCCAAGCTTTATGCCAGCGAAATGGCCTTCCGGGTTTGCAACCAGGCGATTCAAATTCATGGAGGATCGGGATATATGCGTGAATATGAAGTCGAACGCTTTTTACGGGATGCCAAATTGCTGGAAATCGGTGAGGGAACTTCAGAGATTCAGAGAATTGTAATTGCTAGACAACTGGGGTGTTAAACAATCAATCCGAACGCCTCACATCTTCGGGAATCAGCCTAAAGTGTTCATCCAACAATCAATTTTGGGAGGAATCAAATGTCTGAATTATTGCATGTTACTGTTGGGAAGCTTTTGGAACAAACGGCCAGGAACGAGGGAGAAAAAGAAGCTGTCGTGTACCATGATTTAGGTTTGCGCTATACGTATAACGAATTTGAAAAAGTTTGCCGCGAAGCAGCACGGGGATTCATGTCGCTTGGGATTGATAAAGGAGACCATATTTCAATTTGGGCAACAAATAAGCCCGAATGGCTAATCACTCAATTTTCCACCGCTAAAATGGGTGCCGTCCTTGTCACAGTCAACACAAATTACCGCGCCTCTGAATTGGAGTACTTGTTGAACCAATCTGATACTTCGACGATCATTTTAATGGAACAATGTAAGGATCATTCCTACATCGAAACGCTTTACGAAATCGTTCCTGAATTAAAAACGTGTGAGCCTGGGAAACTACAATCTAAAAAACTGCCAAAATTGAAAAATGTCATCGTTCTGGGCAAAAAGCGCTATCCTGGCACTTTTTCCTGGGAGGATGTCATGGAGGGCATAGATAATGTTTCGGAAGAAATGCTTGATGCCAGGATGGAATCCATGGATCCGGATGATGTAATCAATATGCAATATACATCAGGTACGACTGGCTTCCCGAAAGGCGTGATGTTGACGCACTCCAACCTGGTCAATAACGGTTATAACATTGCTGCGTGTATGAAGCTGACTGCAAAAGATCGGATGTGCATACCAGTCCCGTTTTTCCACTGCTTTGGCTGCGTGCTCGGTACAATGGCATGTGTATCAGTAGGAGCAGCGATGATCCCGCTTGAAGAATTCAACCCTGAGAAGGTGCTGCGGATTGTAGAGGCTGAAAAATGTACAGCGCTTCACGGCGTGCCGACGATGTTTATCGCTGAATTAAACCTTCCCGACTTTGACACATACAATGTCAGTTCGCTGCGGACAGGAATTATGGCAGGCTCGAACTGTCCGATTGAGGTTATGAAAAACGTCGTAGAAACGATGGGTGCCTCGGAGATCACGATTGTATACGGCCAGACTGAATCATCACCAGGAATTACCCAGACGCGGACTGATGACCCGATTGAATTGCGTGTATCCTCTGTCGGGCGGGCGCTTCCGAATGTTGAAGTTAAAATCGTCGAACCGGGAACATCCAGTGAGCTTGCGCGTGGTGTGCAGGGTGAATTATGCACAAGGGGCTATCATGTCATGAAAGGCTACTATAACAATCCGGATGCAACCAGGGAAGCGATTGATGAAGAAGGCTGGCTGCATACCGGTGATCTGGCTATCATGGATGAAAACGGCTACTGTAAAATTACCGGACGGCTGAAAGACATGATCATCCGCGGCGGCGAGAATATCTATCCTCGTGAAGTGGAAGAGTTTCTCTACCAGCATCCTGCTGTTCTTGACGTTCAAATAATCGGTGTACCTGATGAAAGGTTCGGGGAAGAAGTGATGGCCTGGATCATCCCGAAAGAAGCTGGAAATATTACTCCGGAAGCAATTAAAGCATATTGCAATGGTAAGATTTCCAGGCATAAAATCCCGCGTTATATTCAATTTACAGACCAATATCCCATGACAGCATCAGGCAAGATCCAAAAATATAAGCTTCGTGAACAATCGCTTGGTCTGTTAACTGAGACGCCACATTAGGGAGGGTTTTATATGTTTAAAAAGATTCTGATTGCCAATCGGGGGGAAATAGCCGCCAGGGTGATTCGGACCTGTAAAAGTATGGGGATAATCTCTGTTGCCGTATACTCTGAAGCCGATAAAGATGCACCGTTTACAACCATGGCAGATGAAGCTTACCTCCTGGGAGGGCCGAGAGTAAATGAAAGCTATTTAAACGTAGAGAAGATCATTGAAATCGCAAGGGAGACCCGCTGTGATGCGATTCATCCGGGTTATGGATTTTTAAGTGAAAATGGCGAGTTTGCCAATCGCTGTAACAGGGAGGGCATTTCCTTCATTGGCCCCGATTCTGATGTCATCCGGAAAATGGGCAATAAAGTAGAAGCAAGAAAAATGATGGAGAAAGCCGGCCTGCCGTTAGTGCCGGGGCTTTCCAGACCGCTGGCCGGTAAAGAAGAAGCGTTGCTCGAAGCCGAAAGAATTGGTTACCCGATCATGTTAAAAGCATCGGCTGGAGGCGGCGGGATCGGCATGCAGGCCGTCCACAACGGCGAAGAGCTCCTCAAGGCATATGACGGGAACCAGAAGCGGGCGCAAATGTTCTTTGGCAACGGAGATATGTTCATTGAAAAGCTGATTGAACAGCCAAGGCATATTGAAATCCAAATTCTCGCCGATGGTGCAGGCCAGGCTGTGTATCTTTGGGAACGCGAATGCTCAATCCAAAGGCGGCACCAAAAGGTGATCGAGGAAGCCCCTTCCGCTTTCCTGGATGAAGTGACAAGAAAGAAGATGGGGGAAGCTGCCGTGAAAGCTGTCAAGGCAATCGGCTACAGTAATGCCGGCACCATTGAGTTTTTAGTGGATAAAGATAAAAATTTCTTCTTTTTGGAAATGAATACCCGGCTTCAGGTTGAACATCCGGTAACAGAAGAAATTACGGGCCTTGATTTGGTTGAACTGCAAATTCAGATTGCCGCAGGTCTTGGTCTTTCTCTCAAACAGAATGAGATTAAACGAGAAGGGCACGCCATTGAAGCGCGGATTTATGCCGAAGATCCGAAGACCTTCTACCCTTCACCGGGGAAGATTACCGCGTTACACCTGCCTCAAGGAGAAGGGATTCGCCATGAATTGGCGGTGAATGAAAGTTCGTCGGTAACGCCTTTTTATGATCCGATGATTGCCAAACTGGTAGTCAAAGGTTCTACAAGGAATGAAGCAATCGATCGGATGCAGGCCGCCCTTACGGCATATAAGGTGGAGGGAATTAAGACAAATATTCCAATGCTTAGCGAGATCCTTTCTTATAAAGCATTTAAGCAGGGAGAAACAACGACAGATTTTATTGAAAAGCATTACAAAAAAACACAATTACCAACATCGTAGATCGGGAGGAAACGACATGGCAGAAATAAAAGCAAGCATGGCCGGAAGCGTATGGAAAATCGCAGTATCAGCAGGAGAGACCGTTACGGAAGGTCAGGACATCGTCATTCTGGAATCAATGAAAATGGAAATACCCATTGCCGCAGAAGCGGATGGCACAGTCAAAGAAATAAAGGTAAATGAAAGCGATTTTGTGAATGAAGGCGATGTATTAGCGATCATTGAGTAGAAGGTAATAAAGGAGTGTTCCTATGTCGTCTGTTATCGAACTTAATAGAGATATTTCAGGCATTGCGATTGTAACACTGAACCGGCCCGAAGCCGCCAATGCATTATCACTGGAGATGTTAAATGAGCTTGACGATGTTCTTAGTCAGCTTCGATATGACCATTCATTAAGGTGCGTCATCCTCACCGGCGCAGGTGAAAAAGCATTTTGTGCCGGGGCTGATCTAAAAGAACGCGTTAGCATGAACGAGCCGGAAGTGAAAAAGGCAGTCAGATTAATCGGACATACAATTTCAGCAGTGGAAGGGCTGCCTCAGCCTGTCATTGCCGCTATAAACGGCTCGGCATTCGGGGGCGGGCTTGAGCTGGCGCTTGCCTGCGATATTCGTATCGCAGCAGAAACGGCCAAAATGGGTCTTACCGAAACATCACTCGGGATTATTCCCGGTGCAGGCGGGACCCAACGGCTGCCACGACTTATCGGTATAGCAAAAGCGAAAGAACTCATCTTTACAGCGCGAAGAATTGACGCCTTTGAAGCAGAGCGACTTGGATTAATCAGTAAAACTTCAGAAAGAAACCAGTTGCTGACTGAAGCGATTTCATTAGCGAATGAAATCGCCCGTAATGCACCAATTGCCCTGCAGGCTGCAAAAGAAGCGATAAACCAAGGGGTGGAGACAGACCTTGCTACGGGGTTGAAAATGGAAGAACTTTGTTATGGCATGACAATTCATACAAACGACAGACTGGAAGGCCTTAATGCTTTTAAAGAAAAAAGAAAACCAATTTTTGCAGGCAAATGAATGATTGTAAGGAGGAGGCTCGCACATGCCATTAAAGGAAAAACTCAATGAAACCGTTGAAACGATAAAAAAAGGCGGCTTGGAAAAATATCACGAAAAAAATACGGAAAAAGGGAAACTGTTCGTCCGTGAAAGATTGCACCTGTTATTCGATGAAGGGATCGAAATAGAAGATGCTTTTTTTGCCAATTGTATGAACGAAGGTCTGCCGGCGGACGGTGTCGTTACGGGACTTGGTAAAATCAACGGCCAGACAGTCTGTGTGATGGCAAACGACTCAACGGTAAAAGCAGGTTCATGGGGAGCCAGAACCGTTGAAAAGATCATCCGTATTCAGGAAACGGCGGAAAAACTACAGGTACCATTGCTGTATCTAGTCGACTCAGCCGGAGCACGCATCACCGACCAGGTTGAAATGTTTCCGGGAAGAAGGGGAGCCGGCAGAATCTTTTATAATCAAGTGAAGCTTTCCGGCAAGATTCCGCAAATTTGCCTGCTATTCGGCCCTTCTGCGGCCGGTGGAGCTTATATCCCGGCTTTCTGTGACATCGTTGTTATGGTCGAAGGTAATGCCTCGATGTATCTTGGATCACCGAGGATGGCTGAGATGGTAATCGGTGAAAAGGTAACTGAAGAGGAGATGGGCGGAGCGAAAATGCATTGTTCCGTTTCCGGATGCGGTGATGTGCTCGCGAAATCGGAACAGGAGGCGATTGAATTTGCCCGCCGTTATCTTACTTATTTCCCAGCCAATTTCCAGGAAAAACCTTCCGTGAAAGAACCGCAGCTTCCTGAAGAATTTGAAAAATCGATTGCGGATTTGCTTCCGGCTAACCAAAACGCCCCTTTTAATATGCATGACTTCATTGCCCGGATCATCGATGAGGGCTCATTTTGCGAAATCAAGAAATTATTCGCACCAGAACTAGTAACTGGACTTGCCCGGTTAAACGGAAGGTCAATCGGGATCATCGCCAATCAGCCCCGTGTCAAAGGCGGCGTCTTGTTCCATGACTCAGCCGATAAGGCAGCGAAGTTTATTACGCTTTGCGATGCTTTCCATATTCCGCTGCTGTTTTTGGCGGATATTCCGGGCTTTATGATAGGCACGAAAGTGGAACAGGCCGGCATCATCCGCCACGGAGCAAAGATGATTTCGGCGATGAGTGAAGCGACTGTGCCGAAAATTTCAGTCGTCGTCAGAAAGGCATATGGAGCTGGGCTTTATGCCATGGCGGGCCCGGCATTTGAACCCGACTGCTGCCTTGCACTGCCAACGGCATCGATTGCAGTCATGGGGCCGGAAGCTGCGGTCAATGCGGTATACGCTAATAAAATCAAGGAGCTGCCTCCAGAAGAGCGCAATGCTTTTATCGAGTTAAAACGTGAAGAATACAAAAAGGACATCGATATTTATCGGCTCGCATCAGAGATGATCATCGACCAAATTGTCCAGCCGGACGATCTTCGCAGTGAACTAATCAGCAGGTTCGATGCTTATATATCTAAGCAGCAAACCTTCACAACCCGTAAACATGGAGTGTATCCGGTATAAAGGAATGGCCAATCCTGGCGGCAAGCAAGACGGAAGGATATATCCTGAAAGATTCATATATGTAGATACATAGTATTTCAGGCCAATCCTTTCCATATTGCCAGGATTGGCTTTTTTTTTGCAAATAAAAAAGTTTAAACTTCCTATTTGCATAAGTGCAACTACGCCTCTGTCTTCGCCTTTAGGGGCTCGGCAATCGGCGAGTTTTCTTTACATTTTTGATGCAAAGTAGTTGAAATTATAAATAATTGGGTGTAAGTTAATTAGTAATTTTGATCATGAGCGAATCATCCACGAGGCGTATGATATGATTAAAAAAGAAATGCCTAAAAAAACAAATCGCAATTCTTTTAGGCTATCCCAACTCTATCGGTTTAATAAAAATGAGACTTTAGATTCGATTTACCATTAATGGTTCGCTAAAAATGGGGGGATACTATGAAAACAAGTTTTGAAAAGATTGTTGATGTACAGGCCATCGGCGGACGAAATCCCGAGAAAATCAATGATTTGTCAGCGTTTGCAAGATCAGAGAGCTTTCCACCGTCCGCCGCGGATACTGAAAGAGTATTGTTCGTGGGGATTGATTTCCAAAACGATTTTATGGAAAATGGTGAGCTCGGTGTTCCTCATTCACATCGCGATATTGAGAATGCAACAAAGTTTATTTATCACAATTTAGAAAAAATAACGACCATAGCAGTTTCCATTGACACCCACCAGCCAAAGCAAATATTCCATCCATTCTGGTGGGTTGACGGAAGCGGCAAACACCCGGAGCCATTGACAATAATTACTTTAGAGGATGTAGAGGGAGGTAAATGGACACCGGCAGAAAAATATGAAGAAAGTCTGGAATATGTCCGTAATCTCGAAAAGTCAGGAAAAAAGCAATTATGTATATGGCCTTTTCATTGTATTCAGGGAACAACAGGTGCGGCCTTAGAAAGTCAATTTTCGAATATGATCCACTTTCATTCGTTTGCAAGAAATGCTAATTTACAAAAGATCGTAAAAGGACTTGATCCATTAAGCGAAATGTATGGGATTATCAAACCGGAGTATGATCGTGATCACTATTGCAATCACCAGTTTTTAGAATCCTTGAAGACTTATGACAAAATTATCGTTGCCGGAGAAGCAAAATCCCACTGTGTCTTGGAATCGGTAAAACAAATCGCCGAACATTACGCAGACAACAGGGAAATTACCTCGAGAATCTTTTTATTGGAGGATTGTATGTCTCCCATCCCAGGCTTCGAAAAAGTCACAGCGGAAGAATTTAATCGTTTAAGGAACCAATATAAAGTGAACATAGTAACGTCTGAGAGCTTCACATTATAAGCTCCTTATTAAAACCGGAGGAAAAAGAAAATGTACCCTAAATATGTAGATGATAGCCACGGTCTTCATACTGATCTATATCAAATCAACATGACGCAAACGTATTGGGAGGACGATATACATAACCGTACAGCCGTTTTTGAATTGTTTTTTAGAAAGCTGCCATTTAGCAGCGGATATGCCATTTTTGCAGGACTCGAAAAAATTATTCATTATCTTAGTAATTTCCATTTTTCCGAGACAGATATTCAATATCTGAGTGATGATTTAGGATATGAAGCGAACTTTTTGCAGTATTTACGGGAGCTTCGCTTTACCGGAAATATTCGCTGTATGAAAGAAGGAGAATTGGTGTTCGGCAATGAGCCCATTCTGCGTGTGGAAGCGCCGCTTGGGGAGGCACAGTTAATTGAGACGGCCCTGTTGAACATAATCAATTATCAAACTCTTGTCGCAACAAAAGCATCACGGATCAAGCAGGTGCTCAGTGATGAGTCGGCATTGGAATTCGGCAGCCGCCGCGCCCAGGAAATGGATGCGGCCATCTGGGGAGCGCGTGCCGCTTATATTGCCGGATTTGATGCCACGAGCAACGTCCGTGCCGGTAAGTTGTTTGGAATACCGGTATCGGGAACCCACGCCCATGCATTGATCCAGGCTTATAAAGATGAATACATAGCCTTCCATAAATATGCTAGCTCTCACAAAGATTGTGTATTCCTCGTCGATACCTATGATACGCTGCGTTCAGGCGTACCGAATGCGATCCGTGTGGCAAAAGAGCTTGGCGATAAGATCAATTTTAAAGGAATCCGCCTCGATAGTGGAGACCTAGCCTATTTGTCAAAAGAAACGAGAAAGATGCTCGATGAAGCCGGTTTTACAGAAACAAAAATTGTCGCTTCCAACGATTTAGATGAATATACGATTATCAATCTGAAAGCCCAGGGGGCACAAATCGATATTTGGGGCATTGGTACAAAATTGATTACAGCCTATGACCAGCCAGCGCTTGGTGCCGTTTATAAATTGGTTTCAATCGAGGATGAAAAAGGGAATATGGTGGATACGATCAAGATTTCTGCCAATCCTGAAAAAGTCTCGACACCTGGCTTAAAAAGGGTATATCGCATTATCAATCGTGAGAATAAGCACTCAGAGGGAGATTATATTGCGATGGAAGACGAAATGCCGGACGAGGAAGAAAAGCTGAAAATGTTCCATCCGGTCCATACTTTTTTGAGTAAAGATGTCACCGATTTTAAAGCAGTAGACCTCCAGGAGGACATTTTTACTAACGGCCGTTTAGTATACGATTCCCCCGACATGGAAGAAATTCGGCAATACGCAAAGAACAATCTTTGCCTGTTGTGGCCTGAGTATAAGCGTGCGCTGAATCCAGAAGAGTATCCGGTCGACTTAAGCCAAAAATGCTGGGAAAATAAAATGAGGAACATTGAAGAAGTAAAACAAAAAGTAGAAGCAATGAAAAAACAGGTGTAACACAGGAAAAACAAAAACGAAAGAGAGGGAGTTGCAAATGCGCCCATTACAAAAGCAAATCATCGAAACATTGCTTGCACAGCCTTCTATCGACCCGGAAACAGAGTTCAGAAGAAGTGTTGATTTTTTAAAGGATTATCTTACACGATATTCTATGTTAAAAAGCCTTGTATTAGGAATTTCGGGTGGCCAGGATTCGACATTAGGCGGCTATATGGCCCAAACTGCAGTAAATGAATTAAATGAAGAAAAAGGAAATAATGAATACCAATTTATTGCAGTCAGTCTTCCATATGGTGTTCAGATAGACGAAGCAGACCGCCAGCAAGCGTTAGAATTCATGAATCCGAGCCGGACTGTAACGGTAAACATCAAACCGGCCGTCGATGCAAGTGTCCGGGCTGTAGAGGAAGCGACAGGAGAAGAACTGTCAAATTTCCTTAAAGGGAATGTAAAAGCAAGAGAACGGATGAAAGTGCAATATGACCTTGCCGGCATGTATCATGGGGTTGTACTGGGAACGGACCACGCAGCCGAGGCAATCACAGGGTTTTTCACGAAGCACGGCGACGGCGCAGCAGACTTGGTGCCGTTATTCCGTCTAAATAAGAGACAGGGAAGGGCAATCCTGAAATTTGTCGGTGTGCCTGAGAGACTTTATCTAAAAATACCAACTGCTGATTTAGAGGACGATAAGCCGCTGATCCCGGATGAAGTGGCGCTTGGTGTGTCCTACGATGAAATCGATGATTATTTGGAGGGCAAAGAAATAAGGGAAGAAGCAGCTGCAAAAATTGAAGGCTGGTATTTGAAAACGGAGCATAAACGTAATCCGTCCATCAATGTATTGGATGAATGGTGGAAATAAGCCTGCGAACAAGCAGGCTTTTTACTCATTCAAACAGCTTAACATCAATGCTGCAGCCGTTTACAGTCAACAGAGCATGGATCTGTCCCCGGTGGTGGTAATAGTGAGATAGTATCTCCAGAAGCCATTCAAAACGTGTATACACTATGCCCCAATAGGAAGGCTTCTCTTCTCTCAATTGGCTTTCTGTGAAGTTATTTACTTTTTCATTTAGAAATGAAAAACTATCTCTCATATATCCCTTGATGTCTTGCTTGGTAAAAGGCTGTGCCTGAGTGTAAAACTCCGACATATCTTCTTGAGAGTACCCTTCCATAATATAGTAGTCAGCTTTGCAAAGGACAGCGAGATGGACAAACATATCCCTGATCGGCCTTTTATTCTCTGCTGGCCTCCAATCAAGCAGCTCATCGGGAGTCTGTTCAAGCATGTCTATCGCTGAATTTACAGCGACAGCAAGCTGATGCAGCATTTTTTTTACATACATAGTAATCACCATCTTGTTTTCTTTATTCTAACGTATATATAGATAAAATGATCAAGGAGGAACAAAAATATGATGAATATAGCAATTTCCTGGAGCGGTGGTAAAGACGGATGTATCGCGCTGCATAGATTAATAGAACAGGGTCATTCAGTAAAGTGCCTATTTACCACGCTGCCCGAGGATATTGACGGCAGAACTTTTGGACATGGAGAAAAAGCGGAATCTATTAAACTTCAAGCTAAAGCCCTTGGCATCCCGGTGGAATTCATCGGCTGTTCCTTTAAAAGCTATACAGAAGACGTAAAAAAGGCTCTTGTAGCTTTAAAGAATATATATGGATTGAATGCTGCAGCTTTTGGTGATTTATACTTACAAGAGCATCGGGATTGGGGCGAAGACGTCTGCAGGGAAATCGGATTGGAAGCCATTTATCCGCTATGGATGCAGGAAAGCGAGGCTTTAAGCGCCCTGCAGATATTCGTAAACTCGGGTTATCAGGCAACCGTTATCCGTATCCGGGAAGAGAAATTGGCAGACTCATGGCTTGGCCGTGAAGTAGATGAGGAGTTTTTCACTGATATTCAAAGAGAAGCTGTTTGCCCAATGGGGGAGGCAGGGGAATACCATACATTTGTATATGATGGGCCACTCTTTAAGAAGAAAATCGAATTTACTAAAGGGGAAACGATCCAGCTTGAAACGTCCAAGAGGATGGAGATTGAAAGCCTGCGATTAAGAGAGAAGTAAGAAACGACTTTGCACCTAAGGAGGGCTCCTAGGGGTTGGACTTTTCCGCATAGAAGAATGGGCTCAATCTGTAGGTGGTACGATTGAGAATTCAATCGGCTAGTCGGTAAAGGGACAAAAACATTTTGGAAGTACCGAATTAAATCAAACCAAATAACAGGATGCCGGGAGGGCGTCCTGTTTTTAGAGCTTTCTATCCTCTTTTTTATCCCGCATGATCTGGGGATAATTGAAGAGCTATCTGTGGGAAATGATCTCCTTTTGTATCTTCGGAAATTCTTTTAAATCCGGGCCTTTTTTTTATAATGGGCTGTCTGCCTTGTTCAGCAGCCTTAGCCATGGTTTCAAAAACGAGCAGCAATTGGGCAAGGCTTTCATCAGGTAAAGTCTGCCCTTTCATGTTTTTAAAGCATGAAAGGAAGTGAATGTATTTCCAGCCAATGAAAAACATTAATGTATTGGGACGGAAAGCCACTTTTATTACCCTTTACATCAATGTTTTATTTCTACTTAATGTAGTGAATACTGTTTATAGTCATTTAAGCATTTGATACTCGAGAGGAGAAATACATGCTTCAGTACCTAATTGTTGGATTTATTCTGCCATGCATTTTGGTTTTTTACCTTTATCTAAAAATCCCAAAGTTTATAATTATTTTTTATCCCATTGGAATAACAGCAGCTTTATTGATTAATGATTGGGGTTTTAATTATTTTTGGAAATTAAAACATACCTTTAATGAATTATCTTTGTCTGCTCTTCCTTTTAATTTGGGACTTTTTCCTACTCTAGGATGTTTGTTTATAGGTTCTATTCACTATCATAAGTTAAATATGTTAGCTGCATTTTTGATTTTTACAGGTTTCACCACATTGATAGAGTTTTTTGGAGTTTTGGCAGGTGAAGTAATATATAGGAACGGATGGAATATACTTTGGACAGCACTCAGCTATTTTACCGCTTACATTATTGCATATATTTATTATAAGTTAGTAATCAGATACAAAATATTGCAATCCAATTAATCAGCGATAGTGGTTTAGAAGTGTTTTCAATGGAATTACTTACTTTTGCTCCAATTGGTCCATACCACTAAGCATTCCAAGGTCCAAGGATCTTACGTAATTTTTGCGATTTTTGATGGTTCAGTTTTAGCATTCCATTTCCTTCTTCTGACTTTGAATAGCCTAAGGGAACTGTATTTTTTATAAGCTGTTTAAAAATCTCTGGTTCGGATAAAGGTAGGTTCCGTTTTTTTTCATATTTTTCTATCAGCAGGGCCAGCGCACCTGATACGTGTGGGACAGCCATTGATGTACCTGATAAAGTAGCATATTGATTACCAGGGTAGGCTGATACAATTTGTTCCCCAGGAGCTACTAAGTCCAATTCACTATTAGAATTACTAAATCCTGAGTGGCGCCGAAGTAAGTTAACAGAACCTACTTCGACTACTTCTTGATACGCACCTGGATAATTGTATTCATTGGATTGTGAATTTCCATCCCCTTCGTTTCCTGCTGCGCATACGACGATCATATTATTTTGTACAGCTTTTTTGATAGCAGAATGTAAGGAAGGATTGTTATCTGACCCGCCTAATGACATGGAAATAATTCTTACCTTTTCCCCTTGGGGACCCGTCCATTTAATTGCATAGTTAATAGCGGAAGTAATATGTTCCGTTTCGCCTTCTCCTGACCCAGTTAATACTTTCAACACAAGCAATTTTGCTTTGGGTGCTGCACCTACAACCCCAGAACCATTCTCCGACGCTGCTATCGTTCCGCATACATGAGTCCCATGTCCATTATTATCAGAATAATTGGCATGATCTCGATTATAATCGCTTGTAAAATTGTAACCATCAATGATTTGCCCAGTTAAATCAGGATGATCCATTTGGCAGCCTGTGTCTAAAACAGCTATCACAATATTTTCTCCCTTCCATCCTTCTTTCCAAATAGATGGCGCTCGAATCAGTCTGATTCCTGGTGGAATTTCAGACATGTTTTTACTAACTCCTTCGACATGGAAGGGTATTAAATGAAATTTTGACAAACCTCTCATCTCCCTTTGTTTATCCGGCATTCAAGAGCAGAATACCCTGTTCATATAAATAAATCGGGCATTTCTGCCTGCGAGAGCCAGGCTGGTTTCAACTTATAATCCATGTGGATTGAAACCTTTCTTCATGCTATGAAGGAAGACAAGCATTTGATAGAACCTTTGTCTAATTTTTGTAAAATCACTGCTCAAATTTTAATCCGGTGATGAATTTGTATCAAAAAATAACTATCTTTCCCTGTGTGATAAGGGTAAAAAAACAAAACGTGTACTGGATTTTCCTCCAAATCGTTGGAGGATTCCAGTACACGTCTAGACACTATAAAGATATCATTCTTCTTTTAAGGAGTAACCGTCCCTTTATTAAGTAATCTGATAGCTTCCAAAGCATCCGGGTTTTCAGGTGAAGATAGATCACCGGATGGCTTATTCAAATAAGCTGATTTGATGACCCGGCGCATTACCTTTCCGTTCCTTGTTTTGGAAGCTCAGCAACGAAGTGAATTTCTTTTGGCTGTAAAGATTTGCCGAGGTGCTTTACGACAAGCTGGTAAAGTTCCTGATTAAGTTTTAAGAATGAGTACTCGCTATTTTTAATAGAAATTCTCAGGTTGAATCACTTCATATGTATGTATCACTTAAAAACGCAGATGCTAATCATATTGACGAAACAGGCATAAAATTATCCCTTTCTTTAGTTGAGTAATATAATTATTCATAGGATTTAGGCAATGACTTTTATAGCTTGTGGCTTGAAGATACATTAAGCTATTCTTGCGTCTATTTCAAAACAGCTGAAGACACTTTGTATGAGGCACAGATGAATAAAATCCTTCACATTTTGAAAAAGTTAAACTTAAAGCCTGGACAAAAACAGTTTGATATCGGATGCGGCTGGGGTTACTTGATTATCGAGGCAGCCAAACTTTACAATGTAATATCTTTATAAATAATAAGCTTCTGCTAGCTAAGAGGCACATTAAGGAGAGATAGAATTTGGTTAATGAGATTATATTAAATGACACAACGATACAGGTAACAGCCTATCAAGAAGAAGTGGCTCAAGGGACGGGAGCACCGAAAATCAGCTTTGATTTTAAGGTGAAGACCAATGAATATCATGATATCACCACCTTGCTGTATAAAGGCGAATTTCATGTAAAAGTGCCGGAAAGAGAGCTGGAATTTGAAGGGACCATCTCGAAATACTATACCTCTGTTACTGATCTGTACAAAGAGAACCAGGTTGGGGACTTTCATTTGGAGCTTACGAAAAAAATATAAATCCTAGATCCGAGGATTATTGTATTAAAAATAAGAGAAGGTATAAATTTTACCTTCTCTTATTTGTCATTCATTTTTATCTTCTATATATTCATAAAATAGCTGTTTTTAGACTTCTTGGGTCTGTAGCCTCGTACCTAAAGGATATAGCTATTTGACAGTATAATGGTAATATATATCTTTAATAATAACCAGTTTTATAGTTCAAAAGATATCAAGGAGGAAACATCACGACATTTAATCCTGACTTAAAATTAGGACAAACATCAAATAACACTCAAATTTTTTTCCGTAACAGCGGTCACTAATTTGGTCACTAAATCATCCCAAAACACCATACTCCCTTTACTCTCCAACCGACTTCCTGCTTATCCTCTCAATAATCTCCACCAAATCATCCGGCCGATGAAACTCAATCGGGGAAACACCCTTCTCAAACTGAATCGATTCAGCCTCCACAAGCAACACATACCGTCCATTAATTTTACCTAAATGAATATTCTTCCCAAAGTCTGCAAGCAAGCCTTTGACAGTGGTTTCGCCCAATTTCATTTGTAATTCCGCTTCGGGCGTATGCTCCACTATCTGTGCCGCCGCTTCCACAACCTGGTGGGTATCTAACCGTTCGCGGATTTCCCGTTTCTCGCTGGCTTCCCAAATCTCCATATCCTCTTCAAACTGCTTGAGTTCTTCACTGTTATCTTCAAAGGTTTCATACACGTGTTCTTGCACCATATTGATAACTTGAGTTTTCATGATTTCAGGCATCGATTCTCCATACTCCACGAATTTCAAAAAATCTTCAAAGTAACGGGCATGGGAAGCCTGGTGAATTTTCAGCTCAGCTTCTTCGACCATACCTTCTTCAGGCATGTAGGGGTATTGAATCGATTTCATATTTTTGGTTGTAATCGCCATTTCAACATTGCGGATCAGGGACGATTCGTCTGATATGGATGCGACCTTTGGTTCGAAATCACATTTCATGATAAAAACAAACGGTTCTTCGAAGTATTTGGTCAGCTTAGCAGTTGCTACTAGAAAAACACCGCCCCGGACGGCACTTGTATCGAGATAGGAGCGGACGAATTGTTCACTTTCTTCATGGAAAGCCTCTTTAGTTTCCGCTAAACGGACACGGTTGAATAGATTGTAATTGGGATTGGAATCGAGCTCATGGCCTTCTTCGACAATAAAATGGCCGACTTTGGTAGGAACCTGGTCGGCTTTTGGGTGGCGGTCGACTTTACGTTTTGATATTTTCATAAGTTCTCCATCAAGGAAATCCTTTAAAGGGCTGCTTTCATAATCTTCATTCCCGAGCGTCTGGAAATGTTTGTATCTTTTATCGGCCTGTTCGCCTTTACCTTCAATCTGAATCACATAAAACGATAAAAATGTAATCGAAAAGTCCATGGAAATCACCTATTTCTCAAAAGTTAACTTTAAATAGTATAGAAAAGGGAGCAGCATTCGTCAAACGAATGTTTCATTCCTTTAAGAACGGTTAAAATTGTTATAAAGCTAACAAAGCGAGGAGCGAATCCATGAAAATTGTAGTGATTTCCGATACACACATGCCGAAGCGCGGAAAAAAACTCCCGACAAGCTTGATCGAAGACCTTCAAAGTGCTCAATTAATCATCCATGCCGGTGACTGGCAAACCCTGGATGTTTATCAGGAACTGTTAACATATGCGCCAGTCGAAGGGGTCAGCGGCAATGTGGATGGTGAAGATATTAAAGAAAGGTTCGGGGAGAAAAGGATCCTGCAAATAAATGGCAAACGAATTGGCGTTGTTCATGGCCACGGCGAGAAGGGGACAACCGAAAAAAGGGCAATCGCTGCTTTTGCAGAGGAAGATGTCGATCTGATCATCTTCGGGCATTCGCACATCCCTGTGAAAAAACAAAGTGATGGAGTTATGTTATTCAATCCCGGGTCTCCTACGGATAAAAGAAGGCAGCCAGCGTATTCCTACGGTGTGATAACCATCCAAGGTACCATTCATGTAGATCATGTGTTCTATAATAGTAAGGAATAAATGAAAAAGTTCTATCTGTATGAGTGAAAAGCTTGGTGTTCTATGTGCTCCGCTTGTGGACGCTTCAAGTGAGGAAGTGATTGTAACCGCTTCCACAACTGTGAACCTGCATCAACTCATGGCTACCTTTTACAAACCGACCGGAATCCGGACAAAGATTCTTGCCGACGAGCTGACATTTCCTTCAGATATTTATGCCGTGCAAAGCCAGTTGCGAATCCACGAATTAGATCCTGCAGAACATCTTATCCGGGTAAAAAGCAGGGACGGAAGGTTTCTTGAGGAAGACGACATTGTCGCCAATGACTGAAGAGATAGCGTTGATTATCTTACCATCTGTGCTTTATCGCAGCGGCCAGGTACTCGATATGGAATATTTAACGGCGGTTTTATCGATTTAGTAGAATCAGAGCTTTCTTCTTTCGATTTTGTAATTGGAAACCCTCGTGAGGAGAAGCGCAGAGGCGGGCATATCTCGCTTGAGCATCGGGAAGCGGCGCGTATTTGCAAAGCATTGAAGGAGAATGGAGTGATTCCTGATTACCGTGAGCCCAATATCATCCGCCTCGCCCCGGTAGCACTATACACTTCGTTTATTGAGGTATGGGAGACGGTTCAGATCTTAAAAAAAATCATGGATGCAAAGCGTTATGAACAATATGAAAACAAACGTGGAGTGATTGCCTAATAACGGCTGAAATAAAATAAATCATTTGAAGAAAGGGGATAAATGAAAATGGAAGATGAAACGAAAAAACCTGGGTTGGAAAAAGGGATTCAAACAGATTTCACGAAATCATTATCATATGGCGATTACCTGCAGCTTGATAAAATTCTTTCCAGTCAGCAAAGGCTGTCTGGCCATCATGATGAAATGCTTTTTATTATCATTCATCAAACAAGTGAACTATGGATGAAGCTTGCTCTTCATGAGCTGCTATCTGCGATACAGTGCATAAACGGGAATGATCTGAAGCCTTCATTTAAAATGCTTTCAAGAGTATCCAGAATTCAGCAGCAGCTGATTCAATCGTGGAGTGTCCTTTCCACGCTAACACCTGCTGAGTATATGGAATTCAGGGATAAACTCGGGCAGGCATCCGGCTTTCAGTCCCATCAAAACAGGCTGATTGAATTCGCCCTTGGTCAAAAAAATCCGCACATTATAGCCGTTTTCCACCACCGGTCAGATTTGTATCAGACAATGAGCGAGGCACTTCATCAGCCGAGCATTTATGATGCAGCTATCAAAGCACTGGCCGAGAGAGGCCTTCCTGTTGATAAAGCAGCATTAGATAGGGATTGGTCGCAAAGCTACGCCTACAATGAGAGTGTTGAGGAGGCCTGGCTTGCCGTTTACAGGGATGTAGACCAACACTGGGATCTATACGAGCTTGCTGAGAAGCTGATTGATATAGGAAGCCAGCAGCAAAATTGGCGGTTTAATCATATGACAACCGTGGAACGGATCATCGGACATAAAACAGGCACTGGCGGGTCGACAGGTGTGACCTATTTAAAAAAAGTTCTCGATCAGCCATTTTTCCCTGAGCTATGGAGCTTGAGGACAAAGCTTTAAAAAGGATGGTGAATCACGTATGGACAAATGGCTTGATATTTCACAGCCGCTAAACGAAAAAACGGCATGTTGGCCGGGGGATACTCCCTTTTCTTACAAACTAAACTGGACAAAACAGGATGGCGGTTCAGTTAACGTCGGGCAAATCAACCTAAGCACACATCTAGGGACACATATAGACGCACCGTTTCATTTTGATGATAAAGGAAAAAAGGTGATCGAGTTAAATCTCGATATCTATATCGGGCCTGCTCGAGTTATATGTTTACCAAATCCACAGTGCTTTAGTATCCATTTATTGCAAAACTTCGATCTTGATGGTGTTGAGCGTCTCCTGATCCGTACAGGTTCATGGCAAGACCGCTCGATTTTCCCTGAAAGCATACCTCCGGTCGAGCCAGAGCTTTCCGGATTTTTAGCGGAGAAAGGTGTTAAGCTATTGGGATTGGATCTTCCATCAGTTGATGAGCTTGACAGCAAGGAACTCCCGGCCCACCATCAGCTTTATGCACATGGCATTCATATCCTGGAAGGGATTATTCTCAAT
The DNA here is from genome assembly GCF_003989135.1 of Peribacillus cavernae. Lineage (GTDB taxonomy): Bacteria > Bacillota > Bacilli > Bacillales > DSM-1321 > Peribacillus > Peribacillus cavernae. The sequence goes on from NZ_RYZZ01000018.1 coordinate 73,773, forward strand.
CAAATAGAAGCCGGGGAATATTTTTTATCGGCATTGCCGCTTCCGTTAATGGACGGAGACGGAAGCCCGGTCAGGGCCGCATTGAAAAGAATAGGAATCTGACAGGACAGAGCAGAGCCGGCATCTTTATGCTGGTTTTTAAATTCATGTATGACTCCGCAACAACAAAGGAAGATTGTACCTCTGCCAAAATACATATTCAGGTTCCCTTCTCCTAACACTATGGGAAATTGTGTTTAGGGGGATTATGTGAGATGGCATCTGAAAAAGGCCAGGCCTCTGCGTCTGAGACAGGAAATTTAAAATGGTGGCAGCTGTCTTTACTTGGGGTCGGCTGTATTATCGGAACCGGTTTTTTTCTTGGTTCAGGCCTTGGAATTAAAGAAGCCGGTCCTTCGATATTGCTTGCCTTCATTGTTGCGGCATTCGCCACTTATGTGGTCTTTGATGCCCTTGCCCGCCTTACTGCAGAACACCCTGAGAAAGGCTCCTTCTGTGCCTATGCCAAGCATGCTTTCGGCAGATGGGCCGGTTTTAGTAACGGCTGGGTTTATTGGTCTTCTGAAATATTAATTATGGGCAGTCAGCTTACGGCATTAGGTTTGTTTACCCGTTTTTGGTTTCCTCATCTGCCATTATGGCTTCTTGCCACGATTTACGCTGTCCTGGGCCTGCTGGTCGTATTTATCGGGAGAAATGGCTTTGAAAAAGTCGAAAATGTGATGGCGATTATCAAAATTCTCGGCATCGTGATGTTTATTGTGATCGGAGCAATGGCCCTGTTTGGGATATTTGGAGATCATGGCACGAAGCCAGATATTACAAAGGATTACCAGTCTATTTTCCCGCATGGTATGACCGGGTTATGGTCGTCTTTGATCTATGCTTTTTACACGTTTGGCGGTATTGAGATCATGGGGCTTATGGCGATCAATTTAAAGGAACCGAAGGACGGCCCGAAATCCGGGAAAGTTATGCTTTTATTGCTGACGATTATCTATGTTCTGTCTGTCGGGCTGGCGATTCTGTTAGTTAGTTGGACCAAGTTCAATGCAGAGGAAAGCCCGTTTGTGATTGCACTTAATGACTATCAGCTGCCTTTTATGCCGCATATTTTTAATGCGATCCTGATCATTGCCGGCTTTTCGACGATGGTGGCTTCCTTATTCGCAGTCACCAATCTGCTTGTCACGCTTTCCGAAAGCGGGGACGCGCCTAAGGTCTTCTCGAAAAAAGGCAAATTTAAAGTGTCCCTGCCTTCTCTTTGCGTGACCGCTGGCGGTCTGGCGCTATCGATCATCATGTCATTGCTGCTGCCAAATAAAATATATGAGCATATTACAACAGCTGCCGGCCTAATGCTTCTGTATACATGGATCTTCATCTTGTTCTCTTTTAAGAAGTTGTTAAAGCTCAAAATGGCTGACAAAGTCAAAAGGCTGATTGGACTTCTGTTCATTGTGCTTGCCGTATCAGGAACGTTGCTTGAAAAAACAGGCAGGCCCGGCTTCTTTATTTCTCTCGGCTTTCTAATTGCCATTGCTGCAGCAACCCTGATCATGCGGCGAAAATGGAAGACAAGCGAAGCCTGAAATAATCAAGATAGGAAGACCTTTGCTGCCTGAATGCCAAAATAGATGCCGAACCCGACTAGTGATAAACCGGAAAGCAGCGAAATCATTTTTAGAAGCGAAGGAGTCAAAAACCTTCTTGCAGTACTTGCCATGAAAGCCATTGAAAAATCCCAGATAAAAATACCGAAAAAAATGGCGCAACTGAAGAGTAACAGCTTGTCAAAGTCGTATTTTGAAGAAGCGTTTGCCAAAACAGAACCATAAATGCCGAGCCAAAAGAGGATCGTAAGCGGGTTCGACAAGGACATGAGAAAACCGGCAAAGAATGATTTAGGCAGTGATTCTTTGCTCCTGTTTTCACCTGTGGAAATTTTCCCGGCGCTTATCATGCTTTCGATTCCCGTGTAAATGAGCACAAAGAATCCGAAAAGCCATAAAAATGTTTTCATGAATGGCGTTTCGAGGAAATGGACAACTCCTAGGTAAACCAGTCCCATATATATGGCATCAGCAAGTGCAGCACCAAGTCCTAATATCCATGCATTCCAAAACCCGTTCTTAATCCCGCGGTCGAGCTGGGCGGCATTAATTGGACCGATCGGCGCTGCGAGAGATAACCCTAAAAAGATATAGCCAATTAAAATGTTCATTCCAATTTTCACCTCATTTAAAATGTGCCGGACAGTTCCCGTACCATTTTATTCAACCGACAGGGCATGTACTACAAAAACTTCGGCATTTTTCCAAACCAACAGAGAGGATTGTTTTTCCGACATATAAATGGTATAGTTACATAGCGATGAGCTAATTTGTGTAAGCCGAAGGACAAGCTTGAACGCTAAACGTTTGGATGTGGCCAAACGGTTTTTCGCCTCAAAACGCATCAAAGACGCCTGGCAATATGCCAAGCGTCTTTTTGAACTTTTTTGAACATAACAGACGTTTCGAGAATTATGTTGTATAGAGGGTAAAGGTCTTTGTGCCAGTGCCAGCTGAAAATACATACAAAATCGTTATGGGTCTTTTAGCAAGGAGCCCGCGAGTTAAGAAGAGAAGATATAAGGGAGATTTATCGCACAGCTTTTGACAGCAACATTGTGGAACCAGTGTAATGCAGGAAAGCCCCTCCCTAAATAAAGGGAGGCTTTCCTGTGTTTATCTGCCATTATTCCAGTGTATAAAGAACTAGAAGGATGAAAATATCTGTGATTATTTTAGTGTTTTTGTTGCGGCCATTGCAGTTCGTTTGCAGCGATGCCTTACGATTGCTATAATTTTTATTTGATGATTTAAGAAGAAACTTCTTCTGCTGCACTCAAACACTATGTTGTCATAATAGTGCCTGTCCATTCATAATTTACTAGATATGAAATTACATAAAAGGAGATGCCAATGAATATAATAAAAGGAAAAGCCATTTTACTTATCTTTCTGTTAGCAATTTTGATTGGATTATTATTCATTTGGCTGCAAAGTTCGGGAACAGTCATGCAGGAAGAGGAAATCGTCGAGAAATATTATTCCCCTGACGGTTCGGGCAAGGTCACTGGGATAACAACAAAAGAGATTGAAGAAGTAAACGCCGATGCCAGCGGACCGACGTGTGCCATGAAATTCAGCAACAATAAAATATTAGTTTTGGATTGTGATCGTTACCTTAATTACCGGATCGGGGAAAAAGTAGAAATCGCTTATGATAACCGGAAAATTACCGAGATTCGCGGGAAGGAGTAAATGTTTATCAGCTGGGCATAAATTTCCATTGCTTTTTTGGGGTAAATCCATAATAAATAGAGTAATACAAGTGTTGGGGGGAAACATGATGTATGAAATAGAAAAAGGATCTATGGAAGAGGTTTTGATGATTTTACAAAACATCGGTCTGCAGCTAAATGAATATGAGAAAACAAATACTGTTATCCCGGTCAAAACTTATAAAGAGTTACTCGAATTTAGTATTTCCATTGCCCGACAAACGAACGATGTTTCCGATACAATCGACGAAATTATTGAAACAATTGAGAACAAATTATAGAATTTTATAAAAATCCAGGAGTGCCGTTCTCGCTTGCCTGTTTAGGCAACCGGGAATGAGCGCTTTTTTATTCTTCCAGGCATCACTTTTTGTCATAGTCTATCAGGAGCCTTCATATCTATTAATATACCAATTAGGAGGCTCCTAACATGCTTAATTTCAAACAGTTTTTTACACATTATTCCTATACGCTTTTATTGATTGTAATGTGCTTTATATTTACTATCATTTTGAATTAAACGATTGATTCAAGTAAATAAGGTTTCCGGCTCAATCCCATTTACTCTTATCAGTAGTTTATAATAGGAAGGATCAAACCGATAATATATGATATAAGAGAACGAATGGAGATGAAAACATGGAAACAAAAAGCCATGAATTGCTTTACGGCTGGACATTGGTGGGCCATAAATCATATGATGTTTACAGCAATAAAGCAAATTCGTATGCAGTAATGGATTTAGATAGTGATGTCGTTATGAGATTTATTACACAGGAAAATGAAATCGAAATTCTCGCGAGCAATTGGGACTTGAATTACAAATTGAATATCGGATTAAAAACGATTAAGATATTGACTGATCCCGAAGAAGAATAGCCTTGTTTCCAAAAGACATTTTATAGGATGTCTTTTTTTATGGATTTACTATAGCTACTTGTTATTAACATGGATGGTTCCATCAGTTCTGAATAAAGCTCTTGAAATGATGGCAAAAAAATATTCCTTAAGTGTGTTTAATACGTAAAAAAGGGTGTCTGTCCAAGCAACCTTCCTCTTTTTGCATAATCTAAATGTTAGATAGATTGAAAGGAGGGAATCTTGGATGGGTGATTATAATAGCGGTAGTGGATTTGCGTTAATCGTTGTCCTGTTTATTTTGTTGATTATTGTTGGAGCTGGTTTCATGATGAAGAAGGATTACTAATAATAGGGGTCTAGCTGCTGCACTGGAATAGAATTGGACAGAAAACGCCTGAATTCTCTGATTCAGGTGTTTTTTACAGTTTGATTGTTTAAACGAACATTATTAGGGCAAACTTCTACAAAAGATGAAGGAGAATGCTCATGATCTGTTCAATTTGTAAAAGACATAAGGAAATTGAATATACATCACTTGAAAACCAATATTGTGCTGACTGTTGGTCTGTAGTCTCGTCGCCATACAATTTTTTAATAGACCAGGGGAAAGAATACCTTGCAAAAAACACTAATTTAGAGGGATAACCAATTAAACCCCTTTTTGCAACACCACTCAAAAAACGAATGGTGTTATGTGTCTATGAGACGTTGAAATTAAACAAGGGAAAACGCCTCCGGATATTTGACTGTTCCCTATACATCTTTAAGGGCGTCTTGTTTCATTTCATAAAGTGTAAACGCTTCGTCTGGAACTTCAAACAGGGTTTCTGCTGCTAGCAAAAAGGAAGGCAAATTTAGGATAGAAAAAGGAGAAGGCCATGTGAAATCGGATAGCCTTCTCCTTTTGTTACTAATGAAACAGTATAGAAACGAATACTTTTTCATAAGTTAATGAATTTAGTCTTTCGTAGTAAAGATCATATTGTTATGATAAGGAGAAAGATGTAACGGAAAAGATTAGTAAACTTCATTGGCCTAAAGTTTTGGTTAATTATTAAATACAATATGAAGGGGAGAACCTGTACTATTTTATCAATAACCTAAAAAGGCTCTAGGGTGCTTTATAATAAGGTATTGGTAATAAAAAAAGGGAGGTGAGTCAGTTAAATGATAAGGTTTTCATCTGGATAAATTTGTTAGCCTTTTGATATGAAAGCAAAAGATTTAGTATTTTTTAAAACCATATTGCAGGAGTTATAAAGCTTTTTGGAGAATATTGATCTATTAAAGTTCCAAAGTTATTTAGAAAAGATAATCTATAAATTTTGACAAACCAGGAGGAGATATTATGCCGTTCGTTATTACTTCACCTTGTATTGCTGAAAAAGCTGGTGACTGTGTAGAAGTTTGTCCTGTTGATTGCATTGAGTTAGGCAGCGATCAATACCTTATTGATCCATCTATTTGTATAGATTGCGGGGCATGTGAGCCTGTATGTCCGGTAGAAGCCATTTACCATGAAGACGATGTACCGGAAGAAGAAGTAAGTTTTATTGAGAAAGCAAAGGAACATTATAATCTCTAATTGATGAATATTTCTTTAAAGAATTTCAACTATCACTGAAAGATCTACTGAAAGTATTCAACAATAATTCTATCCGGGGTCATTTTTAATGGCGCCGGATTTTTAGCATGTAAAGACTCTTCCTCCGCCTCCAATGATAACTGCTTTTTTATATTGTTTCGCGCTCTCCATCATTTTTTCACAATCTTCAATGGTTCGAAATCCGATTACTCCTTCTTTCTCTATCTTTGCAAGTTAATAACTCTGGAGAGAAGAAAGATATTTCATCACCCGAATAAATATAATTAAATATAATTAAATATAACTTAATATAACTAAATATAACTATTCATCAAATGAGTTTGTTAGGATATCTAACGAAAAAAATAAAATCGTTCTTTAGATTAAAATGATAAACCACACATTTAAAATTCAGTTATACAAAACAAAAAAGGTACGTTAATCAAAGTTAACGAACCTTTTTTTGAATATATGATTACTCTTTTCTATTAAAAAAATATAACAAAACCTTACCGGATAAAAGAGATCTAGAATCCTATTCACTTTTAAAATTGATAAAAAGGAGCATAGAAAATGCGATAAGGACTGTTGTAATGACCCATAACCAAGCCATTGTCATATTGCCGGAATCAATCGCTACATAAATTGCGGTAGGAATGGTTTGAGTTTTTCCTGGTATATTTCCTGCAAACATTAATGTAGCTCCGAATTCACCTAACGCTCTTGCAAAGCTTAAAATACTACCTGCAATTATCATTTTAGATGCCAAAGGAATCGATATGTACAAGAAAACTTGAAATTTATTCGCTCCATCTACTTCGGCTGCACCTTCTGCATCCGCATCCACCTGTTGAAACCCAGCCTTTGCAGCCTGATACATAAGTGGAAATGCCACTACTGCTGTAGCAATCACCGCAGCCCACCATGTAAACAAAACAGGCTGTTGAAATATCCATTCAATTATTCTGCCTAACCAACTATTTTTTCCAAAAATAACAATTAAAAGAAAACCAATTGAATATTGCCACCCAATAGACCCGCCTTTGCCA
>NZ_RYZZ01000019.1 GCF_003989135.1 Peribacillus cavernae
TCGTCGGCAGCGTCAGATGTGTATAAGAGACAGACCATAACCATATCCGCCATAGTTCCGGTTTCCTCCTACTGGGCGAAGAAACACTCTATCTGAAGTAACCCTGTCAATAATCCCCCGATGAGTATGGCCATCATGTGTTTTAATATCTACACATCTGCCAACATATTTATTACACATATTGTAATAACGTGAAACAGACATTACATTACACCTCCAATATATCTGTGAATTTCCAACTCACTAATAGGTTATGTCCACACATGTTGATTGGAATGGTTAAATACACAAGGCGAAAGCGGAAAAGCCTCAAAAGTTTGCCAAAACATTTGCGTTGATCGATATATGTATCATTCCTTGCCGGCATTTCATACAATGGAACATCATATTTCTAATCAAGGGAGAAGATGTCGTGAGTTTTTCCTATCAAGATGCTTTAGCATATTCCCGTATAGGTGGAGCCCACCCAGGCGGAATGATGCTTACTAAGAAGATTTTGCAAAATGAAAAGATTAATCGCCACACAAAAATTCTTGACGCAGGATGTGGAACTGGCCAAACATCTGCCTACCTGGCAAAAACCTTTTCTTGTAGGGTGTATGCAATCGATAGCCACCCAGAGATGATTAAGACAGCAAATCAAAGGTTCACAGAAGAAAACCTATCTATCAAAGTTGTTAAAGGCGATCTAGAAAGTCTGCCCTTTCCAAATGACTCATTTGACTTAATCATCGCAGAATCGTCGACAGCTTTTACAGAGGTTTCTAAATCACTAAAGGAATACTTTCGAGTACTTAAGCCAAGCGGGGCGCTAGTGAATATAGACATGACGGCTGAACAAAAATTGATCATGAATGAGAAAGCGGAAATAATGGAGTTCTATAAAATGAATGAGATATTGACCGAGGAAGAGTGGATAAAGGCGATAAAAAAGGCAGGATTTAAAACAGTTGATATAGTGAAATCCAAATCAATATTGCAAGAATTGGAAGAGTACACGTTTGAGGAGGATGAATTATCCGAGCATCTACCAACCTTTGCAAATGTTGATCCAGAAATAGAGGAAGTTATTGATACCCATCAAAAGCTATTGGTAGCTTTTAGAGAGCAATTGGGATATCGTGTTTTCAAAGCGAAAAAAACGGATTTGTTGACATATCTTTGATTAGTGGTTATCCGTTTTCAGAGGGATTGCAGGAGGAAGATTAACTTAATCGATAAAAAAGAGACGCTAAGAATTTGATGTGGAATTCTAAGTAATTTGTTAAGGCAAGCAGACTTAATTAGCCTGCTTGCCTTAATTTCCAAAGATAGATGTAGCTGATCCAGAATTATGCCTGGAATATCCGGCTGATTTTTGCTATATCCTCATTTGTTAATTGGACATCCAATGTTTTAAGGTTGTTTGTCACTTGATCGGGCCGTTTTGCACCAGGGATTAACACATCAATTGACTCCCGGGTGAGATACCAGGCAAGAACAACATGGGCAACTTCCGAGTTCTTTGCATTGGCAATTTCACGTATCTGCTCAACCTTTTCCAGATTGCGGATAAAAGCTTCTCCCTGGAATAGCGGGTTTTTCGCACGTCCGTCATCAAATTTCGTATCCTTGTTATACTTTCCGCCCAACAGTCCAGCTGCAAGCGGGAAATAAGGGACAAATGAAATGTTGTGTTCCGCAGTATATGGAAGAATATCCTGCTCAACCTCACGTTTAAATAAGTTATATTCAGATTGCAGCACATCTACATAACCGTCTTTATTGGCTTCTTTTAATTGTTCTATCGAAAAGTTTGATACACCGATTGCTTTTATTTTACCTTGGTCCTTTAGTTCCTTTAAAGCCCCAACTGCTTCGTCTTTAGGTGTTTTTTCATCGGGGAAGTGAATGTAAAATAGATCGATATAATCGGTTTGAAGCCGTTTTAAACTACCTTCGACGGCTTCTTTTAAAAAGTGAGGTGAATTATCAATGACTACGTCGCCATCCATGAATTTGTGTGCACCCTTTGTAGCGATTACAATATCTTCCCGATTACCTTTTTCTTTTATTACTTCACCGATTAGTTCTTCTGAGCGTTCAGGTCCGTATATGAACGCGGTATCTAAAAAGTTGATGCCATTGTCTATAGCTGTACGGACCACATCTTTCCCTGTCTCTTCGTTAAGATTCGGATAAATATTATGTCCCCCGACCGCATTCGTTCCAAGTCCAATTTTATTTACATACAAATCTGTTTTCCCGATACGTGTCTTTTCAGTCATTTTTGCTATACATCTCCTTTTCTTAACCTAGTGATATCATAACAAAACAGATAAGAAAAATGGAAATGGTTAGCTTCATGACTCATTTTTTCAGTAATTACCTTTTGCCTTTTTTTCTGACGGGGTTCTCTCTATTTTTTTCTTTTTGACTGGTTAGATAGACGCCGATAAAAACAAGGATACCTCCGATAATCTGTACAAAAGTGATCGATTTACCCAGTACTAAGCTTAGAATGGCAGTAAACACGGCAATTAGATTGAGGTAAATCCCCGCCCGGCTGGCGCCCATATGGCGGAGTGATACATTCCAGAAAATAAAAGACCCCACGGAAGGGAAAATCCCGATATACAAAATGCCTAGCACGGCTTGCTGACTTAGAGGAGGGTTAAAACCCGAAACCATCATAAACGGAAACAATATGACCAGTGCAAGCAGAACGGATGCCGCTGTGGCTGAAATTGGAGGAATCGTTTTCAGCTTTTTCCCTATGATGGAATAAAACGTCCAAACAAGGATAGCCAAAAGCATGAATACATCACCTTGATTATAATCAAGCTGGAAAATTTGCTGCAGCTGGCCTTTGGTCAAGACGAGAAGAACACCCAAAAGGGAAATAATAAGACCAACGCCATTCTTTAGGGGAATTTTCTCCTTGAGGAGTATGGCTGAAAAAAGGACAATGAAAGCTGGATTAATGGAATTAACGAGCGCTGCATTCAGAGAAGTAGTAAACCTCAGCGCCTCATACAATAGATAGTTATACGCGATAATTCCCAATATGGACATAACCAAAAGAATCTTCCATTCTTTCCATACTTCTTTCCAATTTGGACGTTCAATCCAATGTGCAATTGGAAACAGAAGAAAAACAGCGATCAGCCAGCGGAAAAACGTCATTTGCAAAGGGGTCATTTCCGCTACGACATATTTTCCAAACACATAATTACCCGCCCAAAATAGGTTTGCTAAGATTAGGAATAGCAGTACGTATTGTTTTTTCAAAAGCTCAACTCCTTCCATTAATTACAAACTATTCAATCAATATATCATGTCAGCAATTGATTAGTAAGACCCTATGATTGGGAATTCTTAGATAAACACGATAAAATAATTTATAGCAAGTTTTTAAAATATCGATTAAAGGAGCGGTTTTTCATGGACTTTCTACAAAAGATTGAGCCGTATTTGACAACCGATGATATCGTTTTGCAGGAATTTGTCCTCCGTGCCGTAAATGAATACCCTGAAGTGCCAGCTGAATGGACAGAAAGATTATTGGAGAAAGCATTTGCGGCACAGGGAAAGGACACTACTATTTTAATCAAAATTAAGAACCATCACTTAACGGACCGAGCAGCCCGGCTGCTTCTAGAAGGCGCAGACAAGCTGGAAAAGTCAAGACTGCACTTAGTATCGAGCTTACTAAACAATCACCTTGAGCCTGAAATAGCTTTACTCAATAAAGAGAAGTTAAAGCGGTTCATTTCAAATGATACATGGAGTTTTTATGATCTCTTGCTTAAAGGGACAGAAGAGGAAGTATGGGAAGAATACGGTTCCGTTCTTGCCGAGCTGGAAAATGGAACAAGATATAACCATGATTTATTCGTGAAAGCAAAAAGGTTAGTCAAAACTCTTGTCCAAAACGGATCGTGGGATGAAGAGAAAATTAGACTATCCCTCAAAGAAGAATTGCGGGAGGAATGGTTTTCTTTTTCGGGCATTTTTATGGTTTATGCAATCGGGCTGCAGCAATTGGAAGAATACATTCCTCTATTGGCCAGTTTACTGGCAAGTGACGATGATCTTTTACTGGAAGAGGTTTCGGCAGCATTAATTTTATTTCAGTCTGATAAAGTGGTAGAGGCGGTTGCTCGCTATTTACAAAATAAAGAATCAGTTATCTTTGCTGCCGGGGTAGTTGAAAACATAAAGTCACCGCTGGCGGTGAAGGTGTTGAGAAATGCCTATAAGGAAACGGATGACGGAGATGATAGAACTTTTATTTTTGAAGCCTTATGCCACCAACTCTCGGAAGAGGCCTTGCCTGAAGTTGAACATTTTATGGCAGCATACACCACTGGGATCATCGATGCAGAGGAAACGGCATATGGTTTTTATACAATATTAAATATACCGAATCCTAATCTAAAAGAATGGAAAGATGGTGCATATGCCAGGGAAGTAAGTTTTAGAAAAGCGCTTCGGAATAGTAACAGCAGTCCATCCCTCATATTATCAGCAAAAAGCGAAAAGGTCGGGCGCAATGATCCCTGCCCATGTGGAAGCGGGAAGAAATATAAAAAATGTTGCGGTGCTTAAGGAAAGTTACAGGAACTTAATATATATGACGATCAGCTTGGATAAATCTCTATCCAGGCTTTTTTTACGCTTCTTAAGAAACTCTTAAGAATTTTGCTAAGGGAATGTTAAGATTCGCAGGCTAAAATATAGGTAATTCCAAAAATAGACACATGATATAATTTTGAAAGGAGAGTGAGAGAATGAGCCCATTTAATGTGTTAGTTGTGGATGATGAAAAAGAGATTCGCGATGCTATTGAAATATATTTGAAGAATGAAGGAATTACCGTTATCAAGGCAAGTGACGGCATCGAAGCGATCGAAAAGCTGGATGAACAAGTAATTCACCTTATTATCATGGATATTATGATGCCCCGGCTAGACGGGATTTCGACCACGTTTAAGATCCGTGAGCAAAAAAACATTCCTATAATTATTTTAAGTGCAAAAGTAGAAGATACAGATAAAATTCTTGGGCTGCAGATTGGAGCGGATGATTACGTCACAAAACCTTTTAATCCTCTCGAGCTGATTGCCCGGGTAAAGTCGCAGCTGAGACGGTATGTAACCTTAGGTACATATGAGGGGAACGACAAGCTGATTAATTTGAACGGGTTAACACTGGATAAGGAAGCGAAGGAAGTAGCACTTCATGGAGAGACGGTAAAGCTGACACCGATTGAGTATAGAATTGTTGAACTGCTCATGTCCCACGCTGGAAGGGTATTCTCTATCAGTGAAATTTATGAGCGTGTATGGAAAGAACCTTGTTATAACGCGGAGAATACTGTGGCAGTCCACATTCGTAAAATCCGGGAAAAAATCGAAATCGACCCGAAAAATCCAAGATATTTAAAGGTGGTGTGGGGGATTGGATATAAAATGGAAAAATAGCATGTTGCTTATTGTTTGGGTTGTTTTATTTACAATCGGTGTAAGCGGGACCATTTCAGCTTTTTCACACGGCAGTGAATATATCAAGAAGGACTTTTTTCAATCGTCCGAATTTGAAAGTGAATTAAATCGATTCATTGGTCTGCTAAGCATATATGAGTTACATGATAAAACAAAAGAAGAGCTTAAAGAGGGAATCACTGTTTCAAAAGAGGAAATCGATGAGCATCGTAATCAGTATGGTAACTTATCGGAGCAGGTTTCGGATATAGAAAATCAATATGAACTGCAAATTGAGGAGGCCCTGGCCGCAGATAATAAAGAAATAGCAGATTTATATAAAACGGAAAGAGACAAAAAGATAGAAGACATTACAAATAACTTCAAAAACGATGAGTATGTCCGAAAAAAAGTGATCAACGAAGAGGAACAGACAATTGATAAACTTATTAAAGAAAAAGAGAATTATAACCCAGAATTTCAGAATGATAAAACAGCATTTAAATATTATCTGAAGAATACCGGAACGGGGAAGGTCTTTAGCAATTTAAATGGTGTGAAAGAAGAATCTGTTAACGAAATAATAAACAATAAGAACATGCTCTCCATCCAAAGTTACTCTGAAGACAAGAATGGCTACCTCTCTACAGAAGACAGCCTTTCTTATGTAGAGTTTGAAGGTGTTGCTGCTCTTTCAGATTCAGAGGAGAATCAGAAATTTGAAGGACAAATCGCCATCCCGAAATCGTTGTCCGCCGATAATGATCTGATGACCCAGTATCATGATTTCCGCGAAAGACAAATCTTTTATTACGTGTACTCAGGTATTGGCATCCTTGCCTTATTTCTAAGTTTGTATATCTATAAAAAAACACGTCCATTCAACTTTATTTCATCTTTAAAATGGGCTGGGTATTATCAGTGGATACCACTTGACGTAAGACTCATTGCCTTTATGATTTGTTTTCCAGCTATGCTTGCTGCTATAAGTTTTAGCAGTGATATTTATATGTACGGTGACGCCTTTTATAGTCTCGGGAAATTAACTTTCGCCTTGCCTTTGGCAATTGTGTTCGTTACTGTGACACTTCTCCAGGGAAGCCTGCTTATATCCGGCTTCAAAGAAATCGGTAATCTGAAAGAAGAGTTAAAAAACGGTCTGATTTATAGAGGATATCTTGTTTTCATGCAATCCTTCCTATATAAAAGCATGGGCGTTCAAATGCTCGCTCTATTAATAGTGATATTTGCTTCAGGTTTTGGTGTTGGATTTTTACTTTATAATCCGCAGGAGGTAGGCACTTATGTAATTCTGTTTATATTAGTCACAGTCCCTTTCCTCGCTGTCTTAATTATACGTATGGGGTATTTTAATAGCATCGTTAAAAACTCTAGTGAGCTGGCCAAAGGGAATCCGGGGCCGGATCTTCCTGTAAAAGGGCACTCCGTCTTGGCTAAACTGGCTGGCAGCATTAACACTTTGAAGCACGGAGTTAATGCCTCGCAAAAAGCGCAGGCAAAGAGTGAACGCTTAAAAACGGAGCTGATTACAAATGTCAGCCATGATCTTAGGACGCCGTTGACCTCGATTATTTCTTATACGGAATTGCTTAAAACACCGGATTTGGCAGGTAAGGACAGGGAAGCATACATTCAAATTATTGACCGCAAATCAAAACGCTTAAAGGTTCTGATCGACGATTTATTCGAAGCTTCAAAAATGGCGAGCGGGAATATTGAGCTTGTGAAAGCAAAAGTGGATATTGTTCAGCTCCTGCAGCAGGCGCTGGCTGAACATGATGAAACGATAAAGGCGTCGACTTTGCAGTTAAGGGTGTCGACACCTGAAAAGCCTGTCTACACATTTGTAGATGGACAAAAGGTATGGCGAGTCTTTGATAATCTAATTGGCAATATTCTTAAATATTCTTTGGAACATACAAGAGTTTACATTACTTTGGGTGCTGAAAACCGCCATGTGGTGATTACTTTCAAAAATATATCCAAGTATGATCTCGGTGGAAATATCGACGAACTGATCGAGCGTTTTAAACGTGGGGATACTTCCCGTCATACAGATGGTTCCGGGCTCGGGCTCGCCATAGCCAAATCGATTGTCGACCTTCACGAAGGCAACCTGGATATCGAGGTAGACGGAGACCTGTTCAAGGTAACAGTTGAGTTGGAGACGATATAATAAACCATCAGGCCACAAAAAGATGACCCCGATGTCAAAGCGGTGGTCATCTTTTGACGTATTTTTGTGATGCAAGGGCTTCTATTTCATGGGATAAATAGGTTGTTATCCCATGGTTATCACGTTGTGCCGAACGATACATAGCCAGTGCAACAGTCTTTGCCTGGATCGCTTTATATCTTTTCAGTGATCCGACTAGTAGAAAGGATAGAAGCGGTAAGATGGAAGCAGCAGCTGACTCTCCCAGTCTGAATTCTTTTCTGTTCCCTAACAAAAGGGAAGGCCTGAAAATGTTCAAGGATGGAAATCCGACCTTTTTGACTTCCTGTTCCAGGACTCCTTTCATACGGGAATACCAAATGCGCGAATCGGGATCGGCCCCCATTGAACTTATGACCAGAAATTGCTTAGCTGCATTTTCATAGGCCAGCTTTGCCACTGCCAAAGGGTAGCCGATGTCCACTTTTGCCATTTCTTCTCTAGTCTTTGCCTTTTTAATGGTCGTGCCTAAACAACAGAAAACATCATCAACATCAAAACGTTCCCGATGGGTATCCAAACGGTCAAAATCGACTGGTACTTCCAGCAATTTGGGATGTTGAATCCCAAGCGGTTCGCGAACCAATGTGACAACCCTGCGATAATCCCGTTCATTCAGCAGATATTGCAGTAATTCACGGCCGACCAGTCCGCTCGCACCCACGATTAAAGCAGATTTCTCTCCCAAGTTTATTAGCTCCTCCGCAGTTCAGGTGACTTTTAACATCATAAATGCTTCTAAAATGGCCTTGTACCTCCACTAGTAGCAACATTGAATGGTGGCTCTTTCTGGTCCCTTATTGCTGCTGCGTACGTTCTACCCCTTTTTCAGTCACGGCAAAGTCCCGGGTCAATGTTTTTATTTTGTCCACTAGACGAAAGCGCAGGGCCGACCAATCCTCATCGATGGCAATTTGCCTGACCGGCTCATAGCCTTCATCCGCAAGTAAACCCGTTACGGTTTCCCTGCTGCAATCCGAGCCTTTAAAGGCCTTTGACGATTTCTTCGGGTAGCATAACCATAGCAATCCATCTTCTGATATCGCCTTTGAAGCCTTCCGAGCCAGCGTTTGCAGTTCTGCATTTGTTGTTCCAAAGACTTGTACAAAATCGTAGACTTCAGTGTTTTGTACCTGATGTACTTCTCCAAGGAATGAAGCGATTACTTCATCGTATGCATGAGGGGCATTAAGAATCAGTACAGGCTGTCCTTGATCCTTGAATTGTAGTTTCTTTAAAACGGGTGAAAATTCAGGCATTGGCAAGAATCCTTTCTTATTAGAATTTTAGGATTTAGGGAACCAGATAATTTTTTGTCAGTCACTTGGTTTAACTATATGAAACGAGCTGGTGCAATGTCAAACCATTCATTTAAAAGCTGCACAATTATAATCAATCCGCTTCATTTATCACGCAAAGAGCCATGTCTGCCTTCATGAAAGATGGATCATTTGAGCGACATGTCCGTAAAATGAAGAAAGTCTATCAGGCGAAGCATAAGGCATAAGGCATTAGTAAGTGCGCTGGAGTCTTACCTGGGTAATCGCGTAAAAGTAATAGGAGGCAAAGCAGGGTTGCATCTTTTACTTCATGTAGAAGATGCTGGTGAAGGTGACTTGGTTGAAATGGCCGCAAAATATGGAGTGAAAGCCTATTCACCTTCTAAATACTGGTTCGATAAAGAGAAGAGCCCGCCATCAATGATTATGCTTGGATTTGGCGGCATGACAGAAAAAGAAATTGATGAAGGGATTTCCTTTTTAGAAAAAGCCTGGTTTCAGTAAACAATTTCTAGAAAGGATTTCTTATATAAAAATAATATTTTTAAAAAATGGAAGAAGGATACCCTCCTACGATGTAAGCGCTTTTAATGTTTCGGAATTAAAAAAGTTATTTACATATTCAGAAAACTTATGTTAGGATAACAAAAACAACAAGAAATGGAGAACAGGGTAAGGCATCAAGCGGAAGTTAGTCGACGTCCCTTTTTACTGGGCACATGCGCTTTTCTTACTTGAAACAAATAGATTGAAAATTACAACACGTTACTACAAGAGAGGTGCAGAAGAGATGAAAAAGTATATCGCAGACAGAATGTATAAAGCTTCAGCAGGAATTGCCAATGCGGTTTTGGTGACACTAGGGATTGGCTTGCTGTTTGAAACGATTGGGAAATTTATCGGTTGGGAGGCCTTTATCGGAATAGGTTCAGCGGCAAAGGTGTTGCTCGCACCTGCCATTGGTGCAGGGATTGCCTATCAATTGGGGGGCAATACGTTAGTCGTTTTTAGTGCAATGGCTTCCGCTGCAGTGGGAGGGGCGGCGATCCACCCAACTGCCGAGGGACTCTTCACGATTGTACCGGGTCAACCGATCAGTGCGGTACTTGCTGCCGCAGTTGCAACCTATGTAGGTAAGCGCCTGACAGGAAAGACTAAACTCGATATGATGGCCATTCCGGTTGGGGCCATATTAGCAGGAGGTGTCATCGGTATTGGGTTAGCGGCTGTGACAACACCGTTGTTGCAATGGCTGAGCGGAGAGATTACATCTTCTGTCCAGGGCTCTCCAATCATCGCTTCCATGGTCATTGCATTAGTTTGGAGTATTTTATTGATGACACCGGCTTCTTCGGCAGCGATTGCGATTGCTTTGCAAATGGATCCCGTTTCAAGCGCCGCGGCTTTAATTGGCTGCACGGTCCAGTTTGTCGGATTTACGGCAATGTCGCTTCGTCAGAATGATCTTGGCGGTTTTCTGGCTCAGGTTGCCGTTACGCCAAAGGTGCAGTTCCCAAATCTTATTAAAAATCCAAGGCTGGTGATTCCGCCCTTTGTTGCGGCAATCATTTGTGCACCGATTGCAACAATCGGATTCGACTTTCAAGTTTCTTATGAGCTGGCAGGGCTTGGTTTGAATTCATTCATCGCTCCACTGAACATTTTAGCGACGCAGGGAATCAACGGGTTCTTGATTTATATTGCAGTCGGAGTGGTTCTGCCAATTGCGATTACACTTGGGTTATATCAGCTTATTAAAATGATCGGCTGGACGAAAACAGGCGATTTGCATATGGAGATTCAATAATTCACTGAAAGGAGCACAGCCAAGCGGCTGTGCTCCTTTCTTTATTTTTTGGTTTACAAATTGGTGCGCAATCTTTTCCTGTAATCAAGCGGGAATCTTTTCACTTAAGCGAAAACCTCCTTTTTAAAGCGAAAAAATCGGTATTCAAGCGAAAAGTTTCCTTCATTTAAGCGAAATTTCCTTTTTAGTTCAGCAGAAAAAAACAGCAGTTCACTTTGGAAATGTTATAGAACATCGTTATAATGGTATCGTACATATTTAAGACCGGTCGGTAGTAAGAACTGGCAGATAGGATGTATACCCATGCAAACAGAAATAAACGTTAAAGTAAAACAAAAATACGCAGGTAAACTCAGTAAAGGTTTTCCGCTGATCAGCAAGGATGCCCTAATAACTGAAAATGAGCTGAAGGCGGAGGGATCGGTCATCAGACTTGTGGATGAGAAAAACCGCTTTCTGGCAAAAGGCTATTACGGCAGGCAAAATAAAGGTTATGGCTGGGTGTTGACCCGGAACGAGAATGAGAGAATAGACCAGAAGTTTTTCGATAATAAGATCAGGAGTGCATATGAGTATCGAAAGGGGTTCTATAGTGACAAGGATACAACAGCTTTTCGCTTGTTTAATGGCGAAGGGGACGGAATCGGCGGCCTAACCATCGATTATTATGACGGCTATTATGTGATTAACTGGTACAGCGAAGGGATTTATGCATGTAAGGATTATATTATCAAAGCATTAACGGGTACGGTTACGGTGAAAGCCGTTTATCAGAAGAAACGGTTTGATGCAAAGGGGCAGTATGTCGAGGAGAACGATTTCGTGGTTGGACAGGAGCCAGTATTTCCGCTTATCGTAAAGGAGAGCGGCGTAAATTTCGCCGTGCATTTAAATGATGGAGCAATGGTCGGCGTATTTCTTGATCAGCGTGAGGTCAGAAAAGCCATCCACGATCGTTATTCAAACGGAAAAAATGTCTTGAATATGTTTTCGTATACCGGAGCCTTTTCGGTGTTTGCCGCTTTAGGAGGGGCAGTGAAAACGACAAGTGTTGATCTGGCCAATCGAAGCCTTCCGAAAACAATCGAACAGTTCAGCGTAAATGGCATTGACCATACGACCCAGGACATTATTGTTGAGGATGTTTTCAAATATTTTAAATATGCCGTGAAAAAACAATTAAAATTTGATATGGTGGTACTTGACCCGCCCAGCTTTGCAAAGTCCAGGAAATTCACCTTCAGTGCCGCAAAGGATTATAAAAACCTGCTGAAAGACACGATTGCGATAACAGAGGATAACGGAATCATTGTCGCCTCAACAAATAGCAGCGCCTTTGATATGAAAAAGTTTAAAGGCTTCATCGACGCGGCGTTCAAAGAAAGCAATATTGGCTATAGGTTGATCGAGGAATTCTCACTTCCAGAGGATTTTAAAACAATAAGCGAGTTCAAAGAAGGAAACTATTTAAAAGTTGTATTTATTAAGAAACTAAAGAAGTGAAATAAGAAGCATTGTCTCCACTTTTCAAGAAAAATTAAAATATTGTTTCACGTGGAACATGATAAAGATTCATTTTGAAGTTTCAATGTAAAATAATATGACTTGCCAACGGAGAGATAATCATGGGAAATCAACCGAAAACATCTGAAGTGATTGAGCTCTGTATGCTGGCGGGAAGAATTATGATGGAAAGCGGTGCGGAAACATATCGGGTTGAAGATACGATGACCCGCATAGCTGCCTCGTTCGGAATCGATCATTCACACAGCTTCGTTACTCCAACAGGAATTATATTTTCCATTGATGGCGATGATCCAAGCAAATTTAACCGGATATCAAAACGGTCTACCGATTTAAAGAAGGTTACTGCCGTAAACAGCATTTCTAGGCAAATCAGCAACGTGGAGATAACGGCAAGAGAAGCACTTATTGAATTAAGGAGAATCGAAAGGGCAAATCTCGCTTATCCGATCTGGCTGCAAATTTTTGCGGCATTTATTTCAAGCGGCTGTTTTTTGATTATGTTCCAAGGCAGGTGGGATGATTTTATTCCAGCATGCGTGGCTGGAGGAATCGGCTTTTCTTGTTTAATCTATTTACATCGCTTGCTTGAAATAAAGTTTTTCGCAGAATTCCTTTCGTCTTTCATTATTGGCTTACTCGCCTTTTTATTTGTACACACAGGAATTGGCAATGAGGTGGACAAAATCATTATTGGGTCAGTTATGCCGCTCGTGCCCGGGCTATTGATTACGAATGCAGTGCGTGATTTAATGGCAGGGCATCTGGTTTCAGGGATCTCGAAGGGTGCGGATGCATCTCTAACTGCCTTTGCGATTGGATCGGGGATTGCCGCGGTATTTTCATTTTACTAAAAACAATGGGGTATATGTATGCTGGCACAGCTTTTTACTAGTTTTATCGCATCGGCTGCTTTTGGAGTGATCTTTAATGTTCCGAAAAAGTCATTAATGCAGTGCGGATTTGTCGGGATGACTGGCTGGCTGCTCTATTATGGACTTGTCGAGTACACTATTGACAGCGTCATTGCTACCCTGGCAGCTGCTTTTGTGGTCGCATTAATTAGTCAGACCTTTGCTAAAATATACAAAACGCCGATTATTATCTTTAATGTATCGGGCATTATTCCACTGGTTCCTGGGGGACTTGCTTACGATGCCATGCGGCACTTTGTCAGCAATGATTACAGTGTCGCTGTCCAGCTCGCTGTAAAAACATGTATGCTATCTGGAGCCATTGCGATGGGACTCGTTTTTTCCGAGGTTATGAATCAGCTAGTAAAAAAATATAATCAGAATAAGCACTAATCGGGCAGGGATCATTCATTCCTGCCTGTTTGGGTTGTCTTTGAAAAGAGGAATTGCTGAAAATTGGAGGAAATTGTTTAGAAGGCGCTTTCCTTCTAGATGGAATGGAGCCACAATAAGCTTACCAGAGGCAAAACTGGATGGCCCAATTTACACCTTATCTTAAGCTCTATTAAATGTCTTATTAATTAAAGTGATTACATCGTTAAAAAGTGCAAAAAAGAAACAGCCTGCATACAGCGAGGTGACTCGCTGTGTATGCAGGCTTATTTCCTTAATTAATTTATTCTCCAACAGGTTTAATCCCGGTATTGGCTTGAACCAAAATTTCATCAAACTTCTTCGCATCCGCTTTTTTACTGGATACCAGCGTTCCGACAATGGCAGCAATGAAGCCAAGCGGGATTGAGATAATACCCGGGTTCGTGAGTGAAATAAGCGGGTCACCGACTAAAATGGCAACACCTTTTTCAGGATTCCATACGTTAGGACTGATCGCCACAAGGAACAGGGCACTGAACAGGCCTACGAGCATGCCAGTGACCGCCCCTGTCGTGTTAAATCGCTTCCAGAAAATTGTAAACAGGATAATCGGCAGGTTGGCACTTGCGGCTACCGCGAAGGCAAGCGCTACAAGGAAAGCAACGTTCAAAGTCTGGGCGAATAGCGCCAGGATAATTGAGACGATCGAAACGCCAATTGAAGCCCACCTGGCAGCGACAACCTGTTCTTTTTCCGTTGCCTGCCCACGGCGCAAGATATGGCTGTAAAAATCATGGGCGAAGGCAGATGCTGCCGAAAGAACTAGCCCTGCGACAACAGCAAGTATCGTTGCAAAGGCAACCGCAGAAATGAATGCAAATAAGAAATCACCGCCAAGTGCCTGAGCGAGCAGTGGTGCCGCCATGTTGCCAGCCGCATTTGCTTCGATTATTTTGTCATATCCGACGAAAGCGGCGGCCCCAAAACCTAGGAAGATGGTCATGATATAGAAAACGGCAAGAATCCAGGTTGCATAGACAACCGACTTGCGTGCTGTGATGGCATCCTTCACCGTGAAGAAACGAATCAAGATGTGCGGGAGTCCCGCAGTTCCTAAAACGAGTGCCAGGTTAAGTGAGATTG
The DNA here is from genome assembly GCF_003989135.1 of Peribacillus cavernae. Classification (GTDB taxonomy): domain Bacteria; phylum Bacillota; class Bacilli; order Bacillales; family DSM-1321; genus Peribacillus; species Peribacillus cavernae. The sequence continues at coordinate 14,745 of NZ_RYZZ01000019.1, forward strand.
TATCTATCGGATTCTTAAATTTATTGCCTGGGTTCAGATAATTTTCTCCCAATGGGGTAGCTGTTTTCATTTCATTGAACATTTGTACGATGCTGAAATCAAACTTTGCAAACACCATAATCGAGATGACAAAAGTTCCTCCCATAAGCAGAATCGCTTTGACAATCTGGACCCAGCTTGTGGCCACCATCCCGCCAAATACTACATATATGGTCATCAGCACTCCGACGATTAACACGGAATAAACATAATCTATACCCAGTAATAATTTTATAAGTGCGCCTGCGCCGACCAATTGGGCGATCATATAAAAAGTAGAGATCGTTATCGTATTTAAAGCGGCAACCCCCCTGACTTTTTTTTCGTTAAAACGGGCTGCTATCATGTCAGCAAGTGTATATTTTCCTAGATTTCTTAAAGGTTCGGCTACAACAAATAAAACGACAAGATAGGCAACTAGGAAGCCGATGCTATAGAAAAAACCATCAAACCCCGAAAGCGCTACCATCCCGGCTATACCTAAAAACGAAGCAGCCGACATATAATCTCCTGCAATCGCAAGTCCATTTTGCCAGCCTGTAAGACTGCCGTCTGCTGTGTAAAAGTCACTTGTCGTTTTTGTTCTTTTTGCGGCCACAAAAGTGATGACAAGTGTTAAAGCCACGATAATGATAAATAACGTAAATGCTAATACATTCATGAATGCTTATCCCCCTTAACCCCTGGTTTCTTTCTTTATTTTTTCAACTATTTCATCAAACTTCCTGGCTTTACGGGTATAGATCATACATAAAGCGATCGTCATGACGAATTGGGCAAAAGCGAAGACCCAGGCCCAGCTTACGGATGCAAAAGCCGGCTTGTTCAGAACCGTGGAGTAGACAGTCATAATGGGCAGCGCAAAATAGAATACCATGAAGAAGATGGACATGGGAACGATGAATTTCTTTTTCTGGTGCATCAGTTCTTTAAAAGATGAGGACTGGACGACTTCCGTGTAATCGTCCTCTGCTCTTCCGAGCTTTTTCTTTACTGCAGCTCCATTCAGTGCCAATAGATTTTCCCCCTTTAGCTTAATGAATGGCCATTCACCCGCCCTTTATCAGGCAAATGACCTATCCAAGGAGTATTATACTGTTTTCAGAAAAAAAAGTAAATTCCGAAATAAGGTTAAACTTCTAAATAATGGATTTAACACCCAAACCGGAAAAAAGAGAATATGTTTGCATAGTAAAAGAATAGGGTAGAAGGAGCTAGTTATCTTATATATACTAGCAACAAATCCAGCATTCAGTGCAGAGGAGGTCACTTTTAAGAAAAAAGCAGGGATTTTGTTGAAGTATCCCGAAGTAATAGTAGCAAGAATACATAGTACAGGAGGTTTACTTATGAAGAAATTTCGTGTCCTTAGTTTGTTTTTTGTGATGATGCTGTCTTTAACAGCCCTATCAGGCTGCGGTACAGCGGATGAAACCACAGGCAGCGGCGCCAAGGATAAGGTGTATACGGTTGGGGTAGATACGACATATCCGCCATTTGAATTTGAAGAAGGCGGGGAATATAAAGGAATCGATATTGAACTTATTAATGAAATTGCTAAAAACCAGGGATTTAAAATAAAATTGAATCCAATGGATTTCGGTGGCATCATCCAAGCTATGCAAGCTGGGGAGCTCGATGTGGCCATTGCCGGAATGAGCATCACTGACGACCGCAAAAAAGTAGTGGATTTTTCAGACCCGTACTTTGATGCAGGGCTTTCCCTCGTTGTCAAAAAAGGGTCGACTGATATTAAGACGATGGATGACTTGAAGGGTAAGAAGGTAGCCGTCAAGAAAGGCACAACCGGTGCGACCTATGCAACCGAACATGCTGATGAAAAAGGCTATAAAGTGGTTCAGTTCAATGACAGTCCGGCCATGTTCCAGGAAGTTTCCAATGGAAATGCCGATGTCCTGCTCGAGGATTATCCGGTCATTGCCTATGCGATTGCTCAAAAAGACCTTGGCCTTGAGATTGTCGGCGACCGCTTGAATGGCGACCAATATGGCATTGCGGTTTTAAAAGGTGAAAATAAAGATCTCCTGGATAAAATCAACAAGGGGCTCAAAGAACTTAAAGACAATGGAAAGTATGATGAAATTCTGAAAAAATATTTAGGCGAATAATAGATAGCTGCTCAGAGGGCGCGCACAGGGCGTGTCTTCTTTTAGATGAAAGAAGTATATCTTTTTTTGGACTTCAGAAGATGTCTAGCGCAAGCCTAGCCCCACCGCACAGGACGTGCGATCTTAGTCGGCCTTGAGGTCATAAGTCAATCACAGCAAGAAGGCTGAACTAGGCGCTTGCGCTTTTCTTTTTGAGAGGAGAGAATGCGGGTGGATATAATCAGTGCGGCTTTTCCTTATTTGATGAAAGGCCTTCAAGTTACGTTATACATTTTTATCATTGCAATCATTATCGGTTTCATAATCGGGCTGGTAGTCGCTTTATTGAGGCTAGCGCCTATAAAACCGCTAAATTGGATCGCGCTTATTTTTATTAATGCGATTCGCGGGACACCATTCTTGGTTCAATTGTTTTTTATTTATTTTGGTCTTAATTCGCTGCCGTTCATTTCCTTTAACAGTACTACGGCTGGTATCATTACCGTTGCCATAAACGCAGGGGCTTATTTTGCGGAAATTATCCGTGCCGGTATCCAGTCGATTGATAGAGGCCAGTCAGAGGCGGCTAGATCCCTGGGATTGACTGGTTTTCAAAATATGTATCATATCGTGTTGCCACAGGCTTTCCGCAGGATGCTGCCGACAATCACAAACCAATCGATTATTAGTTTAAAGGATACGTCGCTGCTGTCTGTCATTGGAATCGCCGATTTGACACAGCAGGGGGAAATCCAGTCTTCAGCAACCTTTGAGGCCTTTAAAATCTGGCTGATCGTGGGCATTATCTATTTTATTGTTATCTACCTGCTCACGTTGATAGCTAATTTCCTTGAAAGGAGATTTGTGCTCAGATGAGTATCATTACAGTAAAGAACCTAAAAAAGTCGTTTGGAAACCTTGAGGTACTTAAAAATATCAATGCTGAAATCAAAGAACGTGAAGTAGTCTGTGTCATCGGGCCTTCCGGTTCAGGCAAAAGCACCTTTTTACGCTGTTTAAATCGGCTGGAGGAGATTACGGATGGCCACGTCATTATCGATGGACAGGACATTACCGATCCGAAAGTCAAAATAAACGAAGTGAGGCAAGAGGTGGGCATGGTATTTCAGCAGTTTAACCTGTTTCCCCATAAAACCGTTATGGAAAACATCACCCTCGCTCCAATGAAAGTCCGTTCTTCCTCCAAGGATGAAGCAGGGACAAAGGCACTGGAGCTGTTGGATAAGGTCGGATTAAGAGAAAAAGCGGAGAGCTATCCGGAACAACTATCAGGCGGACAAAAGCAGCGAGTTGCTATTGCGAGGGCCCTGGCGATGGAACCCAAAATCATGCTGTTTGACGAACCAACCTCTGCCCTTGATCCGGAAATGGTCGGCGATGTGCTGGAAGTTATGAAACAGCTGGCCAAAGAGGGAATGACCATGGTCGTCGTCACGCATGAAATGGGCTTTGCAAGGGAAGTCGGGGACAGGGTCCTTTTCATGGATGGCGGCTACATCATGGAAGAGAATGTACCGAGCGAGTTATTCAACAATCCAACACATGAACGGACAAAGGCATTTTTAAGTAAGGTTTTGTAAGTAAAGGCGGACTTTTTTGTAAAGTCCGCTTTAATTGTGCCAATAAAAAGCTTACATTCTTGTTTTTGAGATTGCATTCCTTACCTTTTCCAGAGATTGTTTTGCTTTTCCTTTGTTCTTCATCATCACATTTACGTAAAGTGCATCAATTAGGCTTAGTTGGCTGATCCTTGATGCTAATGCTTCTGAGCGGTATTCTGTCTCTTCAGAGCTTGTAATCAGGACAACATCGACCTTTTGGCTGAGCGGGGATTTCGGGAAGCTGGTGATTCCAATCGTTTTGGCGCCGGTCTCGTTTGCGGTGTTTAAAATGCGTATGGTATCTTTGTTGGCCCCTGAATGTGAAATTACGACAGCGACGTCGTCCGCTGTCAACTGTGACGCTGACATTAACTGAAAGTGGGAATCCATAAAGGCGAATGTTTGGACACCTGTTCGGAGAAATTTATGGTAGGCATCCATGGCGATGACAGAGGATCCTCCTGCCCCGTAAAATTCAATTCGCCTTGCATGTAAAAGCAGGGCTACTGCCTTTTTTAAAGAGTCGGAATCCAGGATTTCCAGAGTATTTTCCAGTGATCTGTTGTTCGACTTGAAAATTTTTTCCGCTACTGCTTTTTCATTATCCTGCTCCGTTATTTGTTCATGGATTTGCTGAATTGGCGTCATGATTTCCGAAGCAAGCGCTATTTTCATCGCCTGGTACCCTTTAAAGCCGATCCGTTTACAAAAACGAAAAACAGTTGCATCCGCAACATTCAAATTTTCGGCGACCTCATTAATCGTACTGTGAATAATTTCCTCCGGATTCTCCAATATATAATCAGCAATTTTTTTTTCTTTTTCACTAAAACGTACATAATAAGACCGTATCTTTCCCAAGCAATTTTGTGTCATAAAGAAAAAGTTCCTTTCATGATTATGAAAAAAGTATATCATAAAGCAAGTTATGAAAAAAAATTTCTTAGAAAGGTTTTCATATTGAAAAAAATTTCTTATAATAGAGAGTATTGACGAAAATTTTTTTGAAAAGGTGATTGACGATGAAGGTAGGAATAATAGGTCTTGGAAAGATGGGATTTAACCTTTCGTTAAATGTAATGGGCAAGCATGAAGTGGTTGCTCATGATGTAGATGCTGCCAATATAGAAAAACTGGCTGCCGCCGGAGGAAAAGGCGTATCATCCCTGGCTTCGCTAGCAGAGAGCCTTGAAAGCCCGCGAATCGTCTGGTTGATGGTACCAGCGGGGACGATTACAGAAAATGTACTGGGTGAGTTAAAAGACCTTTTAAGCCCCGGAGACATCGTGATAGATGGGGGCAACTCCAACTATAAGGATTCAATTAGACGCAGTGCTGAATTAAAAGAACTCGGCATTCATTTTCTTGATGTCGGCACGAGCGGTGGCATGGAAGGAGCAAGAAACGGAGTGTGCACGATGATTGGCGGAGATAAAGAAGCCTTTGACTCTGTTGAAGAGCTATTCCGTGATATTTCCGTTGAAAACGGGTATTTATATGCAGGGGGAAGCGGCAGCGGCCATTTCTTGAAGATGGTGCATAACGGGATTGAATATGGAATGATGCAATCAATTGCAGAAGGCTTTGAAGTGTTAGAGAAAAGCCCGTTTGAGTTTGATTACGAAAAGGTTGCCCGTGTCTGGAACAATGGTTCTGTTATTCGTTCCTGGCTAATGGAATTAATCGAAAATGCATTTTCGAAAGATGCCCGACTTGATAGCATCAAAGGTGTGATGCAATCATCAGGTGAAGGGAAATGGACGGTCGAAGCAGCGCTTGACCTGCAGGCTGCCACCCCGGTCATTGCAATGTCGTTAATGATGCGGTACCGTTCTTTAGAAGAGGATACTTTCTCTGGAAAAGTCGTCGCAGCGCTGCGAAATGAGTTCGGCGGCCACAGCGTAGAAAAAAAATAATAAATTAATAAGCGAAAAAAATGATAATTAAGCGAAAACTCCTTTTAATTAAGCGAAACCGCTCCCTATACTGATGTTTGTCAGACTTGCACAGGAAGGATGTCGCCAAAAAAATCATCGATATTTTCGGTTGCGGTGCCTTTCGGGGAAGCATTTCTTAATGCTGACGTCGACGTTTATTTTTAAAAGGCGTTTGCGCTTTTCAAAGGAGGCGGAAGAAATTGAGCACAAAACATGTAATTGGGGTAGACATTGGGACAACTAGTACAAAGTCTGTGTTGTTTTCTGCAGATGGCACGGTTATTTCCAGCCATGGTATCGAGTATCCTTTGTACTCTCCTACTCCTGAAACCGCGGAACAAGATCCGGATGAAATCTTTCAGGCCGTTATCCAATCGATCAAGCAAACTATTCAGAAGGCAAATGTCGATCCTGAAACGATTCTTTGTGTTTCATTTAGCTCGGCGATGCATAGTGTCATTGCAGTCGATACGTACGGCTTGCCTTTAACACGTTGTATTACCTGGGCGGATAACCGCAGTTCCGGATGGTCGGAAAAAATCCTTAATGAAATGGACGGCCATAATATCTATTTGCGAACAGGCACACCGATACACCCTATGTCTCCCTTGTCTAAATTGACATGGCTGCGGAATGAGCAGCCGGATTTGTTTGCCTCAACCTATAAATTCATTTCCATTAAGGAATATGTCTTTTTCAAGCTTTTCGGAAAATACGTAATCGATCATTCTATCGCATCTGCTACTGGAATGTTCAATCTTACGTCGTTAACATGGGACGAAGGTGCTTTACAGGTAGCGGGAATTACCGAAGAGAAATTATCTGAGCTTGTTCCAACTACTTTCAGCCTGAAGGGCTTGAATGAAACATATGCGAAGGAAATGGGGTTGCCGGCGTCGATCCCGTTTGTCGTCGGGGCGAGTGATGGTGTGTTATCAAACCTGGGTGTAGATGCGATCGATCCGGGAGTGGTCGCTGTAACGATAGGTACGAGCGGGGCAATCCGCACTGTTTCTGACCGCCCGGTGACAGACCCGAAAGGACGGATCTTTTGTTATGCATTGACCGAAGATCACTGGGTAATCGGAGGCCCTGTCAATAATGGCGGGATGATTTTCAGATGGATCCGCGATCAACTGGGAGCATCCGAAATTGAAGCTGCCAAGCGGCTCGGAATAGATTCGTATGAAGTTCTCACTGCGATTGCTGCAAATGTGAAGCCGGGAGCTGATGGTTTGCTGTTCCACCCTTATTTGGCAGGGGAAAGGGCGCCGCTGTGGGATGCGAATGCTCGGGGCTCCTTCTTTGGACTTGGTCTGCACCATAAAAAAGAGCATCTGATCAGAGCTGTCTTGGAAGGGGTTATTTTTAACCTGTATACAGTGCTCCTCGCACTTAAGGAATTAATCGGAGAGCCTGTGAAGATTCAGGCCACCGGCGGCTTTGCGCGATCAGAGCTATGGCGTCAGATGATGGCCGATATCTTCAATCAGGAAGTGTTCGTACCGGAGAGTTTTGAAAGCTCCTGCCTTGGGGCAGCCATCCTTGGTTTGTATAGCCTGGGGGAAATCGATTCGCTGAATGTTGTTTCTGAAATGGTCGGTGCAACGCATTACCATAAGCCGAATGAGGAAAACGTCGCGGTTTATGAAGAATTGACACCGATATTCATCCGTTTGCCACGACTTTTGGAGAATGAATATAAAAATATCGCTGATTTTCAAAAGAAAATGATGAAGTAAGGTGAAACTTCCATTTGAATGTACTGCTTCCGATTGTGTTCATTTCCGTTTTAATCGGCATTCTGCAGCACTTTAAAATCCTTCCTTTCATTATGAAAGGAATCGGCCTATTACTAAGCAAAGTGAATGGGATGGGTAAATTGGAATCGTACAATGCCGTTGCTTCGGCATTGGCTTCGTACTATAAATAATCGACACAAAAAAGAAACCAGTACACTCCTGTTGACTACAGGATACGTACTGGTTAACTTTTTAAGTGACATGGGGTTACTCTCTGTGTGCAAATGTGCTTAAGTTCTCTTTGTTTCCAATCACCACTAAGATATCTTCTTCATGAATGATCTGATCGGGTGCGGGAGATACAATGATGTCCCCATTTCTAACCAAGGCAATGACAGTGATGTTAAAGTTTGCACGTATATCAAGCTCACGCAGGCTTTTTTCTGTCATACTTGAAGGGACACTTATTTCCTCTATGCTATAATCCTTAGAAAGTTCGATAAAGTTCAATACATTTGGCGACAGAAGTTGATGGGCCACACGTTCTCCCATATCTTTTTCCGGGAAGATAATCCAATCGGCTCCCACTTTATTTAGGACTTGTCCATGGTGTTTACCGAGAGCTTTGGCGATTACTTTTTTAACTCCTAATTCTTTTAAGAGCAGGGTGGTTAGAATACTAGCTTGCATATCATTACCAATGGCAACAATCACGCAATCAAACTCACCGATTCCAATTGACTTTAATGCTTCTTCTTCCGTGGTATCTGCGACCACCGCATGGGTCACAGATAACTCAATATCTTCGACTCTTTCCTCATCTATATCAATTCCCAGCACTTCTTCGCCAGCTTCATATAATTTTCTAGCTATACTAGTTCCGAATCGGCCCATTCCAATAACAGCGTATTGCAGTTTTGTCATAGCACATCCTACACTCCTTGAAGTTTAGTTAACCAATCATAATTTTTCCCTTTGGAAAACGGAAGGCATCCGGTTTTCGCCTCATAGTGATGGCAAAAGCGATAGTTAAAGGGCCCACCCTGCCGGCAAACATCGTTAAAATGATCAGGATACGGCCAACAGGTGACAGATCCGGGGTTAATCCCATCGAAAGGCCTACAGTAGCAAAAGCAGAAGTAGCTTCAAACAGTATCATTAAAAAGTCTCTTCCGCTTTCCGTAATCGTCAGCAGCATGGTAACGGCTATCACAATAAATAACCCGCTAACGGTAACGGTAAGAGCTTTATATATCGTTTCAACTACAATGCGGCGGCGAAAGAAGACGACATCTTCTTTCCCCCTAATCTGTGACCAGACGGTGCCTAATAAAGTCGCAAACGTAGTCGTTTTTATCCCGCCGCCAGTTGAACCAGGAGAAGCTCCGATAAACATGAGGAAAATAATCAAAAATAAGGTGGGTTGTGTTAAGTCGGGAATATTCAATGTATTGGACCCTGCCGTCCTTGGAGTAATCGCTTGGAACAAGGAAGCCAATACTTTCCCGGGATAAGATAAAGGTTGTAACGTTTTCTGGTTTCCATACTCAAACAAGAGAATTAAGATTGTTCCGGTTACTATTAGAATTAAACTTGTTACCAATACGACCTTCGTATGCAAAGATAAACGCCTGGTTTCCCGGTATTCGAAAATTTCATTCATCACAATAAAACCAATCCCGCCTAGCGTGATAAGGGCACAGACGGTCAGGGTTACGATAGGGTCTTCTGCATAAGGGGTCAAACTTCGAAACTCTCCCATTAAATCAAACCCGGCGTTATTGAAATTTGAAATAGCATGGAAAAAGCCATAATAAATCGCTTTGCCAATTGGCATGTCAATGGAGAAACGAATAGATAATAATATCCCGCCGGCCACCTCAATTACAGCGGTGAAAATTAAGATCCTTCTGACTAACCTAACAACACCTTCCATCGATAAGTTATTTAAAGATTCCTGAAGCAACAATCTTTCTTTTAAGGAGATCCTTTTTCCCAATAAAAAAGCAAACAAAGTGGCAAACGTCATAAATCCTAGTCCACCCAACTGAATCAACGATAAAATGACCAGCTGCCCGAACGTGCTAAAGGTAGTACCTGTATCAACTACGACCAGTCCTGTCACGCATGTTGCCGACGTAGAAGTGAATAATGCATTTAAAAAAGAGAGCCCTTTTCCGTCAACCGTAGCCAAAGGAAGTGTTAACAAGAATGCCCCGATAAAAATAATCACACCGAAACCCAATACAAGAATTTTCGGTGGATCAAAAAAATTTTTCGTTTTTTTCATGGTTATATTCATTCCTTTCGCTTCGCTCAAG
>NZ_RYZZ01000002.1 GCF_003989135.1 Peribacillus cavernae
CAGAAAGGTTCCCTCCTACTCGACCCACCCGAATTTTCTTGTTTCACAACTCTTTGTTCCACGCGATCACTTTCCAGTGGGGGATTGAAGGAGTTTTAATGCTTTACTCTCAGATCTAAAATTCAAAACATGATAAAGGCTATGCAAGGGTTTTTGACTGCATAGCTTTTAATATTCCAGAAACTTAATTTCTGCATCTATCCTGAAGTATTTTGTTGTTTGGGTGCGCCTGTCATCACCCGAAGTATAGGAAGATTAATTGGGTTCGGTGCCAGTCACCATCCGGATAATCCTTATTTTACAGAAATGTTCCACAGGTGGTGGGGATGGACCTAAATCTCAAATATGATGAAGAAAAGTCTTTGTGGTAGTCAAAGGGTAAGAAGGGGAAGGGTAAAATCACCGATTAAAGAAGAAGAGAAAAAACAATTATAAAATGGACTTTAAAGTCATAGGGTTATCCAAGTGTTTATAAATGTAATAACATTAGTAATGTTTATAAATCCGTAACATCTTACGCATTATATGGTGTATAATATAAGTAAGGAAAATATATAATGATAAGGTGGATAAAGAAAGGAAAGTGAGTGATTTACAAATGGAAAAGCCATTGTTTACGGCTGATCAGTTAATTTCAGCTTCTGTTGCTGCAAAAAGTTTTGGTTCCCTAAGAAAAAAGTCAAAGAAGGTACCTCAATTTATTACGGAGAATGGCGTAGTAGGGGAAGTTCTTTTGGATTATAAATACTATGAAGAACTATATGGCCGGCTTCGAAAGTTAGAGGAATTAGAGGAAAAGCGAAAATCCTGGGAGTATGCCCTTGAATTAAACCAAATAGACGGAGCGTATGAACCAAGTCCTTTATTATCCGATATGATGGAAAAAGAAATTCATGGTGATCTTTCTTCAGACGAGATTGTGGAAAAATTAAAGCAAGCATACAAGCAAACGGAATAACATGAAAGATCCATATGTGTACAAGGGGACTAATATTTTAGTCAACACGTTAAATATAAAAGAGTATAATCACTTAGAATTTGTTGAGAAAGAAATCACCACCGTACGGTTAAAGGATATAGCAAGCGGACTGTTGACTGAAGGGTTCTATGATGTAGATCATTACAAGCAATTTCACCACTATATTTTTAGAGATATTTATCCTTGGGCGGGGAAATTCCGTACCATTAATATCGTTAAGAATGAGGCAGCATTAAATGGGTATCCTCTAGAATTTATGGACTATGAATCGGTACGTGCTCACTTAATTTGGATCTTTTCTCTGATGAATGAATACCAATGGGAATCCTTTAATGTGGTTGAACAAACTCATTAATTAGCTCGTATCATGTCAGAAGTTTGGAGAACACATGCTTTTCGAGAAGGAAACTCACGAACGACAATAACCTTTTTAAGTGAGTTTGCCCACTACAAAGGAATTCCACTTGATACTTCTTTATTTGTTAAACATGCTGGTTATATGCGCAAGGCATTAGTAGCATCCGTCTTTGAAGATGAAGGCTTGGAAAAGAAAAGGAATTATCAATATCTTGAAAAAATCCTAAAGGATGCTATTTTGCAAGGCGAGGGAACGTAATTATATAGATATTTCTAAGCCAAAATATAGGGTGCCTTTCACAACTCTTTGTTCCACGCGATCACTTTCCAGGCGGGGGATTGAAGGAGTTTTAATGCTTTACTCTCAGATCTAAAAATTCAAAACATGATAAATAGGCTATGCAAGGGTTTTTGACTGCATAGCTTTTAAAATTCCAGGAACTAAATTTTGGGTGCCTGTCACAACCCGAAATTTGTCGAAAGATTGATAGAGGCAGAGAGGCATTTAATTGGCTTCTTCGCTGTTTAAAATGATTCACCCTTGCCCATACTGATTTCTAAACTAGTAGAATCGGTGGGTGTTCCAGTATGGAAATAGAAGTTCAAGATATTGAAAGCGTGTTTCATATTACAGAACCGTGGTATATCGAGGAAGTGATATTGGACTATTATACGGGGGCAATGGAAGTAAAGGGTCAGAAATACTGTGAAGAAGTGAGGGGGAGAGTGGATCAAGGAGATCAAGTTGGGACGGTGGAATAATACAGGTTTCATTCAATAATGTAGGTTTTTAGTATGTTGTGTTGAAGGGGGTTTTTTTAATAATGCCTGTCAAGTAACCATAGGCAGCAAGTACTACCCACTTTCTTAGCGTTATCGGTATGCTATAATCTCCTCGAAGTTCAGGGTCAGTCCAGTCTCCCACTCACAATAGATAGCCTTAAACGCTTGATTGTTGTTGTTAGCATTTCATGATGTAGTACGGCATCTGACTGGATACGTTTTGTTAACTTTCATACTGTAAAATAGTTTTATATGCCTTTGGTTTTCAGACATGCTAATCATCTCATATCTTTAAATAGAGGTGATGGCAGGATGCTTGAAAAAACGGTTTTGGTAAGTTTGAATGATATTGAGGCCTATTATATTGATGAAATTATAAATGAAGATCGAGCAAAAAGGATGATTCATGCTTTCCGCAAATCAGAAATGATTCATTTTGTTTTGGAACAAACGATCTCTGGAAAGTATATACTTGTCAATGGATTTAGTGCGTTTTCAGCATTTCGAAAAGTCCATCCGGAAATAACTGTATTGGCATATCTTAAGCCGGAAACTTCGGAAAAGGAGAGGCTCATTCATATTTTGAGTGTAACCTTTCCTCTTGAAAGAACTTCTTGGGTATTTAAGAACGAACATGTAATGAGGTTAATCTATGACCACAATATGGAGATTGCCGAAGTTGCAAGGATGACAAATCAGACACAGAATAAGATTAAGGAATGTATTGCAGACATTCGCATTCCATTGCATATCCGGCAAGTGATGGTTATGAGGGAAGCAAGAACCGTAGTGAATAAGATTTGTTCATCAACGGTTATTCCTGAGAATCTTAAACCACTTTTTTATGAATATGCTGTTCTCCGAAAAGGAAATAAATACCGGTTGTCAACTCTTGATTTTAGCTATCTCATTGACTTTTTTAACTTAGTAAGTTTGCCTTCATATCTAAAAGAATTCAATCCAACTTCAAGACAATTCTTCAGCAAGCTACTGGCCAATTACTTTTATTTAGCAAACCACTATCAACAGCTCATCATAAATCCCGATCGATTTACTCTCCCATTTCGAGTCTCAGTGCCTGTCACCACCCGAAATTTGTCGAAAATTGTAGAATGATAGATTGATTTTGAGATTTTTATTGCCCATAAAAGGGAGGTATCCATTTTAAAAATACAGGTATGACCAGATGGCGTCCTGGACTGAAAGGGCTGGCCTGGCAGGCATCTACTGCCTTGAAGAAAGCAGACAGTTCCCGACTGCTAAATATGTGTGGCACATAGCGTATCTGCTTTTTCGGTATATTGGAGGGTATGACATACGCATCAACGCCAATGCTGTTCATATATTTTGCCAGCTGTCTTACAGGTGTAGTTCTACGCAAAAGCCCATTTGGGTGTTCATTTTCTCTTAATGAAGCCCAGCCCATGGCAATGTCAGATGTTAATGTATGTTCATTAGGGAAGTGTTTTATGCAATACTCATTAAACATGCGTAGGATTCTTCCTGAGCTGACATAAGGATATCCAAGGGATTGCTTCTGTTCAACCAGACCTTCCATATAGACCTTGAAGTTACCATAATAGGGATACTTCATAACAGTTCCTCCTTTGTAACTTCAATTCCCTGTAAGGTGAGGGCACACGCCTTCAGATGTTTTTCGTCTGTTGAAAGATATACCTTGCTGGAAGACATGGAGCCATGTCCCAATGTATTGGATATCACAGAGCGATATTTCCTGTGACAGCATTTCTTGCAGCCACAGTATGGCGGAAAATATGGAATCCTTTCCGTTGATGGCCTGACTGCCGGATGTCCGCCTTTTTCATGATGCTACAACTGATGGCATAACAGTTGGAACGAGACAATTTGGTGTATGGTGACTGACATCTCAGAAAAACATAGGGAAGGCTGCTTTGAGGTCTTGCATTTAATATATAGTCAGACAGTGCATTACCGACATCTGTAAGAATAGGTAACATTAAGGGCCTTCCATTTTTCTGTTGTACAATGGCGATTGTCTTATTCCGCCAGTCAATGCTGGATAATTCCAAATTTGTAATGTCAATGCTTCTAAGGCCTGTACGCATTGCCAAAAGCACCATGGCATAGTTACGCTTTTCTATACAGGTAGAACGGTCGATTAACTTAAGCAAACGGTTCTCTTCGTCCTTTGAAATAGTTGGTACAACTGCGGTTTTTCTGGAACCACTGTCAGAAAGGGACGAAGTGCAGATAGCACTGTTCGCATACTGGTGCTTTGATAGGACCTTGCTATATAAGGAATAAACTTTCGAACATCATCGAGCCGGAGATCAGATATATTTTTATTAAGCTCTGCCTGTACATATTTTAAAAACTGCCTCGCAAGTGTCTCATAGCACCTGCGTGTACCGTTACCTTTCCCAGAACGGATGAGTGCTTCCGCATATTCGGCATGCAACTGCTTCATTCCGGCAGAAAGGGGGCTATTGGCATCCGCACAATGGGATTTCCAGCTGTAACTAGCAGTTTCTAGTACTTCAAGAAGAATCTGTACAGAAAGGCGTCTGAGCTTATAACGCCAGTTCTTAGTCCTTTGTCCAGACCATCCTTTGATTCTTGCACAAAACGATTTGCCAATTCTTCGGAAAAGTATAATTGCCCGTTTGATTCAAAAAAATGAATCAGTTCATCCCATGCCAGTCCATACTGATAGACTGTAGATGCACTATGTTGGATAGGCTTTATTGCTTCCTGAGCTCGGGTAACCAACTCTTTCGGTAAAATTTCTTTCATCGTATTTCGCCTCCATAATTAAATTAGGGAAAATCCCAAATTAATTATGGAAGTGTCAAAATAATTTGGCAACAATTATTCCGAATATTCAACTGTCTTAACGTGATAAATAGGATAAAGCAGTTAAATATTCGGGATAACAAAAACTTCGGAATAATCTTTCTTATCAATAATTCTGGATAAGAAAGACAAACCCAATGTAGAAGGCGCCGTCGGCGTCATTTCAACGTGGATCATTGCGTCTCTCTGAAACCAGCAATTCTTTTCGTTACGGGAATTAAATGAGGCCAAGAAGCTGACCGAATTTAATCAGAAAGATTTTCAAAAGAAAAGCGGAAGCAGGCATACTGCATTTTTGGAGGAAGAGAAGTTTGCGCTCCTTCCCCTGCCTGCTTCCGTTTACGAGTTAGCTACCTGGAAAAAAGCAACCGTACAATATGATTATCACATATCCGTTGATAAGATGTACTATTCCGTTCCCTACGAATACATCAAACACCAAATCGATGTACGCGTGACACGAACAATCATCGAAGTGTTTTTCAAAAGCTTCCGTATTGCTTCCCACATGCGGCTTCACGGAAAAGAAGGTCAATTTTCCACCCTTCCGGAGCACATGCCGGCCCATCATAAAATGTACGTGGACTTTAATCGTGATTATTTCTTAGAGTGGGCTGAGGGCGTTGGTCTTCATACCTTGATGATGATGAAAGGGATTTTAGCGTCGTATAAAGTGGAGAAACAGGCGCTTAAATCTTGTCTGGCGCTTACCAAGTTAGCGGATCAATACTCGGTGGAACGGTTGGAATCATCTTGTGAGCGAGCGCTGGAGTATTCGCCAAGGCCTAATGTGAATAGCGTTAAAACCATCTTGAAAACAGGACAGGATAAATTACAAACAGCTGCTTCAAATCCAGCGGCTAAAAGTGAAACTCAAGTGAACACACACAGCTTTATTAGAGGCGCAGCTTATTACGGGAGGAAAGAAAAATGACCAAAGAAAGCACACATTACATGAAATGCGCTTAAATTCGATGGCGGAACAGTATAATGACCAACTCCTCAACTCGAAATACAATGAATTAACGTTCGAAGATCGATTTAGTCTACTGGTCTATGTGGAATGGGCCCGAAAAAACAACAAACTCGACCGGCTCATAAGGAATGCAAATCTTCGTTACACGCATGCCTGCATCGAAGATATTGAATACCATGCGGACCGTCGGTTGGATAAGGTGCAGATCCTTCGACTAGCATCCGGAAACTATATTCAGGAAGAGCATAACCTTATCATCAAAGGCGCTTCAGGCAACGGGAAATCCTATCTTGCCTGCGCCTTCGGCGTAGCTGCATGTCGCCAATTCTATCACGTCAAATACGTTCGCCTGCCAGACTTACTTGATGAATTAGCGGTCGCCCGAGGCGATGGTACCTATCAGAAGGTGATGAAATCCTACAAAAAAGCGAATCTTCTCATCATAGACTAGTGGCTTCTTACCTCATTGAGAGAAAATGAAGCACGTGATGTATTGGAAATCGTCGAGGCGCGTCATCAAGTTGCCTCCACCATTTTCTGTTCACAGTTTGATACGCAAGGCTGGTATGAAAAAATTGGCGAAGCTACATTAGCAGACGCCATATTAGATCGGATTATTCATGACTCCTACAATCTTCTGATTGATGGGGAAATGTCCATGAGAGAACGGCATGGAATCAAAGAATAAGCTTACCTAGAGCCACTACCTTACGGTAGTGGCTCTGAAATCTGTCCGAAGTGGCTCAAAAATTTGTCTCAAGTGGCCCTTTTGGATTGCTGTATTCAAAGAAAAAGCAGACAAGTACTTTTGAAGGGTACTTGCTGCTTCTTAGTCATTTTTTTCGAATTAGAAATAGATTTTATTTTTTTTGATTGATTGGCAGATGGAAACCTATTCATGAAAGAATGGATTGCTCACCAATGTCAAAAATAACTATTGTATGCGGATAGATTCATATTCATGAGCGGATGGTCGGACGAATCCAACAATGTTATGTAGTTACCAAATGAAACTCCACAATTTGATTGAATTGAAAAACTTATTTAAAGTTAGATTCGTATTTAGCTCTCATTCCTCTGAGATCGTTCACTGGCTCTGCACCGTTCTCAGTAATAATTACGGTTGGTTCAACGCGAACACCGCCAAATGGGAATCCATGAAGGTCGAATTTAATTCCAAAACACATATTCGGTTCGAAAACGAAATCGCTGTTAGGTCCTAAGTCAGGGGTTTCTACTACTTCTAGACCAACTCCATGTCCAATTGCTCTCATTCCTTTTGTATATGGAAGAAAGTAGTCAGCTAAACCAGCGTTTTCACAAATGCGAAGTGTTTCTTGGAACAACTGTTTACCTGTTATACCTGGTTTAATAAATTCCACCATACGTTGATTTGTATCATAGGCAAAATTCATTATTCTGATCTGTTCTTCAGTGACACCTTCCATAGCAACCGTAATACCAGTATCTGAACAGTAGCCATCAACCATAGGATTAAAGTCGAACCAAACATAATCTCCGTGTTCAATATTACGCTCCATAGGTCTCCATGTTGGTAGATTCGTATGGTCTGGACCGGAAACTACTAGATATGCGGATCCAATTTCTCCTCCATGGGAACGTGTTACATACTCACCGATTGCTGATAGTTCGATCTCTGTTTTTCCAATTTGCAGTTGTTCAAGCGCAGCTAGAATACTGTCATCAGCTAATTTTCCTGCCTTACGGATTAAATCTAATTCAGCTTTACTCTTATATAGTCGTTCCTGTACTACAATCTGACCAGCATCAATAATGTTAATTCCATCTTTTACAAACGCTTTCTCCATATCACGGTATAAAGAAATCGGGAATAATTCTTCACCAACAACACCAACTGTTTTGACTTCATAAGTAAGCTCGCTCACATACTTCGGTAAAAGCGCTTCCATTTCATAGATGCTGTTAACATTCTTGATCCAAGAGAAACGCTTGGCTGCAAAACGGTTTAAGTTTCCTAAGAATGCTTGAATTTCACCTTCTAATGGAATGAAAAGGGCATGTGCGGATTCTTCAATACAGTTTATGGTACGGAAATTTGTATAATAGAATGAATAGCCTGGGTGGTACTCATCACTATAAACAAAGAGGGCGTCAATACCTGCCTTCTTCATTTGCTCTCTCGTACGTGCTAATCTTCTTTCAAATTCTGTAGCTAGTACTCCAACTGTCATCACTAATTCCTCCATTCATTTTGTCGATTCAAACTGAATATTGCATTTTATAAAAGTTGAATTCCACTCATGTGAGCGTTCACAATTCAACCTTATGTGATGTACCAGGATAAAGTCAAGCTAATCTCTGAAAATTTGTGAAAAACAAAACCTTTAAAAAACATGTATTGACACTCCACAAGGTTTAGTGTTAATTTAATTCCATACCCACTATGTGAGCGTTCACAAAAAATCGATAGACTGTGATACGAAACAATGAGGTTAATTAGTTTACTTTTATGAGAGCGCTCACAAAAAAGGAATTGACACTATGGAAAAAAAATTAACGATTAATGATATTGCAGAGATGGCGGGTGTTTCTCGTCAAACGATTTCTAGGGTTTTAAACAATAAGCCGGAGGTGAACGCAGTTACCCGGAACCATGTTCTACGTATTATAGAGAAACATGGTTTTCAACCCAGCCTTCAAGCAAGGAGCATGGTAACAAGACAAACGAATATGGTCGCTGTTTTGTTGCCTGATATTGCAAATCCGTTCTTCGGAGAAATAGTACGCGGCATTGAGCGGACACTTCGAGCAAATAAGCTGAATGTTTTCCTTATGACGTCAGAAGAGGATGTTGGATTAGAAAACTCATTCATTCAACTATCTCAAAACTACAATGTGGATGGAATGATTCTTTGCAGTCCGAGACTCGATGAAGCAAACCTGAGGAGGATGATTCCCAAGATATCACCGGTAGTACTTTTGAACCGTGATGTTGACACAGATGGCGCTGCTTGCGTCGTTGTTGATGCAAATTATGGAGGCTACGCTGCAACCAAGTATTTGATTGAACAGGGGCATACTAAAATTGGAATCATTGCCGGTCCTCCGCGTGCTTACAGTAGTATGCAGAGATTAGAAGGTTATAAGAAGGCTCTGCAGGAATTTAATATTCCACTAGAAACTGATTTAATCATGCAGGTAGAGGCTGATAACAAAGGTGTCCATCAAATTGCAGAGCAGCTGATCAAGAAACAAGTAACTGCCATTACAACCTATAACGATTTGGCGGCCGCACATGTAATCCAGGCATGTACCGATTTAAAGTTAAGCGTTCCGGATGACATATCCGTGATCGGTTTTGATGGCATCGAGATTTCGCAGTTTATGAACCCCTCCTTAACTACCATGTCTTTACCGCTATTTGAGATGGGCCAGACAATCGCAAATATTTTAATCAAGATGATTAAAGGAAATGAAGCATTCGATAAGATCACGACGGTATATCCGATCTTAAAGGAAGGAAGGTCTACAACATCCTTTAAGGCTCTTGGAAAAAACCTTAGAGGAAAGTAAATAAGGGAGGATTAATATGACGGACTCTCACGAAGTACTTTTAGAGATGCGTAGTATAGGAAAAAACTTTCCAGGCGTGAAGGCACTCAGTAATGTTGACTTTTCAATTCGTAAAGGCGAAATAATCGCTCTTTGTGGGGAAAATGGTGCTGGTAAATCGACGATGATGAAGATTTTATCAGGTATTTATAAGCCGGATGCGGGAGAAATTGTCTTTCAAGGCGAAGCTGTCCACATCACTAAACCAGATGTAGCTCAAAAACTTGGCATCGCGATCATTCACCAGGAGTTAAGTTTAGTCCCTGAATTAACCGTCGCGGAAAATATTTTTATTGGAGATTATCCTCAAAAGTTTCTTGGTGTAGTCGATTGGCGAAAGATGAGAAAGAACGCTCAAGCTGTTTTGGAAGATATGGGTTTCAAAATGGATGTAGACCAGCGCGTAGGAGATCTTGGAATAGCTAAACAACAAATCGTGGAGATAGCCAAGGCCCTTCATAAGAAGGCTAAAGTGGTAATCCTGGATGAACCAACGGCACCACTTGCCAATCAGGATGTTGATCGACTCATTGATTTAGTGCTTAAATTGCGTAGTGAAGGCCTGGGAATTGTATACATATCACATCGACTTCCGGAAGTTTTTCAAATTTCAGACCGGGTAACGGTTCTCAAGGATGGTCAGCTTGTCTCTACTTGTGATACTAAAGACTTGGATCGAGATCGATTAATTAAGTTAATGGTTGGCCGAGAGGTTTCAAACATGCGCTTAGGTTCAGTGGATAACCATGAAACTAAAGTTTTGTCCGTAAGAGGCTTGAGTACTTCAAGTTTACTAGAAGATATCAATTTTGATTTATATAAAGGTGAGGTTTTAGGAATAGCCGGACTGGTTGGAAGCGGCAGGACAGAATTAGTCAGAGCGATTTTTGGAGCAGATCCATGTACCGCAGAAATGGAGCTTAACGGCAAGCCTTTATCTGTAAAAACTCCTCGGGATGCAATCAATCAAGGAATCGCGCTATTGCCTGAGGACCGTAAAGAACAGGCCCTGGTTCTAGGGATGTCAGCATTAGAAAACATCACAATTTCTGGTCTAAATAATTTCTCTAAATTCGGAATTTTCAACAAAAGGAAGGAAGAAGAAGATGGGAGGGAGTTAGTCAAAAAGCTTCAGGTACGTGTAAGCGGTTTATCTCAGGAAACTCGCACACTTAGCGGAGGAAATCAACAAAAGTTAATCATCGCTCGTTGGTTATATAATAGAGCAAAAGTTCTAATATTCGATGAACCAACACGAGGTATTGATGTAGGTGCCAAAGCTGAAATCTACAATCTGATCAATCAGTTTGTAAAGGAGGGAGGTTCTGTAATCGTTATTTCCTCTGAACTCCCTGAAGTCTTAATGTGTGACAGATTGTTAGTCATGGCCAGAGGAAAAATAGTAAACGAGATACCACATGAAGAATTTTCTGAGGAAAAAGTAATTCAATATATGTTTTAAGGGGTGAATGGGTTGAAAGTTAATCAAGAAACAACACTTAGTACGCCAAGTTTTAGTTTTCAGCATTCCATTTTAAAATTTATTACTAAAAGTTACTTGCTTATATTTCTTTGTTTACTGGTGATTGTTTGCTCGTTTATTTCGGATAAGTTTTTAACCTTTAATAATTTGAGTAATATTCTTCTCCAAAACTCTGTTATTTCAATCATAGCTTTAGGGCAGTTAATGGTTGTAATAACAGGTGGAATCGATCTTTCAGTCGGATCAATAGCCGCTCTTGCCAGTGTTCTATCCGCATCGTTATTAGGTATGGGAGTCGATCCGATTGTATCTATTATTTTAGTTATGCTTCTGATGGCAATTGCAGGCTTAGGAAACGGTCTGGCTGTAACATATGGAAAAATAACCCCTTTCGTTGTTACCTTAGCAACATTAACGATCTATAGGGGATTGGCTTATATTTTCCAGGTAGGTTCTCTAGTTACGATAGAAGACCGTACATTCCTATCTATTTTAGCGGGTAAGACCATCATTGGTGGAGTTTATACTCCAGTAATTATTCTACTCATTACACTAGGTATTTTCATCTTTATCTTACGAATGACTACATTTGGTAGAAGACTTTACGCTATTGGCGGAAATTCTGAAGCTGCAAGGTTGGCTGGTGCCCCAATTAATCGCGATATCATTACAGCGTACGCAATAAGTGGAGCTTTAGCTGGGCTTGGTGGATTGATAATGACAGCTCGTTTAAGTACCGGAAGTGCCTTATATGCCCAGGGATATGAACTTGATGTTATCGCTGCGGTGGTAGTGGGTGGGGCATCATTAATGGGTGGAAAAGGTTTTGCTCTAAACGCTGTTCTTGGCGCTTTCTTAATCGGAATTATCCGTAATATTCTGAACTTGACAGGAGTTGCTTCATATCCGCAAATGGTAATCCAGGGATTGATCATTCTTGTTGCTGTTCTTCTAACCACTCTAGCAGCTCGGAAAAAAGCTTGACTTTAAATTCTAACCTAAGTGTTCCTATCTTTTTCCCTTATAAAAGAAGCTGGGGAAATTGATTTAAATAAAAAAATCCTAAAGTTGGGGGAGAATTTATGAAAGGTAAAAAAGGCAAAGTTTTGAAGGTCGCCTCTCTATTTCTATCTTGTTTAGTCATTTTATTAACGGGGTGTACTCCTGCAAATGAAACTTCAACAAAACAACAAACAACCTCAAAGAACTCACAAACGGAAACAACCCCAGCAAAAGCGGAACCAGCAAAGAAAAAAAATGGAGAAAAAATTGTAATCGGCTTTTCACAAAGGAGAGTCGCCGGCAGTGATTGGTATACCAACCTAATTAAAGGTGCCGAAGAGGAAGCAAAGAGACGTGATGTCGAGCTTACAGTTTTAGATGCCCAGGGTGATGTAGCAAAACAAGTATCCGGAGTTGAGGATTTAATTGCTCAAAATGTTGATGCGGTAATCATGAACCCACAAGATCCATCAGGTGTTATCCCGGCAACTACTAGATTAAATCAAAACGATATCCCATTGATTGCCGTTAACAGCAACCTTGATGCAAAAGCAAACGCTGTTTCGTTTGTATCTGATGATCCAAGAGATACCGGTTATAAAACCGGATGGGAATTGGCTAAAGCTGCTTCTGAAAAATATGGTGATAAAGTTATTAAAGCGGCCATGGTCAGTGGATATCCGAAAGAATTGGTATCGCAATACCGCCGTAACGGTATGATATCAGGCTGGACGGATTTCATGTTAGAGAAATATGGAAAGTCAAATTTAAACTTAGTTGCAGAACGTTTCGGAGCTTGGGTTCCAGATAAAGCTCTTCCAGAGATGCAAGATATCGGAACCGCTCATCCTGATTTAAAAGTTGTATTTTGTATGAGTGATACCATGTTACCAGGAATATATACCGGACTGAAAAATACAGGTCTTAATGAGAAAGTTCTTATCGGATCTATTGATGGTACAAAAGACGCAATACGCAGAATTTTGGAAGAACCTAAGTCCGGTCTAGTTGTCACAGTCAGCAATGATCCAAGAGTACAGGGCGCTGATGCTGTCAAAATGGCAATTGATGTTGTACAAGGAAAACAAGTTCCTTCAACTCATTATATTGAAAATCCAGTTATCACAAGTAAGAATGCAAAAGATATGTATGATCCAAATTCCTCTTACTAAAAAACTAAACCTTCATTTTGAGGGAGATAAAGGGTGATAGTATGACAACAAAACAATTAGTCAAAAGTTATCAACTATTTATTAATGGAGAATGGTCTGATTCCGCAAATGGCGAAACATTCGTTAGAAGAAATCCGGCAAATGGAGAAGTTGTCGCAGAACTGGCAAAAGCTGGGGTTGAAGATGCGAAGTTGGCAATTGCAGCAGCACGCCAGGCATTCGACAAAGGCGAATGGCCGAAGATGTCTGGCAGAGATCGCTCTGAACTTCTATATCGCGCCTATTTAAAAATAGTAGAAAAAACAGACGAAATCGCTGAACTATTAAGTAAAGAAATGGGTAAACCATTATCTGAAGCAAAAGGGGAGGTTGGTGCCGCTGCAAATATATTAAACTACTATGCAGGATTAAGCAGATCTATTTATGGGCAGACATCGAACCAAGTTCAAGACGGCCTTCTTGGTCTGACACTGCGGATTCCGGTCGGTGTTGTTGGGATTATTACACCATGGAATTTCCCATTAGGCACTCTTATGCAGAAGTTGCCTGCTGCACTAGCTGCGGGATGTACAGTTATTATTAAACCTGCAAGTGCCACACCTATTACGACTGTGGAGTTCGCCAAAATCTTTGAAGAGGTTGGCTTTCCTAAAGGAGTGGTGAATGTCATCACTGGACCAGGCGGAGCAGCAGGTCAAGAGCTTGCAACCAATCCGGATGTAGACAAAATCGCGTTTACCGGTTCTACTGAAATCGGGCAGGAACTAATGAAATTGTCTTCAGATACTTTGAAAAAGCTATCAATGGAATTAGGGGGAAAGTCTCCTAATATCGTATTTGCAGATGCTGATATAGAAGATGCTCTAGATGGCGCATTGTTCGGCAGTTTCTTTAATCAAGGGGAGGTATGTACCTCTGGATCACGGTTATTAGTCCAAGATGAAATCTACGATGAGTTTGTAGAAAGATTAGTTGCCAGAGCTAGCTCAATAAAAGTCGGTGATCCTTTGGATGCTGATACTGAAATGGGAGCGCTTATTACAGAATCCCATTTAAACACCGTCCTTGGTTATGTCGAAAAAGGAGTTTCAGAAGGCGCTAAGCTGCTTACTGGTGGTAATCGCTTGACTGGTGGTATCTATAATCAAGGATTCTACATGGAACCAACCATTTTTGGTGATGTCTCACCTGACATGATAATTTCACGAGAAGAAATCTTTGGTCCAGTATTGTCAGTCATTCGCTTTAAGGACTTTGATGAGGCGATGGAAATTGCAAATGATACAATCTTCGGGCTTGCTGGAGCTGTTTGGACAAAGGATATCGATAAAGCGTTACGTGCAGCTCAAACAATTAAAGCCGGGACACTATGGGTGAATCATTATATGGAAGCTCACTCTGAATTACCATTTGGTGGCTTCAAGCAGAGCGGTTTCGGAAAAGAGCTTGGAACACTTGGGTTAGATGGATTCTCTGAAGTAAAGACCGTACAAATTCATGTTGGCAAAAGAAATAATTTCTATAAATGGTAATCTAAAAAAACTATTAAAAACCAAACTTATTAAGGAGAGGATCATTATGTTAGAAAATTCTCAATTTCTTTGTTCTACTAAAATCGTTTTTGGTAAGGATGCATCACTGCAAGCTGGAGAAGTGTTAGCTGAAAGGAATTATAAGAAAACCATGATCGTTACAGATAAGGGAATTGTAAAAGCTGGATTATTAAATGGAATCATTGAGTCCATCACAAGCAATGGCATTGAGTATATTATTTTTGATGAAGTTCCACCAAACCCACCTTCTGCAACGGTTGTAAAAGGGATAGAGGTTTTCCGTTCAAATGGCTGTGACTCTTTTGTTGCCGTGGGCGGCGGCAGCGCAATGGATGCTTGTAAAACGATTAGTATGATGACCGTCAATGAAGGGGATATAAACGAATATGATAACGGCGGTAAAACGTTTACGAAAAAAGGGCCAGATGTCATTACAATCCCTACAACTTCAGGTACAGGAAGTGAAGTTACTCAATGGGCTGTAATTACAGACGAAAGGAAGAATTGGAAATCCAGTATAGGCAGTCCTTTACAGGCTCCAGCGGTTGCGCTGGTTGATCCGATGCTTACACTGGGATTGCCACCTGCCATTACTGCGGCCACTGGTATCGACGCACTTACCCATGCAATCGAGGCATATACAACAAAAGCGGCTTTAAATGGGGCAGCGCCTATTGCTGACATACTTAATCTTGAAGCGGTACGTTTAATCAGTGCTAATCTTCGTGAAGCATACGCACGCGGGGAAAATTATGAAGCAAGAGAGAAAGTAATGTTGGGAAGTACGATTGCGGGAATTGGATTCCCACAGGTTGGGTTAGGCAATGCCCATGCACTAGCACATCCGCTGGGCGGGCACTATGATGTTCCTCATGGTGTAGCAAATGCCATTTTATTGCCTTATGTAATGAAGTTCAATTTAATCGCTTGCCCAGGCCGTTTTGCAGATATAGCTCTTGCGATGGGTGAAAATATCGAAGGACTGTCTCCAATGGAAGCTGCAGAGAAAGCTGTTGTAGCGGTGCAGAAATTGGTGGAGGACACAAATATCCCTACGCTTAACACGTTCAATATTAAGGATTCCGATTGGAGTATCTTAGCAGAGGATGCATTAAAGGATAAGAATAGTGAAACGAATCCGAGACAAACAAGCTATCAAGATCTTCTCAACCTGTTTCATGAGGCCAATAATGCTGGGGTTTCTGAAGAGAAGAAGAATCCTATCGCTCAAACTGTGTAATAGCGCTAACGCGATTTGGATCATTTATTCGAACGTAGTACATCTTGCTATCAAATAGCATAAGCGGAAGGAGAACTCGTTGAATGGAACGTTTTTATAAAGCTAAGGAAAACGAAGGCTATCAAGAAATATTCCAGGAGGATAGTCCGCTTTTAAAATATTTAGCCTTTGGAAAAATATCTTTAAAAGCAGGTCAAGAATACAGTAGTCAAACGAACGATTTTGAAACAGCCCTTGTTCTATTAAAGGGTACTGCCGTATTATCTTGCGAAGGTCAGACATGGGAGCAGTTAGGCGGAAGAGAGAATGTATTCAGCGGCAAGGCCACAACTGCCTATCTTCCTTGTCAATCACAGTACAAGATCAAGGCAGAAACGGATTTGGATGTGGCAGTATGTAAAGTGAAGGCAGATCAAAAATTCGAGCCTTTTGTAGTCAAACCAGAAGAAGTCATTATCCATCAGCGTGGAAAAAACAATTGGAAACGCGAAGTGCACGACATTATCGCTGATAATGCAAATGGCAGAGTCCAACGGATGATCTTAGGGGAAACCTTTAATCATGCAGGTGAATGGTCGAGTTATCCACCTCATAAGCATGATGGCGAGCATTATCCTGAAGAGCTAAATTTGGAGGAAATCTATCATTATCAAGCGAACCCTGAGCAAGGGTTTGGTGTACAGCTTCATTACACAAAAGATGGTTCCATTGATGACGCTTATATTATTCGCAATGGCGACAGTTTTGCGATCGATAAGGGTTATCACCCCGTAAATGCCGCGGGAGGCTACCAGATTTATTATTTATGGTTCATGGCTGGAGAGGAAGGAAGAACGTTGAAACCATTTGATGACCCAGATCATAAATGGGTTCATTCTCTAAATTTAAATATGTAAGGAAATTAGACAATAGACATAGTAGACTTATCCGGCTATGTCTATTGTTTGTCTAAATTCTATTGAAAGGGTGTAATCATGAAAGATAAAGATTCTTATCTACTCATTCATCCAGATGATTCTGTGTGTGTTGCTTTAAGGGATTTATCTGCGGGAGAACAGATTATCATCAATGGTAACAATATTAACCTGAAAACGGATGTTTCTTTTGGTCATAAAATTGCCATTAAAAACATCCGGATCACGGAAAATATTATGAAGTTCGGATACCCCATTGGTTCAGCCAAGTCAGATATTCATGAAGGCGAATGGGTTCATACGCATAATGTTCAAACGAATTTAGCCGGGACACTGGAATACCAGTATAATCAACGATCGAATAACGATGTAAAGGTGAAAACCTCTGATCGCACCTTTCGGGGATATATAAGAAATAATGGCGATGTAGGCATTCGTAATGAAATTTGGATTATCAACACGGTAGGCTGTATTAACAAAACAGCTGAGCTTCTTGCGAAAATGGGCATGGAAAACCATAAAGAACGGGAAATAGACGGAGTGTTTCATTATCCTCATCCGTTCGGCTGTTCCCAGCTAGGAGATGACCTGATCAATACGCAAAGAATATTAGCAAATCTTGTGAATCATCCGAACGCTGCGGGAATTCTCGTATTGGGTTTGGGATGTGAGAACAATTATGTGGAGCTATTCAAACAGTCCATTGGAGAATATGAAAACAAACGGGTTAAATTTCTAGAAGTTCAAAAAGTGGACGATGAATTAGAAGAAGGACTTACTCTTATTAGTGAATTGGTCGATTATGCTGAAGGATTTAAACGACAGCCGGTTCCGGTTTCTAAGCTAAAGGTCGGCCTAAAGTGCGGAGGGTCAGACGGTTTTTCTGGAATAACCGGTAATCCGCTTGTAGGAGCCTTTTCTGATCTGTTAGTCGATCAAGGTGGTACGACGATCATGACTGAAGTTCCTGAGATGTTTGGGGCAGAAACAATACTCATGGACCGATCAACGACTAAAGAGGTATTTTCGAAAACAGTCGATTTGGTCAATGACTTCAAGGAATATTTCATCCGGTATGACCAGGTCGTTTACGAGAACCCATCGCCAGGAAACAAAGCAGGTGGAATTACAACATTAGAGGAAAAATCTCTAGGTTGTGTTCAAAAAGGTGGATTTAGTGAAGTGGTAGATGTTTTACCTTATGGAGAGCGGGTTACAAAAACGGGATTAAACCTTGTGGAGGGACCCGGAAATGATCTGGTGTCTGTTACTGCTTTAGCAGCATCCGGTGCACACATCGTTTTGTTTACTACAGGGAGAGGAACTCCTTTTGGCGGTCCGGTTCCAACCGTAAAGATTTCAACTAATACTGCGCTATTTGAGAAAAAGAAAAATTGGATTGACTATAATGCGGGGCAGTTGATCGAGGGAATGGATATGGACACTCTGAAGCATGATTTTTTTGAATACATTATTAATGTAGCTTCTGGTGAAACTCAAACCAACAATGAACAGTTTGGGTTTAAAGAAATTGCCATCTTTAAGGATGGTGTCATTCTCTAAGTTAAAAAACTCGGGGGAGAGTGGATTAGCATGAAGAGGCTAAGTAAACAATGGTTTACTGAACATAAACACATGGATCAATTACCAGAACGTATCATTCAGTTTGGGGAAGGGAACTTCTTGCGCGGGTTTGTTGACTGGATGGTTCACCAAATGAACAAACAGGGGTTGTTTAATGGAAGAATAGTCGCCATTCAACCAACTCCACATGGGAAAGTGGTTCCTAAATTGAATGCACAAGACGGTCTGTATACGGTAGCACTCAGAGGAATGGAAAACGGGGAAATAATCGATGAGGTAGAAGTAGTATCTTCTATTAGTAGAGGGATCAATCCTTATAATGATTGGCAGGAAGTATTAAAGGTTGCGGAAAATAAGGATATCCGTTTTGTTTTTTCCAATACCACAGAAGCAGGATTAAGCTATTCGGCAGAGGAATACAAAACAGAAGTTTCTCCGCTTTCCTTTCCTGGCAAATTAACTGCATTTCTGTACCATCGCTACAAGGTGATGAATGGTGCACCAGATGCAGGAATGAAGATTTTTCCTTGTGAGTTGCTGGAGGATAATGGTTCCTTATTAAGAGCAATAGTTCTAAAAATAGCTGACGATTGGAAGCTTCCGAAATTATTTACTGAATGGGTTCAAGAGAGTAATCAATTTTGCAATACACTTGTCGACCGCATCGTTACGGGCTATCCAAAAGATCATATTGATGAATACAGAACTAGATTAGGTTATGAAGACGAATTGATTACGGTTGGGGAACCATATCATCTATTTGCCATCGAAGCTGATGAGGAAACGGCAAATACCATTCCTTTTCATAAAGCTGGTTTGAATGTTTTCTGGTCAGATGTGAGGCCGTTCCGCGATATTAAGGTGAGGATATTAAATGGCGCTCATACTATGATGTTTGCAGCAGGATATCTCTCTGGCAAAAAGACGGTACACGAGGTAATGGAGGATCAACTCTTGCGGGAATATGTCCATCGTGGGATTTATACGGAAATCCTTCCTGTAATTAAGATAAACGAGACTCAATCAAAGGCGTTTGCAGACTCGGTCATCGAACGTTTTTCCAACCCATTTAATCAACACTTTCTCAGTGATATAGGATTAAATGCCACGTTTAAATATAAGAGCAGACTTCTTCCTACATTGGAGGATAGGATTCTTCAAGAAAAAAAGCTGCCTGAAATTGTAACCTTCTCCCTTGCGGCTCTTATTGCATATTACCAACCAGAACGAATGCAGGGAAGCAGCCAGATAATACGGGACCAACCAGAAGTTATTGAGTTATTTATGAAAAGCTGGAGTGACCTCAACAATGGAAATGAATCTATAGAGAATTTGGTGAAAACGATCTTAGCGAATCAATCAATATGGGGAACGGATTTAAATGAGATACCAGATTTACCTGAAACTGTTTGTCATAATCTTTCTGCCATTGTGAAATCAGGAATGGAAAATGCCATAGCTATGTCAATAGAAAAGGAGGATTAGATATGGATGTCGTAACATTCGGGGAAACGATGGTATTTTTCGTACCTACAAAGGTCGCGCCGCTCCGGTTTACAAATCAATTTGAAACAAACGATCGATGGCGCGGAAGCAAACGTAGCAATCGCTTTATCTAGATTAGGCCATCAGGTAAGCTGGATGAGCCGCCTGGGCAACGATGAATTTGGATTATTTGTACGTAACTTCATCCGCGGGGCAGGTGTAGATACCTCCCATGTGAAATTTGATGAATATAATCAGACTGCGGTCTTATTTAAAGAAAGTCAAGCTTTGCAAGAGGGAGGGGTTACAGCCCTTGAAGTAACTGTTGATACACCAGGTGCATTTAGTTCAATTAATAGACTATCCAATCTATTAGAAGACCGCGCAATAATTGGTGCCGGAACTGTTCTAGATAGTGAGTCCGCGAGATTAGCCATTGACAGTGGTGCTGAATTTATTTTGAGTCCGAGTCTTAATGAAGATGTAATCCGAACAGCATTGAGATACGGGAAAATTGCGATTCCAGGAGTGATGACTCCGACAGAAATGATCACCGCCATTGAATGGGGAGCTGATCTTGTCAAAGTGTTTCCTGCTACGGGATTAGGTGTCCAATATATTAAAGATGTAAAAGTTCCGTTTTCGCATATTCAAATAATCCCTACCGGTGGGATTGATTTGGATAATGCAGCTTCGTTTATTGAAGCGGGTGCTACTGCTGTTGGAGTAGGAGGAAACCTTGTAGAACGTAAAGCAATTGAAGTCTCGGATTTTGAAAGGATTACACGAAAAGCTCAAGAATATATTTCAATTATTCGCAATGCCCGCTCATATGAAGGGATTCCAGTGGAGAGAAGTAATAATTAAAAAGAAAGTAGGGCTATTAATTTTTATAGGACTTCCCATGTAGAGAAAAATTTAAATGAATTTTGTAGAGTAGATTGCCTTATATAGAAAAGGAAATAAGTAACAAAACTATTACAGCTGTCTTTATTAAGCGCGAGGCTACTATATTATCAAATTCCTATTAATTTAGCAAAATCAATAGGATGGATACGTTCAATATTTCCTATGGTTTCAGGAAATTTTCTCTTATTTGAAGTTACGATATATTCGCATTCAGTGGCCACTGCGGTAGTCCAGACATGGGCATCTTGGAGGTCGAATTCAGACAAGGGTTTAGTCATATTATTGTCTTCTAATATAAATACAACCTGCTCCTGTGTCATTAAGGTTAATTCATATAACATATCACCGATTGGTGTTCGATGATCTGCCATTTTTACGACTTCATAACTATGACGGGAAACTAAACTTTCTGAAACAGGTTGACCACGAAGTGCGGGAAATACAACTAACTCCATGAACTTTTCGAAATATGAATCAGTAAACTGAAAAGAATTCTTGCCTTGTTTAATACCTTCTAAGGCGTACCTTCTGAATTCAAACAGGCATATACTTGAGATAACAGCTTGATACCTGCCGGCTCTCGCGGCTCTGAGCAGTTTTAGATTTAGCCCATCAGTAAGAATTGAACTGCAGAGAACGGTAGTATCAAGCATAACTCTGGTTTCAGGTTTCAAGATCAAACTCATCAATCTCCCCCCCGGCAATTTCTCTATTGCGCTTGTGGAGGTCATTAAGAAATGCCTCTGCTTCTCTTGCCTGAGTAAGTGACACTTTAAAATGTTGTTTAGGTATTTTCCACTGTTTTCCTGGACCTTGTTCAGCACCGGGATAAACCCCTTGTTTGCACCAACGGCGAATTGTTTGATCACTTACACCAGCAATTTCGGCTGCTTCTTGAGGAGAATAATATTCACTATTTGAGTTTAAGGTGTGATCATGTTCTTCCAAAGGTAAAAAGTTTGCTGCGGATACTTCGTCTGAAAAAAGTGCAGGATAACGTACTTGTAAAGAATTTCTGTAATTATTTACTATAATCATTTGAAGCAGACTCTTCATAAGGACTTTGTGCAGATGTTCGGCTTCTTGCTCATCCTTGGCGAATAGATGGGTAAACCTATCTATATATTCAGTTAAGTTTTCGGCTAACTCTTCCTTCCTTCCTTCCTTCTGAAATTGCTCAATTTCATTAGTTAGTTGCTTCATATAAGAAATTTCCTGCTCATTTAGTTCAAGAGGATGATCTGGCAACGGCTCCACTAAACTAATTTTCATTTTATTAAACATATCCATGAAAATTTGTTTAACAACAGTTGTAACCTTACTATAATCTTCATATTGGGATAAAGTAAGAGCTACATCCCACATCTTATCGCTTTGAGATTCTTTCACAATCATGTAAAATACCTCCTTCTTCATCTAATTATACGTAATTTTACCCAAGAAGCCAACAACATATTCAACAAAGTCAACAAGAGGTATATATCGCAACGGGTTTGAATATATAGCGTCTTTTTAACAGAAGCAAATCAATAATTAGGGTCTTGTTTGTAATACTGCTCTGAACTAACCTATTTCAAAGTAAACGTTCTTTCTTTCCAATCCGTATCCCTATAGGCTTTCTCAATCCCCCATTGATGGATATCTGCTTTCATTACTTCCTTTACTTTAATGGATACAGCAGCCGGAAAGGCTAAAGGAAAAGGACGCAGAGATACTTGCTTCGAGTCGAGCCACTCTGCGATGATCTTATGCCCGTCTGTAAACGGAAAGATTTCTCGAAATCCGTTTTTAAACCAAGGGAATTCTTCCGCCTTGGGTGTTCCAGGTTCTTGTATGCACAAATATAAAGAGAGATCATCACAAAATTGGACCATCAGAAAGTGAGTTTTTAATAGGTCTTTATTATGTACCTCAAAGAGGTTCAATTGTTCCATCAAACGGTGCTGCCGGGCTTTTTCCTGTCTGGAGAATTCCATGGCGGCGGGCTCCTTGGACCCGACCAAAAAGGAAACATAGTGAAGACTGCACAGCAATCCGGCGTACGGGGACTGCCTTTCAACTTCATCGATTCCTTTTTTATAAAAGGTAAGCTTAGGGATCAGAGGAAAGTCGATGAAGGAATACGGCTCCTTGGTCCCATCATTCCAAAAAGGAGTTTCATCCAGATCGATCCAGGCACGGTCATGTTGGAAGATGGCAAAAATCACCTCACTCCATCTCTCGGTTCTTTTGATATAAGCAGGATTCCAATGCCGGGCAATATGCCCCGAAAGCAGACCGTGATGATGCTGCGGCGTCATTATCCAATCGTGTTCTCTCTCATAGATGACCAAGCTATCCCCCCCCCCCCCCGTTTTTCTACGGTATTTTATGTTGTTTCCTCTACTATATTTCATATATTTACTAAGAGGCAAGATTAACGAATGAATAAACAGTATAATGATCGTCTCGTATTTCTTCGATTTTTACAATGACAACATTTCTAGAAGGGATAATCGTGGAGGAGCCGTATGCGAGGACCCGCCCATACGGATCTGTTTGAGGTGCATAAGAAAATCATGCGCCTACTCTATTAAATAACAAAAAGAAATGCGTTATAAGTGATCTCAATATATGAGATGTACTTCTTTAGGTTAAGAATTAAAAGAAAAACGCTTTTTTTGAAGCAGCCCCATTTTTTAATAGAGGAATGCGGCTTTATACAGTCAAAAGTAAGGACTTTATTGTCACTCAACAATAATCAATTTTTTAAAAATTTTTCGAAAAATTTATTGATTATTTTATTGTTTAGGAAATTATAAAATATTCGACATTCCTTATGAATACGTAAGGAAGTCCTGGCAAAAGGTCGTGTTAGATTTAATGAAGAAATGGTTCCCGGAGAATCGAAAGGCAAAAAAATTAATCAACGAGTTGTTCCAGAGATATCCAAAAGGATTCTATGTGAACGCAGAACAGAAGATGAGGGATGCCAAAGGCGCAGCAAAATGCATAGGAAGATATTTGGCTAGACCGGCAATTGCAGAATATCGTATAGAAGAATACGACGGAAAGACGGTTCGTTTTTGGTATGAAGATCATCAAACTGGAAAGAGAGTAGATAAAACGGTACCCGTATATACATTTATCTTTAATCTTATACAGCACATATCTCCCAAGCATTTTCGAATGTGTGGCCGATTTGGTTTGTATAGCAGAAGAACCTACCAAAGAGCTAAAACCGTATTAAGCTTATATGCATTCATTAGAACCAAACAGATCTCTTTCCTTTTAGAGAGAAAAAAGAAGAAGAAAACATATCGTCAACGAATGGTAGAAGCATTTGATCAAGACCCATTTCTGTGCCCGTACTGCCAACGTCAGATGGACTTAGTAGAAATATGGCATGCCGATTATGGATTCCTGTATCATTATATGGAGGATATGGAATGCGTAAAGTATCGGGGATAGATGGAAATGAAAAAAGACAAAGAGCCGGTTGAGCTGAACAAAGAATTGTTAAAATGGCTAGATGAAGAGGATCCTTTTGGTTTAAATGAGGACATAAAAACCATCCTATTCACATGTTTAGAATGCGGGGAGGAGGATGATATTCCTGAGTATGTCGTCCATGAATTCCAAGTGGTTCTAAAAAGAAATGAAGAGGTGGAAACAGTGTGTCCAGTTTGTGGTGGGACGATGCGAAGAGCGGGAAAAAGCCCCAAGTGAATACTCTCTCTTGGGGCGTCATTAAGTCGCGTTAGCGATTTTGTTCTTCTGGTGAGACTCTACCGCGCTACCGCTTGCTGTCCTTATAAATAAATAAATAAATAAATAAATAAATGGATCTCGTTCCATCCATTTATTTATAAGAAGGAAAATGCCCCCACAAAAAATTCACTAATTTTGGGTGTCACTCTCCCGAATAATCTTGTTCACAGAATTATTCAACGGGCGGTGGGAATGGACCTAAATCTCACATATGACAAAGAAAATCTCTGTGGACTAACCTAAATTAGTGAGACTCACAAACCCTAGCTCCTTAGTGGAGTAAGGGTATTTTAAAGCGGGTGAACTGAATGAGAATATGGTAAGATAATTGTAATTGTAATCGTATGTAGTCAAAAAAAGGGAGTGAAAGTCAATGTTGAATCAAGATGATATGAATGTCCGTTTGCCTAATGAAATTATACGTATCTTAGATAAAAGCATCAACGGAAAGAACATAGAGGATAAAGTACGCTTATCGCTCGCTATCGGTCTGTTTGTTGATCGGACGGTAACGTTAGAACGTGCTGCGGAGTTTTCTGGCAAGGGCTAACTTTATCGATATATTACGAAGCAAAAAGATCCCTTGGATGGAATATACCGCTGAGCATCTTGAAGACGATGAACAAGCGATACAGAAGTATACGGAAGGATTATAGAGATGAATTCAATCATTACAAACACCAGCCCAATCATCGCGCTCTCCATCCTCGGCAAGCTATCTCTGCTGTGGGAGCTGTTTGACAAAGTGTATGTTCCAAAGGCCGTTCTTCAAGAACTAGCGGGTAGGATTCCCTCCAAGAAAGAACTAGCAATTTGATTTCTGGTGCATGTCACTCCCCGAGTTTTGTCGAAGGTGAGAGTTTTTAGATTGGGGAAATGATCCAAGAAGGTATTCTAAATGATTTTCTAGCTTTTTGATCAATTCTTTAGCTATAAAAATTTTCCTTTTGCTTTTTTTATGCTGTCAATGACGCGACTTATTTCATGATCAGAAATGGAGACCATATCTAGACACCTCCTATATGATTTAGTATATCGACTTTGATCAAGTTTATCGAGATTCTAGATTAAAAAGTGTGACTTAATCTCTTTTTTAAAACGGCAAGTCATCGGTCTAACCTGCCTAACAACCTCTGTAATATCCTGCTCATTATTATATAGCACTTGCTCGATTTCAGACTCCATATGACCCAACGCAGACATCTTAATCTGTCTGACAAATTCATATGCAGCTACAGCCGCGGTAAATTGCGGATCCTTCCGAAACTCTTTTGCATTAACCGGGAAACTGCCCTGGTGCAAGGATCTTGAATAGCCTGTCATGTGGACAGTCAGCTGCACTTTGATGGTCCCTGGTCCGGGTTCTACGGGATATTCAACCTCAACCTTCTTTTCCTCAAATCTGCCGAACAGATAATAATCGAGTAAATCGTACACATTATTCCTGATGGTTATGGCTGGGTAAGTATGGGACTCACGCTGCCCCTTATGGATGAAAACATGTCTGCTAGTACCATCATCCAGTTTTTCTTCCTCGATCTTCATGCCGGTCTCCCACATATGTTCCTTAGTTTTCCTGATGTCCTTATGTACGGCCGCTATGGTCTGTTCGAGTAACTGCAGATAGGACAATCTGAATGTAAACTTCGCTTTTTCGATGACCAATCGATCCTTTTCTAATACTTTAAGCACTATTGGCAGAAAAACAGCTTGCCTCAAGGCATTACGGTCCCGTTCAGATAGTTGAATCATTATTCATATCCTCACTGACTTAATGCTATCAATAGGTATGAACGTTTCTCCACTCAATAAATCCAGTTTGATCAGCTTGTTTAGCTCATCTACCTTGGCAACGATTCCCGTTCGTTTTGTAAACAAACCATCTTTCCAATAAACAACACGGATAGGCAGCGTGTAGTTGAGTGAATCCATTACCAGGATCCTGATCCGTTCGAGTTCTTGTTCATCTAACACCGGTTTCTCCACAAGTTTCTGTTCTTCGGTCCATGCAGATAACAACTTCACATGTTCAGGAAGCATGATGGAGGTCCATTTTTTCGCGCCTCTGTCATTGATCATCTTTATCAACTCCTTAAACATATTGTATGCGAACTTACGTTCCATATTCAATATCTAAAAAGATGGTAAACAAGGAAGTATAATTCCACTGAATACGGCCATAACGAAAATCAACTTAAATGTCGCTGCCGCCTTATATCGAGAGGAATTTTATAAAAGGCTTGTAAGTCCAAATGGAAAACCCCCGTGATATTTTTATTACTATAATTACTACCGAGGAGCTTCACCAAAAATACGGAAGTGAGAACAACTTGTATATGACATTTGTCATACCCAACTCATGACACCTGGTACTAACAATGTCATTTACCTTGCCTTATAATTTGAATTAACAACACCAAAGGAAGTGAATTCTAATAATGTCCTTACAAAATACTAAAAACCTGAAAAAACAAGTTGCTCCTTTTGAAAAATCTACGACAAAGGAAAGTGTATGGCAGATTTTTAACACGTTAGTGCCATTTATTATCTTATGGTACCTTGCATATATAAGTCTTTCCGTTTCTTATTGGGTAACATTAGTTCCTGCTGTGATAGCAGCTGGATTTTTGACACGGATTTTCATAATTTTTCATGATTGTACCCATCATTCCTTTTTTAAAAACCGCCGTGCCAATAGAATAGTTGGGACATTTATGGGTGTTCTAACTTTATTTCCGTTTGATCAATGGGGGCATGAGCATGCCGTTCATCACGCTACAAGTGGTAATTTGGATAAGCGGGGTACAGGAGATATTTGGACCCTTACAGTGAATGAATATTTGGCAGCACCACTTAGACTTCGCTTAGCCTATCGTTTTTATCGCAACCCATTCGTTATGTTTGGATTAGGTCCTATTTATGTTTTTCTTCTTAAAAATAGATTTAACCGAAAAGGTGCCAGAAAGAAGGAACGCAGGAACACTTATTTGACGAATATTCTAATCGTTGCTTTAGCAGGATTACTCTGCTGGGCACTCGGATGGCAGTCGTTTCTTTTAGTACAAGGTTCCATATTCTTAATCTCAGGTTCAGTAGGCATTTGGCTGTTTTACGTACAGCACACATTTGAGGATTCTTATTTTGAAGAAGATAAAGAATGGGAATATGTGCTAGCAGCAGTGGAAGGAAGTTCTTTTTATAAGCTTCCAAAACTCATGCAATTTCTTACTGGTAATATTGGCTTCCATCATGTCCACCATTTAAGTCCAAGGGTACCTAACTATAAACTGGAAAAGGCACACAATAATGCGCTTCCTTTAAAGAACGTACCAACGATTTCGCTTGCTACAAGCTTGCGGTCCATCCGTTTCCGCTTATGGGATGAGCAAAACAAGAATTTTGTTGGCTTCAAAGACGTCAAATATTTAGCGAAAAAAAGTGCTTCTGTTCAAGTAAAGCCTGAACTATAACTTAATCATATATGGCTGACTCCCCTTTATAATCCTTGATTTAAGGGGAGTCTTTGCTTAATAGGGAGCTGACAGATAGGGAGGGAATGTACATGATTCGAATTGTAATTGCAGAGGGTCAGGAAATGCTGTTAGGGGCAATTGGTTCCCTGCTCAATTTGGAGGATGATATGGAAGTGGTTGGGAAGGCGAGCAATGGAAAAGAGGCACTTATTCTTGTGCACCGATTACAGCCGGATATTTGTATCATGGATATAGAGATGCCTGAAAAGAGCGGACTTGAGGCAGCAGAAGCTATAAAGCCATTTGGATGTAAAGTAATGATTTTAACAACCTTTGCAAGGAAAGGTTGTTTTCAACGTGTATTGCAAGCTGATGTAAGAGGTTATTTATTGATGGACAGCCCGAGCGAGGAGTTAGCCTGCTCGATTCGCAGAATTATAGAGAGAAAGCGAATTTACTCCCCTGAACTAATGGACGATGACCCCAGCGATAACGAACGGGAAATGGAAGTGTTGGAACTGCTGGCGGATCATCAAACCACAAATGAAACCTCTAATCCGCAAAGTAACACAACTGGAACTGTCAGAAATTATTTTTCAACAATAATAGATAAAATAAAGTTACCAACCGGTTAGAAATGTTTATTGATGATGGAAATAGAACAAGCAGAAGATATGACGCAAGAAGAATACAAGCCGAATGTAATAATCGGTGTTAAAATGGTTCTTCCTTTTTGGTGAAGGAATATAGGTGGATGTTTGTACATCTGGCAAGGGATTGACCAACGCGGGTTTCGCTCCGGAAAAATGCATTGCGGGCAATCAGGGTTATCACAAAAGAACTTTCTTGACCGTATATGGAGATCGACCTGCAATGAAAGGATAGGTGTATCCTTAATCTTTCTCCAGTATCCGAAGATATATGAATTCATGAGTATAAGGTACAATAAATAAGTAAAAATAACCTGAAGCTTAAAGTAGCTCCAGGTTATTCGTGAGTTATTAGAAGTCGTAATCATCGATGTTGTCTTTTTTGAAGACAACCCGTTCTGGTAATAGGATAATCCCGCTGTCGTCTGCTTCATAATCATATCCTTGAATGGAGTTGGGTTCGATTTTGACTTTACCCACATTTGGAAAGTCAAATTCATCCCCGACTTTCAGTTTTTTCCCTTCAATAGTCATTAAATAAACAACATATGTCGCCCTTGCTTTTTGACGTCCCATAAACCAAATTGTTTCACTGTATCTCGTTTTACATAATCTCTCATTACATTCGGGGTGGAAAATCGAGTAACTACAACATCTCCAGCTTTTTTCAGGTTTTCAGTTGCCTGAGCCATGGCAGGAAGGGCCGTCGCATCCGGACAAATAATAGCATCGATATCTGGATAGGTCTTTAGTCCTATTCCATTTGTTGTCCGGTTTACTGTAAAATGCTATTTCTAATATCAAGCAACAGCCAATGTGAATTATTGATTTAAAGAATTGTGGTGTTGATCTTATCTTCTTTTAATGGGAAAGTTGTTTTCCCTTTTAATACGTCAAAAAAGAGGAACAACTGACTGAAGGTTGTTCCTCTATTATTATTATGTGTTTCTGCTGCTCTAGTTTTCTAGTCAAATAACAAAACTCTAGCAGGAGCGGCATCTGTTCCGATTAACTTTAAAGGAGCTGCCACCATAAAATACTCCCCTTGTTGAACGTCTTTTAAGCGTAAACCTTCAATGATGATCACATTATTAGAAAATAAGCATTTATGCGTGGGATGATTTGGTTGGCTTCGTTCAACACCAAGTGAATCAATACCTACTCCGCGAATTCCTATTTCGGCAAGATACCTAGCGCCTTCTTCATTGAGGTAAACAAAATTATAATTAAACTCCTCTTCAAAAGAATTTTTCGTTTTGAAAAGAATGAAATCATTAGCTCTAATAGGAAGCACTTCTAAATCTGATTTTGAAATTGAATCATTTACATTTGTGAGATCAAATACTTTTGCTTGACCAACAAGGTCTTGAATAGAGATACTTTCTATCTTAGCTCCTTCATTTGTCATATGTAGTGGAGCATCAATATGCGATCCACTGTGGACATCGAGCGAAAGGCGTGATTCTGTGACATGACCTTTCGTTACAGTGTGGATTTTCGGTTGTTTTTCCGGTCTGTTTTTATAGACGGGCATTCCTTCAAAAATTGGTGATGAGATATCATATATTTTTTTCAATATACTGCACTCTCTTCCCTTTAATAAGTTCTTAATGGCATCAAGTAAGTTTTTCAAAGTTATTTTCGGCACTAATGGATGCTTAGTCCATTTAGAATTTAGTTTAATAAATAAAAACCAGTTGCTGTATCTTTAGAGGCGGTAATTCGTTAAATAAAACGTCGTCCGTATTCCCACCTGGCGGATTTAACTTAGTCCACTTCCAATCTAATATATAAGCAATAGACATAGAGATAATTTGTTTTGCTCCGTTATACAACCAATGAGCTATACCCACAGGGGATATTATGAACTCGACCCAATTTTATATCGATATCTAGCTTCTGTAATTTTCTGAATGAATTGTTTTCCGGTCTCTGTTATTGAAGCGTAATCACCTTGATTTGCTCCACTGGTAAGAGAATTGCCAACTCCTACCGCTACAGCTCCCGATTTAATCCATTCTTCAACATTTCCAAGACTTACTCCTCCGGTGGGCATGAGTTGCACATGGGGGAGAGGTCCTTTGAACGTCTTAATTATACTAGGTCCAAACATTTCACCTGGGAATAGTTTAAGAATATCAACCCCCAATTCCATTGCCTCCACCATTTCCTTTAATGTTACAACACCTGGAATACAAGGAACTCCATATCTATTGCACATCTTTATTATTTCTTCATTGAAATAGGGAGTTACAATATACTGAGCACCTGAAAGAATGGCAATTCTTGCGGTTTCAGTATCCATAACCGTACCAGCTCCTAAGATGATGTCATTGCTCAAATATTTATCTGCCAAATCATTAATTACCGTCTGAGCATTGGGGATTGTAAACGTTATTTCAATTGCATTAATTCCTCCTTCCAGGCAAGCATCTACGATTCTAAAACCTTTTTCGCTATTCTCTGCCCTTACAACACTAACAATACCGGTTTCACAAATTTGATTAATAGTTGCACTCTTATTTTTCATTTATTTTCTCCTTTAAAATAAAGAATCATATACAAATAATTTAATAACCCCAAAGAAATGGTGCACTCCTTAAGAATTGATTTTTTTGAATATAATGCTAATATATATTATAAAACAATAAAAAAGGATGATATATGTGAAAGACATAGAAGCATTTGATAATTCTGAAAGTGAATCCAATACACTATTTGCAGAAGAAAGAAAAAGTGAAATTGTGAAATTGGTTAACTCAAAAGGAAAAGTCCTTGTTCCTGAATTAGTAAAGTATTTCAATCTGTCTCCAGCTACAATAAGAAATGATTTGCGCGAATTGGAACAGCTTGGATTAATCAAAAGGACACATGGCGGTGCCATTCGAGTTGAAACTCCAAAAGTAGCTTTTGAACCGGTGACTCAACAAAAAATGGTGGAAAACGTTGAACAAAAAAGGTCGATTGCCAGAGCAGCTTTGAATTTTATTGAAGAAGGTGATATTATCATCTTTGATACTGGAACGACAATCTTAGAATTAGCGATGAGTTTAAAAGATCTAAATGTCACGATTATTGTTAATGATATTGATATTGCCAGATGCTTGGAAGAATATGAAAATATTCAGGTAATATTGATTGGTGGATCTTTAAGAAAAAAGTTCAGGTCAACTATAGGTCCATTTGCAATAAAAATGTTGTCTGAAATCAATGTTGATAAGGCATTCATAGCAGCTAATGGCTATAGTATCACTCGTGGCTGTACTACACCAGACATTAACCAAGCAGAAATCAAAAAGAAAATGATTGAGGTTGCAAACGAAACTATTTTGCTATGTGACAGTAACAAAATGAAAAAAAATTCCTTTATACAATTTGCTTCTCCAACCGAAATAAGTACGATAATTACAGACAAAGGAATAGATCAATCGGATGTAGAACAAATTACAAATTTGGGTGTTCAAGTAATTGTCGCAAAATAGTCCATGAACTATCCATCTGCGACAATTACTTTGAGGTCAGAATCAATAAGTTTTTGTAACGTTATCTGGTTTATGTCATTATCAGTTATCAAGATATCTATTTCTGCAGCCGGCACAAATTGCACAAAGGAAGTTATACCAATTTTACTGCTATCACAAAGAACGATGACTTGAGATGCAATGTCAGACATAACTTTTTTGATTTCAGCTTGGCTTACATCCGGAGTAGTACATCCCTTTTCTAAACTAAAGCTATTTGTTGATAAGAAAGCTTTATCAACATTAATTTCACTCAATGTCTTAGTAGCAAACTGACCTACTGTACAATGAAATTTCTTTCTTAAGGTACCACCTATAATTAAAACTTGTATCCCATTTGAATCGTCAAAGCATCTTGCTATTTCTAAATCGTTCACTACTACAGTAATATTTTTTATCTCCTTTAGTAACCTAGCAAATTCCAATGACGTGGTACCAGCATCTAATACAATAACATCTCCTTCCTCGACTAACTCAAAAGCTTTTTTCGCAATAGCATGTTTTTGTGTCAGATATTCATATCCCTTAATTTCACTCTCCTTTTCAAAACCTACAGTGGGAAAGACTAATGCAAGAGCTCCTCCGTGGGTTCTTTTTAATAATCCATCGTGTTCTAGATCCCTCAAATCATTTCTAATCGTTGCCGCAGATACTTGAAAATAATCAACCAATTCTGGAACCAGAATTTTTTCCTGTACATTTAGAATTTCAACAATTTCATTTTTTCTTTCTTCCGCAAATAAATGCCCCTTATTGTTATTGGTGTTATTTATTGTCAAATCCTACACCTCCTTACTAATCAATTAACATTTTTTAAAAAATATTATATATTATCATTTAATTTCATTTTAGTTTTTTTTCTGATAAATTGTCAATACATTCTGAGTTTTTTCTTTTATAAGAGGAAGTAAAGCAATAATCCTCTGTTAATCTCCTTTCATATCTTAGCGTTTTATTTTCATCTCCCTAAATTCCCCTTCAATAATTTAACAAGAGTGTGAATGTATTGCATGCTTTTCCCCTTTTATATTCATAATTTGGAACATATATAACAGTTTCCTTATACCATGGCTTAACATCAAGGGTATATACCGGACTGTGAACCATATATAGGACAAGTAAATTAGTCTGAAACATTCGACTTTAAAATTTATTCAAAATTATTAAAAAACATATTGACGTTAATATATTTATAAATTACAATAAACACAAGCAAAAAAAATAAATTAAAACATAAAAACAACATTTGATAACACAAAATTTCAATATTACTATTAAATGAAAAGGAGTAGTTACAATTACCTGAATGATAATTTTTAGATATGGAGATATTTGTTTTGAGAATTTTTGTAACAAGCGCTTAAGCTAAGATGAAATGAAAGCGGTAACATTATTCTTAAATACTAATAAATACATTAGTAATAGTTCCGCATCATAATGATAGTTACAGATAGTGGCTTAAAACGGGGGGATAATGTGAGTCTATTAAAAGCAAATAATATTCATAAAAGATTCCAAGGGGTAGTTGCTTTAGAGGGAGTTAACTTCGAATTGAAATCGGGTGAAGTTCATGCACTACTAGGAGCAAATGGTGCAGGAAAATCAACTCTAATCAAAATAGTATCTGGATATCATGCTGCAGACGAAGGGGAGATACTTGTTAACGAAGTAAAAATTCCATTCAATGACCCGAAAGCCTCTCATAAAGCTGGAATTGCAACTATACATCAAGAACACAATTTGATTCCGCATATGAGTGTTGTGGATAATGTCATGTTAGGTCAATGGATTGGACGATACGGCGTTGTGTCTGAGGAAGAATGTCGTAAGAAAGCTTTAAACGCTATTAATCGAGTTGTACCCGGTTTAGATTTGGATCTATATGGGCATCAACTTACACCCGCTGAAGGACAGTTGGTTGAAATAGCAAGGGCATTATCAGAAGAAGCAAAGATATTAATTATGGATGAGCCTACTACCTCTTTATCACCAAGAGAAATTGAGCGTTTGTTTAATGTTATGCGTGACCTGAAAAGTCAAGGAATTGGGATTATTTTTGTTTCACATTGGCTTGAGGAAATTTTTGAAATTTGTGATTGTGTCACAGTATTTAGAGATGGAAGATATGTTGGAAGTGAAGATATTAAAAACCTTGATGAAAACACAATTATACGCATGATGGTTAACACTGATGTTCCTGAATTATCTCCTCAAAAAAGAAACCCAGGTAAAGAGATATTAAAAGTACGTAATTTATGTAAGGATGGTGTATTACAGAATATTTCATTTGACTTACACGAAGGTGAGATTCTTACAATTGGCGGCCTGGTAGGTGCTGGTAGAACAGAACTTGCCCGTTGTATCTTTGGGGTGGATGATTACGATTCTGGTGAGGTGCTTATCGATAACATACCTATTCCAAAAAACTCTCCCCGGGCAGCGGTTAAAGTAGGGATTGGATTTGTACCGGAGGACAGAAAAGGCCAGGGACTTGCAAGAAATCTCACGGTAAGGGAGAACTTTACATTAAGTCTCTTAGATAAAGTTACTCATTTAGGTTTTA
The DNA here is from genome assembly GCF_003989135.1 of Peribacillus cavernae. GTDB lineage: Bacteria > Bacillota > Bacilli > Bacillales > DSM-1321 > Peribacillus > Peribacillus cavernae. The sequence continues at coordinate 34,824 of NZ_RYZZ01000002.1, forward strand.
TAAGTAAAACAAGCGAATTAGATATTTCAAATGAACAAAGTGCCGCACTGAAAGTTAAGGCCCCGTCTATGGAAGCCAATATTATGACTCTTTCAGGAGGTAATGCTCAAAAGGTGGTTATTGGAAGGTGGCTGGCTAGGAAACCACGGGTTTTAATTTTAGATGAGCCAACAAAAGGTGTAGATGTGGGCGCCAAAGCGGAAATTCATAGATTAATTGGTGAATTTGCGGAATCCGGGATGGCAGTTTTACTGATAACATCCGAAATGCCAGAAGTCCTTCTATTAAGTGATCGTGTCTTAGTTATGCGTGAAGGACGGATTTCTGGGAAATTAAATAGATCTGAAGTTTCACCAGAAAGTGTGATTAGTTTCGCAACTGCAGAGGAGGTAGTTTATTAAATGAATTCAAAATCAAAAACAGGATTTATTCAAATTTTGAGGAGTTTTGGTCGTAAGTTTTCAGACTTACAAGGTTTACTGATTGCTATACTTGTTCTTGGTACTGTATTAAGCATATTGTCTGATAATTTTCTTACAGGGAACAATATTGTAAATATCTTATACCAAGCAACAATTGTGGCGGTAGTTGCGCTTGGACAAACCTTTGTTATCCTTGTTGGGGGAATTGATTTATCAGTCGGTTCTCTTATCGCTCTAAGTTCTGTACTTTCAGTAGGCTTAACGGTGAATAACGGATTGCCTCCATGGCTTGGTATAACTATTACTCTAATTCTGGGAATCATTTTCGGACTTGCACATGGTTTGGCTGTTACAAAGTTACGAATGCCATCACTCATTGTGACACTTGCGAGTTTAAGTTTAGCTAGTGGATTGGCCTATGTTTATTCAGAAGGGCAGAACATTATCCCAGTCCCCGAGGTATTCGAAACGATTGGGAATGCGCAATTTTTTGGAGGACAGATCCCGGTGTTTATTCCGTTTGCACTCGTTCTCATAATTATTTCTTACATCACACTAACAAAAACCCGTTTTGGTAGACAAATTTATGCCGTAGGCGGAAACCAAATGGCATCTCGTCTTGCAGGAATTCCTTCAAACCGTGTAATTGTTATAGCCTTTGTAATTTCCGGGCTTTCAGCAGCAGTAGGCGGACTTATGATGACAGCACGCTTACAATCCGGCAGCCCTATTATCGGTTCAGGTATGGAACTAACAGTGATTGCTGCAGTTGTAATTGGTGGAACAAGTCTGTTTGGAGGACAAGGAAATGTAATAGGAACGGTATTAGGCGTACTGTTGCTTACGATGGCATCAAATGCTATTGTCTTGCTTTCTATACCCCCAAATTACGATAAGGTGTTTACTGGATTAGTCATTGCTATCGCGGCTGCGCTTGATATTTACCGTCAAGGAAAAAATACAACCAATATGAGCCGATTAAAACGCAGTTCGTCAGGAAAGGAAGTGGCCAAAAATAGTAATCCTAAAACCGAACAAAACAATAGTAATGTAAGTTAGTTCACAAATGAGAGACAAGGTAATCTGATTGTCTTTGTTAAACCCTACTTAATTTCTTAATAATACTTCAAGATGAAAATCATAATTCTTCTCAGCTTCAATCATACTCATAAAAACCCACCTACGAGACGCATTTTAAATACACCAGATTATCATAGAAACCCACACAATAGATAAACAGAGTCTTAAAGAATATCAAAATCAAAATACCATATTTTATAAATTTTGAGGGGAGTTGTCTTATGAAAAAGTTATTAGGACTTATTGTGTTACTAGTAGTGTTAACATTTACTCTTTCAGCATGTGGGGGAGAGAAAACTTCATCAAACACAAAGGAGGATAACAATGGAAAATCATCATCCTCTGGGGGAGAATCTACTGAAGGAAAAAGAGTTAGCAGTGCATTAATGGGTTTAGGTTTTGAGTTCATGGTTATGTTAAATGATTCATCTAAAGAAACAGCTAAAGAAAACGGAATGGATATGCAGGTATTTGACGCTAATACGGATGCTGATAATCAAGCTACCCAAATGCAGAATATTATTGCTACTAAACCAGATACAATCTTATTAAGTGCAGTGGATGCAAAATTAATTATTCCATCCGCGAAGGCTGCAAAAAATGCCGGTATTCCCGTCTTTAGAGTAGAATCAAAACCACTTGACGAAGACTATGAAACTTGGGTTGGTTATGACAATTACAAAGCAGGAGAAATGGCAGCGGATTATATCGCTAAAGTAGTTGGGGAAAAAGGAACGGTACTTGAACAGCGTGGAATGGTTGGGGCCACAGGAGCCGATTTAAGAAGTGAAGGTTTCAATAAGCGGATGAAGAAATATCCAAATATAAAAGTAGTTACGTTAAACAATGAATGGGTTGCGGATAAAGCCTTTTCTAACACATTGGACGCTTTTACTGCACATAAAGATATTGTTGGTACATTTTCAGCGAATGACGAAATGTTACGTGGAGTCGTTTCTGCTCTTAAAAAGTTAGATAAACTGAAAAAAGTAGAGGAATCTGGTCATATTGTTATGGTTGGTGTTGATGGTACTCCACTAGGTTTAGAACGGATCCGTGATGGAATCCAAGACGCTTCACTTAACCAAGACGCAAAAGAGATGGGCAAAGTCGCGACGGAACGAATGGCAATGTATTTTAATGGAGATACATCTTATCCAAAAGACACGATGCTGGAGCCTGTACTCATAGATAAAAATAATGTTGATGATCCTAATCTTTGGGGTAATGTTATGGCTTCAAAGAAAAAGTGATACAAATTTGGTGATATTTAGGGTTCTCTACAGTATTTCCCTAATTATTATAAATTGAAACAATTTTTCTTTAAAAAAGAAAGGATGGATAACCATGCGTGTAATTCAAGTAGGGGCTGGTTTCTGGGGAGGAGGATGGGCAAGTGTAATAGCAAATTCTCCTTGGACCGAACTTGTCGCTCTCGTAGATTTAAACGAGATGATATTAAGTGAAATTGGCGATCAGGTTGGAATTCCAGAGAATAAGAGATTTACCTCACTTGCACAAGCTCTACAAACTGTTGAGGCTGAAGCAGCTTTGGTTGTTGTGCCACCAGAAGCTCATGAATCTGTGGCGATCCAAGCCCTTGAAGCAGGTCTTCATTGTATGATTGAGAAACCATTTGCGCCATCGCTCTCCGCTGCTAATAAGATAGTGGAGAAGGCTGAAGAAGTTGGTAAGCTTGTCATGATAACCCAAAGCTTTCGTTTCAGGAGAGCTCCTAGAACTGTAAAACGTTTGATTGAAGAAGGGGCAGTTGGAAAAATTGAATCCATTTATGGACGATTTAGAAAAGCGCCTCCTTTTACAGGATTCCGTACCGAAATGCAAGAGCCACTCATTGTAGATATGTCTATTCATCATTTTGACTACATACGTGGTATTTTTGGAATCGAACCAGATTGGGTTCGGGCACGCAGTTTTAATCCTACTTGGAGCTGGTATAAGGGGAATGCGTCAGCATTAGTTGAATTTGAAACAAGTGATGGCACAATGATTTCTTACACAGGTTCCTGGGTTTCTCGTCGCCCGCATACTGGCTGGGATGCAACTTGGGAAATTCATGGCCAACATGCTTCTATTTTATGGGATGATAACCGTGTTCTGCTGTATCCTCATGATAATGTAATTGGAGAAACTGTGTTCAGAAAAGGAACATTGGAAATTGCTAATGATATTCTCGAAGTTCCACTGGATCCTGTTGAGGAAGAGGAGAGATGGGGCACAGTAAGAGAGTTTGTCACATCTGTTAAAGAAAACAAGCAACCTGAAACTCATGGTAAAGACAATCTACGAAGTTTGGGATTGGTGTTGGCTGCAGTCGAATCTACAAAATGTGGTGGGGAAAAAATTAATTTATCCAAGTTTTATAAAGAAAATATTAATGAGTTAGCAAATGCTAAATAGGAGGAATTTATTATGAAATTATCTTTTAACAGTTGGTTGTATGGTTCAGCTTTTGGATGGATGCCTTGTCGCTCTGTGGAGGATACTATTGATACTTTGGCAGAAATGGGATATGACGGAATCGAAATCGGCGCCGCGGCACCGCATGCGTTCCCTGAACATACTAGTTCTGCTCGTCGGAAAGAAATTCTTGCGCATGTTAAAAGGAGAGGAATCCAGGTTTCGGGTTTATGTCCTGCATTGGGTGGGGGACCAGGGTACAATCCTGCATCTCCGGATAAGGAAGAGAGAGAAGCTAATTATAAATACATTAAAGGATGTATTGAAATGGCTCACGATCTCGAATGTGAAAACGTTCTTTGGTTGCCAGGTTGGACGCGTAGTAAGCAACCTCGTCAGGAAGCTTGGAATTATGCAGTAGAAGGTATTCAAAGACATGCCGAGATTGCACGTTTCCTTGGAGTTAAACTTGCCGTAGAACCTACAGCTGAAGTATCCGATGTTATTGAACATGCTGGAGATTCCCTACGCTTTATGGAAGCGGCAGGTATTGGCCCAGATGTCGCCGGCGTTATGCTTGATACGATTCACGTCTTCTATAGAGGTGATGATATAAGAGAACAAATTAACGAAGCAGGCGATCGTCTATGTTATATGCATATTTCCGACGTAAACCGTGACGCACCTGGTACTCATACAGACTTTAGAGGGGCTGTTGATGAGCTTGCATTAATTGGTTACGATGGATGGCTGTCCATGGAAGTTGGTTTTCCACGCCGTGATCACAATCCGGACGGTATCACACGTCAATCAATTGAATACATGCGAAAAATCCTTTCCGAGCAAAAAGATCGGATCGCAAGTTGGAGACAACCTGCTGGTGCACATAAATAATTTTATAACAAAAGCCGCTTCTATTCAACTGGATAGAATGCGGCTATTTATACTATCTAGATTGAAAGTTGAATGATGACTATCCATAGCAGTAAATCGATTGGTCAAGCATAAACATCTAAATAAAATTGGTGGTGAACTGTATATTTTGCATATTTTCTCTTTTTCGTCTGAAGAAGAATTGAATAAGGCAGGAGCGAAAGTCGTCATTGATCTTCTTATGAAGAAGCCTTCAGCTATTTTAGGTCTAGCTACAGGTCAATCTCCTGTTGGGATTTATAAACAACTTGTTAAAGCATATAAAAAAGGCATTATTAGTTTCCAGTTAATAAAAACCTTTAATTTAGATGAATATATTGGTTTGAACAAAGAGCATCCTCAGAGTTTCTACATGTTCATGAAACAACGTTTTTTTGATCATGTGAATATTCCAAGCGAAAGATCCTATATACCTGATGGTATCGCCCCAGACTTTAATGAAGAATGCATAAGATATGATCGTTTACTAAACAAAATTGATTTGCAAATTTTAGGAATAGGCCATAATGGGCATATTGGATTTAATGAACCCGGCAATTATCTTTCAAGCAGAACACATGTAGTTGAGCTTACCGAGGAAACGCGTATCGCCAATTCCAAATATTTTTCAAGTTTAAATAAAGTTCCCACTCATGCAATAACCATGGGAATAGGCAATATTCTTAAAGCTCAAAAAATTGTATTTGTCGCCCGTGGGAAAGAGAAAGCGGAAATTGTCTTTCAATCGTTATTTGGCCCTATTACTACAGAGTGTCCAGGATCATTTCTTCAACTGCATCCTAATCTGGTGGTATTACTAGATAAAGAAGCCGCAAGTTATATAGATGAGGGTAAAATTCAAAACATCGAAACTGCCTTGTGAAAAGGTTATTACTTGCAAAGAGGGGACAGAGCAATTAAGACTTAGTGTCTGTTTATTTTATTGAGAGGGAGATAACTTAATGAGATTCGGAGCAAGTACTTTTATCTGGGTATCACCTTTTTCAAATGATACATTACATATTATTGAAAAAGTGAAAAGTTTCGGATTTGATATATTAGAAATTTGTATTGAGGATCCTAATACCATAGATACTGATAGAATTAAAGCTACCTTGGATAAAAACGGGGTAAAAGCACTCGTTTGTGGAGCATTTGGTCCTACTAGAGATATTAGTTCCGACGATAAAAGCATAAGAGAGCAAGGTGTTGAATACCTAAAAAAATGCATTGATTTTTCGGCTGAACTTGGTTCCCCGATTGTCTCCGGTCCAATGTACTCTGCAACTGGAAAAACTTGCTTATTATCACATAGTAAAAAAAAGCAGCAATGGGATTGGGCCATTGATAATTTAAAGAAGGTTGCAAATTATGCAGGGGAAAACGGTGTTAAATTGGCTGTTGAACCTTTAAACCGATTTGAGACAGATTTTTTGAATACTGTGGAGCAAGGGTTGGAACTCATTGAAGGTATAAATGAAGTTAATGTCGGTCTTCTTTTAGATACTTTCCATATGAATTTAGAGGAAAAAAATATTGGGGATGCCATTCGTATGGCAGGGGAAAAGATATTTAACTTTCACTCTTGCGAAAATGACAGAGGTATTCCCGGAAGCGGTCATATACCTTGGAAGGAAGTTGAAATCGCTCTTAAAGACATTGAATACGATGGTTATGTAATCATTGAATCTTTTAACACAGATATCAAAGAAATTGCGAGAGCTGTTTCGCAATGGAGACCTTTAGCACAGTCACAAGATTCTATCGCTTCAGAAGGCATTGTCTTTTTAAAGAAATTATTGCTTTGAATTGGGAGAAACACATTATAGGTGTTTAGCCTTCGATCACTTTCCAATAATATATATTAATAAGTTATATAATTTTTTAAAATTCTATTAAAGAACAACGAAAAATATGTAGGAATTTTCAATTATATCTATTTTCATTTAGTTGATTAAATATACGAGGAGGATATATCTATGAAAGCACGTCTTGTACCGTTATTTTTTAAATCTGAGAGAGAGAAAAATAATGAATTTGATGTTCAATTAGATAGATTGAAAGAAATGTTGTCTGAAGAAGTTGAGTTCTTGGATCCTGTAGCTATTGGTTCACCGGTTCCTGAGGCCGATGCTGTTATTTTTCCGCAGCTCGTAGGGGAGGCATACAAAGAAATTAATCATTTTAAAAAGATTAATATGCCTTTCCTTATCGTAACTTCTGAATTTGGAACTGTGGCCATGTGGGATTGGGAAATTATTACATTCCTTAAATCTGAAGGTATACAACCGTTTGCGCCTTATAGTTTGAATCTGACTAAAACCATTTGCCGTACCCTGGCTTTAAAAAGAGAAATGAAGCAGACCAAATTTCTCATCTTTCAAGATAACCCAGGAGAAGGCATGCAAGCTAGTATCTTCAAACGATTTTATTGGTGGGAGGAAGAATGCATAAATCGTATAGAAGAAAATTTCGGTATACAAATCGTAAAAAGGAGTTTTAAAAAACTGGCTGCTGATGCAAAAGAGATTTCTGATTCAGATGCTGATAAGGTGTTAAAGGAATGGAATATTAATACAGAGGGTGTTATCCCAAGAGCTTTTAGAAGTTCAGTAAAGATGTATATTGCAGTAAAGAGAGAAATAGAAAGTGATGATAGCATAAAAGGAGTAGGAATGAACTGCCTTAATGAATCTTTCTATTCGGATACTACACCTTGCCTTGCATGGAATATGCTATACGAAGAAATGGGAATTATGTGGGCATGTGAAGGTGATATACTGTCACTTTTAAACAAATTCATTATACATAATGCGTTAAAGGCGCCTGTTGTAATGACGAATTTGTATCCGTTTCTTGCTGGAGAAGCAGCTATCAAACACGAGGGTATCGATAAATTTCCTGACGTTGAAGAGCCGGAAAACCATATATTGGCTGGACATTGTGGTTATTTTGCATTAATGCCAAAGTCTTTTGCTGAAGAATGGACTTTAAGACCGAAAGTTCTTGGCATCGTTGATGAAAATGCCACAGCCATAGATGCTCGTTATCCAACTGGGGACCTTACTATAGTAGAGTTACATCCTACCATGGGAAAAATGCTAGTAGTTGAAAGTGAATTAAAAGAATATGTTCAATACCCTGGTTCTGATTGTAGAAATGGAGGTTTGTTAAAAGTTAAAGACGGCCATAAATTAATGAATACCCTCTATTCGCATCATGGGACATTAATTCCGGGACATAAAAAAGTTGAAATGGATCTGATGGCCGGAATTCTAGGTATTGAGTTGGAAGTGGTTTAAGAAGTATTCATTTTAATCTAATTTAATTGCAATGGATTTCATTACTAAAATAAAGCTATAAGTTGTATATTCTCTTTTATATATAATGGATGATAAATTTGAAAAAAGTATTTGAAGCATGATGAAAAGGCAATTATTATGGAATTTGGATCAGAATAAACGAAAAATTATATGCTGTTGACTAACAATAGTGAAAAAGTATGCTTGATTTATGACGTCGGATTTAAATATAGGCATTGGATGATTTGGAATAATGGTGGAAAAAGTGGTCCCTTTGTCAAGTACCTATGACCAGTATGCTCCAAATTTGGATTTACCCTTCGATAAATCAGGTTTCATCGTTCTGAATCCTGGCGAAAACTGGTGTGAGATAAGTAATTTATATGTAAGGTATTTTTAATTTTATATAGTGTTTGCAAAGTTATTAAAATTATCAGAAAATCTTATTGACCAACAAAGAATATTAAACTATAATAAAAAATAATAAACGATAATTAAAGATAAGATACGACAACAAAGAAGTTCAAAGTAATAAAAAATACAACGCGTAAAAGGAGGCATACAAAAATGTTAGCAGCTTTATTGTACGGTCCAGAAGATCTAAGATTGGAAGAAATAAATACACCTGAAATAAACGAAAATGAAGTGCTGTTAGAAGTCGTGAAAGCTGCAATATGTGGTACAGATGTCAGAATGTACAAATACGGTTACAAAGGAATTACGGAAAGTACACCAAGAATATTAGGACATGAAATAAGTGGAGTTATCAAAGAGGTGGGTAAAAATGTAAAAAAATACTACCCTGGAATGAGGGTGACGGTTGCGCCAAATATGGGATGTGGATCATGTAGACAATGTGTTAATGGGGATACGCATCTCTGCAGAGAATACCAAGCTCTAGGAATCAATATCAATGGAGGATTCACACAATATGTCCGGATTCCAGAGGCAGCGGTAAGACAAGGAAATATAACCCCTCTAAAAGACCATGTTTCTTTTGAAGAAGCCGCAATAGTTGAACCTTTGGCATGTGTTTATAACGGGTTTTTAAAAGTTGGAGTCAAACCTGGCGATTATGTTTTAATCATAGGTGCAGGTCCTATTGGGTTGATGCATGCAAAACTTGCGAAAATGGCTGGCGCATCCAAAGTGATAATAAATGATATTTCGGAAGAACGACTAAAAATGTGTCGGAGGATTGATAGTTCTATTACGACAGTCCATTCTGACTTAAAGGAATATATTATGGATGTTACAAAAGGGGAAGGTCTTGATGTACTAATTACAGCATGTCCTGTCCCTCAAGTTCAATCTGCTTCACTTGAGCTTATGGCGATCAACGGAAGAATAAATTTCTTTGGTGGCCTCCCAAAAGAAAAAGAAATAGTTCCATTAAATACAAATATTATTCATTATAAACAGTTAGTAGTGACAGGCAGCACGAGATCTAGTATTTTACAGTACAGAAAGGCGCTTGACTTTGTAGAAAATGGTTTGATTGATGTTAAACCATTGATATCTGATAATTTTAGTCTGAATGAAATTAATAGTGCTTTTGAAAAAGCAACAAGAGGAATTGGCTTAAAGAATGTAATTAGTATGCAATAAAATGAATTGTTTGTTAGCTTTTTTTAAATATATTCAAATTTTAATAAGGAGATGATTTAAAATGGCTTATGTAATAAGAGGAAGAAAAGATGTAGTGAATTTTCCGGTGGAAGATTGTCATGATGGAGAAGGAACAATTTATGTAAGACAACTTCTTGGATATGAACCTTTGTTGCCGGTTCCAGGTAATCCGAAGGATTTTGATTCTCTTATCAACTTTATGCATGAAACAACATTGCCTGTAGGAACTAAGATCGGATTGCATTCTCATGAGGGAAATGAAGAGATTTACTACGTTGTCGAAGGAAAAGGAGAAATGATTGTTGATGGTGAAATATTTGTAATGGATCCAGGCACTGCTTGCTTGACTAAAAGCGGGAGCAAGCATACTTTCAGCAACATCGGTGATACTGAGTTGAAAATTATCGTTATTGAAGCTGTATTTGACAAAAAAGACAAGAAGGATCAGCCAGTAGCAGGACATTAAAGTTAAGAAGGAAACCTCCTTCATTCGTATTCTGAATTTTGGCACTTTCAATCTAAAATAAAAAGGTGAAAATTATGCAGGTAATAAATATTGCGTTAATTGGTTATAAGTTTATGGGTAAAGCCCACAGCCACGCTATTGATAATGCACCTTTCTTTTTTAAAGATGGTGTCAAACCTATTAAAAAAGTAATAGTTGGAAGAACAGAACATTTAGTGAAGCAAGCTGCTGAAGAATTTGGCTGGGAAGAGTTTGCTACAGATTGGAAAGAAGTAATTCATAGAGATGATATCCATGTCATTGATATTGCTACTCCGACTGACTCACATATGGAGATAGCCCTTGAAGCTGCCAAAGCGGGTAAACATATCTTCTGCGAAAAACCTTTAGGAATGAACGCAAGTGAAGCAAGACAAATGTTCGAAGCTGCTGATAAAGCTGGAATTGTTCATATGTTGGGTCATAACTATCGAAGAGTTCCTGCATTAGGTCTTGCTAAAAAGCTTATCGATGAAGGCCGCTTAGGTGAGATCTATCACTTCAGAGGAGTGTATCTTCAAGATTGGCTACTTGATCCTAATTTCCCTGCGAGCTGGAAACTTGACAAGAAAATAGCTGGATCCGGACCTCATGGGGATTTGAATGCTCATCTTATTGATTTGGCAAGATATTTAGTTGGGGAAATTGATACAGTGGTGGGTATGGACAAAACATTTGTTGACAAGCGTCCTAAAGTGACAATCGATAAAAAATTGAGCTCGGACTTGAGTGCACATGGAGATATGGGTCAATATCAAGATGTCACGGTTGATGATGCAACAGCCTTCCTTGCCAAATTCAAAAACGGAGCATTAGGAACTTTTGAAGCAACAAGATTTGCAGGTGGCAGAAAGAATCATGAACGTATCGAAATCAATGGGAGCAAAGGTTCTATCGTTTTTGACTTTGAGAGAATGAATGAATTAGAATTTTGGTCCAATGAAGATGATTTGGAAGTGCAGGGTTACAGAAGAATAATGGTTACGGAAAGTGTCCATCCGTATATCAGTGCATGGTGGCCACCAGGTCATATTATTGGCTATCAAAATACATTTGTAAATGAATTTGCAGACTTTTTCAAAGCTATTAGGAATAATGAACAAGTATATCCAAACTTCTATGATGGTTGGATGAACAATAGAGTGCTTGATGCAGTAACCAAATCTACATCTTCTCAAACTTGGGAAAGGGTAGAGGAGAAAAGTAAGGTCTTTTAAATTTAATTAGTGTACCTTGTAAAAGGCATTCTTGTTTATTTGATGAGCAAGGATGTTTTTTTATTTGTTCAATTTTAGAAGATTTTAAATTTATATTATATTCTGCGAATTAGTTGACGGATCAGTAATAAATATTATAAAATGAAAATAAGTAACAACAAGTGATAACGTAGATGCACATAATTAATTAAACTTTATTAAAGGAGAAAACAAAATGAAAAGAAACTTAGGAGTATGCATTATCGGATCAGGGCGTGCAGGTATGATTCATGCATTAAACTTTAGAAAAAATGTACCGAATGCTAACTTAGTTGCAATGGTAGACCCGAATGAAAAAGTTGCAAGAGAAGCAACATACAGCTTAGGGATTGATAAATATTACTTGGATTATAAGGAAGCATTAAAAAGTGATGAGATTGATGCTGTTGTTGTGGTAACTCCAACAGTTTATCACAGGGATATCGTAGTAGCAGCTGCTGAAGCAGGTAAACATGTATTATGCGAAAAGCCAATGGCGATGAACGAAAAAGAATGCGAAGAAATAATCCAAGCAACAGAAAACAATAACGTAAAACTTCAAATTGGATTCATGCGCAGATTTAATGAGAGCTTTATTCAGGCAAAGGAAGAAATAGAATCTGGGTCAATTGGGGATGTCGTGATGGTTAGATCGTTAACAAGGGGACCAAGTACTCCACAACCGTGGATGTATGATCTGAAGAAAAGTAACGGACCACTTGCTGAGGTAAACAGCCATGATATTGATACCCTTCGTTGGTTTCTAGGTGCAGATTTTGAAAGTGTATATGCTATTGCGGGTAACTATAGGTGTCCTGAGGCAAAAGAAGAATACCCGGATTTTTATGATAATGTCGTACTAAACGCCAGATTTACCAATCAAAAGCAAGGAATCATTGATGGAGCCGTTTCGGTCAAATATGGTTATGATTCTAGAGTAGAAATCCTTGGTACTGAAGGTGTCATTTTTATCGGTCAGGTTCATGAAAAGACAGTCTTGACTGCCAACAAAAAGGGTTTATCCCGTCCCGTTATGAATAGCTGGAGGTCATTATATAAAGACGCTTATCTCGCAGAGGATATTCATTTCATTGAATCTATTTTAGAAGATAAGAAGCCTAAAGTATGTGGTTATGATGGGAAAGAAGCAGTAAAAGTTGTCAATGCAGGCAATCGTTCTATCAAGGAAGGCAATGTCGTCTTGCTTTAATTATATGAAATTGAAAGGGTGGCTTTTACATGGCCCAAAATCAATATTTTATTGGCGTTGATATAGGCACCCAAGGAACAAAGGTTTCCTTGATTAATGACCATGGTGTTATACTAACCAGTTCTTTTCAATCGTCTAATCTTATTCGACAGGGAAATGGAATTGTGGAACAGAATCCGGAAGAAATGTTCTCCTCAGTCGTTAATGGAATTAAAGATGTAATAAATCGCTCCAATATCGATATCAGAAAGATCCTTGCTCTTGGAATGGACGGACAAATGGCTGGAATTATGGGGATAGATCAGGACTGGAATGCGGTTACTCCGTATGATTCGTGGCTTGATACCCGATGCGAAAAGTATATGCCTATGATTAAAGAATGGGGCGAAGAGGATTTTATAAGAATTACAGGCTGTCCAGTTACTTATGCGCATGGTCCTAAAATTTTATGGTGGAAATATGAAAGACCCGATGTATATAAAAAAATAGATAAATTTATTTTACCCACTGCTTATGTTGCAGGACGTTTAGCTGGTCTCAATGCGGAGAACGCATATATTGACTATACCCATTTGCATTTCTCGGGTTTCGGAGACTTGTTACATAACACCTGGTCAGAAGATTTACTTCAGACATTAAAAGTAAATAAAGATAAAATGCCGAAGATCGTAAGCCCGTGGGATATTATTGGACATTTAACAAAACAATATGCGGAAAAGTGTGGGTTGGTTGAGGGTATTCCTATTGTTGCTGGTTGTGGTGATACAGCTGCAACAATTTTAGGGGCGGGCGTTACATCCAAGGGGACCATTCTTGATGTTGCAGGAACCGCGTCAGTATTAAGTAGTTGCGTTGATGAGTATAAACCTGATATTGAAACCAAAACCTTAATTTATGCCCGTTCCGTATTACCATCTTTATGGACTCCTCTTGCTTATATAAATGGAGGAGGACAATGTTTAGCGTGGTTCAGAGACTTACAACACTCGGAACAAAAGAAAATAGGTTTCGATCAACTAAACGCAGGTGCAGCTCAAGTAAAAGAAGGGAGTAACGGACTATTCTTTATTCCTCATTTCGCAGGGAGAGTATGCCCTAACAATCCATTGCTTAGAGGCTCTTGGCTTGGCTTAGATTGGTCACATAACAAGTTCCATATGTACAGGTCAATACTAGAATCAATAGCATATGAGTATAAGTGTTATCTTGATACTATTAAAGAATTAATAAAAGACATAGAGTTTACGAATGTAAACGTTGTAGGTGGAGGTGCAAAGAGCGATCTGTTTAATTCTGTGAAAGCCGATGTGCTGAATGTGCCGTATACAACCCTGAACAACAATGATACAGCGATTGTTGCTAATGCAGTAATTGCTGGATATGGAATAGGTTTTTATCAAGATATTCCGCAAACGATGAATAGAATTGTGCGGAAAAATAAAAGATATGTTCCTAAAGTTGAAAATCACCATTTTTACAAGCAATATGCTGAGTCATATAAAGAAATTCTTGAAAGTTTGACGCCTATTTATCAGAAAATACAGTGCTGATTGACGAGAGTTTATTGAATACAAGAAGAAATTAATAGTTAAGCGCTTTTATTGCAATGTTAACAATGTCTGAGTAGGATGACAGGTAGTTCGAATGTTTTTTAATAGGCAAACACCTGGAGTAACTCTAGCAGTTCTTAGAGTATTCATCACATTCAAGGACGTTTCTTTTATTTTTAATGAATCACGAATTTTAGGGCACCAAATTACAAAGTAAAGTTTAATAATTTAGGAGAAGCATTATAAATCATATTAGTAAATTTTGAGAGGAGAGAAAAAAATGGTTCTTCCACAAAAGGCAACGCAACCAACTATGTATTTTATAGGTGTAACGACAACCCAATCTTCGATTATGAAGTTATTTCCGTTATGGGCAAGTGAACTTGGGCTTAAAGATACTGTTATTGAAGGTATTGATATTGAGATTCATGCTGAATCTAAAAAATATCGCGATTGCTTAAACTTTATTAAAAATGATCCACTGTCATTGGGTGCATTGGTTACTACCCACAAAATTGATTTGTATAATGCAACAAAAGACTTATTTGATTACTTGGACCCTTATGCGACTATGTTTGATGAGATCTCTTCCATTTCAAAGAATGACAATAGGCTGGAAGGATACGCCAAAGATCCAATTTCCAGCGGTTTATCTATAGAATCATTCATACCAGATAACTATTGGAAGAAACATAATGGTGAAGTTTTTATTATGGGTGCTGGAGGAAGTGCATTAGCTATTAGCTCGTACTTAACAGAAAAAAAACACGGTGACAATACACCTTCCAAAATTATTATCACCAACCGTAGTGAACCAAGATTAAAATCAGCTGAAAAACTTCTTAGCAAAATTGATACCAAAGTTAAATTTGAATATCATTTGTGTCCTAATCCGGCAGAAAACGATGCCATTTTAAAAAGTCTAAAACCTAACTCTTTGGTGATTAATGCTACTGGATTGGGGAAAGACCGCCCTGGATCACCTTTAACTGATGAATGTGAATTCCCTAAAAATAGCTTGGTTTGGGAACTTAATTACCGTGGTGAATTAGATTTTATGCATCAGGCATTAAAGCAAAAAGTAGAGAAAAACCTACATGTAGAAGACGGTTGGATATACTTCATTCATGGATGGACACAAGTTATTTCGGAAGTTTTTCATAAAGAAATTAAAAAGGATGTTTTTGCAAAGCTAGAAAAAATCGCTATGGACTTGAGATTAGAGAAAGTTAAATAGTGCTCGTTTTTTAGGATTATGGATATGTTAAAGTACATTGATATAAAAACCATTTTTGCATTCGTGTGAAAGTGAGGTTTCACACGGATTTCAGCAGCACTAAAGGGTTGCTCCATTCCTTTGAACCAAGGGCAAGGGAGAAAGCTAACTTTTTTGGATTGCCTCATGAGAATCGAACGTAAATGAACCTAAAATAACAGAGTTATTTAATAAAGTGTAGTTTTTATAACTTTTACGAGGAGGATAAATTGTGGAAACATTAACTCAATTGTTAAAACCTTTTTCGGTTTACTTTAGCTTGAATAATGGGTTATCGGATACTAAACCCTCATTAAAAAGATATTTGTCCCAAATGAAAGGAATGTATAACGATGACCAAGCGTTTGACCTTATGTTGAAAGACAGGGATTCTCTGGTTTATGAATTCCATGAACTAGGTGTGCCGGAAAAACCAGGAAATCTGGCATTTGGAACGAGTATTGTTTATCCTGGCAAAGTAGGTAATGAATATTATATGACAAAAGGTCATTTTCATACAATTCTTGATACATCCGAGGTATACTACTGCATTGGCGGGAAGGGATACATGCTCATGGAAAGCCCAGAAGGAGATTGCGATATTCAAGAATTCACCCCGGGAAAAGCAGTTTATGTTCCTGGGCGTTATGCTCATCGAAGCATTAATACCGGGAATGAGCCATTAATTACGTTTTATGTTTTCAGGGCAGATGCGGGGCATGATTACGGAACTATAGAAAGCAATGGTTTCAGAAAAATTGTAGCTGAACAAGATGAGAAACCTGTTGTAGTAAATAATCCTAAATGGCAATAATTTAGTTATTTTAAATGAGGAAGTGAGTAGATATGACCCAAAAAGTTTTTGTAACCCCCCGTTCATTTGGTAAAAATAGTTCGGTTCCTCTAAATTTATTGAAAGATCAGGGTTATGAAATTGTCATGAACCCATATAACAGAATATTATCAAAAGAGGAAATGATAACTTTAATTAAGGATGCAAACGGTATAATTGTGGGCGTTGACCCCTTAGATAAAGAGGTTTTACATCATGCAAAAAAGCTAAAGGTGATATCAAAGTACGGTGTGGGGACAGACAATATTGATATGGGATTTGCTAGAGAATTAGGCATTCCAGTTACAACTACCCAGGGAGCAAATCAGGATGCTGTTGCCGATTATTCAATAGCTTTAATGTTAGGGGTTTCTCGGAGAATAACCCATATTGACAAAGAGTGCAGAAAATTAAACTGGAGTAAAATTACCACAATAGATATGTGGAGTAAGACACTAGGTTTGATTGGTTTGGGTAATATTGGAAAAGGTGTTGCCGGAAGAGCAAAAGGATTCAATATGAAAGTACTCGCTTATGATTTGGTTAAGGATGAAGCTTATACTGCCGCCAATGGTATTGAATATGTTGATTTTGATACGATTATTAGGGAATCCGATTTTATCAGTATGCACTTACCTTTAACTGAAAAGACCCGAAATATCATTAGTGATAGAGAATTCGAAATGATGAAAAAAACAGCAGTTATTGTAAATACTGCCCGGGGTGGTTTGATTGATGAAGAAGCCTTGTATCGGTCCTTAAAAGGAAATAAAATCTGGGGTGCTGGAATTGACGTTTTCGAACAAGAACCACCGGTTCAAAAGGAACTTCTTGAACTAGACAATTTGATTATAGGCTCACATTGCGCAGCATCAACCCATGGGGCGATTGATAATATGGGTATCCAAGCATCGACCAACCTAATCGCTGCGTTATAATTTAAAAAGATGCTTTATAACCATAAAGCTATGGGACCATCCCTGAATTTTCGAACGGTCTTAATATATTGAAAGGGAAGGAATAATTAGTGAGGAGGATCTTCATGTGTAAATATAAACTTTTATTTTTGGATATTGATGGGACCATAATGAGGCCCGATAATACAATTGAACAATCTACCAAAATAGCAGTTTTCCAGGCCCAGCAAAAAGGGATTGAAGTTGTCTTGGCCACTGGAAGACCACTGCACGAAATTGCAAATATAGCTGAAGAACTCCATGTAAAATCTTTTATTGGGTATAACGGCGCCTATTGTATCTATAATCAAAAAGATATATTTAAAGAACCAATGAACAGGAAAAGCGTTCGATATTTTGTAGATACAGCTATTATAAAACGTCATGAACTTGTCTTGTATACGAGCGAGAAAAATATCCTTACCACACTTGACTCTGAGCCAATGAAACAGTTTGTAGCAGAATTTCAGTTGAATAAAAATGAGATAATTACCCCTTCAGTCATAGATAACATTTTAGCGATGACAATAATTACTGACTCGGAAATTGGTGATAGCCATTATAAGATAGATGATAGTATTCATTTATCACAGGTACAAGGAATGAATCACTGTTTTGATGGGAATCAGAGACAATGTAAATAAGGGTATTGGTGTAAAGACATTTTTAGAGTATTTGGGTTTACAACGTGAAAATTCAATTGCTTTTGGAGATGGCTTAAATGATAAAGAAATGCTAGCTTTTGCCGGAGAAAGCTTTGCCATGGGAAACGCACACACTGATCTTTTTTCTTATGCGAAAAATAAAACAACCGACGTTCTTAACGCTGGAGTTTATAATGGATTGAATTCCCTTGGACTAATTGATTAAAAAAATATGGTGGGTATTGAGGTTGGGGAATATTCCTCAACCTTTTTAAGTATGATGTTTGCTTCATAGTCTTCAAGAATATTTTTCTTAAAAATGGTTGATGGGTAACATCAATTATTTGAGATATATCAGTTGCTATAAGATGATTCCTAGAACACAAAAAAAGTTTATCCGACCTGCTACTTTTGACCCGTTTGAAGTTATATAAGGGGTGAAGGACGAAACAATCGAACGTTGTATTCCGGTTACTTTGTTTGGGGTTTCGGCTATGACACATTTTCGGGAAGGAGTAGGTAAAATGAATAAATTAATCCTGAATGGCACCCCGGTTTTGGTTTTTCCGTCTTTAGCGTTGAAAATTGGATTGAATGAGGCCATCATGCTTCAACAGGTCCACTATTGGTTGTCTAAAAGCCAGCATTGGATCGGCGGGAGAAAATGGGTGTACAACACGTATCAAGAATGGAACAGACAGATGCCGTTTTGGTCGGTGAGCACCGTCAAGCGGACGGTCAGGGCACTGGAGGGTATGGGGTACTTGATCTCGGACAGGTTTAACTATAGCCAGATGGATCAAACGAAATGGTATACGATTGATTATGAAAAGTTTGCAGAATTGGAGGAGGAACTTCGAGAAGTTCATGATGGTCTGTCAGAGTGCCAGGATGATGTGTTATCGGAGGCAGAACGAGCCTCAGAAGGTAGTAGCGTGAGTCAAGCAATACCAGAGAGTACTACAGAGACTACAACAGAGAAAAAAGAGGCCTGTTCGTGAAATCATTCAATACCTGAACCAAAAAAAGAATTCCGCTTACAAACCGACTACCAGAAAAAACAAGGAACTAATCAGAGCCAGGTATCGAGAAGGGTTTATACTGGATGATTTTAAGAATGTCATTGACCTTAAAACAGTGGAATGGCTGAATGATCCGCATTGGAGCAAGTATCTTCGGCCGGAGACGTTATTCGGGACGAAATTTGAATCCTATTTGAACCAAAAGCCACCTAAGAAAAAATGGCGGAGGGAGGATTTTGATTTACATGACGAAGAATGAACTGTTTACAATATTCGAATTAATTATTGTGTATTATGACCAATTTGAAATCGATCAAAAGAAAGTGGATGCCAGGCATGAAGTATTGCGAACCTGTTCGTTTGAAAAAGTGAAGGAACGACTGCTGTCATTCGTTTCTGTGTCAACTTTTCCGCCAAAAGTCTCGGATCTCGCTGGATCAGGAGCGGCCGTTTCCCGTGCCATTCCTGATTACCAGGAGACTGTTGTCATCCTGAAAACCCATCAGAAGCCAGCAGCCAATAAAGTCATTCAGCAAGAATTAGCAAATATGAGAAACATACTCGGGATCAGGAGGGCCTGAAGGCGATGGAAGGAATCGGGTTGTTTAATCAAGAAGCGGAAGAGGCGTTGGTGGGATCACTTTTTTTGGAGGAAGGTATAATCAAGGAATGCATTTTCCAGCCGGAACAATTATATAATAACAGGCTAAAGCGGATCCTCTGGGCCATGAAGCGGGTGGATGAAAAAGGGAAGCCTATTGACGTGATCTTGGTAATGGAGCAGATTGGCACACAAAATCTGGATAAGATTGGCGGCGTTAGCTATATAACGGAATTGGCAGGCAGCGTTCCTACTGCTAATTTTCACTTTTACCAAGACATGGTCCTCGAATACTCTCAAAAGCGAAAGGCAGTCGAGGTTGCTGGCAGGATTATCGAAGAGGCAAAAACAGAGGATATTGGCAGCACCATCCAACAGGGAATTCAGGAGCTCATAAAGATTGATCAAAATAGAAACGAGGAAGATGGCGGAAGCATTATACCCTGCCTGACCGAAATATACAATGATTGTGAAACGGAGTATGCGGACATAACGGGCATTCCTGTTGACTTCAGCAAGCTCGACATGCTAACAGGGGGATTTCAGGAATCTGATTTTATCGTAATTGGAGCCAGACCCAGCGTCGGGAAGACAGCTTTTGCCTTGAACATCGCGGCTTACGCTTCCAACAAGGATGTATGCCTTGTCTTTTCTTTGGAAATGGCCAAAAAGCAACTCTTAGCGACAAGTTTCCTTGGTGACATCAGTACCCAAAAGATGAGAAACCCAAGAAAAACGTTTGAGGATGAGGACTGGATGAAGTTATCGAGGGCCATGGGGAAACTGTCCACAGCCAATCTGCAAATCTATGACAAGGCTGGAATGGACATGCCCTATATCTCGTCCCAGGTTCGGAAGGCGAGAAGGGAGTATGGTGAAGAAAGAAGAATACTTGTTGTGATCGACTACCTTCAGCTAATTGTCGGGGATGCGAAACACAAACAGAACCGCCAGACGGAAATCAGTGAAATCAGCCGAGGTTTGAAGCACATGGCAAGAGAGTTGCATGTATCAGTAATTGCCCTTTCCCAGCTCAGCCGCAGCGTCGAAAGCCGGCAAAATAAACGGCCGATGCTATCAACTTGCACGAAAGCGGTCAAATCGAACAGGATGCCGACCTCATCGCCTTCCTGTACAGAGATGACTATTACAATATGGATTCCGAAGAAGACAATATCGTTGAGGTGATCCTGGCGAAGCAAAGGAATGGCCCGATTGGGACGGTGAAACTTGCCTTTCACAAAGAATATCGGAGGTTTGAGGAGACGGAGAGGGTGTGAATTAATAAGATTGATCATGATGGGGCCACTATTTTTAAGTCCCCTGTAAGGATTATTTTATCTCAACTGACGTTTAGATCATCATTTGTAAATATCTCCACAGGGTCCAATGTCTAATACAATAATAATCAACTTATCATTCTCTATTCGATACAAAGCCGAAGGGATCCGATACGAATTCGAAAATCATCATGATCGGACCCCTCTAAAGGCTTTACATTTGCAATAGCATATGGATTTTCACGAAGCTGACTAATGACCTCTTTGACTTTGTTTTGTAACCTAGGTGGTAACTTCTCATAATACTTAATTGCAGGCTTTCTAATTTTCACATCATACTTAGGCATGGAGATCGTCCCAATCAACGAGATCATCATTTTTAATATCAATATCTGCTTGTTTTAATATTTTCTTTTCTTGATCTGTTAATGAGTTATCAGCTTCAACAATAATATCTTTTTCATCGTCTTTATCAATAACAACCCTGATTAGATCATACACGAGTTTTGCATCATTATCAGTCACAAGGTCTACAAGTAGATGAAGGTCTTCTTTGCGAATACTCATTATACCACCCCTTAATAAGATTAATTTCCCTTTATTATACACAATAAAGTATTCATTTTAAAGGGAAAAGGGGTCAGACTGCCGAGGTCATCGTTTTATTAAATGATGGGACAACTGGAGGGGGATTTGTCACGATCGGAACGGTTATTAGTCCTGACTTAGATTTGATCGCTCTATCCAGACCTTCGGCCACCTCCCGATTTTTAGCGGTTACTATGGATAAAGCTATCGAAGCTAGGAAGGAACGACAAAAGAAGTTCTCTGATTTAACCGATTTATTAAGATGAATCCGAATCGATTTTGGATTGGGTATATACTTGAAGGTTCTCACAAGAAAGATGAGGTACCATTTTAAATTAGTTAGAGCATACATTGTCTCCTCTTGTTCCCCAATATGTTCTTCCTTATTTAGTTTCCATCGGAGAGAATAGTCAAGGATAGGGGTAACTGATGCGCTTCATTCTTAAATAATCTCTTTTAAATTTGTGATGAGAGTTTTGACGTTTAATGCCATTGAAATAGGGTTAAATTTTGCTTCTAGTTAAGTTGGGGAAACTAAGGGACCGGAAAAATTGCACCCATCTCCATCAAGTTTAAATCATTTAATGTTGAATAACATTCATTCAATTTTGAATAACATCAAATTCAAAAATTGAATAAACACATCACACTATAGTATTAGATGACGTAGGGTACCTATTTTTAAAACTTGGCATGAAAATTGCATAATAAATTAGTAGTGTTGAGATTTGTAGAGAATACGTACAGGTTCCTTTCTGTACATAAAAGTTGAAATGGATAGGGAGGCAAAATGATGAAAAACACTTATTTATAAATGGAGAATGGGTAGAGGCCAAAGAATATCGTTATTTGCATAGCCCTTATAGTGGTGAACAGATAGCAGAGATTGCCTTTGCAGATAATGAAGAGGTAGATTTGGCAATTAATGCGGCAGAAAAAGCGAGGTCTATCGTGGCTAAAATGCCTGCACATCAACGAGCTACCATTTTGGAAAAGCTAGTCAAGCTAATGGAAGAAAAGGAAGATGAATGTGCTCGTCTGATTGCTCTAGAAGCAGCAAAGCCTTGGAAAACGGCAAAATTAGAAGTGGCCCGGACTATAATGACCTACAAATTTGCTGCTGAAGAAGCAAGGCGCATTCACGGGAAAACGATTCCTATGGATGCTGCGCCTGGAGGAGGAAGACCGGATTGCCTTTACGATTCGACAACCACTTGGGGTGGTTGCCGCCATTACTCCGTTTAATTTTCCGACGAATCTCGTTGCTCATAAAGTAGGCCCTGCAATTGCAGCAGGCAATACGGTCGTGTTAAAACCAGCAGCACAAACGCCGCTTACCTCTTTATTTTTTAGCTGAGATGTTGCATGAAGCTGGATTGCCGGCAGGGGTGCTAAATGTGAACACAGGTAGTGGGAGTACAGTAGGTGAACAAATGATCCTAGACGAAAGAGACAAAGTCATTACTTTTACCAGAAGCCCCGCTGTCGGAATAGGAATTCGTAATAAAGCAGGTTTGAAAAAGGTGACATTAGAGTTAGGTTCTAACTCTGCCCTTATTGTGGATAAAGGGGTAGATGTAGACACCATCATCTCTAGAGCTGGGACAGGAGCGTTTGCATTTGCTGGACAGGTCTGCATTTCTTTACAAAGGGCATACGTTCACGAAGAGGTATATGATGAATTCGTGGACAAACCAAAACATTGAAATTAGGAAGACTGATGTTTCAGCTTTAATCAGTACAACGGATGCAGATCGTTCCTTACAGTGGATCGAGGAAGCCAAACAGTCAGGGGCAACTATAGCCATCGGTGAAGAGAGGGAAGGGGATATTCTACAGCCTACAGTCTTACTGAATGTAGATCCAAAAGCAAAGGTATCTTGTCAGGAAGTATTTGCTCCTATTGTATTAATTAATAAGGTTTCTTCTGTTGATGAAGCGATTGGATATGTGAATGACTCCAAGTACGGTCTGCAAGCTGGTATTTATACTCCAAACGTAGCAACAGCCTTTCAAACAGCTGAAACTTTGGAAGTTGGTGGGGTCATGATTAATGATTCCGACCTTTCGAGTAGACCATATGCCTTATGGTGGAGTAAAAGAAAGTGGAGTTGGCCGTGAGGGATTAAAATATGCCATTTAAGAAATGACTGAAATGAAATTGATTTGTTTCAAAAAATAATTGATAGATTTATAGGATCAAAAGCTAATTTAATAGATTAGACAAAATGAGATGAGAGGAGAAAGAAAAATCAGATGGAAAAGACCATGAGAAAATATATCAACTAAACACTTCGATTCCAGGACCTCAATCTTCCGTTCTGTTAGAAAAGAGAAAGACCCACGTTCCTCAAGGGGTATCCAATACCGTTCCTTCTTTTGCTGTAAAGGGGAAAGGGGCACTTCTAACCGATGTGGATGGAAATACGTTTATTGATCTTGCGGGTGCCATCGGAACGCTCAATGCTGGTCACTGTCCGCCGAAGGTAGTGGAAGCACTGATTGAACAAGTTCAACAATATATTCACACCGGTTTCAATGTAATGATGTATGAACCTTATATCAATCTAGCAGAGAAATCAAACCAAATCACTCCTGGTTCGCATGCGAAGAAAACATTCTTTTTGAATAGCGGAGCGGAAGCAGTAGAGAATGCAATTAAGTTAGCCCGGAAATTTACAGGGAGAAAGGGGATTATTTCTTTTGACCGCGGATTCCATGGGCGAACGTTGTTAGCGATGTCTTTGACCAGCAAAGTAAAGCCATATAAGTTTGGATTCGGCCCTTTTGCACCCGATACCTATAAAATGCGCTACCCATATTATTACCGTGCCCCATTAGGTGTGAATCAAGAGGAGTTAGATCAGCTCGTATTGAGTCAATTAGAAGAATTCTTCTTGTCCGAGGTGCCAGTGGAAGAGATAGCAGCCATTATTATGGAACCTGTTCAAGGGGAAGGAGGATTTATCGTTCCGTTGAAGACGTTTGTACAAGGCGTAAAAAAGGTTTGTGAGAAGTATGGAATTTTGTTTATTGCAGACGAAATTCAGACGGGATTTGGACGTACAGGTAAAATGTTTGCAATAGAGCATTTTGAAGTCGTTCCGGACATCATGACGATGTCGAAATCGATTGCGGCAGGATTGCCGATCAGTGCCGTAACTGGAAGAGCGGAGATTATGGATTCAGCAACACCAGGAGAGATGATTGAGTCAAGCATTTGTTGGAGGAATTTATTCCCACTTAATATTTGTAAGCGAATTCATGATTTTAGAGTTCTCTCATGTTGATAAATAGCCGTTTTTTAAAATCCCTTTAACGCCTGCAATGCTCTGTATACTGGAATATTTGCCTTACCCTTCAGGTACTCGATGTTATCTCTCGTGGCTTCACCGATCGTGCTTGTCACCTTCTCCACATAATGCTTTGGCGGATTCTTTTCCTCTTTGGTTTCGTTCCATTTCTCCACGCGGCCAAATAACGTTTTTAGGGCCAGTTTGTCCAGGGAAGCCACCAGTGCTGTCATCATGGCATTTGCTCCGTTTTCCACCCAGCTTCGGCCGTTTTTAAGCCGTTTTGCGAATACACTCATGGTTCCTTCAGCGCTCCCCATTGGGCGCATTCCTTCCGTATCAATCCCTTTCTCATTCAGCCACTTACGATAGTCACCCAAAGCCTCTGGGTACTGCTCCAGCTGATGAATGAGTTCTTCCAGCCGCTTTTCTTTTGCCTCCGTATCGAGCGTTCCAACAGCACTATTCAACTCGGTAATCAGCTTTTCACCGTTGTACGCGGCCAGTGCCTTTTGCATGTCCCGGTAACGGGGATGTTCACGAAACAGCCGTCGGATATCCCGGGCCACATGGAAGCGGTCGATTGAGAAAAAGGCGCGGCCATTGAAATGTTCCCTGCAAGCAGTAATCCAGTTTGCCCCGTCACCGTTGATGATTAAAAGGTGTACGGTTGGATCATAATCGAACGTGTCCATGAGATAGGTCTCAAATCCCTCCCAAAAGGGCTCCTTGCCGCGATGGACATAGTGTCGCTTGTCCTTCAGGCTGACTCGTTTTCCGTTGATTTCCCACCCCTGATGGACCGCTGCTATCTTTTCTTCCTTGCTCTTTTTCCCTTTCTCTTGCCTCTTCAGATATAACCCATCCACCTCCACAAACAAAACAGGACGGAGAACCGGCTGCCGCTCTTTCGGGATACTGATCACCTTCAAAAGGTGTTGTCGGATGGCTTCATGGCTCATAACACGATAACCTAGAAGGGTTTCAAGCGTGTTCGCTGCCTTTCGGTAAGAAGGGCCTGTAACCGCCAGCTCGATGGCTGCTTCCTCTACAAGAGGGCTGAACCCACCTGCCCCTTCAAATTCTAAATAACGGTCTAGGAGATAAACATACTCGCCTGTTTTTCGGTCCCGATAATAGTTTCGATTTACCTCAATTTCCCCAAATAAGCTGACTAATTTCAAAACCCGCTTATCTTGCAGGCGATACCTTTGTACATCTCTTTCCTCTGCAATCTGTTTATCTATATCCCCTAAAAATGTGGCCATGACAGTTGAAAAAGTCTCCTGTAATTTCCTCCACACTAATTGCTCAATCTGTTTTAAATTAAGATAATCTGTGGTATTCTTTTGCATGAGGGCACTCTCCTTTGAATCGGGTTTTAGTCGACTATGATTCTACCAAGAAGAGGCCCTCTTTTTCATGTATTTTGCTTACCCTACCGCGCTTCCGCTTACTGTCCTTTATTTCCAGAACGCAGTCTTCGACTACATTCTGGAAATAAAGGTATTTAATTCTCCTACAAACATTTTACTCATACAGAGATCGGGGGAACTTATGGTGGTAGTCCATTGGGATGTGTAGCTGCACTCAAAGTGATTGAAATGATGGAAGAAGAAGGACTTATAGAAAAAGCGCAAGTCATCGGTCAGACGATTGTTTCGCGTTTTGAGCGGATGAAGGGGAATTCCCTGTAATTGGGGAAGTAAGAGCCTTAGGGGCTATGTGTGCGGTAGAGCTAGTGAAAAATCAGGCAACTAAGGAGCCGAATAAAGAATTAACGGCTCAGATTGTTCAAGAATGCTATCGTCGAGGAATCATCATCCTAAGTGCCGGATTATATGGAAATGTATTGCGTTTCTTATCTCCCCTGGTGATCACCGATGATCAGTTAAATGAAGCCTTGGATGTTATTCAAGAGGTGTTTGAGGATCTGGCATAGTTAATCATTGCTAACCTTGCTTAATCTCATGAATAAGCAAGGTACTGGAGTATTTTACAAACTTGCATTGGGGTTTGAAAAGTAACTTGCCAACCTAATCTCATAACCCCGGGAGTCTGTCAAGTGCTCTCCTTGACTGGCTTCCAGGGTTATGAGCCACTGCACAAAAATGAGAATATGGAACCAAAACATACAAAGCTTGGGTTCCTATGGTAAAACTGAATTTATATTGTCTATTTTTGGAACCGCAATGACTATATGGAAATGACCTGAAATTTACCTATCCTCCTCAAAAAATCTCACGTAAATCCTTAAATTACGAATCGATTATTACCCAATTTTAACCGAATCTTTTAATTTTGACAGAGGCTCTTAGTTGTTAACTTTAGCTATTGGCTGGATATCTAAAGAGCGATTTTTACAAATATCATAAATATGATGCCAAGGCTTAAGTTTTTCAAAGATTGAACTAGCTTTTAAAACGTCCGCATCTCCATATCGTTTACCAATAATTTGCATGCCGACTGGTAGACGGTTATCGACAAGACCTGCTGGAATTGAAGCCGAAGGATGACCTGTAAAATTAGTGAGGGTCGTCAAAGCCCAACCAATTAGCGGATCCACTTCCTCACCGTTTATATGTGTTGGTCCCATAGTATTTCCATCTGGAACATTTTCAACAGGTAGGGTTGCTGCAGTCGGAGTTATTATTAAATCATAGTTTTTGAATACATTTTGTATTGTATCAAATATTTTCGTGCGCATGATTTGATCTCTTTGTACATCAAGCATATTCATTTGATATGCCTTTTCAATCCCTTCAAGGTATCGTCCTGGTAAATCATCACGATAATCCTTTAGTAAATCTATACCCTTACTTTTAAAGTTTTCAAAAACAGAAATGGACATCCTCATAGCGATTCGGCAAAAAAGATCACTTAACTCTCGTTGATGAAATGTAATGCCAATATTAACCATTTCCACCGTTGCTCCAGCCTGTTTGAAAACATTTACAGCTTCGGCGACTGTTTCCTCTACACGCTTGTCAATAGGAAAAACGTCAAAATTAGGACTGTAGGCAATACGCCAGCCTTTGATCGAACCACGTAATGCCGACAAATAGTCTACTTTTTCATTCAAGCTATAAACATCCCGATCGTCATAACCTGTTAAAGCGGTAAGTCCAAGGGCAGCGTCCTCTACAGTTCGTGTTAACGTTCCCTCTGTCGAGAAGAGATCTGTTCTAAACCCATTCGGTCGCCCAAAGAAAGGAACACGGCCTCCCGCAGGTTTAAATCCATAAAGACCACACCAAGCCGCTGGAATACGAGTGGAGCCTCCGCTATCTGATCCTTCGGCGATTGGAACAAGGCCATCCGCAACAGCAGCTGCTCCACCACCTGATGAACCTCCAGAATTTCTGCTTAAATCAAATGGATTACGAGTAGGTCCGAACAAATAATTGTCTGTTACCCCACGAAAGCCAAAAACAGGACTATTTGTTTTACCTAAAAAAATAGCACCTGCCTTTTCGAGACGTTCACCAAAAGGATTATAATAGTCAACAATGTTGTCTTTAAGTGCTCTTACACCGCCAAAAGTGGAAATCCAGCCAGGCTTTGCACCGAACAAATCCTTAAGGGCAGTTGGCACACCATGAAGGATACCTAAATCTTCACCAGCCAGTAAAGCTCGTTCTGCCTCTTTTGCATTTTTCAAGGCATCATCATACCCAAAGTATACAAAAGCATTTAAGCTTTTGTTTCTTTCTTCGATGCGTGTGATAAATGCTTCCGTTACTTCGACTGGGGACAATTCTCTTTTTTTAATCTTGGCAGCCAATTCACTCGCTGACATAAAAGCCAATTCGTTGTGTGAAATCATTTTTTTACCTCCACTTAATTAATTTTTCCTCATCTAAGTTAACTCTTGTACTTAGAAATCCCCTATCACCAGATGTCACTGTACGTGTATATAATTACCTGGCCCTAGTGGTAATCCCAGGAAATACCAAATAGCAAATAAACCAATCCAGAAAATTCCGTAAAACAATGTGTAAGGCAATAAAATTGATATTAAGGTACCTATTTGGATATCCTTATTGTATTTCTTTGCAAACGTCAGTAAGATTGCGAAATACGGCATCATCGGCGTAATTGTGTTTACGATAGAATCCCCTATACGGTAAGCCGCCTGAGTGAAGGCAGGGCTATACCCTAATATTAGAAACATTGGTACAAAAACGGGTGCTAGTATGGCCCACTTGGCGCTTGTACTTGCAATTACAAAATCGATTACAGCAACAAACAGTATAAATAAAATTAAAAGAGATAAACCTGTTATTCCTATTTCCTTTAAAAATTCCGCACCTTTAATTGCCACGATTGGCCCTAAATTGCTCCAGTTAAAATAGGCTATCATTTGTGCTGCAACAAATGCCAAAACAATGTAGTAACCCATCCCAGACATTGATTTCGTAAGATGTTCAGCAATATCTTTATCAGAGCGAATTACCTTTGCGCCAACCCCATATGCAATCGATGGAATCAAGAATAAAAATAACATGATGGGAACAAGACCTTTCATTAACGGAGAAACAAGCAGTGAATCTGTTTTCGGATCACGTAAGAAAGCTCCACTTGGGAGAGTTAAGATAAGCAGAATCACAACACAAATAAGGAGAGCAATCCCAGCCCATAACAAGCCGCGTTTTTCTTCTTTTGTAATATCCTCTATTTCAGCTTGTATCTCTACCGATCCAGAATAAGAGCCCAGTCTTGGTTCTACGATTTTAGAAGTAACATACACGGTCAATGGTATTAACATAATTGTAGAAGCAGCCATGAAGTAATAGTTCATAGCAGGGTTGGCTACAAAATTGGGGTCAATAAATTTAGCACCTGTCTCAGTAAAACTCGCTAGCAATACATCCACAACGGATAGTAACAAGTTTGCACTAAACCCGCCAGCGACAGCAGCATAAGCGGCCGCAAGTCCGGCAATAGGATGCCTACCAAT
This sequence comes from Peribacillus cavernae, assembly GCF_003989135.1. GTDB lineage: Bacteria > Bacillota > Bacilli > Bacillales > DSM-1321 > Peribacillus > Peribacillus cavernae. Next base: position 64,521 of record NZ_RYZZ01000002.1, read on the forward strand.
CATGATAAAGACCATCGCTGCAATCGGAGGCATCACAATAAAGGCGGCGTCTGCAGCAACATGACCAAGCAAACTGACTAATACAATGATTGGTAAAATAAGTGGCTTGGGTGAAAGGAGTACCGTTTTTTTCATCGCCGCTGAGATGAGACCCGTGGTTTCGGCTATTCCAACCCCCAACATTACTGACAGAACCAAACCCAACGGTGGAAAGGATGTAAAGTTTGTAACCATTTCGGTTAAAATCTTTATTATTCCTTCACTACTTAGTAAATTTACCGCAACAATTTTTTCATTGGTGGTTGGATTGACAGTTGACCATCCTAACGATGCGGCAATACTTGATAGGAGTAAGACAGCAATAATAATTAACAGAAACAGTGTAAGGACATCAGGTAGTTTGTTACCGTATTTCTCCACACGATCAAGGAATTTTACAAAAGGGCCTTTCTTTCTTGATTTATCTACATGAATTTCAGGAAGAGACATGAGCATACCACCTTTTATATATTTTCTTATTAGGTTTTAAGTTGGACAATCATTTCAATCTCTACCGGGAAGTTAAAAGGAAGAACAGATGTACCTAAAGCAGATCGAGTATGTTTGCCTCTTTCTCCAAAAACATCTACTAGCAAATCAGAAGCCCCGTTAATCACTTGCGCCTGCTCATAGAAGTCTTGAGCACTGCTTACCAGTCCAAGTACTTTGATAATTTGCTCAATCCGGTCAAGATCCCCAATTTCTGCTTTGATGATGCTAATTAAATTGAGCACTGTGATTTTAGCAGCTTCGTATCCTTGATCGGTAGTAAGATCAGTACCAAGCCTACCCGTGTAGAGGGGTTTCCCGTCCATAAAACAAGTAGATCCAGAAGTGTAAACAACATTATTAACTTGTAAACAAGCAACGTAGTTCGCCATTGGCGATGGAGCCGACGGAAGGACGAGCCCAATTTCCTTTAATCTTTTTTCAATAAGTGACATAAGTTCCTCCTTTTAAGGAAGTATATACTTCATTTTTAAATAAACAATGAAGTATATACTTTAATAATAGATAGTTTATATAATTCCGAAAATTAAGTCAATCATTTTTAAAAATAATAAATTTCTTTTCTTTGAATTAGATGTTGAAGTCCTTCCTTCTAAGTTATTGATATTTGCACTGATTAATTTCCATTTGTTTTTCTTTATACAATTTTCACTGGACAAAGATTGTAAAAAAAAGAAGCAGACGTATGCCAGCTTCTCTTAGAGCCTCTATTCAATTCTTTACTATGTTATGGCTTTAGTGGTGTCATGCAAATCGCTATGGAAAGTATAGGGGTTTATTGGATTGAGTAATTTAGTTCTTTTGGGTATCATTCTTGAAAACCGAAAAAAACTGCTCACTCGTTTCCTCATAATCTTTAAGACGCTTTTCTACCTCATCCGACTTAGAAGACGTAACTCCTGACACAATTAGGTTTAACAATGAAAAAACCATGGGCATTCCCTTGATCCCTGTAGGTGAGGGTGTGTAAACTTTTACTAACAAGTCTGCCAATAAACCTATAGGAGATAATTCGTTATCTGTAATTGCTAAAATTTTCACTCCTTTCTTCTTAGCATTTTTTACAAAGGTTATTGTATCCTGTGCATAACGCGGGAATGAAAAAGCAATCACAATAATCAGGCACTTTTTATTTATTTCAGAAATTAAAGAAATAGCGTCGTCAAGTTCTCCTCTATAAAGGTGTGTGTTACCTTTAATCATATTTAAACTATACGCCAACCAACTTGCTGGAGCATAAGAGCTTCTCGAACCAACGACACACGTTTTTTTCGAGAGTAAAATCGCTGAAATAATCTCCTCGTATAAATCTGGGCTAAGAGAATCCATTGTTCTTTCGATAAAGGCGATATCTTGTTCTTTAATATATTTAATAAGATCATTGTTTTGACTTTGAACTCCCTTAGAGACCCTGAATTTTTCTAAGGGATCCGTTTGTCTATTTTCTAATAAGGATGCCTGGATTTCCTTTTGTAAATGACTGAAGCCGGTATATCCGATTTTATAACAAAATCTGATAACCGTTGTCTCGCTAGTTTCCGTTAACTCACCAAGTTCTTTTGCCGTCTGAAAAGCAATCTGATGCGGATAGTTAAGGATATAAGATGCTACAAGTTTTTGTCGGTTCGTTAATGTAGAAAAATTCTTTCGTATAAGATCGTTAATAGGTTCCAAATTTATATTCCTTTCTAAAATGATATGGCAATTTTCACAAGAACTTTTCCTTTCTTTATAGATTATAGATTTCTATATTACCTTTTTTCAAATACCAACCTTTTTTAAAAAAATATTGTATCAATCATAAACGCTTACAATAACTTGCTACTACTGGAGTTTGTGCACTATTGTAATTTACCTAAACTTCGCTCGTATCATTTAAATAATGACAGCAACCTTAAGACCTTCGCGGTTATTTAAAAGGTGATTCAGCAAAGTAGCTTTACCTGAACCTAAATATTTGCTTAAAACCGTTACTGGAATCCTTTTCACTTTATACTATTATTTACTTAAGTAGTTCTGGGTGCCTGTTAGAGCGACCGAGCCTAGGTTGCAACATATAGTGGGTGGGATTCCCACCGAGTAAGAACTAGCCATTCACTCGAAGCGAGTCTTGGAGGGCAAGGGGTGGAGCAGCCGTCAAGGCTGAGAATCTAATGGGGTGGAAGTCCCCTATCATCAATTAACCGATTCAGATGATTAGCATATCCGATGCGTGGGGAGGTAACAAACTACGTTCTGCTCGGATGTAAAAGCTACGGCGGCCAGTTTTACGCTGAGAAAACACGGTCGGTACAGCCTGGGTAGCGAGCAAATACAGAGGCCAGAAGGCT
>NZ_RYZZ01000020.1 GCF_003989135.1 Peribacillus cavernae
TTAATGCTTTTTGAAACACAGTATAATCCTCGTTGAAGTCTCTCATCTATAAGCCACCTCGGATAATATTTTTAAAGTTATTATCCAGTATGGACAGCCCTATGAATCTTTAAACAAATACTATTTAGCGAGGAAGCAAAATGATTTAGGTTATTTTTATCATATTCAAAATTATTTGAATGAGTATGATAATGTGCAGTTCTCAGCGCTAGGTGAAATATGAAAAAATAAAAATTCAAATAGATTTGAGGTGGTAGTTTATGATAGTGAAAGCATTAAAATAAACAGTATGATATTGCTTTCTCTAGCTGCCTTTTATATAACATGGGTAGGTCATCATGAATTAATGAGTTTTATATGATAAAAGAAGAGAACGCTTATAACAAAGTGTCCTCCTTTTGTTGATTGTTATGATAACTTCGAATTGTTCGACAGAGTGTATTCTGCATTTTTTTATTGCAAGCTTCATTCAAATGCCATGATAAATTTGAATTAATGGTAGGGGTGTTCTAAAATCTTCAAAATTTAATATTACTAGTATTGCAATGAGTATTTATACTAAGTTATAATGAAAATCACGATTACGGTCTGTTCGAAAAGTGACCGTTATACTGAACTGAAGAAAAACAGCGATATGTCCCAGTAGCTCAGCTGGATAGAGCAACGCCCTTCTAAGGCGTCGGTCGGGAGTTCGAATCTCTCCTGGGACGTCAGAAAAAGAAAAGACTGATATATCAAGGTTATCAAGATTAGAAATAATCTGGAGGATCCGAGGTATATCAGTCTTTTTATATTGTTTTTTCATTCACTTTATTGGCTGATGAAAAAGTTATGTTGTTTATGTTATCTTAATATCGAAAAAGTCGGTCTGGGTTGAAATTTAAATTAATCTGTCATGTACATAGCGGAAACCAGACCATCGCTCATATATTCTGAAAACCGCTCATATATTTTGAAAATCGCTCATATCAGCAAAGATGCGGGCAATCTTTTGAAACAATTTCCAGAACTCCACACGAATTTTCCTGAAATATGTCATGTATTCAGAGAAAAACTCCCCATCGCTCATAAAATTGTCTAATGGCTCATAAATCCTGAATATCGCTCATATATTCAAAAAACCGCTCATAAATCCTGATAATCGCTCATATATTCTGAAAACCGCTCATATCAGCAAAGATGCGGGCAATCTTTTGAAACAATTTCCAGAACTCCACACGAATTTTCCTGAAATATGTCATGTATTCAGAGAAAAACTCCCCATCGCTCATAAAATTGTCTAATGGCTCATAAATCCTGAATATCGCTCATATATTCAAAAAATCGCTCATAAATCTGAATAATCGCTCATATATTTTGAGAATCGCTCATATCAGCAAAGATGCGGGCAATCTCTGAAACAACTTCCAGAACTCCACACGAATTTTCCTGAAATATGTCATGTATTTAGAGAAAAACTCCCCATCGCTCATAAAATTGTCTAATGGCTCATAAATTTCAATAATCGCTCATATATTTTGTTAATCAATAACATACCTGTGACAAAATGAGCCGCTAATGTCATTTTCAATAAAGTCAAGCATCCACTCCTTATCCCCAATGATAGAATAACAGATGCCTAAGCTGTTGTTCAGAGTTTGAATTTCTCCTGAGACACTAACTAAAAAAGCTGATATATCATGCCTCAAGATTAGAGATAATCAAGAAGTGTCCTGTGAATATCGGCCTTTTCGCTGTTGCTTTTTTAGCTAGCTTGTCCAATTTTTTTGTCATTTTGAGCAAATAAACATCTCCTGCCTATATTGGCTGTTTTGATTTTGATACGCAACTGCAGCGAAAAGCGTAAACTGGATTTTATTTATAGTTGACATATATTTTGATACATTTTAAAATTATAAAATAATTTAAACTTTTATAAAAAGCATCCGTACTTTTTGGAGGAATATGATGAAAGTTAAAGAAATGACTTATATAGCTTTATTTGCGGCTATCATGGGTGCGCTGGGATTGGTTCCGCCGATTATGTTGTCGTTTACACCTGTCCCTATTACGCTTCAGACATTGGGAGTCCTGCTTGCAGGCGGTTTATTGGGTGCTAGGCTCGGGGGATTAAGCCAAATCGTTTTCTTGTTGATTGTCGCTGCTGGGATGCCGTTATTATCTGGCGGCCGTGGCGGATTGAGTGTATTCGTAGGACCAAGTGCGGGTTACTTGTTCGCTTATCCTATCACTGCCTATTGTATCGGATATATTCTATCCCGAATTCGTACTCTCTCATTGGGGAATATCTTGCTTATAAATCTAACAATCGGGATTTTCTTAATATACTTATTTGGTATACCTGTTCAAGCTTTTATGATGGATATATCTCTTTTGCAAGCTGTAAAATTAAGTCTCGTCTATATTCCTGGAGACGTTCTGAAGGCAACGCTAGCCTCGTTTTTAGTTTTCAGGCTGCTAAAATCACCGGTGTTTCACCTGCAAATATCGAAGACTTCTAAGACACATTAATGGATGTGTCTCTTTTTAATAGAAAGGAGAATACATATGACTGCGATCATTTCTGCGTACCGGAATAACGCCGAGCAATACCCTGAAAAATTGGCCATTAAAACGCGCGACCAGGAACTTAATTATCGGGAATGGCATGAACTGATTAGCAAAACGGCAAACTGGATCGATTCTCTTGGCAGCACAAATAAAACCGTAGGAATGTTATTGCCGAATGGCATCCCTTTTCTGCAGTTCTTTGCAGCTGCATCGGCGGCTGGCTGGGTTGCAGTTCCCTTGGATTTAAAGTGGAAGGAAACCGAACTGAAAAAGCGGCTGGCCCTTTGCAGCCCATCTATTGTGATCACGACGAGAGATTTATATGACAAGCTAAAACCAATATACTCAAATGTGATGATATTTGAGGAATGCTTGGAGGAAATTAATCAGACTTTATTTACACAAATAAAAGATCCAGAAGGAGATCGTCCATTTTATATGGGTTTCACCTCGGGCTCAACAGGAGAACCAAAAGCGTTTATCCGCTCCCAAGAATCATGGGTTGAAAGCTTCAATTGCACTCGTTTTGATTTCCACATTGATGAAGCAGAGCATGTACTCATTCCAGGTGCGCTCATCCATTCCCACTTTTTATATGGAGCAATCAGCACTTTCTATTTGGGAGGAACGGTATATCTGCTGGAAAAGTTCTCTCCAAATCAGACCCTGTCCTGGCTGCTCTCACAGCCTATTTCAGTTGTATATGTGGTTCCAACTATGGTAGAAGCCTTGCTAAAGGAGAAATCTACAGTTGAAAAGTCTGTAAAAATGATCTCTTCCGGTGCCAAGTGGGAGGAGAATTCGAAGCTAAGGATACGAGAGATGTTCCTTAACTTATCCATGTATGAATTCTATGGTGCAAGCGAATTAAGCTTTGTAACAGCATTATCAGATCAGGAAAACAAACGGAAGCCCGGGTCTGTCGGCAGGCCATGCCACAACGTAGAAATTCAAATTCGTCTATCTAACGGTGATATAGCAAAAACTAATGAAGTTGGTAAAATTTATGTAAGAAGCAGGATGGTATTTATCGGGTATCTCCATGCTAATGATCTTACTATCCACTCTCTCGAGGACAAAAACGGCTGGAGTACGGTCGACGATATCGGCTACATGGATGAAGATGGCTTTTTGTATATCGCAGGACGTGAAAAGAATATGATCTTATATGGAGGAATCAATATTTTTCCGGAAGAGATTGAGACAGTCTTATCCTTACATCCTGATGTGGAGGCAGTATCTATTGTAGGCGTGCCTGATCCCTATTGGGGGCAAATTGCAGCAGCAGTTGTGAAAGGAAAGGCTTCTAAAGGGGAGCTAAGAAGGTTCTGCAAGATGAAACTTGCATCATACAAAGTGCCTCGCAAATGGTATTTCGTAGATGAGCTGCCGCTTACAACAGGCGGTAAGATCGCCCGTGCGCAAATTAAGGAATTCGTAGAAAGTAAGGTGAATGTCCATTAACAGAGCGGTGATCGTACAAGCTAAACGAACCCCGATTGGAAAGCAAAAGGGGATGCTTCATGCCTTTCAGCCTCATGAACTGGCTGCACCACTCCTCGGGCATCTGGCTGGCGGCCTCGATTATAAGATTGACGACGTGATACTGGGAAATATAGTAGGTCCTGGAGGTAACGTTGCCCGGTTATCTGTCTTAGAAGCTGGTCTTCCTCTTACTGTACCTGGATTAACTCTCGATCGCCAATGCAGTGCCGGACTTGAAGCTATCCGGATGGCTTGCTACCTTATTCAAGGTGGAGCTGGCCAATGCTACATAGCAGGCGGTGTGGAAAGTACGAGCACCTCGCCTCAGGAAACCAGAGCCCGCTTCTCTCCAGAAAAGATAGGAGACCCCGATATGGGAGTCGCAGCTGAGTACGTAGCCCAAAAATACGGAATCACAAAAGATATGCAGGATCAATATGCGCTGTTAAGCTTTGAACGTAGTTGGGCTGCTTATAATGATGGGTCATATGAGCAGGAAATTCTTCCGTTCCAAACATTTGATAGAGATGAAGAATTCCTCAGGGAACGAAACATGAAAAAGCTTTTGAAACGAGCCAAGCCGATTTTTATGAATGAAAATGGAACAGTCACCGCTGCAAACAGTTGTGGCATCAATGATGGTGCCTGTGCAGCATTGGTGATGGAAGAAACAATAGCTAAGCAACTCAGTTTTCAACCTGTATTACGTTTTGTCGATAGCCTTGTGTCCGGTGTGCACCCCTTTTTTCCCGGAATTGCACCTGTACCGGCGATTCAGGACTTATTAAAAAGAAACAAGTTGACCATAGAAGATATTGATCTCATCGAAGTAAATGAAGCATTTGCTTCCAAGGTCGTGGCATGCGCCGGGGAATTATCGATTCCGTATAAAAAATTGAATGTAAGCGGCGGGGCCTTAACCATCGGACATCCTTATGGTGCATCTGGTGCAATTCTGGTCACAAGATTGTTCTATGAAGTGCAACGAAGAAATCAGGTGAAATATGTTCTTGCTGCAATAGGCAGTGGTGGAGGGATCGGAGCAGCTGTTTTATTTGAGGTACTGGTCTAAAAAATACGTATGTCATAACCAAGAAGGCCCGGAAACAAAAAGAAACCTTAAAGAAACACGGGTTAATGAAAAAGTAAAATTTGAAAGGATATTGATATTCCTATATCTGAAATACGATCGCTTTTCTTAACATGGAGGCCAAAACTTATGGCGTCCATTTTTCTTTTCAAAAAAGTTATAAAAACTTCACCATTTGTAAACCTTATAACCATGCCGTTGTAAGCGGATACAATGTTAATGACTAATTTGAATAGTCGAATAATTCGAAAAAGGCTATTGACGTGCTTATAAAATGAGCGTAATATAATCCACAAATAACAGGACAACAAAGTTTTAGGAGGCCTCCCAGTCAGGGGGTAAGAATCCTGGATTTATACTACGATGTGCGGTAGTGACGTCGATTATGACTTTAGTCTTTTAAAGCTTTTTACCATTAAAAAGGAGTGTCCTCTTGTCGGAGCAATGGATTTTCCTAAACGGTGAATTTGTGACTATCCAAAAGCTGCACCGAACGTAAGTTAATATACAAAAGCATTGATGAGGATAAGTAGTTTTTTTGTCAAGGCATTTACAGAGAGCCGGGTTGCTGAGAGCCGGCAAGTGCCCCAAAAGATGAACTCCCCTCTGAGCTTCAGCTTGAACGTGTAACCAGTAAAGCTGAACGGGTGCCTACCAGTACCCGTTATCAAACACAGAATGGCGACAGTCATTCAAAGTGCGTACAGAAGGTTTGTACGAAAAAGGGTGGTACCGTGGATAGGCTGATAAAACCTCTTCACCCCTTTAGCTTGCTGAGAGCGGGCTTATTTGGGTGGAGAGGTTTTTTGTTGTTTTGTTTTAAAACCATGAGCTCGGGATATGAGAGGAGGAGATTAACATTATGACGCAAAAGGCAGTAATAGCTGAAAAAAAAGGTGAAAAGACCACGAAAAGCGGTGCTAATTTTTTAATTGATGCCCTAAAAAAGCAAAACGTCGAAGTCGTTTTTGGTTATCCGGGAGGTGCTGTACTGCCTATTTATGACGCATTGTATGATTCTGGTGTCTTTCATGTATTGACAAGGCATGAGCAGGGCTCTATCCACGCAGCCGAAGGGTATGCGAGGATAACTGGTAAGCCCGGAGTTGTAATTGCCACCTCTGGACCGGGAGCAACCAACATCGTAACCGGATTGGCGGATGCAATGATAGATTCAATACCGCTCGTCGTTTTTACCGGCCAGGTTGCCACAAGTGTTATTGGTTCGGATGCTTTTCAGGAAGCTGATGTGCTTGGTATCACGACACCGATTACAAAGCATAATTATCAGGTGAGAAAGCCTGGAGACCTCCCAAGGATTGTGAAGGAAGCATTCTATATTGCATCAAGCGGCCGTCCAGGACCGGTTTTGATTGATATTCCAAAGGACGTGGCCATTCTGCAAGCGGAAGCGGAGGAAGATCCGGAAATGGATTTACCGGGCTACCAGCCGACATTGCAGCCAAATTACCTCCAGATCAGAAAGCTGATTGAAGCGGTGAGCGGGGCCAAAAAGCCGGTGATTCTGGCAGGAGCCGGTGTCCTTCATGCCAGAGCCTCAGAGGAATTAAAGAAATATGCTGAACAGCAGGGAATTCCGGTTGTGCACACCCTCCTTGGGATTGGCGGTTTTCCGGCAGACCATTCATTATTTGTCGGGATGGGAGGCATGCATGGGGTTTATGCAGCAAATATGGCGCTATATGAATGTGATTTACTGATAAATGTCGGTGCGAGATTTGACGATCGGCTTACTGGCAATCTTGCTGCATTTGCCCCGCAGGCGACTGTTGCCCATATCGATATTGACCCTGCTGAAATAGGAAAAAATGTGCCGACAAAGATTCCTGTAGTCGGCGATGCGAAAGAAGCGCTCGCTCAATTGATTGCCCAAAATGGCAAACTGCCGGAAGCCTCCGAATGGGTGCAGAAGATTACCGAGTGGAAAGAGAAATTTCCATTATTCTATGAAGGTGACAGCAGTGAGCTGAAACCGCAGAAAGTTATTGAACTGCTCCATAAAAAAACAAATGGCGATGCGATCGTCGTAACGGATGTCGGCCAGCATCAAATGTGGGCAGCCCAATATTACACATTTAACAAACCACATGCCTGGGTAACATCGGGCGGGCTTGGGACGATGGGCTTCTGCGTACCGGCGGCAATCGGTGCCCAGCTTGCCGAACCTGATGCGACAGTTGCAGCCGTAGTCGGGGATGCCGGATTTCAAATGACCAACCAGGAGTTGGCTGTCATTGCAGAATTAAATCTACCTATTAAAATTATCATTGTTAATAACCACTCGCTTGGAATGGTTAGGCAATGGCAGGAACTTTTTTATCAAGAACGGTATTCACACAGCCTGCTTCAGAATCAGCCGTCCTTTGTAAAATTAGCCGATGCTTATGGAATCAAAGCATACAAAGTCACAACAATCGAGGAAGCAGAAGAACGAATGAGTGAGGCTTTAACGACAGATGGACCGATTTTGCTCGATATCCATGTAGCGCCTGGGGAAAATGTTTATCCGATGATCGCACCAGGTAAAGGGCATCACGAAATGGAAGGGGTAAAAAAATGAAAGGAATCCTAACACTGATGGTAAACAACAGGCCTGGTGTTCTTAACAGGATTACCAACCTGTTTTCGAAAAGAAATTATAATATCGAAAGCATTACAGTCGGGCATTCCGAACAAGAAGGGATTTCGAGGATCACTGTCGTCGTACAGGTGGATGATGAAAAAGTGATCGAACAAATGACAAAGCAGTTAAACAAGCAAATTGATGTATTAAAGGTCATGGATATCAGCAATCAATCGATTGTCTCCCGTGAGCTTGCACTTATTAAGGTGCTTGCTACATCACAGAACCGATCTGAAATCTACGCTTTAATCGAACCTTTTCGGGCCTCGGCGATTGATGTCAGCAAGGATAGTCTAACCGTTCAGATTACTGGAGAATCAGGCAAAATCGAAGCCTTTATCGAATTGTTAAAACCATATGGTATCAAGGAACTGGCGAGGACCGGTACCACTGCGTTCCCGCGCGGCACCCAGCGCACCAATAGCAATAAAAGTCTTTCAATTGTTTAAGAAATTCAAATTTATGTAAATAAGGAGAGGTTTATTATGACAAAGGTTTATTACAATGCAGAGGGAAATGAAGCTTATTTTGAAAACAAGAGGGTTGCGGTAATCGGTTATGGTTCACAGGGCCACGCTCATGCGCAAAACCTGCGTGACAGCGGTGTAGAAGTTATTATCGGTTTAAGACAAGGGAAATCATGGGATAAAGCTGAAGAGGATGGCTTCAAAGTATATCCGGTCGGCGATGCCGCTGACCTTGCGGATGTGATCATGATTTTACTTCCGGATGAGCAGCAGCCTAAAGTATATAAGGATGAAATTGCACCTGTTTTAAGATCAGGCCATTCATTGATGTTTGCCCATGGTTTCAATGTCCATTTCCATCAGATCGTTGCTCCCGCAGACGTAGATGTTCTGCTTGTTGCGCCAAAGGGTCCCGGCCATCTTGTGCGGAGAACTTATGAGCAGGGAGCAGGCGTACCAGCATTGTTTGCTATCCACCAGGATGTATCGGGTGAGACAAAAGAATTGGCCCTTGCTTATGCGAAAGGAATTGGCGCTTTGCGAGCAGGTGCGTTGGAGACTTCATTTAAAGAAGAAACAGAAACTGACTTATTCGGAGAACAGGCGGTTCTGTGCGGTGGAGTAACTTCTCTTGTGAAAGCAGGTTTTGAAACACTGACAGAAGCAGGATATAAACCGGAAGTCGCTTACTTTGAATGTTTGCATGAATTGAAATTAATCGTTGACCTTATGTATGAAGGCGGGCTGGAAGGTATGCGATACTCCATTTCTGATACGGCTCAGTGGGGAGATTTCGTATCTGGACCGCGCATTGTAAATGAAAATGTAAAGGCTGAAATGCAAAAAGTGCTTAAAGATATCCAGGATGGCGAATTTGCTAAAGGATGGATCCTTGAAAACCAGGCAAATCGTCCCGTATTCAATGCGATTAACGAAAGAGAAAAAGAACATCCAATCGAGAAGGTGGGCCGTGAGTTACGAAAAATGATGCCTTTCGTCCAACAACAAAAGAAGAAAGAAGTGGTTTCCGTTGCGAAAGATTAATATTTTCGATACGACGTTGAGAGATGGTGAGCAATCGGCCGGAATCAATCTCAATTTTTCTGAAAAGCTAGAAATCGCTTATCAATTGGAAAGGCTGGGCGTCGATATTATCGAAGCTGGTTTCCCTGCAGCATCAAAAGGAGATTTTAATTCCGTACAGGAAATAGCCTCCAAGATTAAGGATAGTTCGGTTACAGGCCTGGCCCGATGCATCCAAAAAGACATGGATGCTGCCTGGGAAGCGTTGAAGGTAGGTGCAGAGCCAAGGATTCATATATTCCTGGCGACATCTCCTATCCACCGGGAATATAAGCTTAAGCTTTCAAAGGAAGAGGTGCTCAGGCAAGCAGTCGAGTCCGTGAAGTATGCAGCAGCGCGCTTCCCGATTGTACAATGGTCAGCAGAAGATGCCAGCCGGACTGAACTTGACTATCTCGCAGAAATTGTAGAAGCAGTGATCCAAGCAGGAGCTAAAGTGATCAATATTCCGGACACGGTAGGTTACGCCGCGCCGGTTGAATACGGCAATATTTTTAAATATTTGAGAGAACATGTTCCTTCTATTGATAAAGTCAGCCTATCTGCGCATTGCCACGATGACCTCGGAATGGCAACAGCAAATTCCCTGGCGGCGGTGGAAGCTGGGGCAACACAAGTCGAAGGGACCATTAATGGAATTGGCGAGAGGGCAGGAAATGTCGGTCTTGAGGAAGTTGCCGTTGCCCTTCATATCCGGAAGGATTATTACAATGCTCAAACCAACATGCAATTACATGAGATTAAGAGAACTAGTGACTTGATCAGTAAATTGACAGGAGTTTCTATCCCGCCAAATAAAGCGGTCGTCGGCCAAAATGCTTTTGCCCATGAATCTGGGATTCATCAGGATGGGGTATTGAAGGAAAAGACGACTTATGAAATCATTTCCCCTGATTTAGTCGGCCTATCTTCCAACGCAATGGTACTTGGTAAACATTCCGGCCGGCATGCTTTTAAGAGCAGGCTTGAACAGTTACATCTGGACGTAACCGATGAAGAAATGAACCGGTTGTTCGTACAATTCAAAGAATTGGCAGATAAGAAAAAAGAAATGACGGATGAAGATTTGGCTGCACTTGTCCTTGAAGAAAAGCTTTCCAAGGATAACCGCTTTTTCGAATTGGTATCCTTACAGATTTCCTATGGAACGAATCAGGTTCCGACGGCAACCGTTACTTTAAGGGACCCCGATAACGAGACGATTCAGGAAGCGTCAACTGGTGCTGGCAGTATCGAAGCTCTTTATAACACGCTTGAAAGATGTGTCGGTGATAAGGTGAATCTATTGGATTACCGGATTCAATCTGTCGGTGCCGGTAGAGACGCATTGGCCCAGGTTTACGTGAAAATGAGGTACCGCGATACGGAAACAAGCGGACGCGGCCTTGCACAGGATGTACTTGAAGCTTCAGCGAAAGCATATCTAAATGCGATAAACCGAGTAGTCTATCTAAGTGCTAAATCTCCCATTTTACAATAACTATACATGAAAGGAGAACATTCAAATGAGAAGGAAAATTACTGTACTGCCCGGAGATGGCATCGGAAAAGAAGTTACAAGGGGTGCTGTTGAGATTCTCGAAACCGTTGCAGAAAGATACGGACATGAATTCGAATTTCAATATGGAGAAATCGGCGGCCAGGCCATCGACAATACAGGCTCGCCTCTCCCTGAACAAACAATCGAAACCTGTAAAAACAGCGATGCGGTCCTGCTCGGTGCAGTGGGGGGTCCAAAATGGGATAACCAGCCTTCTCATTTAAGGCCGGAACGGGGGTTGCTGAAGATTCGTAAAGAATTGAATCTCTATGCCAATCTGCGGCCGATCAGCTATTACTCCAGCCTTTCAGAATCTTCTCCATTACGAAAGGAAATCATTGAAGAAGTTGATTTTGTTATTGTGAGAGAATTGACTGGCGGGCTGTATTTTGGCAAGCCAAGTGAAAGGACGACTCACGATGGAAAAGAAGCAGTAGTAGATACATTGTTTTACCAAAAAGATGAAATGCAAAGAATTATTGAGCTGGCCTTTGAATTAGCCAGTAAACGACGAAAAAAAGTCACTTCCGTTGATAAGGCGAATGTTTTAGAATCAAGCAGGTTATGGCGTGAAACAGCGGAAGAAATAGCGGAACGCTATCCTGAAGTTGAACTTGAGCACATGCTTGTAGATAATGCAGCGATGCAGTTGATCCGCAATCCAAGGCAGTTCGACGTAGTGGTCACGGAAAATATGTTCGGCGATATTTTAAGCGATGAAGCATCCGTGTTAACGGGATCGCTTGGAATGCTGCCATCAGCCTCCATTTCAACGCAAGGCCCGAACCTATATGAACCGATCCATGGGTCGGCACCGGATATTGCCGGAAAAAACATTGCCAACCCAATTGCCGCGATTCTATCAGCAGCTTCCATGCTTCGTCTATCCTTTGGCATGGAAGTGGAAGCGGAAGCGATTGAAAAGGCTGTGGGAGAAACACTGGACTCCGGCTCAAGAACAGGTGATATTGCCGAAGGACAGGTGCGTACCTTAACGACAACAGAAATGGTTGCTGAGATAAAAGGGGCAATTCTTGATCAGGAGGCAATCACCCATATTATGGGAGCATATACTTGAAGGTCGATCTACAGTCAGGGGCTGACTCAGCAAGCAATCTGAGTCACCCTTTTTTTAAAAAAAGTGAGGGGTGGGAGGATCATGAAGAAGTCAATCATTGAAAAAGTATGGGACCGCCATGTGGTGTACCAGGAAGAAAATAAACCGGACCTATTGTATATTGATTTACATTATATCCATGAAGTAACGTCACCACAGGCTTTCGAGGGATTGCGGGAAAAAGGCCGCAAAGTGAGAAGGCCGGAAAAAACCTTTGCCACCATGGATCACAATGTACCGACGGTTAACCGATATCAGATTACAGACGAAATTGCCAGAAAGCAATTAACTGCACTTGAAAAAAACTGCACAGAGTTTTCGATTCCGCTTGCTGACCTCGATAGCCCAGAACAAGGGATTGTCCATGTCATTGGTCCTGAACTCGGCCTGACAAAGCCGGGAATGACCATAGTCTGCGGTGACAGCCATACATCCACCCATGGTGCCTTTGGTACCATCGCCTTTGGGATTGGAACAAGTGAAGTCGAACACGTTTTCGCTACACAGACGCTGTGGCAAACAAAACCAAAAACACTTAAGCTGGAGATAAATGGAGAGCTTGGCAGCGGCGTGACCGCTAAAGACGTTATCCTATATGTGATTTCGAAATATGGCATCAATTTTGGTACTGGCCATATTATCGAATATTGCGGTAATGTGATTCGGAATATGTCAATGGAAGAAAGAATGACAGTCTGCAATATGTCGATCGAAGGCGGAGCAAGAGCAGGGCTTGTCAGTCCGGATGAAACAACTTTTTCCTATTTAAAAGGAAGGAAGCATGTGTCAACCGGAGTTGATTTTGAAAAGGATACGAAAGAATGGAGCGCGCTGGCGAGTGATGAAGGTGCGGTGTATGATACTGAGATTGTCATCGACGGCAGTGAGATTTCCCCAATGGTAAGCTGGGGCACCAATCCGGGAATGGCCAGTCCTATTGATGGAAATGTCCCGAAAGCTGGCAACGACGAAGCCGGTGAAAAGTCATTGCAGCGGGCCCTTGATTACATGGGCTTGACAGCAGGGATGTCCATTTCGGATATCCCGGTCCAGCATGTATTCATTGGTTCCTGTACCAATTCACGCATCGAAGATCTCAGGCAGGCTGCTGAGTTCGTAAAAGGAAACAGGGTAATAGATGGAGTAAGGGCCCTGGTCGTTCCCGGCTCGCAAAGTGTTAAGAAGCAAGCGGAGGAAGAGGGGCTGGATAAGATTTTTACAGAAGCGGGGTTCGAATGGAGAGAATCAGGCTGCAGTATGTGTCTTGGCATGAATCCCGATGTAGTGCCGGCAGGTGAACATTGCGCTTCCACCTCAAACCGGAACTTCGAAGGAAGGCAGGGCACAGGTGCACGCACACACCTTGTAAGTCCGGCAATGGCAGCAGCTGCTGCCATACACGGCCGATTTGTTGATATCCGCAAAGCTGGCGGAAGCACGGAAACAGCCGAACTAGCCTTTTGAAAAAGTCAATTTAAATGAAACATAATACAGGAGGTGCACTGCGGGTGAAGCCGATTACCGTCTATAAAGGGAAAGCAGCAGTTTTGGACAGGGCTAATGTGGACACAGACCAAATTATTCCGAAACAATTTTTAAAACGAATTGAACGAACTGGATTTGGTGAGTTTTTATTTTATGATTGGCGTTTTGATGAGGATGGGAATGAACGGGAAGATTTCGAATTGAACCAGCCGCAAAATAAAAATGCTGGAATCCTGATCGCAGGTGAAAACTTTGGCTGTGGTTCATCAAGGGAGCATGCGCCGTGGTCGCTTCAGGATTATGGGTTTGATATTGTCATCGCGCCGTCATTCGCTGATATTTTTCAGAATAATTGCCTGAAAAACGGGATGCTGCCGATAACGCTAACTAAAGATAAAGTCTCTTATTTAATGAATAATGCCGGAAATGATCAGTTAACGATAGACCTACGAGAGCAAACCGTTATTGATAATAAAGGGCTTTCGACTTCTTTCGACATACATCCTTATTGGAAAGAAATGCTCCTTAATGGCTGGGATGAAATCTCGATTACGCTGCAATACAGCCCCCAAATTGATGAATTTGAAAAAAGTGAGAGACCGATTTCTACTATATAAACCGAAACTTCCATCAGTGGGGATCTTACTGTCCGCTAATGCACGATAAAACATAATCCCGAAAAAGAGTTGTTTCTTCCGACTTTTTCAGGGTGAGAAAAACCAGGCCGCACATATGTTTTATGTGCGGCCTGGTTTTATTTAGCGTTTCCCTAAACGGATACCAGGGACCCGGGTATATTTTGTATTTGCCCCGATTACGTGCTAAACTGATTTTCATTAAAGGAACAAAAGCGGAAGGTCCATGTACGTCGGAGCTGGATGACCAAAATTAAGTGATCGACATAAAAATCAATTTAAAGTTTCCTATGTAGGAAACATGAGGCGGAGTTGTGGATGAACGGAAAAGAAAAACATTCGAAAAAAGATAATATCATCCTGTTTCCGGATCTTGCGGGGCGATTGGTGGATAAAGGATTGGATCAGCTTGCAAAAAAGGATTTCAGGGAAGCTGCTGCATTGTTTACTCAGGCAAGAGAACTCGATCCTGAAAATCCAGATTTAAATGTTGGGCTAGTCGTTTCCCTGGTAGAGCTTGGGTTATATCCAGAAGCTAAGGACTTATGCAGAGAGCTGCTGAACAAGGGAATCGGCGACTACTTTCAGGTCGTCAACATTTACTTGATGGTGCTTCTGCAATTGAATGAACATGAAGAAATGTCATCGACGATCAAAGCTTTGCTTGAGGATGATCATATCCCGCCTGATAAGATCGAACATTTTGAAAAGATGCTTCAGTTCAGCCAGCGCGTTAAGGAGGAAAAACAACATCAGGAAATCATAAAAGAAGAAAAAATCCACCATGAAATTGAAACAGACGGCTTGTTCGCTGATAAAACGGAAAGTGAAATCCTTTTAACGATTACGAGGCTTGCTGAAGTTAATATACGGCCATATGTACCGGAAATCAGGCAGTTTTTACTTGATGAACAGGCTAATCCGTTTTATAAAACAGTGCTGATTAATATAATGAAAGAACAGGAATACGACAAGGAAATAGACGTATCAAAGTTTAATGAGACGGTAACCATCATCCCGGCAGGCCTCGGGGATGTACTGGAAAGCGAATTTATCGTTGAAGTCACGAAGATTGCCGAGAAGCGTCTTGGTCAGGAAAATCCAACTTTGCTTGATATGGTGAAAAGTTTAATCGAAAGGCATAACTTCATTTTCTACCCAAATGACCCTTCGGAAAACCGTTTCGAGGAATGGGCAGCTGCTTATCAGGTGCTTGCAGAAGAATATCAAGGGATGAAACCGGATGCTGAAGAGATTGCAGATCTTTATCGAATTAATGCCGCTTCTATCATGCATCTTGTTTCCCATTTAAAAGAAATTGAGGAGATTTCTTACCCGACAATTTGACGTATAGCTGTTGTAACGCTTGAAACCTGTGTTATAATGTAGTGGTTGTAATATATATATCGTACAAAAAACGACGGATTCCCAATTGATTTGGGTATAATCGAAGGATGACTTGTTAAGACTTACAAAGCATTTTCATCCACCCGCTTATTCATGAAGTTTATAGATTTCTGGAGGGAAACACATGTCTGCAAAATGGGAAAAGTTAGAAGGGAACCAGGGGGTTCTTACAGTTGAGTTAGAGGCAGCTAAAGTGAACGAAGGTTTGGACGCTGCATTCAAAAAAGTTGTTAAACAGGTAAACGTACCTGGTTTCCGTAAAGGCAAAATACCGCGTCAGATGTTCGAAAAAAAATTCGGAGTAGAGTCTTTATACCAGGATGCTCTTGATATCATTCTTCCAGACGCATATACAAATGCTGTCGAAGAAGCAGGAATCAGCCCGGTTGACCAGCCGGAAATTGATATCGAACAAATGGAAAAAGGACAAAACTTAATCTTCAAAGCGACTATTACTGTTAAACCTGAAGTTAAATTAGGTGATTACAAAGGCATCGAAGTGGAAAAGTTCGATGCCGAAGTTACTGATGAAGACGTTGAAAACGAATTGAAAGCGCAGCAGGAGAAGCTGGCAGAGCTTGTCATTAGAGAAGAAGGAGCTGCCGAAAACGGAGACACACTAGTCGTCGATTTCGAAGGATTTGTAGATGGAGAGCCATTCGAAGGCGGGACTTCTGAAAACTATTCTTTAGAACTTGGTTCAAACTCTTTCATTCCTGGCTTTGAGGAAAAATTAGTCGGTGTCGAAACTGGTGCGGAAAAAGATGTCGAAGTGACATTCCCTGAAGAATACCATGCCGCCGAGCTTGCTGGGAAACCAGCAGTATTCAAAGTGAAAGTTCATGAAATCAAAACAAAACAGCTTCCTGAATTAGATGACGAGTTCGCGAAAGATGTCGATGAAGAAGTCGAAACACTGGCTGATCTTAAAGAAAAAACAAAGAAAAAACTTGAGCATGATAAGAAACATGAGCAAGAGCACTTTGTTCAGGATACAGTCGTAGAAAAGGCAGCTGCGAACTCAGAAATTGATATTCCGGAAGTGATGATTACCAACGAAGTCGGACGCATGATGGAAGAATTCGAACAGCGTCTTCAGGCCCAAAGCATGAATCTTGAGTTATACTATCAATTCTCCGGCCAGGATGAGGATGCATTAAAAGGCCAAATGAAGGAAGAAGCAGAAGGCCGTGTACGGACAAGCCTAACTTTAGAAGCAATTGCTGATGCTGAAAATATTGAAGCCGGCGAAGAAGATGTGAATGCAGAAGTGGAAAACATGGCTGGAATGTACAACATGGATGCGGAGATGATCAAGAATGCTCTTGGAAGTTTAGAAGGAGTAAAATCCGACCTAAAAATCCGCAAAGCGATTGAATTCCTTGTTGAAAACAGCAAAACAGTTGAATCACAACAATCATAAATATCATATATGACAAGGCGCGAGTTATCGTGCCTTGTTTTATACATAACAAGGTTTTTACCTCAGGTACTGTTTCTTAAAAGAGGGATCCAGCCGAATGTACGCATCAAAGAAGACAATTTCCTGATTGATTTTTTCCGGATTTCAGTGTAGATTATTTTTATTACAGCATATACATACTTTATATCTCTTTCCTTTTTTATTTCTAAGGTTTGGGAATCCCGGTGAAGGGCAAAATACATATTAATGATTTTTTTCTTATGATTTTTGGACAACTTACATGGATACAAGCATTTTTGTTACAAAATTTCCTGGAACATGCTACAATGCAATTCATACCTTCAAAATTAAAAATGCTTGCTTGGAAGGATAACTTTTTCTTTTAGCGAATTATTACCTTCACTATGTATAGATGGAAGAGTTTAAAAGGGGTGAAAAGTTCATGTTTAAATTTAATGACGAGAAAGGGCAGCTGAAATGCTCTTTTTGCGGTAAAACCCAGGAACAAGTCCGTAAATTGGTAGCAGGTCCGGGTGTATATATTTGCGACGAGTGTATTGAACTTTGCACGGAAATCGTGGAAGAGGAACTTGGTACCGAAGAAGAAGTTGAATTTAAGGATGTACCGAAACCGAAGGAAATTCGTGAAATCCTTGATGAGTATGTAATCGGCCAGGAACAGGCCAAGAAATCCCTGGCGGTTGCTGTTTACAATCACTATAAACGTATCAACTCCAATAGCAAAGTCGATGATGTAGAGCTTGCCAAGAGTAATATTAGTTTAATCGGACCTACGGGAAGCGGTAAAACACTTCTTGCCCAGACACTTGCACGTTTATTGAATGTTCCGTTTGCGATTGCAGATGCAACTTCTTTAACGGAGGCTGGATATGTAGGAGAAGATGTGGAGAACATCCTGTTGAAATTGATTCAGGCTGCCGACTATGATGTAGAGAAGGCTGAAAAGGGAATTATCTACATCGATGAAATCGATAAAGTGGCGCGTAAATCTGAAAACCCTTCGATCACACGTGATGTATCCGGGGAAGGAGTACAGCAGGCATTATTGAAAATCCTTGAGGGGACAGTAGCGAGTGTTCCGCCTCAGGGAGGGCGCAAACATCCGCATCAGGAATTTATCCAAATCGACACGACCAATATCCTGTTCATTTGTGGAGGGGCTTTCGATGGGATTGAGCCGATCATCAAACGCCGTTTAGGGCAAAAGGTCATCGGTTTCGGCTCTAACGCAAAAAAAGGTGATGTAAAGGAGAATGAACTGCTTTCAAAGGTTCTTCCTGAAGATTTGCTGCGTTATGGCTTAATTCCCGAATTCATCGGCCGTATTCCAGTAATTTCTACACTTGAGCAATTAGATGAGTCCGCTTTGATTGAAATTTTGACAAAGCCAAAAAATGCGCTTGTCAAACAATATAAAAAAATGCTTGAGCTTGATCACGTAGAGCTTGAATTTGAAAAAGACGCACTAAACGAAATCGCGAAGAAGGCAATCGAACGCAAGACAGGTGCGCGCGGGCTGCGCTCCATTATCGAAGGCATCATGCTGGAAGTGATGTTTGACCTGCCTTCACGGGATGATATTGAAAAATGCATCATCACCGCGGAAACAGTAGCAGACAATAAGCCGCCGAAATTAGTCTTGGCTGACGGCACGACCGTTAAAGGTGAAGAAAAGAAAACCTCAGCATAACAAGAAAAGCGTAAACGCCCTGTTCAGCCCTGACAAGCATAAGACAGATCCCGAAAGAAGGCGCTTTTTGCCTTCTGTAGGGAGATGGCTTATGACTCGAAGGGTTGGGCGTTGGAGCTGGACAACAAGAAAAGCGTAAACGCCCTGTTCAGCCCTGACAAGCATAAGACAGATCCTGAAAGAAGGCGCTTTTTGCCTATAGAGAGATGGCTTATGACTTGAGGTGCTAGGTGTCGGGGCTTGACAACTTCTAAGTTCGAAAATGCTGAACCAGACAAATATTCGAAAAAAGCTGCCGATAATTATCGGCGGCTTTTTTCAGTTATATTCGATTAAAGAGGAAAATGAATTGGCTAACACAATCCGAAAAAGTTGGATTAATTCCACTCATCCAAGGAGATACTAGCACTAATTACATACAAGGGAATGCAGGAGGGACTAAGATGAGCTGGACAAGTATAGCATTGTTTATCCAATTGTTTTTTGGGATTGTGATTGGTTTGTATTTTTTGAACTTGTTAAAGGGTCAGAGAACTCAAAAAGTGACGATTGACCGCGAATCAAAAAAGGAAATGGAAGTCTTAAGAAAAATGCGCTCTATTTCATTGACAGAACCGCTTTCAGAGAAGGTAAGGCCTGCAGCTTTTTCTGACATTGTCGGACAGGAAGATGGAATTAAGGCATTAAAAGCGGCCCTATGCGGCCCGAATCCGCAGCATGTTCTGATCTATGGGCCTCCTGGTGTTGGAAAGACAGCAGCAGCCCGGCTTGTGCTCGAGGAAGCCAAGAAAAATCCAAAATCGCCTTTCAGGCATTCTGCGATCTTTGTGGAGCTTGATGCCACGACAGCGAGATTTGATGAACGAGGGATTGCAGATCCGTTGATTGGTTCTGTTCATGATCCGATTTATCAGGGTGCAGGGGCAATGGGCCAGGCGGGCATCCCGCAGCCTAAACAGGGAGCAGTCAGCAACGCCCATGGCGGAGTGTTATTTATTGACGAAATTGGTGAGCTGCATATGATACAAATGAATAAACTTCTAAAGGTGCTTGAGGATCGTAAGGTTTTCATGGAAAGTGCGTATTATCAGGAAGACAATTCGAATATCCCAACGCATATACATGATATTTTTAAAAATGGATTTCCTGCCGATTTCAGGTTGATTGGCGCAACAACGAGAATGCCAAGTGAAATCCCCCCGGCTATCAGATCGCGCTGTATGGAAGTGTTTTTCCGTGAATTGGATCGGAAAGAAATTATCCAAGTTGCAAATGGTGCGGCGGAAAAGGTGAAGGTGACGATAAGTGATAAGGGGCTGGATACGATTGCGGAATATGCCCGCAACGGCAGGGAAGCAGTCAATATGGTCCAAATATTGGCAGGGATTGCAATCACTGAGGAAAGGCCCTTTATTAAGAATGAAGACATCGAATGGATTGCTCACAGCAGCCAATTATCACCAAGGATGGACCGGAAAATTGCCGATAAGCCAAAGGTCGGTTTGATTAACGGTTTGGCTGTACACGGACCGAATAGCGGATCCTTGCTTGAAATTGAAGTAACCGTGATACCAGCTGGTGAAAAAGGGAGCATTAATATTACCGGAATCGTCGAAGAAGAAAGCATAGGCAGCAGCGGGAAATCAGTTCGCAGAAAAAGCATGGCAAAGGGATCTATTGAAAATGTGATCACTGTTCTCCGTTCGATGGGGGTGCCTGCCGACCAGTTTGACATTCATGTGAACTTCCCGGGAGGAATACCCATTGATGGCCCGTCAGCGGGAATTGCGATGGCAACAGGAATCTATTCGGCGATTTATAAAATACCCGTGGACCATAGGGTGGCGATGACCGGAGAAATCAGCATTCACGGTAATGTTAAGCCGATAGGCGGGGTTGTCCCCAAGGTGAGGGCCGCCAAGCTTGCCGGTGCAAAGGCCGTAATTATCCCCCTGGAAAATATGCAGTCCATTCTTCAGGAGATAGATGGAATTGAAATCATTCCGGTAACTAACGTAAAAGAAGTATTTGAAAAAGCTTTGAAAAAGGATATTATTCCAGAACAAATTCTGCCTGAGTTAAACGCCAAGAAAGAAAGTGTATAAGAGATACCTCGGTTTCCTTTTGAACCGAGGGTTTCTTATGAAATTATCAAGCAGATGGGAATTCTTATTGCGTGCTTTCACCCGGGATATTGTACATAATAAAGGAGAATACAGGTGTCATATCAAACAGATAGACACTTCATAACAAATAGGATAGAATTGTGAAAAGGCTGGAAGAGCTGGCAAAAAAACACGATAATGATAAGACGATGCGATAAATTAATGGAGGTGTCAGGCATGGCTGATAACGAAATCATCGTCCCCCTCCTGCCGCTTAGAGGACTGCTTGTATATCCGACTATGGTACTGCACTTGGATGTCGGACGTGATAAATCTGTACAGGCTCTTGAAAAAGCAATGGTGGAAGACCATCTTATCTTTTTAACGACACAAAAAGATATATCCCTGGATGAACCAGGTGAAGATGATATATATAAAATGGGTACCCTTACGAAGGTTAAGCAGATGTTAAAGCTTCCAAACGGAACAATACGTGTATTGGTGGAAGGTTTGAACCGCGCTGAAATCAATGCCTTTTATGATAATGACACACACTTTTCCGCGAAGCTTGAAGTATATGAAGACAGCCCGGAAAAAGAAATCGAACATCAGGCACTGATGAGAACGCTGCTTGAATATTTCGAACAGTACATAAAGATGTCCAAGAAAATTTCCTCTGAGACTTTTTCATCGACGTCCGATATCGAAGAACCGGGCAGATTAGCTGATATTATTGCTTCACATCTACCGCTGAAGCTTAAGGAGAAGCAGGAGATCCTTGAGACAATTGACGTGAAAAAGCGCTTAAGCCGGGTCATTGAAATTATCAATAATGAAAAAGAAGTGCTTAATTTAGAGAAGAAAATTGGGCAGCGAGTAAAGCGTTCCATGGAAAGGACCCAGAAAGAATATTACTTGCGCGAACAAATGAAGGCAATCCAAAAAGAACTGGGTGATAAGGAAGGAAAGACCGGCGAAATTGCCCAGCTTACCGAGAAAATTGATGACACAGGAATGCCTGAGCATGTGAAAGAAACGGCTTTCAAAGAATTGGACCGTTACGAGAAGGTACCTTCAAGTTCTGCGGAAAGTGCCGTCATCCGCAATTATATTGATTGGCTTGTCTCCATTCCCTGGTCCAAGGCGACAAAGGATGATTTAAATATCCATAAAGCCGAAAAGATTTTAGACCGGGAACATCACGGGTTGGAAAAAGTCAAGGAACGTGTGCTCGAATATTTGGCCGTTCAACAGCTGACCAACTCATTAAAAGGGCCGATACTTTGCCTAGCCGGGCCACCAGGCGTCGGGAAAACAAGTCTTGCGAAATCAATCGCATCTTCTATGAACCGTAACTTTGTGAGAGTCTCCCTTGGCGGTGTCCGCGATGAATCTGAAATTCGCGGGCATAGACGGACATATGTCGGTGCAATGCCAGGCAGGATCATCCAGGGCATGAAAAAAGCGGCCACTGTAAACCCGGTCTTTCTTATCGATGAAATAGACAAAATGTCCAACGATTTCAGAGGAGATCCATCTTCGGCCATGCTTGAGGTGCTTGATCCGGAGCAAAACCACAATTTTAGTGATCACTACATTGAAGAAGCTTATGATTTATCAAAGGTGATGTTCATTGCAACGGCAAATAACCTGGCGACAATCCCGGGACCTCTTCGCGACCGGATGGAGATTATTTCAATTGCCGGCTATACGGAGATTGAAAAGCTGCATATCGCAAAGGACCATTTGCTTATTCGCCAGTTGAATGAACATGGTCTGCAGAAATCGCAGCTCCAGATCCGTGATGATGCGTTAATGAGCATTATTCGTCTCTATACCAGGGAATCAGGTGTCAGGAGCTTGGAGCGTCAGCTCGCGAGCATCTGCCGCAAAACAGCTAAAATCATTGTCTCCGGTGAGAAAAAGCGGGTGATCGTCAATGAGAAAAATATCGTGGACTTCCTGGGCAAGCCAATCTTCCATTACGGCCAGGCGGAGCTTGAGGACCAAGTCGGTGTTGCGACAGGACTTGCATATACGACAGTCGGCGGTGATACTCTGCAAATCGAAGTATCACTGTCTCCGGGCAAGGGTAAACTGGTGCTGACTGGAAAGCTGGGCGATGTCATGAAGGAATCGGCCCAGGCTGCTTTCAGTTATGTACGCTCAAAAACCGAGGAATTGAACATTGATGCTAACTTTCATGAAAAGCATGATATTCACATTCATGTTCCGGAAGGCGCTGTTCCAAAGGATGGTCCTTCTGCGGGGATTACGATTGCCACTGCCCTCATTTCGGCCCTGACAGGACGCCCGATCCGGAAAGAGGTAGGCATGACCGGGGAAATCACTCTTCGGGGGCGCGTGCTTCCTATTGGCGGCTTGAAGGAAAAGTCATTAAGCGCTCACCGGGCCGGCTTAACGAAGATTATCCTTCCGAAGGATAATGAAAAGGATATTGATGATATTCCAGAAAGCGTTCGAAATGAATTAGAATTTGTTCTTGTTTCACATGTTGATGAAGTTCTCGAGCATGCATTGGCAGGTGACAAAGCTTGAAGGTAACAAGTGCGGATATTGTCATCAGTGCAGTCAAGCCTGAACAATATCCTACAGAGCCCATCCCTGAATTTGCCCTCGCAGGACGGTCGAACGTTGGGAAATCCAGTTTTATCAATAAAATGATCAATCGGAAAAGCCTTGCCAGAACCTCATCCAAACCGGGCAAGACACAGACGCTTAATTTTTACATCATAAATGATCAGCTGCATTTCGTTGACGTTCCAGGTTACGGGTACGCAAAGGTATCGAAAACAGAGCGCGAAGCATGGGGAAGAATGCTTGAAACGTATTTTACTTCCCGGAAGCAGCTCCGGGCAGCGCTTTTGATTGTTGATTTGCGCCACCCCCCTACTAAAGATGACATTGCGATGTATAACTTTTTGAAGCACTATGAGCTTCCTTGTATCGTGGTAGCCACAAAAGCCGATAAGATTCCGAAAGGCAAATGGCAAAAGCATTTAAAAGTGACCCGGGAAACGCTTAATTTAGATCAGGATGACCAATTGATCTTGTTTTCAGGCGAAACCGGACAGGGCAAAGAGCAAGCGTGGGGCACCTTGAAATCATTTATGTAAGAAAGGTACCAGCGTGATTAAAGATCGGGTTAGACACCTAAATATGATGAAAGACTATACAAAATGAGGCCCGGAGTGATCCCCGGTCCTCATTTCTTTTTTTTTATAAAAAGCCTGATGCAATCAATACAAACGCCCAAAATTTCAAGCCATTCTCCAAAAGCCCGAGCCAGGAAATGACCCTGTGATAAAATAAAGTGATAATGGCAATAACTAATAATAGAATACTTCTTTTAGCCGGTTCGAATACTTGAAGTTATTCATCACTTTTGATATGGTAATTTTGTATGAATTGTCGAAATATGTACGGACAGTGTGATGATTATGTTAACACAGTTCAAGAACTGTTCATATTTTATTCAGTTCAAATAAGTCGTACGTGTTATAATAATTTAAGTGTATATTCAATTACTTGTGGGGGTGCGAAAAAGGGATGCATATTCTAGCAGTTGGACTAAA
The DNA here is from genome assembly GCF_003989135.1 of Peribacillus cavernae. Lineage (GTDB taxonomy): Bacteria > Bacillota > Bacilli > Bacillales > DSM-1321 > Peribacillus > Peribacillus cavernae. Next base: position 24,339 of record NZ_RYZZ01000020.1, read on the forward strand.
TTATAAAACTGCCCCTGTAGAAATACGTGAAAAACTTTCATTTAATGAAGCCGAACTTGCCGAGGCAATGAAGGCACTTGAAAATAAAAAAAGTATCCTCGAGAATGTTATTGTTTCTACTTGCAACCGGACGGAAATATATGCTGTGGCAGACCAGCTGCATACGGCAAGATATTATATTAAAGAATTCCTTTCGGAGTGGTTCAATATTGATAAAGAAGAGTTCACTCCCTATCTTTTCATTTATGAAGGGGATGGCGTAATTGAACATTTGTTCCAGGTTTCCTGCGGCTTGAACTCCATGGTTCTCGGGGAGACCCAGATTCTTGGACAAGTCCGGTCAAGCTATATGCTTGCACAGAACGAAGGAACCATTGGTACAGTGTTTAACCACCTGTTCAAGCAGGCGCTTACGGTCGCAAAAAGAGCGCATGCTGAAACCGAAATCAATACGAATGCCGTTTCCATAAGCTATGCTGCAGTCGAACTCGCTAAAAAGATTTTCGGCAGCTTGAATGGCAAGAACGTCTTGATTATCGGTGCTGGAAAGATGGGAGAGCTTGCGATCCAGAACCTTCACAGCAATGGGGCAGACAGGATTACCGTGATAAACCGGACCTACGAAAAAGCGGTAGCCCTCGCTGGCCGCTTTTCGGGCTATGCAAAGCAGCTTCAGGAGCTGCAATGCGCCCTGGTGGAGGCAGATATTTTACTTACATCAACGGGTGCCAAGGACTTTGTCATCACCAAAGAAATGATGGATTCCGTAAATAAGCTTAGAAAAGGACGTCCTATCTTCATGGTTGACATCGCGGTGCCCCGTGATCTAGACCCTGCGCTTGCCGAAAATGAAAATGTGTTCCTTTATGATATTGACGATCTCGAAGGAATTGTTCAGGCGAATATGCAGGAGCGCAAACAAGCTGCCGAAAAAATTCTGCTTATGATCGAAGCTGAAATCGTCGAATTCAATCAGTGGATGAATTTGCTTGGCGTCGTACCAGTCATTTCCGCTCTGCGTGAAAAAGCACTTGGCATTCAGGCAGAGACGATGAACAGCATTGAAAGAAAGCTTCCGCATCTAAGTGACCGCGATAAAAAGGTGTTAAACAAGCATACAAAGAGCATCATCAATCAAATGCTCAAGGATCCGGTTCTTTATGCGAAAGAATTGGCGGGTGATCCGGATGCTAAGGAAGCATTGGATAGTTTTGTGAAAATTTTTCATATAGAGGAATTGGTTGAAGGCCAGGAGCCGGCTTCTGTGAAAGTTCAGGCGGAAGTTCCTGCTAAACTCAAGTCAATTCCTGTTAAGGCCTAGAGGTTTGTATGCTTGAACTATTTATGACAAGACTGCACGAAACAACGGTAATTTTGTATTCTTTGAGTGTGCTCTTATATTTCATTGATTTTCTTCATAATAACCGGAAGGCAAATCGGTTTGCCTTCTGGCTGCTGGCGATTGTTTGGTTTCTTCAAACAATTTTTTTATTTCTCTATGTGTTGGAGACAGGACGGTTTCCGGTCCTGACGATATTTGAAGGGCTCTATTTTTATGCCTGGATATTAATCACTCTGTCGTTAGTGATTAACAGGCTGCTCCGGGTAGATTTCATCGTGTTTTTTACCAACGTTATCGGTTTTATCGTGATGGCGGTTCACACCTTTGCACCGGTTCAGATCGAATCGGCTGTGCTTGCACAAAAGCTGGTATCTGAGCTGCTGCTTATCCATATTACTATGGCGATATTTTCATACGGAGCCTTTTCACTATCATTTGTTTTTTCCCTGCTCTATTTAATTCAATACGACCTGCTCAAACGAAAGAAGTGGGGGAAACGGCTAATGAGACTTGGGGATCTTGCGAAGCTTGAGCACATGTCCTATATCCTTGCGGTAATAGGAGTACCAATGCTTGTTTTTTCGCTTATCTTAGGCTTGCAGTGGGCTTATATAAAAGTCCCTGATCTATTCTGGTACGACCCGAAAATTATCGGTTCATTCATTGTATTAACAGCTTATAGCGTGTATTTATATGTAAAGCTTCGGAAACAAATGTATGGGAAGATTCTTGCTTATTGGAATATTGGTTCTTTTTTGATTGTGATCATTAATTTCTCCCTGTTTGGGAGTCTTTCAACATTCCACTTTTGGTATACATAGGAGGAAATCATGAGAAAAATTATTGTCGGTTCACGGCGGAGCAGATTAGCGATCACCCAAACAAATTGGGTCATTAATCAATTGAAACAGCTTGGAGCTCCTTTTGAATTTGAGGTAAAGGAGATCGTGACAAAAGGTGACCGGATTCAAGACGTGACCCTTTCCAAAGTGGGCGGCAAGGGGCTTTTTGTCAAAGAAATCGAACAGGCGATGCTTGATAAGGAAATCGATATGGCGGTTCACAGTATGAAGGATATGCCCGCCGTGCTGCCGATCGGCTTGACAATTGGCTGTATACCTCCTAGGGAAGACCATCGCGATGCCTTAATTTCAAAGAATCATATTCCTTTTAAAGAGCTGAAAGAAGGAGCTGTCATCGGGACAAGCAGTCTGCGCCGCAGTGCACAGCTGCTTGCGAGAAGGCCGGACCTTGAAATTAAGTGGATCCGCGGCAATGTGGATACACGCCTGGAAAAACTCGCTAACGAAGGGTATGATGCAATCATTCTCGCTGCTGCCGGCCTGTCCCGCCTGGGCTGGAAGCAGGAAGTCGTTACACAATTTTTAGAAACAGATCTATGTTTGCCTGCAGTTGGCCAGGGAGCTCTTTCAATCGAGTGCCGTGAAGCCGATGATGAGCTTCTTGCAGAACTTGAAAAGCTGACATGCGAAGAAACGAAACGGGCTGTCAGGGCCGAACGGGCATTTCTTGATAAAATGGAAGGCGGCTGCCAAGTGCCAATCGCGGGATATGCAACGGTAAAAGAAAATGGTACAGTTACCCTGGCCGCTCTGGTCGCATCTCCGGACGGCAAAACGATTTATAAAGAAGTACTCGAAGGAAATGAACCGGAGGATCTAGGGCATGCAGCCGCCCGTATCTTAACGGACAATGGTGCCAAAGAACTGATCGACCGTGTGAAAGCGGAGTTAGGTCAGTAATGAACGCGATCAAACCGCTAAAAGGATATAATGTCCTGGTTACCAGAGGAAAAGAGCAGGCAGCAGACCTGATTCAGACAATTGCTGCAAACGGAGGGATTCCGCACGCGGTCCCCCTTATTGACTTTGTCCTGCCAAAGGATGCGGACAGGGTGAAACAACAGCTTACCCGTCTCGAAGAATATGACTGGCTGGTCTTCACGAGCCAAAATGGTGTGGACTTTTTCTTTAAGCAATTACAACAGGTGAAAACACCGCTAAACATGCCTAAAATAGGGGTAATAGGGAATAAAACGAAGAAAGCACTTGCCAGAAACGGGCATGATGCTGATTTTATGCCTGATCAATTTATAGCTGAGGTGTTTGCGGCACAATTCCCCGCGCATCTTACACAAAATGATAAGGTGTTAATCGTGAAAGGAAATCTCGCACGTTCTACTATATATGACGAAATTAAAAAGTTCAGCCAGAACTGTGAGGAAATGATTATCTATGAAACAATATTTCCGGAAACTAGTCTAAAACAATTGACTGAACTGCTGCAGACCGCAAAGATAAATATCGTTACATTTACCAGTTCGTCAACGGTTGATCATTTTATGGGAGCCGTGAACAGGATTGCAATGCAGAAGGAAGCATCGAAACCGATCATTGTTTGCATCGGGCCGATCACGAGAAAAACAGCGGAAAGCTATGGCTTGAACGTTGATGTATGCCCTGATCATGAATATACAACCCATGCAATGATAGAGTGCTTGGTACGGTACTTACAAGATCATAATCAGAAGGAGGAATTATCATGAAAGAGCTTCAATTTAACCGTCACCGCCGCTTGCGTTCAAATGCCAGCATGAGAGCTTTGGTGCGGGAAACGCATCTCCATAAAGAAGATCTGATTTATCCGATTTTTATCATTGATGGGGAGCAAGTAAAAAATGAAGTCTCCTCGATGCCGGGTGTTTTTCAGATTTCGATGGATAACCTGAGGACTGAAATGGAAGAAGTTACAGGCCTGGGCATTAAATCTGTCATTCTATTCGGAGTCCCGCATGAACATGATAAGGACGAGCAGGGGACAGGTGCCTTCGACCATAACGGACTAGTTCAGCAGGCGACCCGATTCATCAAGAAAGAGTTCCCGGAAGTCATTGTTATTGCCGATACTTGTCTTTGTGAATACACAAGCCATGGACACTGCGGCATTGTCGAAGACGGCAAAATTTTAAATGATGCTTCGCTTGACCTTCTTGCCAAAACAGCCATCAGCCAGGCTGAAGCAGGCGCAGATATTATCGCTCCTTCAAACATGATGGACGGTTTCGTCACAGCCATCCGCGCCGGATTGGATGAAGCGGGTTACGTTGATATCCCGATTATGTCCTATGCTGTCAAATATTCATCTGCCTTTTACGGTCCTTTCCGTGAGGCTGCCAACGGCGCACCACAGTTCGGGGACCGCAAAACTTACCAAATGGATCCGGGCAACCGTATCGAGGCGTTCCGTGAAGCGGAGTCCGATGTCGTCGAAGGTGCCGATTTCCTGATTGTCAAACCAGCCCTTTCTTATATGGATATCATCCGTGATCTAAAAAATAATTTTACCCTGCCGGTGGTTGCCTATAACGTAAGCGGTGAATATTCGATGATTAAAGGCGCAGCCCTTAATGGCTGGATTGATGAAAAAGCAATCGTCATCGAAATGTTGACTGGCTTCAAACGTGCCGGTGCTGATTTGATCATCACCTATCATGCCAAGGATGTTGCCCGCTGGATCAACGAAGAGAAGTAATTTGAGAATACATTCACATGAAAAGGGGATGGATTTATGCGCTCTTATGAAAAATCAAAGCAGGCCTTTGCGGAAGCTGTCGGCCTCATGCCTGGCGGTGTAAATAGTCCGGTTCGTGCTTTTAAATCAGTCGATATGGAGCCGATCTTTATGGAACGCGGCAAAGGCTCGAAAATCTACGATATCGATGGCAATGAATACATTGATTATGTCCTTTCGTGGGGACCGTTAATCTTAGGGCACACCAATGACAGAGTCGTTGAAGCGCTAAAGAAAGTAGCCGAAACAGGGACAAGCTTCGGCGCGTCCACTTTAATCGAAAATAAACTGGCGCAGCTTGTCATCGACAGAGTCCCTTCTGTTGAAATGATCCGGATGGTATCTTCAGGCACGGAAGCGACAATGAGTGCGCTCCGTCTGGCCCGCGGCTATACAGGCCGCAATAAAATCCTTAAATTCGAAGGCTGTTACCACGGCCATGGAGACTCGCTGCTGATCAAAGCTGGCTCAGGGGTGGCTACATTGGGATTGCCCGACAGCCCCGGTGTTCCAGAGGGAACTGCCAAGAATACAATTACTGTGCCTTACAATGACCTCGAAAGCGTCAAATATGCATTTGAACAATTTGGCGTTGACATAGCCTGTATCATTGTCGAACCGGTCGCCGGAAACATGGGCGTCGTACCGCCTCAGCCAGGATTCCTCGAGGGACTTCGGGAAATCACGAAAACGAACGGTTCGCTGCTGATCTTTGATGAGGTCATGACCGGTTTTCGCGTCGGGTTCAATTGTGCGCAAGGGTACTTTGGCATCGATCCGGATCTTACCTGTCTTGGGAAGGTAATCGGCGGCGGTCTTCCAGTAGGCGCTTTCGGCGGCAAAAAAGAAATCATGGAACAAATCGCGCCAAGCGGGACAATCTATCAGGCGGGAACATTGTCCGGGAATCCACTCGCGATGACTGCCGGATTCGAAACGTTGAACCAATTAACGCCTCAAGTTTATGAAGAATTTAAGCGTAAAGGCGATATGCTCGAAAAAGGCATCGGCGAGGCCGCGAAGAAATATGACATTCCGTATACCTTTAACCGTGCCGGTTCGATGATTGGCCTGTTCTTTACCAATGAAGCTGTTATCAATTATGAAAAAGCAAAAACTTCTGATTTGAATTTTTTCGGCAGCTATTATCGTGAAATGGCCGAACAGGGTGTTTACCTGCCGCCATCGCAATTCGAAGGCCTGTTCCTATCCACTGCCCATTCAGACGAAGACATCGAAAGAACGATTGCAGCGGCAGAACAGGCGTTTTCGAAGCTAAGATAAGAAAAGCGCAAGTACCTTGTAATAAGGAACGTCATCTAAGACCGCCACATTCTTATGTCTTCGTCGGCACTAGCATGTCCTGTGCGTCGGGGCTAGGCAGCTTGCGCTAGACATCAGTTCACATTGAAAAAATTATACTTTCTTATCTCTAAATATAACAAGGGTCTTTCTTTTATCAACGAATAGAAGAAAGGCCCTTATTTGTCTCCTCTTTTCCTTAACCGGATTATGGCATAAATGATTTTGTTGCTTCATAGATTGTTAATGGCATAGTCATTGTTTTTCTCTAAGGGAGGAGGAGTTGTTTTGTCGAAAGAAAATCAATCGTATTTACGATTTTCATTAGAAGAGTCGATTTGGTTTCAGAAGGGACAGGAAGTCGCTGAACTATACTCCATTTCGCTGGAACCGAATGTGACAATCCAGGAAAATGACCAATATGTAGTGATTAAAGGAACGCTTGATTTAAGCGGGGAATACAAAGAAGAAGAGCGCAATGGTGAATCTGAAATTAAGAATTACATTCAAAATTATCATCCAAAGACCATTCAGGAAGTGGATAGAGGGGAAGATGGCTTAAACGAATTCTTTCACCGTTTCCCGGTGGATATTACCATTCCCTATAATCGGATCAATTCGCTTCAGGATGTTGATGTAGAGATCCAGACCTTCGATTATGTACTTCCTGAAAAAAATTGCCTGAAGCTTCAGGCTGACCTGCTGATCACAGGTATATACAGGGAGAAACAAGCAGAAACAGCAGAACACGAGGAAGAGAACGACCTGGAATATGAATATAAACAGTCTGAAGAATATTCCTATGAGAATTACGTAGGCGAATATCCCAGACACGAAGATCATGTGCCTCACCGTTTCGAATATGAAGAAAGTCTGGCTGATAGCGATGCAGAATTAATTTCACGCCAAGAGGAGCCTGTCGGGGAATCTGCGGCCCCTGAAGATCTGGAGAGTGGAAGGGAATATCTGCAGGTTGATGAACCGTATCAAGCGGGGATTGAACGTCCGGCATCGAAAGAAAGCCCCGCTGGTGAACGGGATGATGAAGAACTGTACAGCCCGTTTTTTGCTGAAGCAAAGAAGTTCCCAGAAGAGGAGAGAGAAGAAGAAACAGAACCGACTTTAGTAAGCAAGCAACCGGAAATCCCTGTATTTGAAATTCCGTTGGAGCCACTTTATCAAGAATTGAAAACAAAAATGCCAGAATGGCAAAAAGAGCCTGAGACAGCTCATCCCAAGGCTGATACCAAACCTGGAAGCTTCTATATAGAGGAAGATCCCGAGTCTGGAGCAGCGAAGGTTGTCCAGGAGGAACAGAAACCTGATGAGATAGACCGGGAACCTGTCCAGGCCGAACATCAGCCGGTCAAGGAAGAGCCAATCTATGATCCTGTCCAGGCAGGCCAGGAGGCTGTTCAAGAGGAGCCTATACAAGTTTCCAACCGGACAGAACAGGAGGCTGTTCAGGAGAAACCAGTTCATAATTCCAGCTGGGCAGAACAAAAGCCTATCAAGGAAGAGCCCGTCCAAGCATCTGTCCAGGCAGAACAGGAACAGATCCAAGATGATTATTCACCTATTTTAAACCTTGTGAAAAAAGTTGACAGACCATCTGTTCAGAATAAATCCCGCAAAGGGAATTCTTCTGCGAATAAGGAAAAAGAAAGACCGGATGAGAAAGACGATGAACAGCTTTCACTTATGGATTTCTTTGGCAGGAAGCAGGAAGAGGAACTGACAAAGGTGAAGGTTTGCATTGTCCAGCATGGGGATACGCTGACTACATTAGCGGAACGTTATGAAGTAAACGTTCAATCCCTGCTGATCCGCAATGGGTTTGATCAGAGCCACGATGTCTTCGAAGGCCAGGTACTTTACATTCCAAAAGCTATGTCATTTAAATGATAGGCTAAAAAAAGATAGCAGAGACGACGTACGCCGTGCTCTGCTATTTTTTCATAAAAGTGCAAATGTACCGAGAAAAGGAATATATCAAAAATTTCCCAATCACATGAAGGTGAGTGGATCTCGTGAACAGGAACGAGAATCAGGTTATGGAAGCAGAAGCCATTCTGCAGTACTATTCATTACATGTCAATTATGTCGAAAACTACGGCAAAGTAAAAAAAATCTATAGCGATAAAGGCGTATTTGCGCTGAAGACGATATCGCCCCATGCGGGAATGGATTTTTTCAGGAATATTCAGCACTTATATCAACGCGGCTATAACCGGATTGTTCCGATTTATCCAGCGGTTGACGGAAGATATGCTGTTCTCGACAACGGCAAGTTATATTATTTGATGCCTTGGCTGCTTGACAAAGAAACAGAAGAACGGGATGAACGCCATATGCGTTTATTTCGTGAACTTGCGAGAATGCACGCTCTTTCTGTAAAGGAAATCCCGGTCAATAAAGAGAATAGAGAAGAACATTATCAACAGACCACAGAACAGTGGAAAAAACAGCGTGAGTTTATCGAAGAATTCGTCCATAGTTGTGAAAAGAAATGGTATATGTCACCGTTTGAGCTGCTGTTTTGTATGTACTTTACTGATATTTTGCAGGCTTTGAAATATGCGGAGAAAAAGCTTGAAGAGTGGTATGAGAAGACAAAGGATGATGAGAAAGTCAGAACCGTAGTCACGCATGGTAAACTATCGATCCAGCACTTTATTTACGATGACAGAGGGTATGGACATTTTATTAATCTTGAAGACTCAAAGATAGTCCCGCCTCATTTTGATTTGCTGCCATTTTTGGTTACATCGGCAAGAACGTATCCGACTCAGGGTGATGAATACGTTAATTGGCTCTACAATTACCTTACGTATTTTCCGCTGAGAGAAGAAGAAATGTTATTGTTTCAAAGTTATCTGGCCTATCCGGGATCCTCCATCCAGAGCGTCAGGAATTACTTTGAAAAAAAAGGAGGAAAAAGTGAATTAGCTTATGTCAGCCAGCTTCAGCGGCAATACTGGCTTTTGAAAAATATTGAATATGTCGTCACGAAAATCGAGGAAATGGAGCAGAAAAAGAAAGAGGCTGCCCAGGATGAGCAACCGCAGGAGTAAAGAAAATCAAACGCCCAAATGCGGCCGGTCCATCTAAATCCATTCAAGATGGAAGGCTACAGCTATTAATATAAATACTGCCAGCAACAGGACATCCACTGCAGTCGGAAGCAATAAAGTCCTGATCGCCTGGAAAATCGTAAAAGGAATGATGAATTGGCCGCAAACGCCGCGAATTGTTCTGAGCCATGGAGGCAATGCATAAGGAGAGTATCTTCGTTTCATGATCGTATCCATCCTTTTTTTAAAAGATAAAAATATAGTTCTGGACTTTGAAAGTTGTCTGGGGCAAGCAGCCTCGCGAGTATTCATGTTTACAAGGCGCTTGCGCTTTTCTTAGTAGTAGCATCTTATGCCTCCCTGAGAAAATTGTGCCTTTCACCTAACAAACGCTTTCACATATGGGTATAGAATAATAAAAAAACGGAAAAGATTATTGACTATAGACCATATAACAAGTTATTCTGTACTATATAATTGAACTTCTAACAGCATTTTAATATTTTAAAACCATGAACAGGAATAGTAAGATACCCTTACTGCTTTACAGAGAAGGAAACCGTCAGCTGCGAGGTTTCCAAGCGGTACGATCTGAAGTCGCCTGTGAGTTGTTTCCGTGAACCAAATTTGTAGCGGAAACCGGCAAAGAGCCGTTATCTCATTTGAGAGCCGAACAAGAGTAATCTGTATGCAGGATTCTTATTCGGAAAAAAGGTGGCACCGCGAACAACTCCCTTCGTCCTTTTGTGATGAAGGGGGTTTTTTTATTTTCTAAAGAGGCCGATGAAGGAGGAGTTATCAATGGAAGAGCAAAAGCAGTCAATGCCGACTAAATATGATCCGCAAACAATTGAAAAAGGCCGTTACGAATGGTGGCTGAAAGAAAAGTTTTTTGAAGCGAAAAACGAAGGCGAAAAACAGCCATACACAATCGTTATTCCTCCTCCAAACGTGACAGGGAAACTGCATTTAGGTCATGCCTGGGATACCACATTACAGGATATTTTAACCCGCATGAAGCGGATGCAGGGGTACGATGTATTATGGCTTCCCGGGATGGACCATGCCGGAATTGCAACACAGGCTAAGGTGGAAGAAAAACTGCGCTCAGAAGGCAAAAGCCGTTATGATCTGGGCCGGGAGAAATTTCTGGAAGAGACATGGAAATGGAAAGGTGAATATGCAAACCATATTCGAAAGCAATGGTCTAAATTGGGGCTTGGCCTTGATTATTCAAGAGAGCGTTTCACGCTGGATGAAGGACTTTCAAAGGCGGTTCGCGAAGTATTCGTATCCCTGTACAATAAAGGATTGATCTATCGCGGCGAATACATCATCAACTGGGATCCATCGACCAAAACGGCCCTTTCTGATATCGAGGTTATTTACAAGGATGTGCAAGGTGCCTTTTATCATATGAGATATCCGTTGGCAGACGGTTCAGGACATATTGAGATAGCTACGACACGTCCGGAGACCATGCTAGGCGACACGGCCGTAGCTGTCCATCCTGAAGATGACCGCTACAAGCACTTAATCGGAAAAACCGTCATCCTTCCGATTATCGGAAGAGAGATTCCGATAATCGGCGACGACTATGTAGATATGGACTTCGGTTCAGGTGCGGTAAAAATCACACCAGCCCACGATCCGAACGATTTTGAAATCGGCAACCGCCACAACCTGGAGCGAATCCTGGTGATGAATGAAGACGGTACAATGAATGGCAAAGCAGGAAAATACGAAGGCATGGATCGTTTCGAATGCCGCAAACAAATCGTGAAGGATCTACAGGATCAGGGTATCCTCTTCAAGATTGAGGACCATCTTCACTCGGTCGGCCATTCAGAACGCAGCGGAGCAGTGGTTGAACCCTATCTCTCGACTCAATGGTTTGTAAAAATGCAGCCCCTGGCTGATGAAGCAGTTGCACTTCAACAAAAACCCGAAAGCGAAAAGGTTCATTTCATTCCAGACCGGTTTGAGAAGACCTATCTTCATTGGATGGAAAATATCCGCGATTGGTGTATTTCACGGCAGCTATGGTGGGGACATCGCATCCCGGCCTGGTATCACAAAGAAACAGGCGAAATATTCGTAGGGCAAGAAGCACCCGCGGATCTTGAAAACTGGGAACAGGATAACGACGTTCTTGATACATGGTTCAGCTCGGCGCTATGGCCTTTCTCGACAATGGGTTGGCCTGATGCAGAATCTGCTGATTACAAACGGTACTATCCAACGGCGGCGCTTGTAACCGGCTATGATATCATTTTCTTCTGGGTATCGCGGATGATTTTCCAGGGACTTGAGTTCACTGGGGAAAGACCGTTCAAAGATGTATTGATCCACGGTTTGGTCCGTGACTCGCAGGGACGCAAGATGAGCAAATCACTTGGCAATGGTGTCGATCCTATGGAAGTAATCGATCAATACGGCGCCGACTCTCTGCGGTATTTCTTGTCAACCGGAAGTTCTCCGGGACAGGATTTGCGCTACAGCAACGAAAAGGTAGAAGCTGTTTGGAACTTCGCCAATAAGATCTGGAATGCCTCCCGCTTCGCTTTGATGAATATGGAAGGTTTAACATATGAAGAAATCGACATAAACAGTGAAAAATCGGTAGCTGACAAGTGGATTCTGACCCGCCTGAATGAAACGATTGAAACAGTAACAAGGCTTGCCGACAAGTATGAGTTTGGAGAAGTAGGTCGTGTACTTTATAACTTTATCTGGGATGATTTCTGTGACTGGTACATTGAAATGGCCAAGCTTCCGCTTTACGGAGAGGAAGAGGATTCCAAGAAGACAACCCGCTCCATCCTTGCCTATGTACTAGATAATACGATGAGATTGCTCCACCCATTCATGCCGTTTATTACCGAGGAAATATGGCAGAACCTGCCGCATCATGGCGAATCGATCACGGTAGCTGCTTGGCCGAAAGCAAATGGAGAGCTTACAGATACAGAAGCTTCTGAAGAAATGAAGCTGCTCGTAGAAATAATCCGTTCTGTACGCAACATCCGTGCCGAGGTAAATACGCCGATGAGCAAGAAGATCAAGCTGATCCTGAAAGCGAAGGACGAAACGATAGCAAACACTTTGAACAAAAACAGCGCCTATATCGAGCGTTTCTGTAACCCTGAGGAATTAACGATCGGTACAGAGGTTGAAGAACCTGGCCAGGCGATGACAGCCGTCGTTACCGGTGTCGAATTGATTCTTCCGCTGCAGGGCTTAATCAATATCGAGGAAGAAATCAAACGTCTCGAAAAAGAACTCGATAAACTGAACAAAGAAGTCGATCGTGTTCAGAAGAAATTAAGCAATGAAGGCTTTGTAAAAAAAGCGCCGGAGAACGTAATTGAAGAAGAACGTGCGAAGGAACAGGACTACAGCGAAAAACGGGATGCTGTCATTTACAGGATTAATGAACTGAAGCAGCTGTAAGAGAAAAGCAAAAGCGCCCTGTAACAAGGAATGAATATCGACTAACATCCGGGATATCCTCGAAAAGCTAACACTTTCCTTACGAAGAATGTAACGCCGCCAAAGCGTTCCTTGTCCTGTACAAGTCCGGTAAATATAAGACCGATCCTTCGCTTTTTGCCTCGGGAAGATGGCTTATGACCCTGAGGGGGCTTGGGAGCTAGAGCTAGACACTTTTCAAAATAGGAAAGATCTCATTTTAGGATGAACCCATTGGCGGTTCATCCTTTTTTTATCCGAAAATGGCGTTTAATTTCCCAACCTTGAGGTAATTAGCCAGGTTTTGATGAGTGAATTTTCATTATATGAGCCATTAATGAAAATGAAGAGCTATTGCAGAATTTTATGATCGATGACTTGATTTTTTGAGCTATCAGCAATATTATGATGGATTATTCGATTTTTCAGGAAGTAGTTTCCTGTATCTATGGCCTATTATAGGATTTAAAGTGCTGCTTTCTGATTTATGAGCCATTAATGAAAATTAAGAGCTATTATCGGATTTTATGATCGATTATTAGATTTTATGAGCTATCAGCAATTTTATGATGGATTACCCGGTTTCTTTATCCATATTATACCAAATTTATAGCCTATTATGGGGTTTCAAGTGCGACTTTCAAGATTTAAGAGCCATTAATAAAAGTTAAGAGCCATTAATGAAAATTAAGAGCTATTATCGGATTTTATGATCGATTATTAGATTTTATGAGCTATCAGCAATTTTAAGATGGATCCTCTGATTTTATGACCAACCACCAATTTTATGTTCTGTCATCGAATTTTATGACCGAACGATTCCACCACAACCTAAACCCTTTCATTACAATTCGCTCTTTATATGCAATAAATAGTCCCTAACAATATTGATATCTGACAGGGCACTTAACGTCCTGCTTCCGACAACGTCCTCAATTTCATTCAATAAAAAGCTGCCATCTTCGGAAAAGACAAAATCAATCCCTGCCATGCCAAAATCGATAGTATTGATAATTTTTTCAACTATGTCCCTCTCTCTTTCTGACAGCTCATAAAGCGAAGCGCTGCCGCCAAGGGTAAAATTAGCTTTGAAATCGGTTTCCGATTGTCTTAAAACCGCAGCTATGATTTTCTTTCCGACAATAAATACCCGGAGATCCTTTCCGTATACAGCTGGCTTTTGTATAATCCATCCTCCTGCGGCGCCTTTCAATCCATGTTCGCCATTTTCGTTTTTAATAAGGAAAACCTGTTTTCCTCCCCGTCCGGAGATTTCTTTGGCGATATAAGGATAGTCGAACGGGACATCACTGCCATCGAAACTATCACCATTTCCGTAAATTGTGTCCGCCATCGGAATGCCAAGCATAGCCATATACTGATGGGTTTTTGCCTTATTGTTGCATATTTCTGAAACCAGCGATGAATTATAGCATTTGATCCCCAGCAGCTCTAATTGCTTGGTAAATAGTGAATCGATCGTACGGACGATCGCAAAAGAGGGAAGCTCGATCGCTTTTCTTTGATGCAGAATAGCCAATTTCGAATTGACATGCCCAATCGAGAAATCCTCACGATATAAGAGTTGTATATTCATATCAAGATGCCTTGCTTCCTGAAGCACCCAATCAATATAAGCCTGATTCCGTACAGCGTCTTCAGAAGAATAAATCAGCCAGCCATTTGGATTCATCGTTTTGTTTCCGCCTGTCTTTCTAAGATATAGTCGATCATATAATCGGCAATATTAACCCCGGTGCATTCGTAGATATTCAATAGATGGGAATTGGAATTGACTTCACAAAGCAAGGGGCCACTTTCTCCAAATAATAAGTCGATCCCTGCAAAATCAGTTCCGAGAATGCCGGCACACTTTACGGCTAACTCGATTTCTTCCGGGGTCGGAGAATAGGCTTCCGTTTTGCCGCCATTCGTGACATTTGCCCGAAAGTCGGTTTCAGACGTCCTGAGCATCGATGCGACAACCTTTTCGCCGACAACGTTCAGGCGGATATCCTTACCCTTGCTGCTTTGCACAAATTCCTGAAGAATAAATGGCTTGTGTGCAATTTTTTTTACCATCTCAATTAATTCTGTTTCGCTCTCAACCAGGTAAACCTCCTGGCCAAAGGAGCCATAAGCTTCTTTTACCACCAACGGATAACCGAGGTATTTTCCGATCTCCTTGAATGGCTCAAAATGCTCCCGCTCTATCCCTTCATATGTAAATGGCGGAAAGACGGTCCTCGGCATCGGTATTCCTTGGTTGGCGAGAGCCTGATGTGTTTTCGCCTTGCTGTCGCATACTTCAATCGCCGCGCTGCTGTTATATACAGGCACGCCGATCCTCTCTAAATGGCGGGCCAGGTGAATATCCTTGTCCATGAAAATAATAAAATCGGGAAGCGATCCGGAGAGGCTGCCTTTTAATTCCGCCATTCCATCCTTTAGCACGGGGGTTAATTCGGTATTGCGGACAATCCTTGCCCTAACCTTTTTTCTATCTGCAGCTTCCTTCATAAATAGAGCCAGGTCGGAAAACTTTTTTTGCTGCAAGTAACCGTTTACGATGATCCAACAGCTTATTTTTTCACTCATACAGGCATCCCTCCTTTTTTTGCTAGGTAAATCGATTATGTATTGATAAAATAAATTGTAAATTATTTTTTACAATAAAGTAAACTGCAGGTACAGTAAGGAGAAATATCAAATGAAAAACGCTACCATGGAAGAAATAAACGAGTTCCTTCACAACAGGCAAATCAAACTGGGAATGGATTTCGGCCTTTCCCGGATGGAAACTCTCCTTGGCTATTTCGGCGACCCCCACCTTCAAATGAAAGCGATACATATTGCAGGATCGAATGGAAAAGGCTCTACACTGAATTATCTAAAAGAAATGTTGCTGGCTGAAGGGCTGCTGGTTGGCGCGTTCACTTCCCCATATTTAGAATGTGTGAATGAACAGTTTTCGATAAACAACTCGATCATCAGTGACGAGGAATTCATTATGCTATTCGATGAAATAGATACGGCCGTTCAGGCCATGGATCTGGACGGAAATGGGCCAACTCAGTTCGAAATCCTCACAGCGTTAGCCATTTTATATTTTAAACGGAGCGGTGTCGATCTCGTTTTGCTTGAAACAGGCCTCGGCGGCAGGCTTGACTCAACGAACGTCGTAAACCCGATTCTGTCAATTATAACATCGATATCGCTGGAGCATACCGATATTCTCGGGAATTCGATTGAAGAGATAGCCGGTGAGAAAGCCGGGATCATTAAGAAAAAAATACCGGTGATCAGCGGAGTGGGGGATAAGGCAGCTGCCGAAGTCATCCAGGGCAAGGCCGTGGCTGAAGATGCCCGGCTATATCAGCTGGATAAGGATTTTTTCATGGACAAGCTTGACAGCAAAGATAATTTTCAGCTGTTTTCTTATCAAATGGGATCGTGCAAACTGGACGATATCGAGCTTGCGATGCTTGGGAGGCATCAGGCGGAGAATGCATCGCTTGCTGTTACAGCAATCCTGCTGCTAAATCACCGATACGGATATTCAATCAATGAAGAAAGCATTCGAAAGGGTCTTCTCCGCACAACATGGCGAGCCCGGTTCGAACTGTTATCAAAACGGCCGCCCATTGTTCTTGATGGCGCCCATAATCCAGCGGGAATGGCGGCTTTGCTCGATACGCTGGAACGTTACTTTCCCGACAAAAAATACCGCTTTGTGTTTACAGCGCTTAAGGATAAAAATTATCAAGCGATGATAGCTCTGCTTGATCAAACTGCCGCAGCGGTCAATTTTACGGAAATAACTCACGAACGTGCTGCAAAAGCAGAAGAGCTTTTTGAAGCGTGCAGGCTTAAAAATAGAAAGCTGATCAAGGATTGGCAGATGGCAATCGAAGAAGCAATAAGCACTGCAGCCGAAAATGAAGTCATTATCATCACCGGATCGCTCTATTTTCTATCCCTTGCCAGGCCTTACCTGTTATCGGAAAAAAACTTGAATAGCTAATGAAAGGATTTCTACGATAATATGATGGGATCAAGCGAAAACTCGGAGGAATTAAGCGAAAAACACCCTGATATAAGCAAAAAAATCGATATTCAAGCGAAAATTTTGTTTTTCGAGCGAAAGGCAAAATACTGTAAAGCTAGTCCAACATTTCCTAATCTCCCGACTGTATAAATCGCTTTCTTGGTAGAAATAACGTTTTGGTGTGACATTATTATGAATACTTGCTAAAATTAGTCTAGACTATGACTATTTTACTAAACTGTACCCTTCAAGATAGGAAATATGATAGAAAGAGGTGATGGTCATGGAGGTTGCAAAGCATAAACGCATAACAGTTTGGTTGTTGTGGCTGCTGCTCGTACCTGCTGGCATCACGCTGACCTATCAATATTATCCCCCACAAACGAATGTCCATGGGTGGGACATCATTGGCTTCCTTTTTTTAGCCTGTCTGTTGTCATTGATTCCGATGATGATTAATAATTCGCCTGTTTCGGCGGTGCAGGGAGTTTCACTGGCAGTTTTTCTGATTTACGGACTGGCCGTCGAGATGATTGTGACCCAGATCACTTATATGTTCATGCTGCTGGCGCTGCGGCTTAGAAGGAACGAGATCCACCGGCTGCCTCTTAATTCCCTGCTTTTTTTCTTTGTTAGCTTAGTAAGTGGGCTCATTTATTACGCGCTTGCTGCTGCCGATGACTTCGGCACGATTGTAAGTCCATCTCATTTATCGATTATCATCGTTTATCATCTTATCTATTTTACACTAAACACGATTTTGGTTTCAGTAATAAGATATTTATTGTACAATCAGAAACTCGCGCTCATTACCAGGGACGCTGTTTGGGATTGCATTGCTGCATTAGTGGTATTGCCGATTGGGATTATTTTATTTATCCTATATCAGCAGCTGGGCTATCAGTCTATCTTGATTACCGGAATCCCTCTGATTGTCCTTGCGTATACCATGAAACTGTATAATTCCTCCCAGGCAATCAATGAAGGTTTGCAAAAGGCCAGTGAATTCGGCCATCAGCTTACGCAAAGGCTGGAGGTCAAAGAAGTGATTCATCTTTTTGTCGTAAAAATTGCTACCATCCTTCCTTCTGAACAAACCTATATCCTGGATGTTTTTAATCAGGAAAAGGAAATACACCTCCTTCGTTACGCCGAGTGGGGCATCGAAAAGGAGAAGAAGATAAAACCGCTGGTGCTTAATGAGGGAATTAGCGGCCATGTCTGGAAAACAAAAAAAGGAATCATTTATCAAACCAGAAAAGACTGGGAGCATCTTGACACAGGAATACTGAAAGAGACAGTTGAAAGTGTGCTCGCTGTTCCGGTTGTCCGGAACTCTCTCGTAGTCGGTGTGTTGATTTTGACTTCAGGGAAAAAACGGGCGTATGAGCAGTATCAATTGATGATTATGGATATTTTATGTTCATATTTGGGAGCAGCGATAGAAAATGCCCGCCATCTTCAAGAAACCAAACAGAAAAGTGAACGATGTGCTTTAACCAATCTCTATAATTTCCGCTATTTCGAGTCAGCGCTTGAAAAGGAATTCGATAAGCTGCAAAACAAGGAATATAGCAATCTTTCATTAATTATCCTGGATATTGACCGTTTTAAATCTATAAATGATACATATGGCCATCAGAGCGGCAATGAGATCCTCACCGAGTTGGCCAGACGCCTTGAGCGATTGATGGCCAACAGGGGAATCCTGGCGCGTTTTGGCGGGGAAGAGTTTGTCATTCTCATGCCCGAGGTCGATAAAGCAGAAGCCTATGACTTTGCCGAATTCATCAGGCATTCGATTGCCAGCAAGCCATTTTCCGTACATTCGGATTTGGGGGAGCATCGCAGCAAGCTTTTGGTTTCCGTTACCGCCAGCATTGGCGTTGCATCTGCCCTGGCTGATGCCGAAGATGCCCAGTCGCTCGTCCGCCATGCCGACCGCGCCATGTACACTGGAGCCAAGCAGGCGGGAAGGAACAAGGTTGCCCAGTATGTGGGTTAGCTGTAAATCCTTGAAAATCTGAATGTAGTATCTTAGTAAAGTAAGAATAAACGGGGGAAAAGGTATGTTTTTTATTCTAAAACAGCAGCTGCTGTACAAAGTATTATCTCGATTATGCCCTCTTAAAATTGCCTGTGTTCGGTAAGCTGCTGCAAAAGGCACAAATCGCGAGAATGACCAGGACGTTAAGCTCCCTTTTCGCAAGCTCTGTTCCGATCCTCCAATCACTGTCAATTATCGAAAAGATCTCAGGCAACGAAGTGTTGGCGAAAGTTCTCAAGGAATCCAGGAATTCGATAGAACAAGGCGGATCGATTGCAGGTCCAATGGAAAGTCACTGGGCATTTCCTCCTATGGTGACGCAGATGATTTCGATTGGCGAAAGATCAGGTACAATGGATTACATGCTGGATAAAGCCGCAGAATTTTACGAAATGGAAGTGGACAATGCAACAGACCAGATTAAATCATTGATAGAGCCGATGATGATCGTCTTTCTGGCAGTTGTGGTCGGCGGTATCGTGGCAGCTATCGCGGTACCGATGTTCAGTATCTTTGAAACAATTAAATAAAAAATTTAGGTATTTTATCATGGAAAAATATTCATCAATCTCTTATAATAGTAAAAGGATATACATATTGGAAGCGATGGTAGGCCATTTGTAGCTGGCCTGGAGTGAGTAGTGCACCCCGCCAATTTTTAAGTTTAATATTCATACTCCTTTCCAAAGGAGTTCTTTTTTTACTTATATTCAACTTCGTTCCGAATCTAGTATAATAAGTCTAATAGAAATGCAAAGGAATTACTGATATGGCCTTTATCTATGCGTACCAATTTATTCTTGGAGCGGTGCTGGGATCGTTCTACAATGTCGTCGGATTGCGGGTGCCGGAGAATGTGTCAATAGTCCGGCCGCGGTCCCACTGCCCTGCCTGTAAAAGAACTTTAGGCACATTGGACCTGGTTCCGATTTTGTCTTATCTCTTTCTACACGG
This sequence comes from Peribacillus cavernae, assembly GCF_003989135.1. Taxonomy (GTDB): domain Bacteria; phylum Bacillota; class Bacilli; order Bacillales; family DSM-1321; genus Peribacillus; species Peribacillus cavernae. Next base: position 44,168 of record NZ_RYZZ01000020.1, read on the forward strand.
AAAGTGCAGAGGCTGCGGTACAAAAATATCTGTCGTTTACCCTGCGGTTGAGCTCGTGACTGGTTTATTGTTCATATTTGCTCTATACCGGTTCGGACTGACCGGCGAATTGGCTATCGCACTCCTTTTCATCTCGCTTCTGGTCATTATTTTTGTTTCGGATATATCCCATATGATCATTCCGGACAAGGTGCTGCTATTTTTTCTCCCGTTCCTTATCCTCGGCAGAATAGTCGTACCGCTTGAACCGTGGTGGGATATGTTTTCCGGTGCTTTCTCCGGTTTCGCGCTTCTTTTTCTGATCGCGATTATCAGCAAGGGGGGCATGGGCTTCGGTGACGTTAAACTCTTCTTTGTGATTGGCCTGGTACTCGGGTTTAAGTTGACGCTCCTGGCCTTTTTTATCGCTACGCTTATTGGCGCCTTTTATGGCATTGCCGGCATAGCTGCGGGAAGGTTCAAGAAAAGGCAGCCGATTCCATTTGGGCCGTTCATTGCTGTAGGCGCTCTTGTTTCCTATTTTTATGGCGGTATCATACTAAACTGGTATTTTCGGATGTTTGATTTTTAGGCGGTGAAGCGAGTGTCATTATTGGGAAACGGTAAGCATCAAGTGCATTTTGCGGTAAAAGATCGATATATTCGTTTTTTGAAGAGCGGGAAAAATCGGTCATTTCTCGCTTACGGGCAAAAATGCCTGCCTGAGGGAGTTATCGTGGAAGGACAAATCAAGGAACGGGAAACGCTGGAAATGATCCTTGATGAAATCATCGGCCAGTGGAAGTTGAAAGGAATCAGGACTTCATTTTCGGTTCCGGATTCGTTTGTCATACTAAGAAAGATCAGCATACCAGCTGAAGTCATGAAAGAAGATCTTAAAGAGCCTTTCTGACTCTGCATTTATCACAGAAGCGAGGCTGCTTGGCTTTCAAACGAAAAAAGCGGATGAAGGTAGAGTTGAATCTGTTGAACGGGATAGCGGAAATGTACTTCCGAGATATATCGCACAATATAATCTGCAAATTAATAAACAGGCTCTTCAAAAAGCAAAAGCCGAAGGGAAGGTGCTGAAATAATGCCTTCTCGAAAAATGGCCATTATCTTCTCTGTTTGTTTATGCCTCGTTGTGTTCCCTGGCGGCGGTTATTTTTATTTTTTTCATTATAAACCGTTTAAGGAGAGTATGGAAACGCTGAAAACTTCGATTTCAAATGAAGAAAATAGTACCAATCGCTTGGACAAAAGTAAAAAACAGGACAGCGGGGATCTAAAAAAGAAGTCAGCAGATTTACAAAAGATGCTGCCTGTGAGTGCTCTGGTTGATCAATTTCTTCTTCAGCTGCAAGAAGCGGAAGCCGCTTCAGGAAGCTTGATTACCAGGATTTCGTTTGCGAAAATGGTGAAGATACTGCAGCAGATCCAGAAGGACCGGCACAAGAAACTTCGAATTAGGGAGATCCTATAGAGAATTCCAATCCTGAAACTGGAAGCAGCAGCGAAGCAGGAGAGACATCCAATGCTACTGACGCTTCTTTGCCGCCGGGCATCGAGAAAATCACGGCAGCGATGGTTGTGGAAGCGCCGGGTTATTTTGAATTGGAAGGGTTCATAAAGGCGGTAGAAGAATTGCCGCGTATCACAAAGGTCGAAAGTCTAGTCTTTACAGGGAATCAGGAAATCAAGCAAGTGGAAGACCAGTCAGATAAGCTTAGATATAATATGACGGTGTCGACTTATTACTACCCTGGACTTGAAAAACTGAAAAAACAGCTTCCTAAATATGATGTTCCGGAACCGGGCAATAAAGTGAATCCTTTTTATCAATCAGAGCTATCGATTCCAGCTAAACCGAGTCGTGGACAGGAACCTGGCAATGATAATCGAGATGCCAGGGATACGGGGGAGAACAGCCGGATTGTAGAGATAAACCAGAGAAAATATAGAGTTTATAGCTATAAGGTAAAGCCTGGTGATACCCTATTCAAAATAGCAGTAGCCTTTTACAATAGCCGCAAAGGGGAAGCCCTGATTAAAAGCTGGAACAAGATGACCTCTCTCCAGGCTGGCACAACTATCGAAATACCAGTACCGGTTGACGGCAAAATTTGACGAAACCTATTGATAACAGGACGACAAAAGTCTTGTTATTTTTTTTTGCCTGTGTGATAGGATGAGAAAAATGAAGTCGAAGGGAGCCTGTGAGATGGACAAGTCCAAGAATCAAAAAGGTCTTACGATCAAGATCAATGGACAGGAAAAATCATTCGAGGAAACAAAAAAAGACAGGTTCCATCCGGAAAGTCAGGTCGCTGCCGCCTCTGAAAAGGAAAAGGAAGAAAGCTTTGACTGGATGCTGCCAGACGAAGCAGCGACGAAAGGAGCCATAGGCCCTGCTCCTGTAAAAAAAGGCAAGGCAGCGATCTATAGCTTTGGCGGAAAATCGAAAAGTAAAGGGCAAAAGGATGGGACAGGTGTATTGAAAGCATTTTTAATTGCCATCATTTGTGCGATTATTCTTGGGACATTTCTGGGATTTATCATCTTAAAAACGATCACATCTGATGATGGGACTCAAGCATCAGGGGAAAACCAAAATGTAGCTTCAGCACCTGCTGAAAAACCGGCCGCAACAGCAGAAAGCAATAAAAACACTTCACTCTCCCCCCTCAAGGTCTATCTCGTGCAGGGGGGGGTCTTTAGTACGGAAAGCAGCGCCAGCAAGATCCAAAAAAGCATTAAACAAAAGGGAGTCCCTGCAGAAATCTTTAAATTGGATGGGCGGTTTTATATCTTTTTAGGAAGCGCAGGCAGTCTCCAGGAGAGTAAGGAGCTGGCCTCATACTTCCAAAGTAATCAACTGGATGCTTTTTGGAAGGAAGTATCACTTTCTGCCGCCATTAAGGGGGATGGAAAAGAAAGCAAGCTTCTGAGCGATATGTCTGCTCTCTACAGCACATTAGCGCAATCCACCTCAAGCCTTCTGCTCAGTCCCGAAACTGCCATCGACGAAAAACGGCTTGAAAAGCAATTAAAAACAGTTAACGAAACGGCAAAGGGTGTCTCGGTCAAACCACTTGCAGCGTTGAAAAAAAATGTATCTTCAGCGTCAGAATTGCTCAACAAATATCAAACTTCGAAAGATCCAAGGCAGCTTCTTCAGGCTCAAGATCAGTTGCTGGCGTTTTTGAAGGGTTATCAAAGCATGGGATGAAAGTAATCTGTCAGTTGTTATATATTTCCGGGAAATACATGATAAAATGCCGTAAAAAAGAGATCCTTCAGTTAAACATGATTCAGGCAGAATGAACTCCCTGCCAATCATGTTCTTTTTTATTTTTATGGACATGGAGCGGTGACAAGCCCCGGCTCGGCATTTCGCAGGACAAGGAACGCTTTAGGAACCATATTTCCTTCGAAACGAAAAAACGATCGTTTTTTAAGGGTGTGGAAATAGTTAGCTACCGATGCTGTTAACCTATTTTTTTGTCAAAGATTGTTAGTTATTCTGTAATCTGTTACGATAGATATGTATCTCCCGAAAATGCTTTTAGTAAGGTAAGGTGAATTTCATGCATCCATTGATATTAGCTTCCTCATCACCGCGTCGTAAAGAACTTCTCCAATTTCTCCACGTTCCTTTTCAAACGATTCATGCAAATGTTGATGAGAATTTTGACCCGAATTTGACCGCTGAAGAAGCTGTCAGAGAATTAGCAGTGCGAAAGGCAGCGGCAGTCGCGCTTGAACATAAAGACAGCTGTGTAATTGGTGCGGATACGGTTGTAGTCGTCGACGGCGAATTTATCGGGAAACCGGCTGACCGCTCCGCTGCAAAACAAACGCTGCAAATCCTTTCAGGAAGAACACACTATGTGTATACTGGTGTGGCTATTATCCAGGATAAGAACCAGGCCGTTTTCGCAGAAAAAACAGAAGTGAGCTTTTGGAGGCTGTCTGACGAAGAGATCGAAGCATATCTCGAAACTGGAGAGCCTTTTGACAAAGCCGGCAGCTACGGCATTCAGGGGTACGGATCGCTTCTCGTAAAGGAGATTACCGGTGATTACTATACGGTTGTCGGCCTTCCTGTATCCAGGCTAGCCCGTGAATTGAAAGCCTTCCAGCGTCAAAAGCTGTAAGTTTGGAGTATTCATTTCTCTCCTCGACGGCCTTCTTCCAAGATCCATAGTTATGAAAGGATGTTGAATAGGTGGGCAGTAAAATGTTAATTCGTGATTTCCCGAAAGAAGAAAGACCTCGTGAACGATTTCTGCAGGAAGGGCCTCAGAGCCTTTCAACACAGGAGCTACTTGCACTCCTGCTCAGGACCGGAACCAAGGATGAATCTGTTCTGCAGCTGGCGAACCGGTTGATCAGTACCTTTGAAGGGTTAAGGCTGTTAAAGGATGCTTCCATTGAAGAAATTACTTCAATTAAGGGAATCGGGGAAGCAAAGGCGATTCAAATTTTGGCATCTGTGGAACTTGGCCGAAGAATCAGCAGTTTAAATTATAATGACCGCTATGTGATTCGTTCTCCTGAGGACTGCGCCAATTATTGCATGGAGGAGATGCGGTTTTTATCCCAGGAGCATTTTGTTTGTTTATATTTAAACACAAAAAACCAGGTGCTTCATAAACAGACCATTTTTATCGGCAGCCTGAATGCCTCTATCGTACACCCGCGTGAGGTATACAAAGAAGCCTTCCGCCGGTCCGCGGCCTCTATTATTTGTCTGCACAATCATCCCTCAGGCGTGCGCCTGCAAGGTGCGTAATTTTAGCGATTTTCCTTGAAAATCTAGAACTCCTTACAATGTTCTATGGTCAGCATCTTACCTTGAGGGGAAACCCAATACAGGGAACAGAGCATGATGTGAAAAAGGAGAAAAGACGACAAAGCTATCTAACGTCGAGTCAGTTCTTCAGACCAAGTGATGTATGGTAAAGGCTATACTGCTTGAATCCTAGACGAATGAGCGGTGGGTGCGCCATTGTCTACGATAGTTAACAGGCAATGAGGACAAAATGGAAGACGTATCGCCTGAGCGTCTGTGGGAAATCGCCGCTTTCCTGTCCATAGTAAGGTTTGTCCTTCAATCCTCAACAAGAGGAAACCGTCGAAAGGGATATCTAACCATCACGCAACTAAAATTATGTCATAATGCAGGGATTACCTAAGTGCAAGTGCCACTGGGCTATTAGACATAGGTCTATGAAAATTGCATATGGTAACGGAGTCTCCATAGTACTCAACGTTTGCTTGTAATGAGTTTAGCACGGGGAAGGGAGACAGGTTGATGTTAACGTCAATTGGAAAGGAGTCATGAATATGGCAAAGAATCCATTTCATCAGTTGGACGTTATAAGGAACGCTTCTCAAAAAGGAAATATCATAACGGATTGTTACCGTCTCATGTATAACAAAGAGTTGTGGATTAAAGCATATGCGAAACTATATCCGAACCCTGGGAATCTGACAAAGGGAACAACAAATGAAACAATTGACGGGTTCAGTTTACAGAAAATAGATGACATCATTGAACAATTGAAAGCTGGAAATTTTCGTTTTGCACCTGTAAGAAGGGTTTACATTCCAAAAAGCAATGGCAAAAAGAGACCATTAGGAGTTCCTATTTTTAAAGATAAGATTGTGCAGGAAGTTATGAGAATGCTTTTGGAAAATGTTTATGAACCAACATTCTCAGAAAATTCCCATGGATTCAGAGAGGGAAGGAGTTGTCACACAGCTTTATCCCAAATCAAAAATACATGGAAAGGTCTAACATGGTGTATTGAAGGAGACATAAAAGGCTTTTTCGACCATATAGACCATTCTGTATTAATAAAACTTATCTCAAAGAGAATTAATGATCGTCGTTTTCTGCTACTTATTCATAATGCACTTAGTTGTGGTGTAATGGAAGATTGGACTTATCATAAAACATACAGCGGTACACCACAGGGCGGTATAATCTCACCTCTGTTAGCCAATATCTATCTTCATGAGTTTGACCTGTTTATGGAAAAACAAATGGAAGAATTTGATAAAGGAAAAACGAGAGCAAGAAATAGAGAGTATACAAAAATTCGCTCGGAAATCAGCACACTCTCCAGAAAAGTTAGAAGACTTGATGATAGAAATGGACATCAACTGTGGGAAGGCAGAATGGATTTCGTTGACAAAATCGAGAAGCTTAAACGGAAGCAGATTTTGATACCATCGGTCAATTCGATGGACAAAGAGTATCAAAGAATGAAATACGTCCGATATGCTGATGATTTTGTTATAGGGATAGCTGGTTCTAAGCAAAGTGTATTTAAAATAAAGGAAACGGTAAAGAATTTTCTTAAAGAGGAACTTCATCTTGACCTAAGTGATGAAAAAACTCTCATAACTCATTTGGAAAATCCAATTCCCTTTCTTGGATATGAATTCCGAAGATGGAATGAGTTTAAGGTTAAGAGGGTCACTTATAAAAACCAAAAACATCCATTGAAAAAGAGAACTCTTTCAGGGGCAATTAAGTTGGAAATTCCTGAATGGAAAATCAAAGAATTTTCCATAACAAACGGATACGGAAATCTGGACAACTTCAAAATTATACATCGAGCTAAACTTATTAACAATTCGGAATTGGAGATTCTGCATACCTATAACGCTGAACTTAGAGGAATTGCAAACTACTACAAACTGGCAAATAATTATCATCATCTTGATAAGTTATTTTATCTAGCTGAAAGTAGTTTCATCAAAACAATTGCTAATAAACGGAAAAGTACCTCAATGAAGGTTGCCTTAAGTATGAGAACTCACAAACAAGGAGTTTTATGTCTTGTTAGGAAAGATAAGCAGGACAATGAGAAACTTCATCAGTTTGTGAAGCTAAAAGACCTGCCTAAACCTAAAGGTGCTATTAAAGCAGATTCTCCTGAAACAGATACGTATGTAAATACGATGAAATATTCAGGAAGGTCAGAATTTGAAAAACGTTTATTGGCCAATCGATGTGAAGCGTGCGGTATAACAGAAGGTCAAATGGAAGTCCATCATGTTAGAAAGTTGAAGGACTTGAAAAAGAAAGCTAACTTAAAATACTTGGACAAAATTATGATTGAACGGAACAGAAAAACAATTGTCCTTTGTTTTAAGTGCCATCATGACCACCACGAGAAGCAAATTCCGATTAGTCAACTGGCGAGCCGTATACGCTGAAAGGTGTACGTACGGTTCTGAGGGGGGAACTGTGAAACCTGCTTGGGAGACCAAGTAAGGCGCATGCTTCCTACCCTACGACCCCACTCCAAGCAGAGAAGATATTGAAGTCACAAAAAGGCTGGCTGAATGTGGAAAGATTATTGGCATAGAGCTGCTCGACCATGTTATTATCGGTGAGCAAAAGTATGTAAGCCTTAAGGAAAAAGGTTATTTATGATACTATCAAAATCGTTGACGATGCGATATAATAATGTTTGTGATTTTTGATGAGAAATCTTTTTAACACCTTCTGTTTTTTTATGAATGACTGAACCTTAAATTGAATTCTTACCATAAAAGTGATCGTTTATGAAAGGGAGATACGGGAATGTTGGGAATTGGTACGAGAGATGTTGGAATTGACTTAGGAACGGCTAATACGCTGGTATATGTAAAAGGAAAAGGGATTGCTGTCAGGGAACCATCGGTGGTTGCTTTTCAAACAGACACAAAAAGTATTGTCGCTGTAGGAAATGATGCTAGGAACATGATTGGCCGTACTCCTGGAAATGTAGTGGCAATGCGCCCGATGAAGGATGGCGTCATTGCCGATTACGAAACAACCGCAACCATGATGAAATATTACATGAAACAAGCCCAGAACAAAGGGGTATTTGCCCGTAAGCCGTACGTGATGATTTGTGTGCCATCCGGCATCACCGCTGTCGAGGAACGCGCGGTCATTGACGCAACGAGACAGGCAGGCGCCCGCGATGCCTATACGATTGAAGAACCATTTGCAGCCGCAATCGGGGCAAACCTTCCTGTTTGGGAGCCAACAGGAAGCATGGTTGTCGATATTGGCGGCGGAACGACTGAAGTAGCCATCATTTCCCTTGGCGGAATCGTGACAAGCCAGTCCATCCGCATTGCCGGCGATGAAATGGATGATGCCATCATCAGCTATATCCGCAAGAATTATAATCTGATGATCGGTGAACGTACCTCAGAAAGCATCAAGGTCGAAATCGGTTCAGCTGGAGATCCTGAAGGCATAGACAATATGGAAATCCGCGGACGTGATTTACTAACCGGGCTTCCGAAAACGATTGAAATCACTGCTGAGGAAATTTCAAAGGCGCTGCGGGACACCGTGTACACAATTGTTGACTCCGTGAAAAACACATTGGAAAAAACCCCGCCTGAACTGGCAGCTGATATTATGGACAGAGGAATCGTCCTGACCGGAGGCGGAGCTCTGCTGCGCAATTTGGATAAAGTAATCAGCGAAGAAACAAAAATGCCTGTCCTTATCGCAGAAAATCCGCTTGATTGTGTGGCAATCGGAACAGGCAAAGCATTAGACCATATCCATCTATTCAAAAACAAAGCGAAATAATCAAGAAAAGCGGAAGCGCCTTGTTCAGCCCTGACAAGCATAAGACAGCCCGAAAGAAGGCGCTTTTTTCCTTCTGTAGGGAGCTGGCTTATGACCTCGAAGGGCTAGACGCTGGAGCTGGACACCAAGAAAAGCGCAAGCGCCTTTGAAAAAGTTATACTTCTTTTTCTTATGAAGTAGGAACAACTGTGTCCATACAAAACGGGGGTTCCTTTGGTGGTTTCCATCAAAGGAATATTCCCGTTTAAAGGTATGTTCATTTCTCGAAATGTTCCTGGGAACAAGTCTGAATAAATAGAGGTGAAAACCATGCCACAGTTTTTCAATAAGAGATTAATATTATTGCTGGTAAGTATTATCGTACTCGTGGCATTGATTGGTTTTTCGTTAAGAGAGAGAGAAGAATTGTCCTGGCCGGAACAATTTTTGAAAGATACAGCCGGCTGGTTTCAAAATGCTTTTCATAAACCCGTTTCATCCGTAACGGGCTTTTTTGAAAATCTGAATGATCTTCAGCATACATACGACGAAAATAAAAAACTGAAATCCCGATTGGATGAATATGTGAAATTAAAAACAGAAGTGCAGGACTTGAAGAAGGAAAACGATGATTTACGAAACATTCTTAATAAAGAAAAAGATGATCTCAGCGAAGCATCACGTATCCAGGCGACGGTTATCGGCCGGAATCCCGATCGCTGGAATGAAATGATCACCATCAATAAAGGAACCCTGCACGGGGTTGAGCTGGACATGGCCGTCGAGACATCTGAAGGCCTTATCGGCAAAGTAAAGAGCAGCAATAAATTCACCTCTTCTATTCAGCTTTTAAGTTCGATAGATCCAAAAAACCGTATTTCCGCTGTAATCCAAGGCAATGAAGATGCTTACGGAGTGATTGAAGGCTATGATGAGAAAAGGCAGTTATTGCTTTTGAAGCGTATTCCATTTGATAAAAAGGTCAAAAAGAATTCTAACGTCATAACCTCCGGATATGGCGGCGTGTTTCCGAGGCGGCTGGTAATCGGAAAAGTCGTTGATGTGAAATTAGACCAATACGGTTTGAATCAAACCGCTTATGTCAAGCCTGCCACGGATTTTTATGATATCAGTAATGTAGTGATTCTAAAACGTGACATCCCGGCGCCAGAAGAAGGAAAGTCGGGCACAGGCCAGGAGGGGGATGGTGGGCAGTGAGCCGTTTCATCCTTCCTGTAACCGCTTTGCTGTTCTTCATTTTTGAAAGCATTTTTGCCAATCTATTTTCAGGCGTCATGTTTGGGAGCGACCGGGTTTATGTGCCCCGCCTCATCATGATATTCATTGCATTTTTGGCTATTTACGGCTCTAAGAGGTTGGGTATTTTATACGGGTTTATTTTAGGGCTTTGCTATGATGTGGTCTATACAGAAATATTGGGGATCTATACGTTTTTATTCCCTGTGCTTGCCTATCTTATTTCCAAATCAATGAAGGTGCTGCAGGCCAATTTATTGATTGCCATTTTCGTTTCTGTTTTTTTCGTTGGCATTCTCGAGGTTGTTGTTTATCAGCTGAATGTGCTGATTAATTTTGCGAAGATAGGCTATCCGGAGTTTGCGAATACAAGGCTGTTGCCTACTCTTTTGCTGAACCTGGCTTTTATTGTCATCCTTTCCTTCCCTTTACGGCGGATGGTCGAAAAGTACGAGACGGAAAGGGACAGTGCATAATCAATTGCAGGGAAAGCAGCGAATGTCAGCCAGCAATCCTTTTCAACATCCCTTGTTCTTGTAGGCAGGTTTTTCTTTCACTTTTTCGTTGCATGAGAAAAAGGAAATTTGTCCCGAGATGTCGAATTATACTTTCATTGAGGTGAAACTGGCGCCATGAATAAACGAACTCAACAAAATGTAATGATAAAAGGAACAAAAGACGGGCTAACGTTGCATCTCGATGATTCCTGTTCCTTTTTCGAATTGTTGAAAGAGCTTGAAACAAAGCTTTCCGCAAACTATCAATTTCAAGAAAACGACTCGTTGATCGCTGTGAAAGTGCATACTGGAAACAGATACTTATCCGCGGATCAAAAAGAAAAGATTAAAGAATTAATACGCAAAAAAAAGAAGCTTGTCGTTGATGATATTCATTCCAATGTTGTGACCCTCGATGAAGCAAGGCAGTGGAAAGAAGAGAATGAGATTACAACAGTAGCCAAAATGGTCAGATCTGGCCAAATTATAAAGGTTCCAGGCGATTTATTATTGATTGGTGATGTCAACCCCGGCGGTACGGTCACGGCGGGTGGGAACATCTACGTCATGGGTGTTTTAAAAGGGATTGCCCACGCCGGATTCTCGGGAAATGAAGGAGCCATCATTGCAGCTTCAGTCATGAAACCAGCACACTTGCGGATCAGCGATATTGTGAACCGTACCCCGGATGGATATACAGAGGACGGGCACGGCATGGAATGTGCCTATATTGATGAAAACCATCAACTTGTCATTGGAAAACTGCAGGTTTTGAAGACACATAGACCTAATTTAAATAGATTAGAAGGGAGACTCTAATCGTGGGAGAGGCAATAGTTATTACATCCGGCAAGGGTGGAGTGGGAAAGACAACTACTTCTGCCAATTTGGGGACATCCTTGGCCATTCTTGGTAAAAAGGTATGTTTGATCGATACAGATATCGGCCTGCGCAATTTAGACGTTGTCATGGGTCTTGAAAATCGGATTATCTATGATCTAGTAGATGTCGTTGAGGAACGATGCAAGATTCATCAGGCACTTGTGAAGGATAAAAGGTTCGATGACTTGCTCTATTTACTGCCGGCAGCGCAGACAAGCGACAAATCTGCCGTTAACCCGGACCAAATGAAGAAACTTGTCGAGGAGTTAAAGCAGGACTATGATTACATAATTATTGATTGCCCTGCAGGAATTGAACAGGGATACAAAAATGCAATTGCGGGTGCTGATAAGGCCATTGTCGTGACGACCCCTGAAACCTCGGCAGTGCGCGATGCGGACCGGATCATCGGTTTGCTTGAAAAAGAAGAAACTATCGAGCCGCCAAAGCTAATCATCAACCGAATCCGCAGCCATATGCTGAAAAGCGGCGAAATGCTGGATATCGACGAAATCACTGCCCATCTTTCCATCGATTTAATCGGCATCGTAGTCGACGATGACCAGGTCATCAAGGCATCGAATCAAGGCGAACCAATCGCGCTCGATCCCAATAATCGGGCTTCCATCGCCTACCGGAACATCGCTAGGAGAATCCTCGGCGAATCGGTTCCGCTCAAGCCGCTGGAAGACGAACCAAAAGGATTTGTCGCGAAAATCAAAAAGCTGTTCAGCGTACGATAGACACAATAGTAAGAGTGCATTCATTTTGATGCATTCTTTTTGTTTTTGTAAGATTGTAGTAACTTTTTACTAGTCATAGTCTGGACAAGGCAATCATACCCTTTTATAAAAGCAATGCAAGAAGGCAGGGGGTAGATTTCTGTATGAAGGACAGAAGAAAAGATATACAAGACCGAATTAACAAACGGAGAAAAATGAGCGAGAAACGGCTGAGCGGTTCGTGGACACAGATCGATAATGAAGGGCACTATGGCTTTGAAACCACAGCCTATGAGGGTACATCGGAAAAGGAGCACCCGCTCTTTAAGAAGGAATATTTCTATTTTAAGGCATTGGCTTCGCTGTGCTTGTTTCTGCTGATTGCTGTGATCTTTAAACATCCCTCTGCTAAATTGGATGACACCCGAAGCTTTGTGAACGAGACGATGAATCAGGAGTTTCAATTTGCGACGGTATCGAACTGGTATGAGGACAAGTTTGGCAAGCCGATAGCTTTTCTGCCGGAGGATACATCATCAACTACGGAAAATGAAGGACTAACCAATCAATATGCATTGCCGGCGTCGGGGAAAATTGCCGAGAGCTTTGAAAGCAACGGTGAAGGAGTGATCATGGAGACCGATGCGGATTCAAGGGTGAAAGTAATGACCGAAGGCGTTGTCATTTTTGCGGGAAGCAAAGATGATCTTGGGAAAACCGTCGTCATCCAGCATAGTGATAAAAGTGAATCGTGGTATGGACATCTTGGCTCGATTGACGTGAAGCTATATGAAAATGTGAAAAAAGGAAAAGAAATCGGCGAGGTCACAGCGAGTGATGATGGGACCAAAGGGACGTTTTATCTTGCTATAAAAAAGGATGACAAATTCATCGACCCAAAAAAGGTGATACCATTTGAGTGAATACCTCCAGCTCCTAGGTAAGCTTCGCATCCATCCTACCCTCTGGATTGTAATTGGAATCGCTGTCGTGACTGCCCATTTCATTTCGGTGTTAATGCTTCTTTTCACGGTGTTAATTCATGAATTGGGACACGCAATTGCTGCGCAGCATTTTAAATGGAGAATTAAATCGATTTCACTGCTGCCTTTCGGAGGATCCGTTGAAACAGAAGAGTATGGAAACAAATCCCTGAAGGAAGACTGTATTGTGATTCTCGCCGGACCGCTTCAGCATCTTTGGCTAATCGGTTCAGCTTATTTGTTCTATTCTTTCTCAATAATGCCGTATGAATTGTATCAGCAGTTTCTTTATTTGAATCTAGCAGTGATGGTATTCAATTTGCTTCCGATATGGCCATTGGACGGCGGAAAGTTATTGTTTCTTGGCCTGTCGCTGTATCGCTCTTTTATTGATGCACACCGCTTTACCTTGTTATTTTCGATAGGGTTTGCCTTCCTGTCCCTGCTTCTGGTTAGCTTTTTTCAACCGTTCAACTTGAACATTTGGATTATCTCCGGCTTTCTTGCCGTATCTCTTTCGATGGAATGGAAGCAGCGGTACTATGCATTTATTCGCTTTCTGCTTGAACGGCACTATGGGAGGAATGTGGGTTTGGCAGTGCTTAGGCCGATAAGGGTTGAAGAAAGTGTGCAAATCCATAAGGTGCTTGAAAAGTTCCAGCGCGGCTGCAAGCATCCTATCATCATCTTGAAAAACGGCAAGGAACGGGGATCCCTCGATGAGAACGAAATTTTGCATGCCTATTTTTCTGATAAACTGACAAATGTGAAAATCGGCGACCTATTATATTCATATTAACTGTGGTATCCTTTCTTCAAACAAAGGCGGCAAGTTCCAGCCTGTTTAAGAAGGGATTTTTTATGAAGAAGGTTATTGTCAACATGTCGACAAGAGAGAAAAGATATGCGGTCACTGATAATGGAAAATTGGTCAAGCTTGAAATGATGACGCCGAATCAGCAAAGTCTCGTCGGGAATATCTATCTAGGGAAAGTGACAAAGGTGCTGCCAGGCATGGATGCCGTATTCATCGATTTTGGCCAGGAAAAAAACGGCTTCCTGCATCGCGACCAGCTGCCATCCTATCAGCGTTCCAAACCGGATCCTTCTGCAACGATCGGCAAGTTTGTCCGTCAGGGGGAAAAGCTGCTCGTGCAGGTGACCCGCGACGAAACCGGCACAAAGGGAGCGAAATTGACCGGATTAATTGAACTTTCGACGGAATACATCGTTTACATACACGGAATCGATTATGTAGGGGTTTCCAGGAAATTCGCGGATCCCCATTCACAGCGAAAATGGCGCACAGCCGCCTTCGAAAGCAAGCGGGCTGATGAAGGACTGATTATCCGGACATCGATGGAAACGCAGGATCTCGCGATGTTTCAAAAGCAGTTAAGTGCCTTGCGTGAACAATATGCTGAAATTCATAATAAGGCGGCCGCCTTAAAATCAACTGGACTGCTCTATGCCGAAGATACGTTTCTCGACAGTATCCAGCGAGAGATAAACGCAGAAGAAGCCGGAGAAGTAATCATCGACAATTTCGCGGGTTTTAAAGAGCTGGAAGAACGGTTATCCCTGCAGTCAGGCGCATGGAAAGCCGTTTACTATAAAGAAAAGCAAAATATCTTTTCCGGGGAAAAAGTCGAGCCGCAGCTGGAGCGGGCATTAAAAAAAATTGTCTGGCTTGACAATGGCGGCTATCTTATCATTGAAGAGACCGAAGCCCTCACCGTGATCGATGTGAATACTGGGAAATATACCGGAAAAGCTGAAAAAGAACAGACGATTTTCGAGACCAACCTTCAGGCTGCAAGCGCTGCTGCCAGTCAGATAAGGCTGCGAAATATCGGCGGGATGATCCTCATTGATTTTATTAATATGGAAGATACGGATCACAGACGAAAGATTATTGAAATATTGAAAGACGAAAGCCGCCGGGATGAAATGCGCAGCACAATCGTCGGTTTTACCGAACTGGGGATTCTTCAATTAACAAGGAAAAAAACCTCGCCGTCCTTGAGTGAAAAGGTTACAGAGGTATGTCCATGCTGCCGCGGTACTGGTAAAATAGAAAGTGCGGAAACGATTGCTTTCCGGCTGGAGCGCGAATTGATGGAACATAGGCATCAGGACGAGGAAGCAGTCTGGGTGGAGATAAGCGAAAAAGCAGCAAAAGCGCTGCTTGGTGATAGAGAAGCCTACCGACCCACCCTTGAAGCTAATCTCGGAATGAAATTATACATTACAAACCTGGAGGGCCTTCACAACAGCTATGTCATTAAAAGATTCGGAAGCATAGCGGGAATCGAAATAGCGGTGAAGACGGCAGAGCGGTAAACTGGATAACGGGTTTCAGGATAAACATATTGACAGTATTTCTTGTTTTATGATAGTATTTTACTGTTATGTTTGTAGCACCCGTGCTACAACCGCACAGATCAGGCCTTAAAGCTTTGCCGACGCGCAGACGCCTGTGATTGGCGAGTCTGAGTTAATTAAGGAGGTGCAGAGTATGTACGCAATTATCGAAACTGGCGGTAAGCAAGTGAAAGTAGCAGCAGGTGATGTGGTTTACGTGGAGAAGTTAGACGTAGAAGCAGGCGA
This sequence comes from Peribacillus cavernae, assembly GCF_003989135.1. GTDB lineage: Bacteria > Bacillota > Bacilli > Bacillales > DSM-1321 > Peribacillus > Peribacillus cavernae. The sequence continues at coordinate 59,694 of NZ_RYZZ01000020.1, forward strand.
AACTGTTACATTTGACAAGGTTTTATTCGTTGGCGGTGAAGACGCGAAAGTAGGTTCTCCATTAGTGGCAGACGTTACTGTAACTGGTAAAGTCGAAAAACACGGACGCCAAAAGAAAATCATCGTATTCAAATACAAAGCGAAGAAAAATAACCGTAAGAAACAAGGCCATCGCCAGCCATACACAAAAGTGGTCATTGATGCAATCAATGCATAAGGCTGAATTATGATTAAAGTAATCATAGATTATGCTCCGCAGGAACGGATTGTTTCGTTCACCATAAGCGGACATGCTGATTTTGCTGAAAAAGGTTCAGATCTCGTTTGCGCAGGTGTATCCGCCATCTCATTCGGGGCTGTGAATGCCATGATGTCATTGACTGATGCAGCTCTTGAGATTGAGCAGGGCGGCGATGGCGGCTATCTCCGCTGTGCAATTCCGGAAGATATATCCGCGGAAGCACAGGAGAAGGTCCAACTGCTGTTAGCCGGCATGCTTATATCACTGCAAACGATTGAACTGGATTATGGAAAATACATTAAGATTACGCTAAATAAATAGGAGGTGGAACATATGTTAAGATTGGATCTTCAGTTCTTCGCTTCCAAAAAGGGAGTAGGTTCTACAAGAAACGGCCGTGACTCAATTTCCAAGCGTCTTGGCGCCAAGCGTGCCGATGGTCAATTGGTATCAGGCGGTTCTATCCTTTATCGCCAGCGCGGTACGAAAATCTATGCTGGTGAAAACGTAGGACGCGGCGGAGATGACACTTTATTCGCAAAAGTTGACGGCGTAGTACGTTTTGAACGTCTCGGGCGTGACCGCAAGAAAGTAAGCGTATATCCAGTTGCACAAGAAGCATAATAGCATCTTTGAATAGAGGCTGGCTCAAAAAGGGTCTGACTCCTTCTATTGTACACAATATATCGCGTCAGCTATATATCGTGATGAAGGCGTCCGGCCCTTTTCTTGTCTTTTAAAAGAAAGAAAGTATAACTTTTTCAAGGTGTACTGATGTCTAGCGCAAGCAGCCTAGCCCCGACGCACAGGGCGTGCTAGTGCCGACGAAGACATAAGGACGTGGCGGTTCTTAGTCGGCCTCGAGGTCATAAGCCAATCATCTGATAGGGAGAAAACCACTCCCCATACAGATGCTCGTCTTATGCTTGTCGGACTTGCGCAGGGATGCGCTGATGTCAACGTTCGCCACAGGACGTGGCGGCTTTTAGTCGACGTTCCTTTTTACAAGGCGCTTGCGCTTTTCTTATTGTTAGGGAGATTATAAAATTATTTTATGTGGATAATTTAATCTAGGTTATCTGCATCCAGCTCCAGCGCCTAGCCCCGACGCACAGGACGTGCTAGTGCCGACGAAGACATAAGGACGTGGCGGTTCTTAGTCGGCCTCGAGGTCATAAGCCAATCATCTGATAGGGAGAAAACCACTCCCCATACAGATGCTCGTCTTATGCTTGTCGGACAGGGATGCGCTGATGTCAACGTTCGCCACAGGACGTGGCGGCTTTTAGTCGACGTTCCTTTTTACAAGGCGCTTGCGCTTTTGTTCGGAACCTGAAAACCATCAGAATTCTTCGCTCTGCCATCGTCCAAAGCATTCGCCAGCCCTAGCCGAATATTTTGGACGGCGGTTTTTCATGTAAGAATACCGGAGACCATATCAGCATTGCCAAAAAACATGATGGAGCATTAAAAATTTGTAGGAGCTTGCAAATGAGTAAAGATTGGAAAACAGTGGAGATTTTAAGCCACACAAGACATGATTGGCTGAATAGACTTCAATTGATCAAAGGCAATATCGAACTGGATAAAATAGACCGTGTTAAAGCAATCATTGACGAAATTATCATAGAAACCCAGCACGAATCGAGGCTTTCTAACCTGAATATGCCCAATTTCGTAGAAACGCTTTTGACAGCAAACTGGCGCACATTGCCTTTGCGCATTGAGCTTGAAGTAGTAAGCCTTCAGCATGGCTGCCGCGATATGGACGATTTCATGGCCTCGTGGATTGAAGACCTGTTTTTGGTTCTCAAAGAGTCGGTAGATGACTATGACGAGAATGTGCTGGCAGTTTCGATAGATGAAAATAAGGAACGAAAAATTCGGTTGTCCTTTGATTTGCAGGGTACGATAAAAAAAGAAACCATTTTGCGTGATTTTTTAATTAAGCCGCTAAATGAAAATATGGCAGCGGCAGTCTGCAAGATCAGCAGCAACGAAACTTTATTCTACATTGAGATAGATTATGACGATATTAGTGATTAATTCGTACAGCTTTAGAATACATACAGAGGAAGTGATTACATGTTTGTCGATCAGGTCAAAGTGTTTGTAAAAGGCGGAGACGGCGGAAATGGCATAGTTGCCTACCGCAGGGAAAAATACGTGCCAAAAGGCGGCCCGGCTGGCGGAGACGGCGGTAACGGAGCCAACGTCATCCTTGAAGTCGAAGAAGGACTAAGGACGCTTATGGACTTCCGTTATCAGCGCCATTTTAAAGCGCCGCGCGGAGAGCATGGCATGTCCAAAAACCAGCATGGGAAAAATTCAGCTGACATGGTGGTCAAGGTTCCGCCTGGTACGGTTGTCATTGACGATGATACGAAAGAAGTGCTCGCTGATTTAGTAGAGCATGGGCAGCGCGCCGTCATTGCAAAAGGCGGCAGGGGCGGAAGAGGGAATTCCCGCTTCGCCACGGCGGCAAATCCCGCTCCTGAGATTGCTGAAAATGGTGAACCCGGGCAGGAGCGTAATATCGTACTTGAATTGAAGGTATTGGCGGATGTTGGTCTTGTCGGCTTTCCAAGTGTCGGAAAATCGACGCTTTTATCTGTCGTGTCTGCAGCGAAGCCGAAAATTGCTGAATATCATTTTACAACGATCGTTCCTAATCTTGGTGTGGTTGAAACGGAAGACGGACGCAGCTTTGTTATGGCCGACTTGCCGGGATTGATTGAAGGGGCTTCAGAAGGCATCGGGCTCGGCCATCAGTTTTTGCGCCATATTGAAAGGACGCGTGTCATTGTCCATGTAGTCGATATGTCAAGTTTGGAAGGCCGAGATCCGTATGAGGATTACCTGACGATCAATAATGAGCTTAAGGAATATAATTTACGGCTGACCGAACGCCCGCAGATCATTGTCGCCAATAAAATGGACATGCCTGATGCGGAAGCGAACCTAGAAGTCTTTAAGGGAAAAATGACGGGGGACTATCCGGTATTCTCCATTTCAGCAGTTACCAGGGAAGGGATTCGCGACCTGTTATATACAATTGCTGATAAGATTGAGGAAACCCCTGAATTTCCACTGGAGCATCAGGAAGAGGAAACAGGCGTCCATCGTGTCCTTTATAAACATGAATCATCCAGGGACGAATTCGCGATTACCCGCGATCCTGATGGCAGCTTTGTCGTTTCCGGATTTAAGGTGGAAAGATTGTTCAAGATGACCGATTTCACCCGTGAAGAGTCGGTGCGCCGCTTTGCAAGACAGCTTCGTTCCTTCGGTGTCGATGATGTGTTGAGAGAAAAAGGAGCAAAAGACGGTGACACGGTAAGGCTCCTTGAATATGAATTCGAATTTGTAGAATGATTATTATTGCAGCTGGGGAAGGGAAAGCCGCATTCTCTTCTCGGGCTGTTTGGATACTATCGCTCTGTTAGAGCTGGCAAAGAGGTGCATGGATATTGAACAAGACCGATAAGAAATTTTATTTGGTTCGTGAAGATGTCCTCCCTGAAGCAATGCAAAAAACGCTGGATGCAAAAGAGCTGATTGAACGGGGGAAAGCAGAGTCGGTTTGGGAAGCTGTCCAAAGAGTGGATTTAAGCAGAAGCGCATTCTACAAATACAGGGACACAGTCTTCCCATTTCACACGGTAGTTAAAGAAAAGCTGATTACTTTGTTCTTTTATCTTGAAGACCGCTCCGGTACGTTATCACAGCTTTTGAGCACTGTAGCATCATCTGGTTGCAATATCATGACCATCCACCAGACGATTCCGCTGCAGGGGAGGGCGAACGTAACACTGTCGCTGAATACAAGCGGGATTACCATGGAAATAGAGGAGCTGTTATCGAGATTTAGAAAGATGGAATTTGTGGAAAAAGTGGAAGTGCTGGGTTCAGGAGCTTAATATTTGGAGGATGCCGTATATTATTTTGTACGGCTTTTAAAATGGGTAAAAAGAGGAATGCCAGTTTTCAAGCCTGACTATTGTAATAAATCCGAAAATGGCATAAGATAGATAGTAAATTTTCTTAAAAAAGAGGGAGTACAGAATGTCACAAAGTATCGCTTTTCTCGGGCCGAAAGCTACATTTACCGATCTGGCCGTTTCGCGCTTATTTCCTGATGACACAAAAATAGCGATGTCCACCATCCCGGAATGCCTGGATGCAGTGAGTGAAGGGCAAACCGACCTTGCCGTCGTGCCAATCGAAAATGCATTGGAGGGCTCGGTGAATATCACACTGGATTATCTGGTGCATGAAGTGGACCTTCCGATCAGGGGGGAGATCATTACACCGATCCAGCAGCATATCATGGTGCATCCGGATAATGATAGTCCCGCTTTTTTGCCAGAAACCATTTATTCACATTCACATGCTATCGCGCAATGCCACAAATTTTTACATAAAGAGCTAAGTGGAATTAGATGTGAAAATACGACCTCCACTGCAGCCGCCGCAAAAATAGTGAAAGAAAATCCTGAGAGAAAAATTGCGGCAATCGCCAATGAAATGGCAGCGCAGGAATATGGCTTACAGATAACCAAGCACAATATTCATGACTTCAGTCACAACCATACGAAGTTTGTCGTCCTTTCAAAGTCTGAAGTACAGTATAAAAATACGACCGCTGTTCCACAGGGCTATAAAACAACGCTGATGGTCATGCTTCCGGCTGATCATTCAGGAGCGCTGCATCAGGTGCTGTCAGCTTTTGCCTGGAGGAAGCTCAATCTCTCAAAAATCGAATCGCGTCCGATGAAAACCGGGCTAGGGAATTACATTTTTATCATCGATCTTGAAATGAAGATGGATGATGTGCTGGTTCCAGGTGCAATCTCAGAATTAGAAGCGCTCGGCTGTAAAGTGTCACTGCTCGGCAGCTATCCAAGCTTCATGGTCGAAGAGGCAGCTGACCAAGCGGAAGTTAGTCTGAAAACGAGATAAGGAAAAAGCAGAAGCCAGGTTAGGAGCTTCTGCTTTTTTTCTCTTTTTAAGAAATGTTCGGTGTTTTGTTGTAAACGCCTAAATTTTATGGAGAATGGTCAGTTTCGGGATGCTATTCCACCAATAAATTTGCTTTTCTTAAAGCTTCCTCAGCTTCCTCCAGCAGTTCTTCAGATAAGGCTATCAGCGTGTGGAGATGAATTCCTTCGGTAAGTTCGGATAAAAAGGCGGCTTTCGTCTCCGCGATTTTCTCAAGGAATTGTTGGACTTCCTTTCGGCTGCTTACCATAATCGAAGCCGTTAAATCACCGTATACTGGGTGTTCGATTGTGACGTCTTTGACTGTGATGCCAAAGTCGACGAGTAAATTCAGTTCTTCTTCCGTTCGTGTCGGGCCATGCAGGCAGGCGACGATTTTTTCAAAGCTTTGCTGCAGCGGTGGATTGGCAAAGTACATATACCCCTGTGCCGTGGCGACAATCGGCTCTTGCTTTGCCTTTAGCAGAGTAATATCCCCGACAATCACCTGGCGGCTTACATGGGCGATCCGCGCCAATTCGGTGCCGGTAACAGGCTTTTCACTTGTTTTCAAAATGTGCAAAAGCTTAGCCCTTCTATCTTCACCTAATAACTTTTTCTTTACTGTCATGTTACCTCTCCTTATTCCGGCAAACGTACAACCATTTTAGCATAAGTTGCAGCCAAGGTCATAAGTCGGGTTTATTGGATGATGCTGGCGATTGTTTGGCTAAGGCCGATGATATGTTCTTCAGTAGTATCTTTACCAAGAGAAATACGGATAAGCCCTTTGGCCTCTTCATCACTTTTGCTGATGGCTTTCATTGTTTTCGATGGCTCCTGTTTGCCGATCGTGCAGGCGCTCCCGGTTGAAACGGCATATCCGGCACGATTTAATTCGAGCATGAGGAATTGTCCCTGAAAGCCAGGGAATATCAGCCCGATAATAGAGGGCAGCTGTTCTGTATCCGACTGGATTACTTCAAAAGAAACCTGCTTTTTCCTTAGTTTCCCGATTAGCAATGTCCGCAAAGCCTTCGTTTTCTCCCACTCGGCTTGCCTATTTTGATGAACTTTTTTACAGGCGGTAACGAACGATGCAATCGCGGGAACGTTAACGGTACCGGCACGGAAGCCATTTTCATGGGAAGTTCCGGGGACGGGCGGTTTTAACCGATGGATATTCGGAAAAATGACGGCCCCGGCACCCTTAGGGCCATAAACCTTATGGCTAGAGATTGATAGGCTGTCAGCGGCGGAACAAATCGATATCAGATCAAGCTTGCCAAATGACTGGACGCAGTCGGCGTGAAGGAATATCTCACGGTTGCCGATTATTTCCCTGATTTTATCCAGCGGCTGGATACAGCCAATTTCCGAATTGGCATGCGCGACAACGATCATGCATGTTGACTGTCTAATCGCACTCAACAGATCTATTAAATTGACGATTCCATCTTGTTTATGTTTCAGGTAAGTAATTTCATATCCTTCCTGCCCAAGCTTCGATAAATAATTTGCAATCGATGAATGCTCCGTTTTTGAAGCGATAATATGATTTTTCCCTGGTTTGCGTGATGAGAGGAATGTTTCCAGGGCAACAAGATTGCTTTCTGTGCCTCCGCTTGTAAAAACGACTCCTTCTTTATCCACATCCAGAAGCGAAGCAAGCTCCTGGCGTGAAAAGTCGAGAAGTCGATTTGCCGCTGATCCGATATCATGAAGACTGCTTGAATTGCCGTAAAATCTTTTCGATGCCTCGATAAAAATATCCAAAGCTTCCTCGTCAATTGGCGCCGTTGCTGCGTAATCCAAATAGATCATTGTAGTCACATCCCGCTTTCAGATAATTAAAAAACTCTTGTAAATAGTTTAATAATATGTAAATATAGTTGTCAAGACACCTGTTAAATCAGGAGGGAATAAAATGAGATCTTCAGAGGTTATTGTGGTTGGAAGTGGAATTGCCGCACTCCAAACCGCATTAGGAGCTGCTATAACGAAAAATGTGATTATTTTCACAAAAGATAAGCTAAGAAGCAGCAATTCCTATCTGGCACAGGGCGGGATTGCCGCCGCCATTTCCGCGGAAGACAGCACAGACAAACATGCTCAGGACACGCTCCTTGCCGGGAGAAATTATAACAACCCCGATGCGGTCTTGAAATTGGTGCAAGAAGCTCCTGCGGTGATGAACTCACTGATATTATCCGGCATGGAATTTGATCGGGAACGCGGTGGAAAGGTATCGCTTGGGATGGAAGGGGCACATAGTGAAAGGCGGATCATGCACCGTGATGGTGATGCCACGGGAAAATACTTGATCGAACATTATCTTTCACAGCTCGAGAAATCTTCGATAAAAGTCATGGAAGAAAAAGAAGTGATCGAGCTGATTATCGGTGAAGACGATTCCTGCATCGGTGTAAAGACGCTGGACCCGGAAGGCCGCAAAGAGTCGTATTATGGAAACCATATCGTCCTCGCCACCGGGGGCTGCGGCGCACTTTATCGTTTTACTTCGAATTCGCCGGGAGTAACGGGTGACGGCATTGCGATGGCGTTGAAAGCAGGGGCGCGGATAAAGGATATGGAGTTCATTCAATTTCACCCTACATTATTGTTTATAAATGGGAAAACACACGGCCTTGTATCGGAAGCTGTTCGGGGAGAAGGAGCGAAGCTGGTTACCGAATCCGACAAAAAAGTGATGGAAGGCGTCCATCCGCTAAACGACCTTGCACCGCGGCATATTGTCGCCCAGACGATTTATGCTTATCTCCAGCAGGGAGAAAGAGTCTACCTCGATATCTCAATGATTCCTGCATTTAAGAAGCGTTTCCCGACGATTTCCCTTCTTTGTGAACGCAATGGAATTGATAACAGTTCAGGGAAAATTCCGGTGGCACCTGGGAATCACTTTCTGATGGGAGGCATTGAAACCGATAACGTTGGCAGGACATCTGTCCGTGGATTGTATGCCGTCGGTGAGGCAGCCTGTTCGGGGGTGCATGGAGCAAACCGGCTTGCAAGTAATTCCTTGCTGGAAGGGATTGTTTTTGGCAAAGCCGTCGGTAGCTTCATTGCCAGTGAACCAGAACGGGAACTGCCAAATCAAAGATTCGAACCAACTAATAGGAGTCATATCCCGACCCTTCCTTCCTTAAGCGAGCTGAGCGAGAAGTTGATGCGATATGCAGGGATTATCAGGAATGAGACAGGGCTTGAAACTCTGCTGGATTGGCTTGGAAGTTTCGATCTGGCGGAGGTGTTGGAGGGTTCAGGCAGCGGGTTAACCAAGGAGCAAATACGTGCGGCCAACGGAATCCTGGTGGCATGGCTGATCGCCGAATCGGCTTTGTGCCGAAAAGAAAGCCGCGGCGGGCATTTTCGCAGTGATTATCCGGTGGAAAATGATAAAGATTGGCTGAAGCAATCCGTTGTAATCGATAAAAATAAGATGGAAAAAAGATTGAAAGGGCGGAGATACCATGAACAAATTAAAGTTAAAGCAACTACTTGAACAGTTTTTCATCGAAGATATCGGTGACCGTGATGTCACGAGCGATTTATTATTTACCGAACAAGAGCAGGGAACGCTAACATTCATTGCAAAGGAAGGCGGGGTTTTTTCAGGATGTGACGTTATTCAGAGCGGTTTTTTCCTACTGGATGAGAAAGCTAGTGTTCAACTATTTGTGAAGGACGGTGACTCCTTCTATGCTGGCGGAGAACTTGCCAGGATCACCGGTGACATGGCCGCCCTGCTTAAAGCGGAACGGGTCGTTCTCAATCTAGTCCAACGAATGAGTGCGATTGCCACGCAGGCTCAAAAGGCAGTGCAAATCCTCGATGGAACGAAAACGAAACCGTGTGATACGAGAAAAACAACACCAGGGCTCAGGATGCTTGAAAAATATGCCGTCCGCTGCGGCGGAGCGTCTAACCATCGGTATGGCCTCTACGATTCGGTGATGATCAAGGATAATCATATCTCATTCGCTGGATCGATTTCAAAGGCAGTCATGCTCGCTAAGTCCAAAGTCGGCCTTGCGGTGAAAATTGAAGTGGAGACCGAGTCAGCAGAACAGGTCAGGGAAGCAGTCGAAGCAGGAGCTGATATCATCATGTTCGATAACCGGACACCAGAGCAGATTAAACAGCTCATTCCACTTGTGCCTGTGCCTATCATTACCGAAGCTTCCGGAGGCATCAATCTTGAAAATTTATCGTTATACCGCGATTGCGGTGTGGATTATATTTCACTTGGCAGCCTGACACATAGCGTAAAGGCACTGGACATTAGCGCAAAGGTCAAAATGCTCATGCTGCAGGAAAGGTAAGGTGGAGATCACATGAATATTTTAGAAATGGCGAATGCGCCGGGAATGATGCTTCCCGATCAATATAAAAGGATGAGTACAGTGGAAATGGAAGACAGGGTAAGAGGCATCAAGCAAAGACTGGGACGTTCTCTGTTCATTCCGGGACATCATTATCAGCGCGAAGAAGTGATTCAATTTGCCGATGTAACCGGTGATTCATTGCAGCTTGCAAAGCTTTCCGGAAGTAACCGGGACGCCCGGCATATTGTCTTTTGCGGAGTTCATTTTATGGCAGAGACGGCGGATATCCTTACCTCAAACGATCAGACCGTTCTGCTGCCCGATATGCGTGCGGGCTGCTCGATGGCGGATATGGCGGATATCCATCAAACGGAAAGAGCCTGGGAAAAGCTCCAGAATATATTCGGCGATACTATTTTGCCTTTAACGTATGTCAACTCGACCGCAAATATAAAGGCCTTTGTCGGCAGAAATGGCGGAGCGACGGTCACTTCCTCCAACGCTAAGAAAATGCTTCAATGGGCATTCACCCAAAAAGAACGGATCCTCTTCCTGCCAGACCAGCACTTAGGACGCAATACAGCTTTTGATTTAGGGATCCCATTAGAACAAATGGCTGTTTGGGATCCTCACCGTGATGAATTGATCTATGATGGTGACATACAAGAAATTAAAGTCCTGCTCTGGAAAGGGCACTGTTCCGTTCATGAAAACTTTACCGTCGCCAATATTGAAGCGGTCCGGGCAGAATACCCGAATATGAAAATCCTTGTTCACCCGGAATGCAGAAGGGAAGTCGTCGAGCTGTCAGACTACAACGGGTCGACCTCTTATATCATCAACATGCTTGAAAAGGCTGCAACAGGCAGCGAGTGGGCAATCGGTACGGAAAGCAACCTTGTAAAACGGTTGAGACAAGCGCATCAGGATAAAAAAATCATCTCGCTCAATCCAAATATGTGTCCGTGCCTGACGATGAATCGAATCGATTTGCCTCATTTATTATGGTCACTGGAATCGATTGAAGCAGACAATATTGTGAATCCGATTAGGGTGGAAGCTGAAATAGCCGCAGATGCCGTTCTGGCCCTAGAAAGAATGCTGCAACGGGCATAACAATTTTTTATATGGCTGTACCGGAAATCCCTATATAATGCCGGGAACAGCTTTTTTGGCTTTTATGTAATAGCTAAAATGTTTTCAAATCCTTCTCGCTAATGTTCTCTTCTTATGTTTTCCAGCATAAAATTTTTCTTTTACGCATAAGTTTTGATGAAAATGTTAGCAATTTGCCCATCGCTTCATAGTATAGAGGGACATAGGCATAGGAGGGATTTACAGCGTGAAAATTCATATTGTCCAAAAAGGGGATACGCTTTGGAAGCTTTCGAAGAAGTACGGCGTTAGTTTCGAAGAGCTCAAGCAGGCCAATTCCCAACTAAGCAACCCGGACATGATAATGCCGGGCATGAAATTGAAAATACCAGGCTCATCAGGCAACGTAAAAAAAGAAATGCCGATACCGGGAGCACAGCCTAATTATGTAAAAGAAGCTCCAATCCAACAGCCTGTTCAGTATGCACAACCGATGCAACAACAGCCAGTTCAATATGCACAGCCGATGAAAGAACAGCCATACGTACCGCAACAACCTTTTGTTAAAGAACAGATCAAAATGAAGGAAAAACCGATTGTAAAAGAAAAGCCGATCATTAAAGAAATTATCAAAGAAAAGCCGGTGCCACAGCCAGTCTCACCGGAAATAGACATGGAAATAGATATCAATAATTATTATACGGTGAACATGGCTAACATGTCCGTGCAAAAGCCCCCTGCACCTCCTGTAATGCCAAAACCAGTGATCATGGAAGAGGAAAGTCAGGAGATGGTTCAGCCTGCAGAATATGTGCAGCCGGCTGCGCCAGATTGCATCCCTGCTACACCTATCATGCCTGGTACTGGATTTTGCCTGCCACATCAGCCATGGACCTCTCCACAGGTAATGGGTACTGGCATGGAGCCATATGGAGCTGATTGCGAGTCGGCAGATATGCACTATATGCATCATCAGGCCGGAGTACCGTCAGAAATGATGCAGTCCTCTTATGGAGCGGGGACTTATCCCGCACCTGGGGCCCATCATGCCCATCATCATCAGTATGAATCATCATCATTTGAGCCGGGAAACCAAAGCCCTAGTTCCGTCATGCCATCATATGGGTCGCATCATGGAGGACCGATGCATAATCCAGGTCAGCAGGGCGTCATGGGTCAATCATATCCAGTACCTAAGCAAAGTTACGAGCCATCTACAGAATCATCAAGCTTTTTTATGAATCAGCCCGGCCAATCGCCGTACCAGCACCAGAAGGGACCGTTGCAAGGCGGATTCGGCAGTTCAGATGAGTCATCGTCCGAATCACACCACATGTATCATCAGCCATACGCAGCACCACAGTATCAGCATCAGCAACCGCAATATCAACAGCATCAGCCATACCCATACCATCCACAACAGGCACCACTGCAAGCAGTAGCCATGGCCAAAAGCAAGGGTTGTGGATGTGTCGGTCCGGGAGAGCCATCGTCTGGATCACATCACATGCATTATCAGAGGTACGAAGAGCAAATTGCACCGCAGCAACAACAGATGTCTCCACAATACCAGCAACCATATCCAACACAACTTCAGCAACAAATGCAGCCAGGGATGGAGCAAATGCAGCCAGGAATGCACCAAATGCAGCCAGAGATAGGGCAAATGCAGCCAGGAATGGGGCAAATGCAGCCGGGAATGCACCAAATGCAGCCAGGGATGCAACAGATGCAGCATCCACAGCAGTTTGGACCGAATTTCCACCAACATGGGCAGGAACAATATGATCAACAGCAGCAAGGAGGATATAGCCAGCCTTTCATGCCGCCGCGATACCCTATTCCGCATAATCCAAATGGGCCGGTTGGGCAGGTTTTTTTCGATGACCAGCAACAACCGCAGCAGCCGTTCCATATGCCAGAGTTCGCGGATGAGAGCGGTGAATTTTAAACAAAAGGGAGACAGTGATTTTTTCAGCTGTCTCCTCTCTTATTTAAATAAGCATCAGCTGGAACTGAAAAACATTGTAACCATGCGGAGCAATGTTTACTTACTTAAGTTAAACAATAATCAATTTTATGTTCTAAAAGGATTTTCTGGTTGGGAAAAATGGAGTCGGCAAATGAAACTGACTGCGTTTTTAAAGGAAACTGGATTTACAAAGACCTATGAATTTTGCTCGTTAATTCCGCCGTTTCTATATAAAAACCGTTTGTTTTCTCTAATCGAGTATATAAAACCTCATAAGGAAAAATTTCATTTTTTTAATGAGGGAAATCGAGAAGAAGGACTTGGACTGCTTTCACAATTCCATTCGGCATCGCATGAAATGGCGGTTGAACTCTATGGAGAGGTTCCCACCTTTAACCAGATTTACAAGTGGGAAGAGAGGCTGCGGTTATTCGAAAGCAGCATTCCCATCATCAGCATATATGTTTCAGATTTTATTTTGAAAGAATTAATTTCCTGGGCATCATGGTCTTTGAATGGCATGAGGTTGTTTAAAAGATTATTCCGGGAAGAAAAAAACACGATTATTCACGGGGATGTCGCCCATCATAATTTCCTGAGAAGCTTTGACGGAACCCTCTGCCTGATCGATTTTGATTTAATCGCTGTTGCGCCTGCGGCGATGGATTATCTGCAATATGCAAACCGAATTCTGCCTTCAGTGAATTATGATCATAACGCCCTGTGGAACTACAAAGAATTATCATTCTATAAGACCAACCCGGCTTTTTTATATGCCCTTGCCTTTCCGACCGATATTTTCAGGGAATGGAACAGGCTTATCAAAGAAAACCGGATGGGGAACCAATCGTATCTTCATGAAGTCTGGAAACTAACTGTTGAAGATTTTAATGACCGGATGGTTTTTTACAGTAACATGGCCGGGATGGTGGAGAATTCGAGTCAATAATGCCTTTTTAGTTCCTCCAATATTTTAGATTATTGGCCTTATCTTACAGGTTAAAAAATCCCTTTGTTATGAATGCTAACAAAGAGTAGGTTATGTATCTCTACTCATCCAATTCAGCAAGGGGGTTTTGTTGTTGAGGAAATTTGTTTTGGCACTTCCGCTCTGTACCATTATCACTGCTGGGCTGTTCGGATGCGGCGTCAATGATGACGGCGGCGACCGTAATCAAGCCGCGAATCCTGCTGGGTATTACTCCACTGAGAAGGACGATTTGGTAAGCCGAATCAATTATCAGGCGCCTGTCCCGCATATGTACAAAGATATGAGTGCGGTGGAGAGAAGACAGGAAGCAATCGAGCGAAGAGGCGGGAACCCAACTGTACCGCTTTCCAACTATGGGAATGGATATTTTTATCAAGATAGTGACTACAGTACAAAGGATGCAAACTACCATGGACACTTAAGCAAACCACAAACGGCTCATTCATCTTATTACACAGCTTACGAAGGCAGACTTGTTGATAAAATCAGGACCAGGGCCAACGATGTAAACCATGTAAATGATTCTCGGGCAGTCGTCTACAAAGGTGATGTTCTTGTAACGACTTTACTTGACGATTACAATGACCATCAAGCTGTAAGGGATGCGATAGAGAAAAAAGTGCGCCCGCTGACCGGAAACTTAAAGCTACATGTTACGACGGACCAGGGGGTCTATTATCGATCAATCGCGCTTGATAATAGCCTGCGCGCTGGCGGTCCAAAAGACATATTTAACCTCGATGCGGCCGATATGTTCAAAAATATCGGGATCCATGAAAATCACTCGCAGTAATCAAAAGCAAAGCTTAGGCTTTGCTTTTTCAATGAAAAGAATGTTGACATGAAACCAAAGGGTTTTATATAATTTGATATGAAACCAAAAGGTTTTATATTTTTTAGAGCAGAAAGAGGAGAATTTATTATGAAAGAAAATACCCTGCATGATATCAAGCAGACCGTTATTTACCAAGCCCCCATTCAAAAAGTATGGGAGGCAGTATCTACTTCTGAAGGAATTGCATCATGGTTCATGCCTAATGATTTTCAGCCGGAACTAGGATATGAGTTCCATTTGCAATCACCATTCGGTCCATCTCCATGCAAAGTCATGGAATTGGATCCTCCTAATAAGCTTACTTTTTCATGGGATAAAGATGGTTGGTTTGTTTCTTTTATCTTAAAAGAGGTAGATGATAAGACTGAATTTACGCTTATACATGGAGGATGGAAAAACCCTGACAATATTATTGGGAAAGCAGGCGAGAAAAGTTCTGTTATTCGTGACAGAATGGATCATGGCTGGACATCGATTGTTGAAAAATTAGGAAAGGTTGTTGAAAAATAGTGTCTACATCAGCACAAAAGCATGATGTATTTCAAGCTATTGCTGATCCAACTCGCAGAGAAGTACTTAGATTGCTTGCTGAAAAAGAATTGCCTATATCAGAACTAACCAGTCATTTCCCCATCAGCCGGACGGCCATTGCAAAGCATCTGCACATCCTTTCTGAAGCAGAACTCGTCAGCGGACGAAAGGTAGGA
Organism: Peribacillus cavernae; assembly: GCF_003989135.1. Lineage (GTDB taxonomy): Bacteria > Bacillota > Bacilli > Bacillales > DSM-1321 > Peribacillus > Peribacillus cavernae. Next base: position 74,861 of record NZ_RYZZ01000020.1, read on the forward strand.
AGAGAAAAGCGGTACCGGCTCCAGACTGAACCCTTAACAGAATTAAAACAATTTTACGAACAATTCTGGAATAACAAACTCTCGATGCTCAAATATATTGTTGAAGACCAGGAGGATAATGGCCTAGAAGTTATTAAACCAGATCTTGATAAACATAAGAGTTAAATAAGGTCTGCCTGATAAATGATAAATGATAAATTAAATGATTAAATCTCCAGAATCCGGCCAAACTATAGAAAACAGAAGTACCCTTCTTACGGAGAGGTGATGGAAATGAAAGGCCGGCTAGCTTTCTTGACATTGTTGGTCAGTGTGACGTTAGCATCAATCTTCTGGACTGTAACCGTTTCAGGAGAGGAAAAGCAGGAAAAGACGCAGCAGATAACTGGGCCTCTTGAACGCAAGGTGATTCTGCAGAGGGTATATGTAGACGGTGAGATGAGTGAAGAAACAGTGGTTGAGAAGATACAGGCAATGGAAGATTTTTGGGCAAGTTATCGCGACTGGCAGCTCATTGACCAGAACGAGGAGCGGATCATCTTTCAAAAAACCGAAAATGATATTTCTCCATTGCTGAAGGCAAATGGGTTTTTCGGCTTAACGGAGGATGGGACCCTTTCTATTTTTAACGGCAAACCGGATCATTCACAAATCATTCAATCCTTTTTCCAAATAGACGTCAGAAAGCTGGAATCGTATAAACAGAAGGAATTGCAAAAAGGAATCCCGATCTTAAATCGAAATCGGTATCAACAAATGATCGAGGCCTATAAACCCTATTCGCTTCGGGAGAGCTATAAATAAGAGGAACGGGACACTTCGATGTCCCGTTTTTTATGATTTCATCGGATAATAAATCCTGGCCTTCTTTTCACCTTCAGACGGCAAGTCTAAAGAATGAAGAATCCTTTTGGCAGTATGCCGGGAGGGAACATGAAGAAAGTCCCGAAACTCAGTATTTGTAATAGAAGACTTAATAAGCAGGAAATAATCAAGGAGAGCATCAATGTGGGCATCCTTAGATTGAGAGCGGCAAGATGGACAAAACCAGTACCCTTTTTTTCTGGAAATTGGAAGAAAGAAGCATTCCGGACAATGAACGCCGGTGAGCAAGTCTTGCTTAGGGATTGTATATGTTTTTAGAATATTGGTGTTGTGAGGGGAGTGTTCCTTTAATAATAAACGGCTTAGTTTTTTGATTTCTTTAGGAGAAATAAATTCTTTATGATGTTTTTGTTCGAACTCTTTTATTTTATCCAATAGATGTTCAGAGTGACATATTTTTTCGTATTCACGGACGTACCCGGATTTCAGTTTAATGACGGTGGAGGGATTGCTTATGACGACTAAATACTCTGCCGGAATAGGTGGGAGATTTCGGTTCTCCATCCAGGACTGGAATTCCCGTTGCTGTCGCCTTGCCTGCGAAATCGGATCTCGAAATCCTTGTTCTTTGTCGTTGAAGGTTCTGACAAGCTGGTTGAAAGTGCGGTCAAAATGCAAGGTGCCGGAGATATTTTTAACTTCAATAAGAAGCGCAAATGAAGTGGAAAGCAGGAGAGTGTCTATTTGGAAGTTGTATTTCCCATTGCTCAAAGCTAAGTCATGAAAGATAAAATACTTATTTTCAGAAAGTTCGTCTAAATGGATGTCGAGTGATTCCTCTCCATGGTAACCGGCCTTTCTTTTCGTTAAATCCCGGTAAATTTGCTGCTGCCTTGGATGGTTAGGTGGAAGGCGTCTCAATAATGCCTCCAGTTTTTGAACGGTTAATGGTATTTCCCGATTTTTTGCAATCAAAATGTAGCCTCCTTCTTTTTTATTTATGGAGAAATTCTTTCCTTACAAGCATTAATCCTGCATGATTCAAAAAAATTTTGTATTTTACCTACAAGCTTAACTATAAGAGCGATTATCGGAATATATGAGCGATGATCAAGATATATGAGCGATTAGCCAAGTTTGTGGGCGATGAGTGGTTTTCAATAGAGTTTTTTGAAAAATGTAAAGTGATTTAAGAAGATATTTTCCGTGTTTGTCTTCGTTTCAGCATGTAAAGAGCGATGAATGAAATTTAAGAGCGATTACCGAAATATAAGAGCGATTATCAGAATATATGAGCGATTAGCCAAGTTTGTGGGCGATGAGTGGTTTTCAATAGAGTTTTTTGAAAAATGTCAAGTGGTTTAAGAAGATATTTTCCGTGTTTGTCTTCATTTCAGCATGTAAAGAGCGATGAATGAAATTTAAGAGCGATTACCGAAATATAAGAGCGATTATCAGAATATATGAGCGATTAGCCAAATTTGAGGGCGATGAGTGGTTTTCAATAGAGTTTTTTGAAAAATGTCAAGTGGTTTAAGAAGATATTTTCCGTGTTTGTCTTCGTTTCAGCATGTAAAGAGCGATGAATGAAATTTAAGAGCGATTACCGAAATATAAGAGCGATTATCAGAATATATGAGCGATTAGCCAAATTTGTGGGCGATGAGTGGTTTTCAATAGAGTTTTTTGAAAAATGTAAAGTGGTTTAAGAAGATATTTCCCGTGTTTGTCTTCGTTTCAGCTTGTAAAGAGCGATGAATGAAATTTAAGAGCCATTACCGGAATATAAGAGCGATGATCAGAATATATGAGCGATTAGCCAAATTTGTGGGCGATGAGTGGTTTTCAATAGAGTTTTTTGAAAAATGTAAAGTGGTTTAAGAAGATATTTTCCGTGTTTGTCTTCGTTTCAGCTTGTAAAGAGCCATTACCGAAATATAAGAGCGATGATCAGAATATATGAGCGATTAGCCGAATTTGTGGGCGATGAGTGGTTTCAATAGAGTTGTTGTAAAATATGGAGTGGTTTAAGAAGATATTTTTCCGTGTTTATCCTCACTTTAAGATGATAAGGGCTATTATCAAGATATATGAGCGGCCAGGGCAAGTTTATGAGCGATGAGCCCTTTCAACGGGTAAATGCTGTACAGCTTCTTTATTCCTTATCTCGTGAATATGCATCATTCGAGCGATAAACACTCTACTTGCAGCATTTTCTATGGTACAATGAGAGGTAAAGCAAAATCAGGGAGCGAAGAGATTTGTATGATTATATAAAAGGAGCCATTGAGTTTGTCGGGCCCGAATACATAGTTGTCGAAAATGGGGGAATCGGATATCAGGTGATGACGCCGAATCCTTTTATGTTTTCTGCTAAAATAAAGGAACAGGTTCAAATATTTCTGTATCATCATGTTCGTGAAGACATTTTCGCATTATACGGTTTTCAAACAAGAGAGGAAAAGGCGTTGTTCACAAAACTGCTGAACGTTACGGGAATCGGTCCTAAAGGGGCACTTGCAATTTTGGCTTCCGGACAGGTCGATCAAGTGGTGCAGGCGATTGAAAATGAAGATGAAACATTTCTCGTCAAATTCCCGGGTGTAGGAAAAAAAACCGCCCGCCAGATGATTCTCGACTTGAAAGGAAAGCTTGAGAACATAGTCCCGGACTATTTCCCGAACTTGTTCCATGACGGCAACCAGAACATAGCGAGGACAGGCGGTTACACAGAAGAGCTGGACGAAGCGATTCAAGCATTGAAGGCGCTTGGATATTCTGAAAAAGAAGTCCAAAAAGTAGCTAAAGTGCTTCAAAAAGAGGAACTTACGACTGAGCAACATATCAAAAAAGCATTGCAATTGATGTTAAGATAAGGGGTGGCGATATGGAGGAGAGAATTGTAGGCGGGGAAGCTGACCTGAACGAACTGTCCTTTGAGCAAAGCCTTAGACCACAATACTTAAAGCAATATATCGGCCAGGATAAAGTGAAGGCAAACCTCCAGGTGTTCATCGAAGCAGCTAAAATGCGCGAGGAAACGCTCGACCATGTCTTGTTATACGGACCGCCCGGGCTAGGGAAAACGACGCTGGCCGTGATCATTGCCAATGAAATGGGCGTCAATGTAAGGACAACATCAGGACCTGCGATCGAAAGGCCGGGAGATCTGGCCGCGATATTAAGCGCATTGGAGCCGGGTGATGTGCTGTTCATTGATGAAATCCACAGGCTCCCTCGTACGGTGGAAGAAGTCCTGTATCCTTCCATGGAGGATTTTTGCCTTGATATCGTGATCGGCAAGGGGCCTGGGGCGCGTGCGGTCCGCATCGATTTGCCTCCGTTTACGCTTGTCGGCGCTACAACCAGGGCCGGCTCTTTGTCTGCCCCTCTCAGGGATCGTTTTGGTGTCTTGAGCCGCCTTGAATATTATACAGAAGAGCAGCTAAAACAAATTGTTGTCCGCACTGCGGAAATCATGAATGTCGAGATGGACATCCAGGCGGCAGCGGAGATTGCAAGAAGATCGAGGGGGACACCGCGGATTGCAAATCGGCTATTGCGCCGGGTCAGGGATTTTGCCCAGGTCAGGGGAGATGGCACGATTACCATCGAGCTTGCAGACTATGCGCTGGAATTAATGCAGGTTGACCGTTTAGGACTTGATCATATTGACCATAAATTACTTAAAGGCATTATCGAGAAATTCCGTGGGGGACCGGTTGGCTTGGAGACGATAGCGGCAACGATCGGCGAAGAAGCCCATACCATCGAGGATGTGTATGAACCGTATTTACTGCAAATCGGTTTTTTGCAGCGTACGCCGCGAGGAAGATTGGTGACAGAGCATGTCTACCACCATTTCCAGTTGGAGGTGCCTGCTGAATGACGGGTTTGCCGAAGTTATTGATGACAATCGGCGTAATTATTTTCATCATCGGATTTGCCATGAAATTTATCAATCTGGGGAAACTGCCAGGTGATATTTTTATCAAAAAAGGAAACACGACGTTTTACTTTCCGGTTGTTACCTCAATTGTAATCAGCATTGTTTTATCGGCTGTCCTTTATCTTATCAGCCGTTTTCGGTAAAAAGTGATGTACTCCATCCTAAAAAACTATGCATGTTAGGAAGTGGGACAAAATGAAGGTGGAGTTGTTTGATTTTCATTTGCCAGAGGAATTGATTGCCCAGGTACCATTGGAGCATAGGGAACAAAGCAGGCTGATGGTGCTGGATAAGGAAACTGGGGCGATCCAGCACGAAATCTTTAAAGACATTACGGAATATTTACAGCCCGGGGATTGTCTGGTGTTGAACGATACAAGGGTGCTTCCAGCCAGATTGTATGGCAGTAAAGAAGACACCGGGGCAAATGTAGAAGTGCTCTTGCTGAAGCAGGAGGAGGGGGATGCATGGGAAACCCTTGTCAAACCTGCGAAGCGGATTAAAGAAGGCACGAAAATTGTTTTTGGCGACGGAAAATTGACCGCAACATGTACGGATGTACTCGACCATGGAGGCCGCGTTTTGGCTTTCGCTTATGAAGGCATTTTTTACGAAGTACTGGAGGAGCTTGGCAGCATGCCGCTGCCGCCTTACATAAAGGAGCAGCTAGAGGATAAGGAGCGCTATCAGACCGTTTATGCGAAAGAACGGGGATCGGCGGCCGCGCCGACTGCAGGTCTTCATTTCACGGAGCAGCTCCTTGAGGGAATCAAGGAAAAGGGCGTCCATATCGCGTTCATCACGCTTCATGTCGGATTGGGGACATTCCGCCCCGTAAGTGCTGATGATGTCGATGACCATGAAATGCATGCAGAATTCTATCAAATGACCGAGGGTACGGCGCGTTTATTAAATGAGGTAAAAGCAAACGGGGGCAGGATCATCACTGTCGGGACGACTTCAACAAGAACACTTGAAACGATTGCTTCCAAACACGATGGCCTCTTCAAGGAGGAAAGCGGCTGGACAAGCATCTTTATTTTTCCAGGCTACCAGTTCAAGGGCATCGATGCGATGATCACGAATTTTCATTTGCCAAAATCAACGCTGATTATGCTGATAAGCACACTAGCAGGGCGTGAGCATGTCCTGCATGCCTATGAAACGGCAGTAAAAGAAAAATACCGCTTCTTCAGCTTTGGCGACGCGATGCTGATTAAGTAATGCAATATCACTTGAAGTATAACGACGAAATTTGAGGATATGTCATCGAAGTTTGAGATATATCACCAAAAATTTGGATATATCTGGAACTTGAGTTTTATCATCGACTTAAGGATATATCACCGAATTTCAAAACTATCAACAAAACTTGAGTAACACCCTAATTTGCGCTGCTCGAAAGGAGTTACCTTAGTGACGGCAATTCGATATGAACATATTAAAACCGATAAACAAACAGGGGCAAGGCTTGGCATTGTCCATACACCGCATGGTTCGTTCGAGACGCCTGCGTTTATGCCGGTCGGAACGCTGGCAACGGTCAAAACGATGTCTCCGGAAGACTTAAAGACACTGGGTGCCGGCATCATCCTCAGCAATACGTACCATCTCTGGCTGCGGCCGGGGCACGACATTATCAAAGAAGCGGGCGGGTTGCATAAATTCATGAACTGGGACCGTGCGATTTTGACGGATTCCGGCGGTTTCCAGGTTTTCTCTTTAAGTGAATTCCGCAAGATTGAAGAAGAGGGGGTTCATTTCAGGAACCATCTGAATGGGGATAAGCTGTTTTTGTCTCCGGAAAAAGCGATGGAGATCCAGAATGCACTCGGGTCCGACATTATGATGGCGTTTGATGAGTGTCCGCCTTTCCCGGCCACTTTTGAATATATGAAAAAGTCAGTAGAGCGGACTTCGCGCTGGGCGGAAAGATGTTTGGCCGCACACAAGCGTCCTGAAGACCAGGGGCTTTTCGGTATCATCCAAGGCGGGGAATTCGAAGAACTGCGTAAACAAAGTGCAAAGGATTTAGTGTCGCTTGATTTCTCTGGCTATGCAGTCGGCGGGCTATCTGTCGGGGAACCTAAAGATGTCATGAACAAGGTTCTTGAATTCACGACACCATTGCTTCCGGCTGACAAGCCGCGTTATTTAATGGGCGTCGGTTCACCGGATTCATTGATTGATGGGGCGATCCGGGGAATCGATATGTTCGACTGCGTGCTTCCAACGAGAATTGCCCGCAACGGTACGCTCATGACTTCAACAGGCCGTTTAGTAGTGAAAAACGCGAAATATGCGCGGGATTTTGGCCCATTGGATGAAAATTGTGATTGTTATGTTTGCAAGAATTACAGCCGGGCATATATCCGCCACTTAATTCGTTGTGAAGAAACGTTCGGAATTCGTCTTACGACTTACCATAACCTTCATTTTCTGTTAAACTTAATGGAGCAAGTCAGACAAGCGATTCGCGAAGACCGACTTGGAGATTTCAGGGAAGAATTCTTTGAACGATACGGCTTCAATAAGCCCGGTGCGAAGAACTTCTAATTGACTATAAAGAAAGGAGTGATATAGATGCAAGGTTACGGTGGTATTTTGTCACTGGTACTGATGTTCGTTTTGTTTTATTTCCTATTGATCCGTCCTCAGCAAAAGCGTCAAAAACAGACACAAAGCATGCAGACTGGATTGAAGAAAGGTGATAAGATCGTAACGATCGGCGGCCTTCACGGAATCATTGATTCTATTGATGAATCCAAGATCGTCATCAAATGCGGCGATGGCAGCAGGCTTACATACGATAGATCAGCAATCCGAGAAGTTACGGAAAGCGCTCCTGAGCTGACATAAAAACAAGCATGCAAAAAAAACGGTATCCCATTTTGGGATACCGTTTTTTTTTACTCTACAAGACAGCTGCGCTCTTCTAAATTCAGGCATTGCGCGATGAATTCATATTTACCCCAAGGATTCCACCCATCATCGCTGTTACTACAAAACAGCCCTGCTGAATCCATTGCTTTAATGAAAATAAGGAATCGTGTCCGAGATACTGAAATAACAATACGATCAGCATATACAAAATCCCAGTGCCTCCGCCGAGCATCCAGCCCTGCTTTTTTCCTTTTCCACCTGAAATGAAACCACCGATAAAAAGCGAAATGAACGATACAGCCATGATGACATAGGTAAGCGAGGATTCATTTATGCTGGTAAACCGGAGCAGTATCGAAAAGATAAAGCTTGCAACAATGGCAAGGGCAAAAGCGGCACCTACTCCGTATAAAATAGCCATACCTAAATTCTTAGATTCGATGGTCATTCTCTCCCTTCGCAGTTTCCTGCCGGAAATAGTATTTAGTCTTTGTACAAGCATATTCACATCTTTTTCTTTTAGACCAAGGATCGGCACAGAAACGTCAAAAATGGCAATGAAAAGCGGATTAATTGCCAGCATGACGGTCATCCTACTAATATCTATGCAAAGAGGAGGGGCATCTGTGAATGACGTTACCGTAATCTTATTGAGATCTGTGTTTCTGTATTTTTCGCTTTTGCTGCTTTTCCGGCTGATCGGAAAAAGAGAAATCGGCGAATTAAGCATCCTTGATTTAGTCGGAATTATCATGATCGGAGACATCGCTGTATTGGTCATTGAAAATCCTGGAAAACCGCTGATGCATTCACTGCTCCCGATTCTTGCAATCGCACTGATTCAGATTATGCTTGCCCTGCTGTCGCTTAGAAGCCAAAAATTCAGGGAAGTGATCGAAGGAAAGCCAACCATTATCATCAATAAAGGAAAAATCGATGAAAAAATGATGAGAAAGCAGCGCTATAATTTCGATGACCTGCTCATTCAGCTCCGTCAAAATAACATTATCCATATTGAAGAGGTAGAGTATGCAATCTTAGAGCCATCCGGCCAGCTTTCCATCATAGAGAAAAAAGATGTACAGAACCAGGAGGACAATTTACCGTTTCCATTGGTCGTAGACGGCGTGGCCCAGGAAGATAGCCTATCACAAATGGGCAAGAACCATTTATGGCTGCGGCAACAGTTGAAAGAGAGAGGCTATCAGGACATAAAGAGCATTTCGATTTGCACATATGATGACGGCGTTTTTTACATTGATGAAAAATAACCCGCCATACCCAGGGAGCTAGGCCAGGTTATCGGATTATCGAAAGGCGAATTTAGACAAAAACATGCCGATATAAGGAATACGCTTGATTTCCGCCTTTCTTATTACACCGGTTAACAATGAAATAGCCAAGAAGACGGCAGAAATGACAGTAGCCGAAAGCAACAGCTGACTTAACGGGGCAAGGCTTGAAAATAAGGAATAATACGCATAGTGACCGGACCCGCCCGCAATTACCGCAATCGCAATCGGAGAAAGATATGTCCTGATTTTCAACGTAAACGGGATCACTTTTAAAATTGTGCTGAAATGAAGAAATGTTACCAGAATGGTTCCTGACGCGATTCCGATCGCAGCTCCCATAATCCCGAAGCTTTCTTTGGAAGCGAGCAGCCAGATGATCACAATTTTTACAACCGCGCCGATAAAGCTGTTGATCATCGCTGCTTTTGCGAGATTAAGCGCCTGGAGCATTGATTGCAAAGGCAATTGACAATAAAATAATATGAAAAATGGCGCTAAGAATTTAATAAAGATGGCGGCGTTTGAAGAGTGGTACATAACTTCAAGAACAGGCTCGGCAAGGACGAACAAAATGACCATCGCAAGGGAACCGGTGATAAAGGTGATTCGCAATGTTTGCTGCAGCCTTCGCTCAATCAGGCTGTAATCCCCCAACGATTTCGCTTCACTGACGGCCGGTACCAGGGACGTTGCAAGTGACGTCGTAACAAAGGAAGGCAGCATCAATAACGGCAAGGCATAACCAGTCAGTTCCCCGTATTGTCTCGTGGCAATAGCGGTAGACACCCCAGCGATCGCCAGGCTTTGCGCAACGACAATCGGTTCAAAAAACCACGATATATTCCCGATTAACCTGCTGCCGGTAGTTGGGAGCCCGATGCCCATCAACTCTATAAATGTCCCTTTGCTCGACTTCGCCATGGAAAAAAAGTTCTTTCTAACTCGAAAATGTTTTTTCAGCTTAAAGGTGGTCATTAAATACACTAATGACACAAGCTCACCGATGACCGAAGCAAACATCGCTCCCATGGCCGCATATTCAATTCCGTATGGCAGAAAGGCTTTCGTCAGCACGGCAATGAAGGTAATCCGCGCAATCTGTTCGATAACCTGTGAAAGAGCGTATGGCTTCATATTTTGCCTTCCCTGGAAGTAACCTCTTAAAACAGAAGAGATCGCCACGATGGGAACGATCGGGGCTATTGCCATCAAAGGCCAGATCGTCCGGTCATCCGTAAATAATGTTTCCGCAAGCATCGGCGCCAAAAGCAGCATCGCCGGTGTGAAGATCAGCGACAAACCGAATGTACAGGTCAGTGCCACGACCAGGATCTTCTTTACTTTTTTATCATCACCCCTTGCATCTGCCTCGGCGACAAACTTTGAAATCGCGACAGGCAATCCGAGCTGGGTAATGGTTATGACAAGAAATAGAGTCGGCAAAGCCATCATATATAACCCTACGCCCTCTTCCCCGATAAAACGAGCGATGACGATCCGATTTATAAAACCCAGAATACGCGTTATTAAAGTGGCTATTAAAAGAATGAACGTTCCTCTTAAGAATTTGGACATCCTTAGTAATCCCTGCCTTCTCAAATATGCTGATATCATATACAATTATCTATATGCAAGGACTTGGACAAAGCATGACAGGCTCTCGTAAAATAATCAGATGAACCTGAAAAGCGAATGAATGTGCAAGGTGTATTTTTATAAAAAATATGGGGGAAGTATCGATGGCAAACCAGCATCTCTACCAACGTTTTTATCCAGCACTGAAGCCTGCATTAAAAAGCAAAGCAGAAGAATTGAACCTGCTCGGCCTCGGAGCTGTAAAAGAAGTGGAAATCTGGATGTATCTGACCCGGAAAAAATGGAAGCGTCCGCAGGAAAAAATTCATTTATATGAACTGGTCAATGATATCCTTACGATAAACAGCAGCCAGTTTATGACGTTTGTGACAATTGAAGCTTACAAGGCGCCAAATATATGGAATGACCTATCATCCGAGGATTTGAAAGAACTGTTAAAAGATTAATCTTAAATTGACAGTAGTTTCTATTTCAATCATAATAATGTTGTTGCTTTTATCACATAACATATAGGTATATTCAATTTTTTTATGTTATACCCAATATTGAAAATAAAGGCCGGAGCTCGAAAACCAACTCCATGATAGGCGTTTAAAGAAAGAAAGGGGCCTACTACATAATGGTAAAAAGAAGCAGAATCGTTGTGTTTTTTATAATTGTAATTGCCATTTTCGCAGCGATTAGTACATCTTCTAAAGGGATCCTGGGCAATATTAAGCTTGGTCTTGATTTGCAGGGCGGTTTTGAAGTTTTATATGAAGTGAAACCGGAAAACGGCGGGAAGGTTACCCAGGAAATGCTCAACAGCACTGCTGAAGCATTGGACAGGCGTGTCAACGTATTGGGCGTCAGCGAGCCTAATATACAAATTGAGGGTGATGACAGGATCCGCGTTCAGCTTGCCGGGGTAACAGACCAGAATAACGCCCGTGAAATCCTTTCCACTCAGGCGAAACTGAGTTTCCATGACTTTAACGACAAAGAAATGATGACCGGATCAGACTTGGCGGAGGGCGGAGCTCAGCAGACCTTCGATGAAAATAACCAGCCTGTTGTCGAAGTAACCTTGAAGGACCCGCAGAAATTCAAAGAGATCACCGAGCAAATTTCAGTAATGCCGCCGCCAACAAACATTCTCGCAATCTGGCTTGATTTTGAAGAAGGAAAAGACAGCATACAAAAACCTGAGACCCAGGATAATATGATTTCCAACCCTCAAGTCAGTGAGATATTCGATACGAACAAAGTATTAATTACCGGACAGTTTACGCTAGAGGAAGCGAAAGAATTGGCAGATCTTTTGAATGCAGGGGCACTTCCGGTAGAACTTACAGAAGAATACTCTACGTCCGTTGGGGCGAAATTCGGGGAACAGGCGTTAAATGAGACAATCTTTGCCGGCATCATCGGGATCGCGCTGGTGTTCGCCTTTATGATTTTCTATTACCGTTTCCCTGGTTTTATCGCCGTTGTTACACTAATCATCTATCTCTATCTGACGTTATTGGTGTTTGACTGGATGAATGCCGTCTTAACACTTCCAGGGGTCGCTGCCTTAATCCTTGGGGTTGGTATGGCCGTCGATGCCAATATCATCACATACGAACGGATTAAAGATGAACTGAAACTGGGCCGTTCCGTTCCATCCGCCTATGCGGCAGGAAATAAAAACTCGCTGGCTACGATTACCGATGCGAACTTAACGACCCTTTTGGCAGCTGCGGTCCTATTCTTTTACGGGACAAGTTCGGTCAAAGGCTTTGCGACTACTTTGATTATCAGTATCTTAATGAGTTTCATCACCGCTGTTTATGGCACCCGTTTATTCATGAGCCTCTGGATCAACAGCAGAATCTTTAATAAACGGCCATCATGGCTTGGAGTTAATAAAAAAGATATTCATGAGCTTTCGGAAACAAGAGATGTTACCGAGCTCCCTACCCGATTTGATAAATGGGATTTTGTTAAACGAAGAAAAGTGTTCTATGGGATTTCCATCGGCATCACCATAATAGGGATCATATTTCTGTTTGTCTTTAAGATGAATCTCGGAATCGATTTTACAAGCGGAACCAGAATGGACTTTACTGCCAATAAACCGCTGACGACTGAGGAAGTACAAGGTCATTTAAAAGCATTGGATTTACCTGATGAAGATATTGTGATTTCAGGAAGCAATAATGAAATCGGCACCGTCCGTTTTATAGGGGTACTGGATAAGAATGAAATCGCCGAAGTCAAGGACTATTTCAATGAGGAAGTCGGTGCCGAGCCGAATATCAGTACCGTATCGCCTACAATCGGCAGAGAATTGGCTCAAAACGCGATTATTGCCGTACTGATTTCTTCAATCGGAATCATCCTGTACGCGACAATTCGCTTTGAATGGCGAATGGCGCTTCCTGCCGTTATTGCCCTGTTACACGATGCGTTCTTTATTATCACAGTCTTCAGCTTGCTGCGCCTGGAAGTCGATTTGACCTTTATCGCTGCAATCTTGACGATTGTCGGGTATTCGATCAATGATACGATTGTTACCTTTGACCGGATCCGCGAAAATATGCGTAAGAAAAGAAAAATCAAGACAGTCGCCGAACTTGAAGAGATTGTCAATGTAAGTATCAGACAAACCTTGACCCGCTCCTTCAACACGGTATTCATGGTAATCATAACCGTTGCAGCGTTAATGATTTTCGGAAGCCCGTCAATCGGTAATTTCTCGATCGCGTTGCTAGTCGGATTGATTTGCGGTGTCTACTCATCCCTTTATATCGCCTCGCAACTATGGCTCGACCTAAAGGCGAAAGAATTGAAGAAAAAAGGTACACTGATCACATATAAAGAAAAGAAACCGAGCCAGGAAGCTCAGGTGTAACAGGAAAAAGACCAATTCGCATTTTACATGCGGATTGGTCTTTTTCCGTTTGGCGGCAATACTGGAAAGGTTGGGACGAGGTTTTGATTAGCAAAAAAAACAGAAGTTCTGTTATGCTCCATAAAGGAAGACTTTAAAAGAACATTTTTCTAATAAAGTGACAAATTATAAAGCCAGATATTACTAGTGCTGCTGCCCTAACTTATACAACAACTGTCCAATTGAATTTTCTAACATCATTTTCCAATTCGTGCGAAAAACTTGAAACTGGCAATAAAGGGCGCATAATGGATATTAACGGAAGATCAGTAAACGGCTGGTGCAGAATTCACTATATAGGCAAACCAGGCTATGTAAGCAGCCGGTATATGAATGCATCTAAGTCTATTGCTCCGAGTAAGAAAAAGTCTGTTCAGGTCGTTTCAAATCCTGAGAGTACTACTGTGATTGTAAATAAACAAAATAAACTCCCTGATGGTTACATTGCCAAGGATCTAGTTTATGCATCAATCCCGTTTATTTCTAATGAGAAAACGGAAAAGAGCATATGGAAAAGAAGCGATTACGGGTTATCAGTATGAACCATGGCATCTTAGATATGTAGGCACACCAATCGCTGAAGAAATTATGAATCGTGGAATTACTCTTGAAGAGTACTTTCATGTAAAACCGGTTCACAAGTAAAACGGCTGGGAAACTGGAATTCTATTTCGATTAGATTCCACCAAAAACTACATTTGATTTAAAAAATACGAGCAGGCAGGTGGCTTTACCAATGTGCGGGTTTGTTGGCTGTTTACAAGCGGAAGCTAAAGAAAAAAATGAAAAACTAGAACAGAAAATAATCGAAATGAACTCGATTATTACTCACAGAGGCCCCGATGATGAAGGGTTTTACCATGATGAGTTCGTGTATTTTGGTTTTAAAAGGTTGAGTATTATAGATTTAGAGAGTGGGCATCAGCCCCTCTCCTATGAAAATGATCGATATTGGATTATTTTTAACGGAGAAATATATAACCATATTGAACTTCGCCGTGAGTTAATAGCGAAAGGGCATGAATTTTCTACTGATTCTGATACAGAAGTCATCCTCGCCCTTTATAGTGACATGAAAGAGCGGGCCGTGGAAAAGTTAAGAGGGATGTTTGGCTTTGTTATTTGGGACAAGATTGAAAAAGAATTATTTGGGGCACGGGATCATTTCGGCATAAAGCCCTTTTTCTACCTGGAACAAGATGACTTGACGTATTTTGCTTCTGAGAAAAAAAGTATTCTGTTAGCCCAGGAAGATGAATTGAATGCTGATTCGCTACAGCATTATCTGAGCTTCCAGTACGTTCCTGAACCTGACACGATGACAAGGCATATCAAAAAACTATCGCCCGGTCATTATTTTACGAAAAAGCCGGGACAAGCCATGAAAATCAAATCTTATTGGCGGCCAAATTTCCTGCCGGTACAGTCATCTGAATCCCAAATAATGAAAGAGATCCAGGATGTTTTAACGGATTCAGTACGTGTGCATATGCGCAGCGATGTACCGGTAGGCGCTTTTTTGTCCGGGGGTATCGATTCCTCCTTGATTGTTTCCTTAGCCAGACAGGTGAATCCAAATATAAAAACATTCTCAGTCGGTTTCGAACGGGACGGTTTCAGTGAAGTAAATGTTGCGCAGGAAACAGCTAAAGCCCTTCATTTAGAAAATATCAATCATGTCATTACAGCTAATGAATTTGTAAAAGCCCTTCCTAAAATTATCTGGCATATGGACGATCCGCTCGCCGATCCAGCAGCTGTACCCTTGTATTTTGTGGCACGTGAAGCGAAAAAACATGTAAAAGTTGTCTTATCCGGAGAAGGAGCAGATGAGCTCTTCGGCGGTTATAATATCTATCGGGAGCCACATTCCCTGCGAATGTTTAATTATCTTCATGATCCCGTGAAAGAACTTTTAAAAACATTCAGCCGCATCTTACCAGATGGATTTAAGGGGAAAAACTTTATCAAACGGGGTGCTACACCGTTAGAAGAAAGATATATTGGAAATGCAAAAATGTTTGAAGAACAGGAAAAGGAGTCATTGCTTTCATCCTATAAGCATAACCTGGCCTATACAAATATCACAAAGCCGATTTATAACGATTCAATGAGGTATGATACGGTGACAAAAATGCAGAATATCGATATCCATACGTGGTTAAGAGGCGATATTCTACTGAAGGCCGATAAAATGACGATGGCCCATTCTCTTGAGCTCCGCGTTCCGTTTCTGGATAAAGATGTTTTCGATGTGGCCTCTAAGATTATGACAGATCAAAAAATAAAAAATAATACAACCAAATATGTCCTTCGAAAAGCGGCAGAGGGTATTGTTCCAGACCATGTCGTGAATCGAAAAAAGTTAGGCTTTCCCGTCCCGATTCGCCATTGGCTGAAAGCTGAATTATATGGTTGGGCCATTGACTTAATCCAGGCCAGCCAAACTGGTTACATTTTTAATAAACAAGAAGTTTTTCAGTTGCTTGAGGAGCACGTTACGAATAAAAAGGATAACAGTCGGAAACTCTGGACCATTTTTGTCTTTATGATCTGGCATCAAATCTATGTAGAAAAGTCCAGTGTGTTTCATCCATTACATGAAGATCGCGTATACCAGCAAAGAGAAAAAGTCCTCACTTCTTAACGAAGTTACGTCAAGTGCGGCTACATACTAAGGTAGTACAGAATCAATTTGATTGTCCAATAAAAAGACTAGCTCCAGGAATTAAGGTCATCCAACTGCAG
The DNA here is from genome assembly GCF_003989135.1 of Peribacillus cavernae. GTDB lineage: Bacteria > Bacillota > Bacilli > Bacillales > DSM-1321 > Peribacillus > Peribacillus cavernae. The sequence continues at coordinate 91,071 of NZ_RYZZ01000020.1, forward strand.
GGAAATCCAAAAATCAGTCTATATCGGCTTGACTTTTATCCGCAACATATCGGACTGGAAAAGAAAATGGCTTCTTCACAGCTTGCAAATCAATTGAAAATGGGAGAAAAAATACCCATTTCAGAGGGCTGGAACGAGTATTATGTTCCCTTGAATCATTTGCCATCTATATATTGGAAGCAAAAGAATGGAAGCGATTATGAGGTTATATCCCTATATACAGAAGACAACTCAATCAGCAAAAAAAGCGAATTAGTCGAGATGATGAAGACAATGTTTAACGAATAAGCAACAAAAGAACCTTTCCTGCGGAAAGGTTCTTTTGTATTTTGAAAATTCTATCATCACTTTTCCATCTGTTTGACAGCTATACCATACTTATCATGCCATTTTTCCCATTCACCTTTTGGAAATTCCATATAACGGCCTTCCAATAAAGCGGAAAGCATATCCAGGCATACATGCCATCCTGATAAATCCTTTGATGTATGATCTGTTAATGTGCCAATAAACTCTTTCAATACTAAGAGGCAGCCGTCAGGTTTTGGGTATAACTCAAAGCGGACACGGTCTTCGCCCCATTCGAATTCCAACACGGAATATTCTTGGAAATCTAAAATCTTCATATCAATAAATGTCCCGGAACCGTCCTTCATATCAAATTTTATGGTTCCTCCTTTTCGAAGGTCCTCTACTTGAAGGTTTGACATCCATTTTGCCAGCTTATCATTCTGAGTTAAAGCAGCCCACACTTTTTCTACTGAGTGTTTTAATGGACGATCATACCGGGCGACATAGCCGCCACCCTCCCTTTTTTCAATTACGGCTAACATTTCTATTCCTCCTCATCTAAAAATTCTTCGAGTGCATCAAGCCTGTCCGACCAGTACTGGCGGTAAGGCTCCAGCCAATGATCAATTTCTTTTAGTGGTTCTGCACGTAAATGGTATATATGCTTCTGTGATTCCTTACTGGTCGTGACTAAGCCAGCTTCCCGCAATATTCGAAGGTGCTTCGAAACACCTGGTTGGCTTAATTGAGAACGTTCAACTATTTCCCCAACTGATCTTGGACGTGTTCGTAGAAGGTCGATAATGTGTCTCCGGTTTGTTTCAGCAATTATTTCGAATAGATTAGTGGGTTTCCTTTGGTTTTGCATGTCATCACAGTCCTAATTATCCATTTTTATTACCACTCTGTTATATTACCAAATAGTTATATGTCATTCAAGTTATATAACTCCAATGTCTAAACGCAGCCTTGCCAAATTAGGAGGTAATTATTTGCCGTACCTTGATGGGCATGGGGTAAGACCTGCTCAGTAACAAATCGAAATAGATGTTTGATACAAGCTTGTAAAAGGGTAAGATATGGTACTACGACAAAGATATAAGGAGGTACACATGAAATTTCAATGGATATTCCTGCTGGGAATCCTTTTTGCAATCGTAATTTCTATTTTTGCTGTTATTAATGTAGATTCTGTGAGTGTAAATTATTTATTCGGTCAAGCGGAGTGGCCTTTAATCCTGGTGATCCTTGGATCCGTTTTAATGGGGGGATTCATCGTATTTTCGATTAACATGGTCAAGATCTATTCGCTACGAAGAAAAATCAAGCAGCTTGAAAAAGTTATCAGTGATTTCGATTCAAAGCCCACACACGAGACAGCCAGTGATGTGGAGCGGGTTCCGGAAATCGAACCTAAATAATTAAATTGAAACCCCTCCACTCCTTCTGTATAATAGATGAGTTGAGGGGTGAATTTATGTTAAAGCCAAAAACTCGGTGGCGATTGCAGGCTGCCGATGAAAAAGTTGTCCAGGTATTCGTAGACGAGCTTCAAATAACACCTCTGGTAGCAAGGCTATTAGCCAATCGCGGGATTCAAACCATTGAAGAAGCGCAATCTTTTTTATTTATAAATGAACAGGCTTTCCATGATCCATTTTTGCTGAAAGATATGGATAAAGCCGTGCAAAGAATCAAGCAAGCCATCGAAGCAGGCGAGAAAATACGCATCTTTGGTGACTATGATGCGGATGGTGTCAGCAGCACGTCTGTGATGATGATAGCGCTTACGCAAATGGGGGCCAATGTTGACTTTTATATTCCAAACCGTTTTACGGAAGGGTATGGTCCCAATGAAAAAGCATTCCAATTTGCCGCAGAAGCTGGTGTGAAGCTACTGATTACCGTTGATACAGGGATTTCTGCTATCCATGAAGCAAAGGTCGCAAGAGAGCTCGGTCTCGACTATATTGTAACCGATCACCACGAACCCGGCCCCGTACTGCCTGAAGCGCTGGCGATCATCCATCCAAAGCTTGAGGATCATACATACCCATTTAAAGAACTGGCCGGAGTCGGGGTCGCCTTTAAACTGGCCCATGCGCTGCTTGGGCATCTGCCGGAGGATTTATTGGAGATTGCCGCGATAGGGACGATTGCCGATCTTGTGCCGTTGCATGGGGAAAACCGCTTGATTGCAGCAAGGGGCATTCATCAGCTGCGCCACACAAAACGGCCGGGACTGCTTTCGTTAATAAAAAAAGCGGGCATCCAGCTCGACTCGTTAAATGAAGAATCGATCGGCTTCGGTATGGCTCCAAGAATCAACGCTGCAGGAAGGCTCGGCGCCGCAGACCCGACCGTTGATCTGATCATGGCTCCCGACTTCGAAACAGCAGAAGAGCTTGCAACCGAAATTGATTCGCTAAACAAAGAACGGCAGGGGCTTGTGGCTGAGATTGCCGCAGAAGCAATTCGCGAAGTGGAAGAAAATTATCCGCCGGAGGAAAACGGGGTCCTTGTTGTCGGCAAGGAAGGCTGGAATTCCGGCATTATCGGAATTGTCGCCTCCAAGCTGGTGGACCGTTTCTATAGGCCGGCGATCGTATTTAGCTATGACCGGGAAAAAGGACTGGCGAAGGGCTCAGCGCGCAGCATTGAAGATTTTGATATGTTTAGAAATCTTTCGCAGTGCGGGGATATCTTGCCCCACTTCGGCGGGCATCCGATGGCTGCCGGTATGACTCTGAAAATGGCTGACGTCGATGAGCTGCGCCGCCGTTTGAACAGCCTGGCGCACGAGCAGCTAACGGAAGAGGATTTTACGCCAGTGACCAAGCTTGACAGCGTGATAGCAATCGAGGATATTACGTTGCAATCTGTCGAGGAATTGGACTTGCTTGCTCCATTCGGAATGAGTAATCCGAAGCCGAAAATTTTGATAGAGTCAGCAAACATTACCGGAATCAGGAAAATCGGTACCAATCAAAATCACTTAAAGCTGCAGCTTGGGAATAGCAATATCTCCCTTGATGGAGTCGGTTTCGGGCTCGGTTATTTGTATGAGCAGATTTCTCCGATTTCAAGCGTTTCGGTGATCGGGGAGCTTTCGATCAATGAATGGAATAACATCAGAAAACCGCAGATTTTTTTAAAGGATGTTGCTGTGAACAGCTGGCAGCTTTTCGACTATCGAGGAATTAACCGCGTTGAGAAGTGGCTCGCTGATATCCCGCAGGAGAATCGTAAAGTGATTGTTTTTTCCGAAGAAACATTGAAACAACTCCCTTTCATCAAAGAAATCGAAACTTTGGTTCATATTACAACAGAAAAAGAAGCTAAAGACATTCAAATAGATGGCTGCACTATCGTTTTACTGGACATGCCGTCATCACAAGAAATGCTGGAGCATATATTAAGGAAGAAACAGCCACATCGGATATATGTCCATTTCCAGCATCAACAGGATCATTTTTTCAGCACGATGCCAACACGCGAACATTTTAAATGGTTCTATGCCTTCCTGGCAAAAAAAGGGCCTCTCGATGTAAGGCGTTATGGAGATGAACTTGCGAAGTACCGCGGCTGGTCGCGTGATACGATCGATTTCATCTCACAAGTGTTTTTGGAACTGGATTTTGTTACAATAGAGAATGGCTTCATCTCACTCAAGAAACATGCAAATAAACGCGACTTGGGCGATGCGCCTTCTTTTAAGAGAAAGCAAGAACAATATGAGCTTGAAAAAGAGCTTGTTTATTCTTCTTATCAGCAATTATATGATTGGTTCAATACATTAGTACATGAGGCAACAGACCTCAAGGAGGAAACGAAGCAATGGATTTAAAGCAGTTTATTACAATCGTGCCCGATTGGCCGAAACCCGGGGTCAAATTTAAAGATATCTCTACATTGATGAATAATGGAGAGGCATATCGCTATGCTACTGATCAAATGGTAGAATACGCACGTGAAAAACAAATTGATCTTGTGGTGGGTCCTGAAGCGCGGGGTTTTATTATCGGTTGTCCTGTCGCTTACTCTTTGGGTGTCGGCTTCGCTCCGGTAAGAAAAGATGGAAAGCTTCCACGCGAAACGGTAAAAGTCGATTACGGCCTCGAATACGGCAAAGACGTCCTGGCCATCCATAAAGATGCGATTAGACCGGGCCAGCGCGTTTTGATCACGGATGATCTTCTAGCCACAGGCGGCACCATCGAAGCGACTATCAAGCTTGTCGAGGAGCTAGGCGGCGTCGTAGCCGGAATTGCCTTCCTGATCGAACTTTCTTATTTGGACGGCAGAGACAAACTGGATGGATATGATGTAATGACATTAATGTCATTTTAGGTTTTTGGGGGCACTCTAGCTTAGCTGGGTGCTCTTTTACAATGTTTGGTTTTCATCGGAAAGATCCAGGTCCCATCGTTCTTCCACTAATTTGGTTCCGGTCCATTCTTCATTTGGTTTTTCTTCTGTTAATGTAAAATTATATTTTTGATAAAGATAGCGAGCCGTGTCTAAAATGCTCACAGTCCATAAGAAAACTTGCTGGTAGCTTTGTTTTTTACAGAAATGGATGGCAGTCTCCATAAGTTTCTTCCCTATGCCCAACCCTTGGTAATTTTCATCCAAAACAAACCATCTTAGCTGCGCTACTGTATCATTGGATTTAGTAATCGCAATTGAACCAACGATTTTACCATTCACTTCAGCAACCCATAGATCTCCTCCATCGGTATTGATCATAAATTCTGTTAAACCCTTCATAACGTAATATTCAAACATCCGTCCAAACTTATACGTTTTCTCGTAAAGCTTTCCATGAAGGTGTGCAACATACCCAACATCCCCGGATCTAAACGATCGAATGGACAATTCTGACTGGGAAGAATGTTCTTTTGAAAATATGGATTCGACCGTTTCCATGGATGTTATCAGCTTGGACAGATCACGTTTCGATATGGCTTGAATCATTTTGCCTACTTCACGATTTGCATTTTCAACTAAGCCATTAAAAACTTCTTTACCATAATCCGTTAGATAGAGTAAGTACTGACGTTTGTCGTCTGTTGATTGTTTTTTAATGACTATTTTTTCTTCTTCAAACCGCTGGACAATCCTGCTCATATAACCTCGGTCAATTCCAAGGGTTTCTCTAACTTCCGTCGCAGTACATCCATTTCTAAAATTGATTTCAGTTATAACGCGGGCCTCTGTTAGAGGGAAAGGTTGATTATAGATTTCTTGATCGATTTTACCTAGAACATTTGCATAATACCTGTTGAATTCCCGGATTTTTTCTACATATTGAAGCGATGCCATTAATGGTCCTCCTTAACTTTAGAAAATGTAAACTACCAATATTATAAGATTTTTAGTTGACTTAGGCAACTATATAGTAATGATTTTTATCAGGCGTGTTGATTAACCAGTTTTATACAATAAAATAATACAAAAAAAGACCCTTTTCTTGTAGAATGGATGCCCCCTCCACTTTTATATTCCTCAAACCATTTTAAGCAGAATGGCTTGTACCATAGCTGAAAGCTAAAAAATAAAAAAACAGTCTCGAATTCGAGAACTGTCCTTTTATATATTTTGAACTTAACAATTACAGGTTCTAGGGAAGGCTTATGAAGGACATTTTAAAGGCGAACTGACTCGTTTTCGTCCTTCATAGCACTTATGAAGGACACTTCCCGGGCCAACAGACTCGTTTTTGTCCTTTATAGCCCTTATGAAGGACATTTCCCGGGCCAACTAAATCGTTTTTGTCCTTCAGAGGCATTATGAATACGACTCTTTTGCCTGGAAGTCCTTCATACAACCTGCTGATGCAGAATCTAACCCTAAAACCAATTTAAGAAGTTTCATGTATGTAAGATTTAAGTTCAATCTATATAGGAAGGAGTATTTTTAAAAATAGATCAATAGTATCTTGGAAAAAGGAGCAACTGTACACCGATCTGTGCTTCATTCTTACGCGGCTTTTCTGCTTATTGCTCCCTCTTGTCTTGTTTCAGGGAAAGTAGCTACCATAAAGATGTAAATACTTGAAACAAATTTTTATAAAGGGAAGGCCAGCGGCGAATTGGTGAACCCATTCCTGCTGCTTCTTCTCCGATATAATGGGAAACAAGACTCCTCCCAACTATACTAATACCTGCATGATTCCGTCGATCAATGACTAAGCACATACCAAGTAGTTTATAAGCGAGCAAGGAGCTGTTTCACTTGAAGATTTATGTAATTCGATGCCGAGATACTCAAACACGAGGGAATGGATGCGGCGTATATTGAGTTCCCATATTCAGTGGAATCTTGCTGAATATTGCCGCAAGATGGCAATCCAACTTGCAGATGAAGATCCGATCACACGGCAGGGAATTCTTAAGTATTTGAAAATCCTAAAGGATGCTGGATTAGCAACTGTCCACCAGGAGGGACGCGATAAACGCTACTCCTCTGAGAAAAAGCCGTCTTTTCGATTCTTGTTAAAATAAAGCATAATAAAGAGAAAAAGTATTTATCAAATTCGTGTCTGCATCACCTTGTCGAGATGCTCAAGCACAAACGGCCAGGCGTGTTCTGCCTGGTTCCTTGACTCCTCATCTGGAAACCCTGCCTGTGTAAGGCGTAAACGAGTGCCGTTGCCGTGAGGTTCGAGTTCAACCGTGACAACTGTCTCAGCTCCCTTTGTTCCCTCTGCCCCGGTAATCCACGTTAATTCGACGAGACGATCGGGTTCCAGCTTCAAAAATCGACCATAATGGGGATGACGCTGTGCCTCGCTTTGCGCCTCAAATTTGTAGATGGTCTCAAAAAAGAAGACCGTGTTGACTTCTCCTTCCATTAACACTGACCCTGGAGCTGCAAACCAGCGGTCGAACTGCTTTGTCCACGCAAGAAACAGTATGTCAGGTGCTGAATCCATTATACGCTCAACCGTCAAATGAAACGGTCTTTGTGAAAGATCAGGCTTAGAAATAGGCTGTGTCATCTAATTATTACTCCTTTCGGAAAAAAGAGGCGAATGGTTGGGTAAAAAAGAGCCACAAGGCACTCTTACCCATAAAGTTATTTAACTAATGCTGCTCTCAAATTAACACCATATTCCAAATAACCCTTTAAACAGGTCAACATATACACCCAACCTTCTTTATTGTCTATCAATTGACTTATTAACTCATCATCATTTTCATTAAAACCTTCCTCGTTAACTTCAATGATTGTACTCGAATTATCCAACTCTTTTAGTAAAATCGTAACAATATGTCCTTCCCCATCCTGGAACACGATTTTTCTATTTACCTCTATTTCCAATACTTTTATATCCCCTTGGGCATCGTATTCGTCATATCTCAATGTAGCTGTCTTGCCTTGTTCCCATCTTTCAGAACTCGATGAGAACCAAAAGTTCCCGATTTTTGCAGGGTCTACGAAGGCTTCAAATACTTCATTGGCTGGCTTTACTATTTTAAATTTCGTAAGGTTATTCATACTAAATCAACTCTCTTCCAATGTAATTAATAATTCCCGTTAACGCTTTGCCTTGTGAAGCCGCCGCTAGTAAGAGCTTCCCATAGCTTTTCTGGAGTGGTTGCGATGTAAGTAACATAAACAAATGTTGTGTCAGTCATTTCTTTCCTCCTCAAGTTTATTTTTAAGGTCACGCAATGCTTCGATTCGATGCCGTTCATATTTCCCAATCCAGCGGTCGTATATCTCTCCGATAGGAGCGGCATTCAGGTAATGAATTTTATTTCGTCCCTGCCATTCAACAACAATTAGATTCGCCTCTTCCAGAATCACAAGGTGTTTTGTAACCGATTGGCGGGTCATTTCAAGGTGGTCACACAGCTCACTTAATGTCTGGCCATTGTTTTTAAAGAGCTGGTCAAGTAGTTGCCTTCGACTGGAATCAGCAAGAGCCTTAAATATCTTATCCATGATGATATTATATGCAACCATTTGTATGCGTGTCAAATTTCAATCAATCCATTCAAGGCATATTGTATTATCCTGCTCATTAGTTGAAAATGTAAAAGACACGGGTTACTCTCTTACTGTTTGGAAAATGCAATTGATGACGGGTCTATGAAACGACCTTATCAGTCGTTTAGAAACCCGGGGGTATCTACATAACTTTGGAATTGGGGTTTGAGAAATGCGATATGAAGAAAAGACTCCTCTAGATGTGCTTGATAAAATACAACTTGTAACGAAACGAATGAAGGCGGAAAAAGGAATGATAACAAAAATAGCAACGGTTGCTGTCTATGTGGAAGATCAGCAAAAGGCAAAGGAATTTTGGACAAACAAAGTGGGATTTGAAATCAAGGCAGAACATCAAATGACACCAAATGCAAATTGGCTTGAAGTTGGCCCAGAAGGTGCAGAATCTCATTTGGTTATCTATCCAAAATCCATGATGCAAGGTCATGAGAATATGAAAGCATCCATCGTTTTTATGTGTGACGACATTATGGGCACATATGAAAAGTTAAAAGCAAATGGGGTCGAACTAGCGGGGGAACCCAATAAAATGCAATGGGGCACTTTTGTGCAATTCCGCGATGAGGATGGCAACGAGTTTCTCTTAAAAGGATAATATCAATAAAGTTATTTAATTTTAAAGCCTCAAACACGCATAACCCCGTTCTGAGTAAGGATGGGGTTAGAATAAAGTTGTTTAGTTTTTCTTAAAATAAATGTCTCTTCACCATTGTTTGTGATTTCTACATAATTCTGGCAATTAAGTTAGCTAGATTGGAGCCACTCAAAATGCCGATAGCCTTGGCAACAAAGGTGCAAATAAAGTTTTCCCTTTACATCTCATCCTTTTTTCCCGATAATAGAAACAATAATGTCTTTTTCGACATTTTCAACCAATAGAGCAGGATAAAAAAGGTGATTGAATGGCTAATGATCAAATCATGACCTCTGAACAGGTCGTTGAGAAGGCAAGGAATTATCTTCAGCAGGAGGATGCTGAATTTATTTATAAAGCATACAAATTTGCTGAGCATGCCCACCGCGAACAGTTCCGTAAATCAGGCGAACCTTATATTATCCATCCGATCCAGGTTGCCGGGATCCTCGCAGATTTGGAAATGGATCCTTCTACCGTCGCAGCCGGTTTCCTCCATGATGTAGTAGAGGATACCGAGGTTACGCTTGCGGACATTGAAGAAAATTTCAGTGAAGAAGTAGCGATGCTTGTTGACGGTGTAACCAAGCTTGGAAAAATTAAATATAAATCAAAGGAAGAACAGCAGGCTGAAAACCACCGGAAAATGTTTGTGGCGATGGCGCAGGATATCCGGGTCATTTTGATAAAACTGGCGGACAGGCTGCATAATATGAGAACGCTGAAGCACCTTCCGCACGAAAAACAGCACAGAATTTCCAACGAAACGCTTGAGATTTTTGCTCCGCTTGCGCACCGCCTCGGGATTAGCAAGATAAAATGGGAGCTTGAGGATACAGCTCTCCGTTATTTGAACCCGCAGCAATATTACCGCATCGTTAACCTCATGAAAAAAAAGCGCGCCGAGCGTGAGCAGTACCTTGATAAAGTCATCGATGCAGTACGGGATCATGTGAACGAGGTAAACATAAAAGCTGATATTTCAGGGCGCCCGAAACACATCTACAGCATTTACCGCAAAATGGCACTGCAAAATAAGCAATTCAACGAGATCTATGATTTGCTGGCTGTGCGTATCGTCGTCAACAGCATCAAGGATTGCTACGCAGTCCTGGGGATTATCCATACGTGCTGGAAGCCGATGCCCGGCCGTTTTAAAGATTATATTGCGATGCCAAAGCCGAATATGTATCAATCTCTGCACACGACGGTGATCGGGCCTAAAGGCGACCCGCTTGAAGTCCAGATCCGCACAACCGAAATGCATCGGATTGCGGAATTCGGGATTGCCGCACACTGGGCTTATAAAGAAGGCCAAGAAGTAAATGAAAATTCGTATTTAGAAGATAAATTAACCTGGTTCAGGGAAATTCTCGAGTTTCAGGATGATGCTCGGGATGCAGAAGAATTCATGGAATCGCTAAAAATCGATTTGTTCTCGGACATGGTGTTCATTTTTACGCCAAAAGGAGATGTCATCGAACTCCCAGCCGGCTCCAATCCCATTGACTTTGCCTACCGCATTCACTCCGAAATTGGCAACAAAACGATCGGTGCCAAGGTGAATGGCAAAATGGTTACGCTTGACTATAAGCTAAAAACCGGCGATATCATTGAAATCCTCACTTCGAAGCATTCGTACGGGCCAAGCCAGGACTGGCTGAAGATGACACAGACATCACAGGCGAAAAACAAAATCCGCCAATTTTTCAAGAAACAGCGCCGTGAAGAAAACATCGAAAAAGGCAGGGAATGGGTCGAAAAAGAAATCAAAAACATGGATTTTGATTTGAAAGAAATTTTGACTGCCGAAAATCTAAAACGGGTCAGCGAGAAATTCAACTTCTCCAATGAAGAGGATATGTATGCGGCTGTAGGCTACAACGGCATCACCGCAGCGCAAATCGCCAACCGTTTGACAGAAAAGCAACGCAAACAGAAAGAAAAGGAACAGGAACCGACCCTTTCAGGAGCTGTCTCTGAATTAAAGTCCTTCCATAAGGTTAAAAAAAGAGAGTCCGGAGTTCGCGTCCAGGGCATCGATAACCTGTTAATCCGCTTATCGAGATGCTGCAACCCGGTCCCCGGAGATGATATTGTCGGCTTTATCACTAAGGGCAGAGGCGTTTCCGTCCACCGCGTGGATTGTCCGAATGTCGAAGGAAATGAAACCGAAAACCGCCTTATCCCAGTTGAATGGGAAAGCAGCTTGAATGAACGTAAAGAGTATAACGTCGACATTGAGATTACCGGCTTCGACCGCCGCGGCCTGCTGAACGAAGTCTTACAGGCCGTCAATGAAACGAAGACTAACATTTCTGCTGTATCGGGAAAATCCGACAGAAATAAAATGGCGACGATCAACATGTCGATTTCGATCCACAATATCAGCGACCTGAAAAAAGTAGTTGATCGCATTAAGCAAATTGCCGACATCTATTCAGTCAGAAGGATCATGAACTGATGCGTGTCGTAGTGCAACGATCTAAAGAAGCCAGAGTACTTGTAAACGGAGAAACAGTCGGGGAAATCGGGCACGGCCTGGTGCTGCTTGTCGGCGTAACACATGGCGACCAGGCTGAGGACGCGGTCTATGTCGCTGATAAAATCGCCAATCTGCGGATTTTCGAGGACGATGACGAGAAAATGAACTTCTCCCTGCTTGACGCGGGCGGCTCGATCCTCTCGATCTCTCAATTCACACTGTACGGTGATGTCCGCAAAGGCAGAAGGCCCAACTTCATGGAAGCCGCCAGACCGGAACAAGCAAACCCGGTCTATGAAATGCTGAATGAAGAATTCCGCAAAAAAGGAATCAACGTCCAAACAGGCATTTTTGGTGCGATGATGCAGGTACAGCTTAGCAATGATGGCCCGGTCACCCTTATTGTAGAAAGCAAAATGAAGTGAAAAAAAATCCTTGTCCGCTTGATAGCGGCAAGGATTTTTTGATTAGGATTTTGGCACCTGGTTGCGGCTTTCAATCAAGTTTGAGGGATGCTTCGGCAGCGAAAGCAACAGCTTTCCTGAAGAAGTCTATTTAAAATCGCCCTCTCGTATTTCTGATGATCAAACTGACGATAAAAACGACAACAATTGCACCTAATAGAGCGGGGACAAGGTAAAACCCTCCCGTAACCGGTCCAATAGGTCCTAAAATCTCTGAACCAAGCCATGCTCCTATAAAGCCTGCAACAATATTACCAATAATTCCGCCTGGCATATCACGTCCAATAATCAGGCTGCCCAACCAACCAATAATACCTCCAACAATTAACATCCAAAGCAATCCCAAAGTTTCTCCTCCTTCCGGTTCATTTATCTGTTTTTATTTCAGTGAAACCGATAAAAATGAAGAATGAATGGAGTACAGGATTATGTCAGGAATGATTGGCAGGAGAATGGGTGAACGTTTCTTCACTCGGATAAGCTATATTCCATTCCCTATATTCCTATTCTGTAGGACAAAGTTTATTCCGAGTTTCAGGTAAAAGCACATGTGGAAGTATTAGGAATACCTGTTACAAAAAGTATAAAATTTTTTTATATAATAGATGAGTGAATCCCTAAAAGAAGATTGGGATAATGACGCATACAATGAGCTATAAGAAATAGGACATTATAAATTGATGTTTTTTGGTGTTTTTAAATAGTAAAACTGGCGATAAACAGTCGCCAGTTTTTGGTATGGATTTATTCTACATACAAGCCCAGTCCGCTATTGCAGAATGGACCTGAGCCTTTGGGTTAACATGCACCGCTCTTAATCGCTCTTATCATCTAACAAGGCTCATAATGCAGAATTCACTCAATCATAAGCAATTATTGATTGCAGAAAAGCATCTTTTTTCACTGAAAATACTTTTCCAGCCCCATAAAAATCGCCTCCGACACAGCTTCCTGATACTGGTTGGAAGTCACGTGGCTTTCTTCCGCAGCGTTGCTTAAATACCCTAATTCAACAAGCGCGGCAGCCTGCTCGTTCTCCCTGATTACATGAAAATCGCCAAATCGGTAGCCACGGTTGACCACCTGTAACGAGGAGCCGAGAGATTGATTGAGGCTTGCGGCCAGGGATTTTTGATAAGCATGATAATAATAGGTTGTCACACCGCTGACCAGGTGATTTTTCGCATGATCATAATGCAGGCTTATAAAGGCATCGGCGTTGTGATTGTTAGAAATACCGGCACGGGACGGAAGAGCTAAATAGTAATCGGTATTTCGCGTTAAGATGACGGCAGCCCCTGCTGCTTCCAGCTTGTCCTGCAAAAGCAAGGCCGTCTGTAATGTCAAATTCTTTTCCAAAGTACCATTTATTCCTTTTGTGCCGCGATCTCTGCCGCCGTGTCCAGGGTCGATGACAATCAATTTATCGGAAAGGTATTGTTCCGCTCCCTGCTTTTTCATTTGCGGGGCATCTCCTGCGGGCGTTACCACCCAGCCTGCTACATATGCTGTTCCGCCGCTTTCGAGCCGGATCTTGTACCAGTCATCAGCGGCGGCGATGATCGAAAATCTTTCGCCCACATAAGTCCTTGAAACGATCACTGACTGGACATCGGGTCGGCTCCTGAGATTTGTGCCATTCTGTTTGATGACAACCTCGCCTTTCATCGGTTTTTCGGTAATCGGTGTCTCTGATTCTTTTTGTCCAGAGGAAAAACGGAGATAGTCTTTATTGATCCAGCCGTATGCCGACTTATAGGAGACCTTCATCCAATCTCCTTCCACCGTGATAATCTTTACCTTGCTGCCTTTGGCGATTTTCCCGAGCACTTCTCCTTGAAGTGAAGCATGAGTCCGTACATTTACCGTGTCAGCAAGCACCGCATGAGCTGGAACTTCTGTTTTTTCAGTCCCTGTAATCGATTCTTGGCTGATGAATTTTTCTGCTATCCAGCCGGTTACTTTTTTGGTTTGTATGTATGCCCAAGTTCCTTGCTGCTCTAGAATTTCAACTTTGCTTCCCTTTTTTAGAGAACCTGCGAGGTTATAGGAAGTGTCGGGCCCGGTTCGTACGCGGACATCCCCGGAAATGATGCGGCCCTTTCCGATAGTCCGTTTTTTACCGCTGTTTTCTTCGCCTGTCAGCCATTTGGCAACCCAGCCTTCCTTCCCTGTTCCTGTTTTAACTTTAATCCATTCGTCATCCTCTTTCAGGATCGGATAAGACTTGTCCTGCAACAATACATCCACAACCGGTGAACTGATATCGGGACCCTTCCGGACATTCAAAACCTTCCCTTTAACGGTTAGCTCGTCTTTTCCCGCTCCTTTTGCATCACCCAGTGGATGAAGCGCGCCAACAAGAAGCAAAGAAGTGAGGAATAAACTTCCTTTTTGATAAAAACGCATGAACATCTCCCCTTTAAAAAAACGACCCCTTTTCTGTGAGCTATATAACTTCTATCTTTTTTTAAAAAACCCTCCTCGTTCATGAAAATAAATCGCCGATTAGGAAAGAATAGGTATGGAGACGCATGTTACTGTCAGTTAACAGGAACTTATCAAAGACTTTTACAGGGAGGGTGCCAAATGAAATTCAGTGAAAAAGGACAGACGAGCCTTAATGGAGAAAATCAGCTCTTAGGCGTAGACTTTCATGACTTCATCCAAAGAGAACAGGGCGCAAGCGATATCGAACTGGCTTCGGAATTCGGCCTTAGTGTGAAGGATGTCAAAAAACTGAAGAAGCGATTGGGCCGATCATAAACCTTTAGGGAATTTGCCTGAATGGTCTTGACATTTTAAAGAACCGTCCGTATGATTATATAAATATCATACATACTGACTGATAACCATTGATGGAGAAGAGTAATTAAGAACCACATGAAAAGAGAGGAAATGCCGCCCGGCTGAAAGCATTTCCGCATGCTGCCTTAATGAAAGAACACTTCGTAGGCTTCGCTCTGAAACTTTAGTAGGAGATGGACGTATACAGGCGTTAACTGTATTGAGCGGAAGCATGCTCGCGTCATGCTTCAATTAGGGTGGCACCACGGGAATATAACTCTCGTCCCTTGTAACAGAAAAGTTACAGGGGACCGGGAGTTTTTTTGTTTGGTTTATCCAATCATATATCGATTGAAAAGTGTTTCGCTTAAATCAAAGCTACAGACATAAATTAAGGGAGGAAAAAACCAATGTCGATTCAAATGCCGCGTGGAACCCAGGATATCCTTCCTGGCCAGACGGAAATTTGGCAGTACATCGAAAATGCTGCCCGGGATCTATGCAGAAGATATCAATATAAAGAAATACGGACGCCAATATTTGAACATACAGAACTATTCCTTCGCGGTGTCGGTGATACGACCGATATCGTCCAGAAAGAAATGTATTCGTTCCAGGATCGAGGCGGCCGCGATATCACGCTTCGACCGGAAGGAACGGCTTCTGTTGTCAGGTCGTATATTGAGCATAAAATGTTTGGCTGGGCGAATCAGCCGGTAAAACTTTTCTACTTTGGGCCGATGTTCCGTTACGAACGTCCGCAGGCAGGCCGTTTCCGCCAGTTTGTACAATTCGGCATCGAGGCTCTGGGCAGCGCAGATCCGGCGATCGATGCAGAGGTACTTTCGCTGGTGCTGGGCTTATATCAACAGCTTGGTTTGAAAAAGCTGAAGCTTGTGATTAATAGCCTTGGCGACAAGGAAAGCAGGACAAACCACCGGAACGCCTTGATCAACCACTTCGAACCGCGGATCGGAGAATTCTGCAGCGATTGCCAGAACCGGCTTAAGAAAAATCCGCTGCGCATTCTTGATTGTAAAAAAGACCGGGATCACGAGCTAATGAAAACTGCTCCATCGATTATTGACTATTTAAATGATGAGTCGAAAGCTTATTTTGAAAAAGTGCAAAAGTATTTAACCGATTTGAAGATTGAATTTGTCGTTGACCCGACCCTTGTGCGCGGCCTGGACTATTACAACCACACCGCTTTTGAAGTGATGAGCGATGCGGAAGGCTTTGGGGCGATTACAACGCTTTGCGGCGGCGGACGCTACAACGGACTTGCCGAAGAACTCGGCGGTCCGGAAACACCGGGAATCGGCTTTGCATTAAGCGTTGAAAGATTGGTTGCCGCACTCGAGGCAGAAAAGGTCGAACTTCCAATCGAACAGGGCATCGATTGTTACCTGGTTTCCCTGGGAGAGGCGGCAAAGGATTACACCGTCAAGCTCGCCTATGAGCTGAGAAATGCCGGGTTTACCGTCGAAAAGGACTATCAGGACCGAAAAGCAAAGGCACAATTTAAATCAGCGGACCGGCTTCAGGCAAAATTTGTTGCCATTCTCGGGGATGACGAATTAGCAAGCAATAAAATAAACGTGAAAAATATGGAGACGGGCAACCAGATAGAAATGGACCTTGCTTCATTTGTCGATAATTTTAAAAAGCTGAAGGCTTAAGGAGGAAAACGGTATGTTTGGCAGATCATATTTCTGTGGGGAAGTAACCGAAACAGCTATCGGGGAAAAAGTGACCTTAAAAGGGTGGGTCCAAAAACGAAGGGATCTCGGCGGTTTGATTTTTATCGACTTTAGGGACAGAACAGGCATCGTCCAGGTTGTATTTAACCCGGATGTATCAAAAGAATCGCTGCAAACAGCCGAAAAGGTCCGCAGTGAGTACGTTCTCGATATCGAAGGAACAGTCATTCTCCGCGACGAATCAAATGTGAACAAAAACATCTCCACCGGAAAAATCGAAATATTGGCAGAGTCTGTTTCCATTGTGAATGAAGCAAAGACTCCTCCATTTACCATCGCCGACAAAACGGAAGTATCAGAAGATCTCCGTTTGAAATACCGTTACCTGGATTTGAGGCGCCCGGTTATGTTTGACACACTGAAAATGCGCCACAAGACAACCAAGGCAGTCCGTGATTATCTCGACGGTGAAGGCTTTCTCGATATTGAAACGCCGATTCTGACGAAAAGCACACCTGAGGGGGCGCGTGACTATTTAGTGCCAAGCCGTGTGCATGATGGTGAATTCTATGCCCTGCCGCAATCACCGCAACTTTTTAAACAGATGTTGATGGTGTCCGGGGTTGAACGTTATTACCAGATTGCCCGCTGCTTCCGCGATGAAGATTTGCGCGCAGACAGGCAGCCTGAATTTACCCAGATCGATATTGAAACAAGCTTCATGAGCCAGGAAGATATCATCTCGTTGACCGAAGAAATGATGGCTAAAGTCATGAAGGAAGTCAAAGGCCGCGACGTTACCTTCCCGTTTCCAAGAATGACCTATGACGAAGCAATGAGCCGTTATGGCTCTGATAAGCCCGACACGCGCTTTGCGATGGAACTGATCAATGTTTCCGAACTGGTCGCAGACAGCGGCTTTAAAGTGTTCTCCGGCGCTGTTGCAAACGGCGGCGAAGTAAAAGCGCTGAACGTAAAGGGGGGCGCTGCCGATTATTCCCGCAAAGATATCGATGCTTTAGGAGAGTTCGCCGCAGTTTACGGTGCTAAAGGCCTGGCTTGGGTAAAAATCGAAGCAGACGGAGTAAAAGGACCGATTGCGAAATTCTTTAACGAAGATGATCAGCAGAAACTGAGCCAGGCGACAGAGGCAGCAGAAGGAGATCTTTTGCTGTTTGTCGCTGATAAGAAGAGTGTGGTCGCAGATTCCCTTGGCGCTCTCCGTTTAAAGCTCGGAAAAGAAAGACAGCTGATTGACCAGGAATTATTCAACTTACTCTGGGTCGTTGATTGGCCGTTATTGGAATACGATGAAGAAGCAGGCCGCTATTTCGCAGCGCATCATCCGTTCACGATGCCGGTAAGAGAAGACCTCGAGAAGCTTGAAACCGACCCTGCGAATGTCCGTGCCCAGGCTTATGACCTTGTATTGAACGGCTATGAGCTCGGCGGAGGCTCGCTGCGTATTTTCGAACGTGATATCCAGGAAAAAATGTTTGAAGTACTCGGCTTTACGCCGGAAGAGGCGAACGAGCAGTTCGGTTTCCTCATGGAAGCATTTGAATATGGAACTCCTCCGCATGGCGGAATCGCACTCGGCCTCGACCGCCTGGTCATGCTCCTTGCAGGACGTACAAACCTCCGGGATACGATTGCCTTCCCAAAAACGGCAAGCGCGAGCGATTTGTTGACCGATGCTCCTGGAACCGTCAGCGAGGCCCAGCTTGAGGAGCTTCATCTTTCACTGGTAGAAAAGAGAAGTAAGCAGCCCGCTACAAATGCTGAGGCTGTCGGACAAGGTAGTTTAAAAAAACAGTAACATTTTCCCACTCCTGTTCGCTTGAAACGAAAACAGCGGATATGATATGATAATTTCAAGTTAGTAAGAGTCCTGATGTGTACGTTCTTTAACCTATAAGTTTTGACCGAACACTTATAGTTACGGGAGCCCAAGTTTCCGGGCAGCGTAAATGCCTCCATAAGAGAGGACTTACAAACGTGCGGAACAGTGCACCCACCTGCGGAGAGCGGGTTCAAAACAAAGGCATAAACGGCACGATTGGGACTCTTACGCCCATACATAGGCAATAAATCAATATATATCATAAGTAAAAACCCAAATGGTAAGCTCCTTTTTCCAGGTGCTTGGGATTTGGGTTTTTGCATTGTCCATACTGCGAAAAAGATTTATAAAAGCATACTACAAATTGGAGTAGTTGGCCTATTGAAAAAGTAATATCATTTTTGTATCCATATATTAGCAGTATGCTATAATGTAGTTGTACAGCTATATAGCAGGGTGGGCAGTGGCCACTCCTTCAAAGGAGGAAGGTGTGCCACTTATGACGATATTTGAAGCGCTAATGGTTGCAATTAATTTTTCAGCCTTAATCGTATCAGTATTCGTTGTAGTTATTTCTTTACACCAAAAAAAGAAATAACCCACCCTGCACCAACCAAAGTTCGGGGATAGGTTATTTCTTTTCTCAATCTTAGGGCTGCTGCTCTTCTTGCAGTTAGCTGTATGTCAGGGATACCAGTTAGCAGCTGGTGTCCCTTTCTTAATGTAAGCTGTATATCCTTATTATATGTATATCCATTATAATTGTAAAGTAAACGACGAATTATTAGGAAACATTAGGATTGTTTGGCAATCTTCGAAGGGTTGTTAATTTTGTATCGTATATCTTTATTGAATTTTTTATCAACGATCTTCGCGTCAAATGTGATCGAGTTGCCTATTGCAAGCTCCTGTTTTTTCAGGGTATTGCTGTAGCCGCACCACGCTTCTCCAACCTCTAATGGATTTTCTCCAGTGATTTTAACGTGTTCCAATATCAGGATTTCATCTTCGCTTTCATTGAAGTGGTTGTATTTCGTTGCAAACTCTTTTACCACCGCTTCAAACGACACTTTTTCTCCCGGTAGTTCAAGTACGGCTTTTGACGTTTTTTCTTTGGGTTCTTTCTTTTTTTTCTTCAACTGCTTATCTTGAGCCGGCTCTCCAGCTTCAGGCAATTCTCCAGAGGAGGTTGCTTCTTGTGAATTAAGTACAGATTCTTTGCCAAAAGAAGCGCTCTGCATTTCCTTTAAATAAGCGGGATGGACACAGTGAAGGGCTTCGTTGGAAAAGGAGACGACCGCTGTCTCATGAGTCCCATCGGTTTCATACCCCTTAATGGTAACGGTGTATGTCGTGTTTTCCCGTTTGTACATAAATTCCTTTTTTGGAGCCCTGGCTGAGGCAGACAACAGACCCCAGGATTTGGTCTTGTGCATATATTCATTCTCATCGGTGAATTTAAGATATTCGCCTTTTGGCGGGATCGTGGTGAACATGCTGGGTTCCTCCTTTTACTCGTCGTTTAAAAAGCTTCATCGGCCGTGCCGCTATTTACAGGTACGCTATCGGCAATAGATTCAATATTTTTCGCGACTTTTGTACTGTAGGTAAAATCTCCGTAACAGTATGGGTAGCGGAAATTATTTTTATTCCCCCCGCAATTGTAGACTTTCGGTTTTTTGTTTACCTGGAGCAGGGAGAACTTCTTAGCTAGCTCCTCGGTATGCTTGCCGCCATGCTGCGCGGCATAGTCAATATAACCGATTCCCATGTTATAGGCCTGGATAATCGTTGGAAAATCGACTTTCTTTTGATTTCCATATGTTACAGCGCGCTGAAAATGATTGACACCCTGTTTGATGCTTTGCTTTGGATCCTTAATGGTATTTGGCGCTAATCCCGCTGATTCAGAAGCCTGCATAGGATCGCCGCCTTTGCCCCTGCTCTCTTGCTGCATTAATGCTAGAAGGACTGTTGTGTATTCTTCAAGATGATACTTTTCTAATTCATCGCGAATAATCGGACTATATTTTTTTGCATCTTCAAATGGATCGTTGCTGATAATAGAAGACGATTCTTCAATAATTGAAACCTGCATCACTTGCTTTATCATTATAAAAATGAAAAAAAGAATAAGCAATACGAAAATGGTTTTACCTTTCTTCCGTTTTCGTTTTTTCATGAATTTCTCTCCTATATTCAGTTTCTACTAGGATATTATAATATAAGGCAGCATTGCGGGTAAAAATAAATGACTAGATTTCGTTTATAGTAGTAAATAAAAGATCGCGGCAAGCTAAATATAAAAAAGAATGGAAACGGTAATGATAGCCCAAAAACTTCAGCAAGAGCTCATAAACTTCAGCAAAAGCTCATAAATCTGAGTAATCGCTCATAAATTCTGATAATAGCTCTTAAACTTCAAAATCGCTCATGGTGTGTTGCACAATTTAAAGTTCTGTTGTAAATCTGGGAAAGTGACCGTGTTGTAGCCAACTGACCCAGCATTGGCACTATTTCATACTGGATCACTTGTTTTAAACAATGTTTATGTTATATTCGTCTTTGGGAATTGTAATAGTAAAGAGATTTGGTTTGGAGCTGGTATTCAAATGTTGCATCAATTTTCGCGTAATGAGTTGGCGATTGGCAAGGAAGGGCTTGAGTTAGTAAAGAATACATCTGTGGCGATCCTCGGGATTGGCGGCGTAGGGACGTTCGCGGTTGAGGCGCTTGCGCGTTCCGGAGTGGGACGGCTGATTTTGGTGGATAAGGATGATGTGGACATCACGAATGTGAATCGGCAGCTGCATGCTTTATTATCCACTGTCGGTATGTTCAAAGCGGATTTGATGAAGGAGCGGATCAAGGATATTAATCCGGAGTGTGAAGTCATTTCGTTAAAAATGTTTTATACCGAAGAAACGTATGAAGAGTTTTTCAGCTATGGATTAGACTATGTCATAGATGCATCAGATACAATCGTTTATAAAATCCATTTGATGAAAGAATGCCTCAAGCGCAATATTCCGCTGATTTCAAGTATGGGGGCAGCGAATAAAATGGACCCGACCCGGTTCCGGATTGCGGATATTTCTAAAACGCATACTGATCCGATTGCAAAGGTGATCCGCAAGAAACTGAGCAAGGAAGGAATTAAAGGCGGCGTGCCGGTTATTTTCTCTGATGAAAGCCCAATCGTTATCAGGGAGGATGTCCGCAAAGAAGTAGGGAACGATGCCGCAAAGATCCGCAAAGCGCAGATGCCCCCTTCTTCTAACGCTTTTGTTCCTTCGGCGGCCGGCTTGATTGCGGCCAGCTGGGTTGTCAGGGAAATTGTAAAAGATATCCCGATCAAACGGGTAAATGACGAAAAATAATTAAATTTTTATACCGCGAAGACCCAGGCTGAGCAACAGTCTGGGTCTTTTAGCATAATAAAGTATAACTTTTCCAAGATAATTAGTGGATGATAGGGATTTAGCAGGGCAGTGCATCCAGACATGTGTGTGTCTGCCAACGGGACACGAACGCTTTTCTTTTCTTATTTCAATAGAATAATATTTTCCTGGATTATTATAGCAATCATCTGAAAAAAGCATAGATTTTACTACAGTGTCAGTAGTTTTGTGAAAAAATATTTAAGAATAGTATCTAGACGTATTGGCTAGAATAGGATAAAATACTTTCAGAATATTACTTTTATTAGCAATCTTGATTATTTTGTTAATCTTGCATATTTTCTAGGGTTGAATCACAGAATTTAGAGAATGTGCAAAAATTAAAAACAGGGGGAAACATGAATGAAAAAAAGAAAAGTAGGCGGCGTCATGCTTTCGCTGTCATTAAGTGCCGGACTTCTTCTGGCTGGCTGCGGCGGTGCTGAAGAGAGCGGCGGATCTGGCGGAGGAAAAGAAATCAAGATCGGGGCTAACGTTGAATTGTCGGGCGGAGTTGCTTCTTATGGACAATCTGCATCGCAAGGCTTACAGCTTGCAGTTGATGAGATCAACAAAGAAGGCATTGACGGCAAGAAGTTGAAAATCGTCAAAGTCGATAATAAGTCTGATGCGGCAGAAGCTACCAACGGTGCATTGAAACTGGCAACCCAGGATAAGGTTGCTGCGATTGTCGGTGCTGCGACCAGTACAAACACATTGGCCCAGGTACAGATTGCCACAGATAACAAGATTCCTTTGATCACGCCGACAGGAACAAATCCTGACATTACCAACAAAGACGGCAAAGTAAACGAATATGTGTTTAGAACGTGCTTTATCGATCCATTCCAGGGCACAGTAGCTGCCAACTATGCGAAAGATGAGTTCCAATCCAAAAATGCTGCTGTGTTTATTGACAGTGCCAGTGATTATTCCAAAGGTCTGGCAAAAGCGTTTACAGATTCTTATACAAAAGCGGGCGGCAAAATCGTCGCCAAGGAAGCTTATGTGGCGAAGGATACAGATTTCCGTGCGACACTTACACGTATCAAATCTGCTAAACCGGACTTCATCTTCCTGCCTGGTTATTATGAAGAAGTAGGCTTAATTGTGAAACAAGCCCGCGAAGCTGGAATCGATGTACCGATCATGGGCGGAGACGGCTGGGATTCTCCGAAGCTAGTTGAAATTGCCGGTAATGAAGCATTGAACAATACGTTTATCACAAACCACTATTCTGCAGCTGACCCTGACGAAAAGATCCAGGAATTCGTAAAAGCATATAAAGCTAAGTACAAGGACACTCCGGACGGCTTCGCTGCCCTTGGATATGACACTGGCTATATGCTAGCGGATGCAATCAAACGTGCTGGAGATGCAAGCCCTGAGAAAATCAAGGAAGCTCTTGCTAAAACAAAGGATCTAGCGCTGGTTTCAGGAAATGTGACCTTGAATGAAAACCACGATCCAATTAAATCAGCATCCATTCTAAAGTATGAAAATGGAGAACAAAAATTTGCAACAAAAGTTGATCCGGAATAAAAAAACATCAGCTCCCGGCGAAAGCTGGAAGCCCGCGTTAAAAGGCAGGACAGGTTCATCTAAGAATAGGGGCCTGTCCCCCTATTTATGTTTAACTCTTTAAACCAAGGGGAGTCGGAAATGGAACTCATACAACAGCTTATAAACGGAATATCCCTCGGCAGTATCTATGCCCTGATCGCTCTCGGTTACACAATGGTATATGGAATTGTTAAGCTCATTAATTTTGCTCATGGTGATGTCTTTATGGTAGGAGCCTTCGTGGGCTTTTATTCAATCACGCTCTTGGATTTGTCTTTTTTCCCGGCCTTGCTGTTAACGATGGCAGTGACGGCTATCTTCGGTGTCATTATTGAGCGAATCGCATACAAGCCTTTGCGCAACGCGACAAGAATCGCGGCGTTGATCACGGCAATCGGCGTTTCATTGCTTATTGAATATGGCTTTATCTATTTCCGCGGGGCACAGCCTGAAGCGTACCCGTCAGGTGTCCTTCCTACTGAAAAAATCTCGATTTTAGGAGTTTCAATAAATAGCCAGTCCATCTTCATCCTTTGTACATCTGTTGTTCTCATGATTATCCTACAATTCGTTGTCCATAAAACAAAAATCGGAAAAGCGATGCGTGCCGTTTCGTTCGATGCAGAAGCTGCCAAGCTAATGGGGATTAACGTCAATAACACGATCTCGGCCACATTTGCAATCGGATCGGCGCTGGCAGGAGCTGCCGGAGTCATTTTCGGAACCTATTACAGCAAAATCGAGCCCTTGATGGGGATTATTCCGGGATTGAAGGCATTCGTTGCCGCTGTTCTTGGTGGAATCGGCATCATCCCTGGAGCAATGGTCGGCGGATTGCTTTTGGGAGTGGTTGAATCACTGGTCAGTGCTGCCGGATACTCTTTGTGGCGCGATGCAGTAGCATTTATTGTTCTTATCTTAATCCTTATCTTCCTTCCGTCAGGCTTGTTCGGAAAAAACAGAAGAGAAAAAGTGTAGGGGAGACAAAGAGATGACTATTCTTAAAAGTGCAAAAGGTTTTTGGCTCTCAATCTTATTGTCTATTATTTTATTTGCCATTATTCAATTTTTGATAATCGGTGAATATTTGAACGGGTTTTATATTAATACGATCTTTTTCATGGGAATCAATATTATCCTTGCGGTCAGTCTTCATCTCATCATTGGGATCACCGGCCAGTTTTCAATCGGACATGCAGGATTTCTGGCGGTTGGTGCCTACGCATCAGCGGTTGTATCGATGAAATTAGGGCTGCCATTTCCTTTGGCGATCATAATGGGCGGACTCGTGGCAGCGATTGCCGGGCTTGTCATCGGAATTCCAAGCTTGCGCCTTAAGGGGGACTACCTAGCGATTGCTACACTGGGTTTCGGGGAAATTGTCCGGATTGTGTTTTTAAACATTGACTACGTCGGCGGTGCCAGCGGCTTGCAAGTATCCCATTTGACTACCTGGCCATGGGTTTTCGTTTGCATGATGATCACCCTCCTAGTCATTAGAAACTTTACGAATTCAACGCACGGGCGAGCCTGTATTTCCATCCGTGAAGATGAAACGGCTGCAGACGCAATGGGAATCAACACAACTTATTATAAGGTTGTTGCCTTTGTCATTGGTTCCTTCTTTGCCGGGATAGCCGGTTCCTTGTATGCTCATAACTTTTACATTATCCAGCCTTCGAATTTCGGTTTCTTAAAGTCGTTTGACATCTTGATCTATGTTGTACTCGGCGGGCTTGGCAGCATGTCTGGCGCGGTAGTTGCCGCGATACTGCTGACCATCATCTCCACATTCCTGCAGGACTTCCCTGAAACAAGGATGGTCATTTACAGTATTCTCTTGATCGTGATGATGATTTACCGTCCACAAGGCTTGATGGGCACGCGGGAAATCACGTCATTTTTCAAGAAAAAGAAAAGCGTTGAAGGGGGTCCTAAGGATGACAACCAACACACCGTTGCTTAAGGTAGATAACGCCGGCATCCAGTTTGGAGGCTTGAAAGCAGTACAAGGCGTCAATGTGGAATTGGATCGCGGGGAACTTGTCGGTCTGATCGGCCCAAACGGCGCAGGGAAAACCACCTTCTTCAATCTGCTCACAGGCGTTTACGTGCCAACAGAAGGCAGCATTTCTTTAAACGGAGAGAAGCTGAACAAGCAGGCTCCCTATAAGATCACGAGAAAGGGAATCAGCCGTACTTTCCAGAATATCCGTCTGTTCAGTGAACTTTCCGTGATTGATAATGTAAAAGTGGCCTACCATTCGCTGGCAAAGCATTCAATCGCAAGCTCGATATTCCGGGTCCCCGGCCATTTTTCAGGGGAAACAGAAATGCATGAAAAAGCAGTCGAGTTTTTGAAAATTTTTAACCTCGATCGATTTATGAATGAAAAAGCAAAGAATCTCCCATATGGACAGCAGCGCCGTCTCGAAATCGCGCGGGCACTTGCCGCGAATCCGAAGCTATTGCTTTTGGATGAACCGGCAGCGGGGATGAACCCGCAGGAAACGCAGGAACTGATGAAGCTGATCGCGCTCATCAGGGAAAAATTCGATCTGACCGTTTTGCTTATCGAGCACGATATGGCGCTTGTTATGGGCGTTTGTGACCGAATTTATGTGTTGGACCACGGACAGCTGATCGCACAGGGTACGCCAGCAGAAATTAGAAATGACCCAAAAGTTATCGAAGCGTATCTCGGCGAGGAGGTTTCATAAATGTTAAAGGTAGACGGTATCAATGTATATTACGGTAATATCCAGGCAATCAAAGGCGTTTCCCTGGAAATTAATGAAGGCGAAATCGTAACGCTGATCGGGGCGAACGGTGCCGGGAAAAGCACGCTGTTAAAAACAATCTCCGGCCTCTTAAAGCCAAAGCAGGGCAAAATCGTCTATGAGGGCAAATCAATCGGCGGCAAGGCGGCCCAGACAATTGTGAAGCAGGGAATCTCCCATGTTCCGGAAGGCCGCCGCGTATTTGCCAACATGACGGTCGAAGAAAACCTGCAATTGGGAGCATACTTGCGGAAGGATAAAGAAGGAATCAAACAGGATCTTGATAAAGTATTTGAGCTTTTTCCAAGATTGCTTGAACGCCTCAAGCAGCAGGCAGGGACCCTGTCAGGCGGGGAGCAGCAGATGCTTGCGATGGGCCGCGCACTTATGGCGAAACCACGGCTGCTGCTCCTTGATGAACCTTCAATGGGACTGGCTCCCTTGCTGGTGAAAACAATTTTCCGAATTATCGAGGAAATCAACCAGACAGGCACGACAATCCTTCTGGTCGAACAAAACGCCAACCTGGCACTTTCGATTGCCGACCGTGCTTATGTCGTTGAAACGGGCCGGATCGCCCTCTCCGGCGACGCAGAAGAACTGACATCAAGTGAACAAGTTAAAATGGCTTATCTGGGCGGACATTAAATTCTAAAACAGTCGGGAGCGAAACATCCATTTCGTTCCCTTTAATATGTCGGGGGAGTGTGGAGTTATGGAAAATTGGATCCTGCTTGTCATTATTGTTTTAATAGCTTCCTTATTACAAGCCAGTACCGGATACGGCTTTTCCATAGTTGGCACTCCATTTTTGTTAATAATCTACCCGGCGCACACTGCAATCCAAATTAATATGATCCTCTCACTATGTCTCTCTCTGTTCATGATTTTTAAAATCGGAAACGAGGTAGACAAACCTCTGTTATTCAGACTCATTAAAGGCAGCATAGCTGGGCTTGTTTTAGGACTTTTTATTTATCTTTATATTGATGTTCGATTATTAAAAATGGCAGTTGGCGGGCTTATTCTCATTTTAACGGTCTTGCTTATCTGTCAACTTTCGATACATCAAACAAAGAACAGAGATATTTTGTCCGGAGGAATCTCAGGACTGCTAACAACGAGCATCGGTGTACCAGGTCCGCCTTTATTACTCTACTTTTCCAGCGTTGGCACTGGTAAAGCGCTTCTTCGCAGTACCACCTTAGCCTACTATCTCTTTGTCTACTTCATCAGCTTAATTATGCAGATATCATTTGGCGGAACGAGTAAAGAGGCGTGGATTTCATCTCTCATTGCGGTACCTTCCTTATTAGTTGGCATACTGCTTGGACAATTCTTGTTTAAATGGATCAGTCAAAGAGCGTTTCGAATAATAACGTACAATATCCTGCTCTTTACAGGGGGGTATCTGATAGCGAGCAGCTTCTGGTTTTAATAATTGCATAAACATGGCGATATCCTTCGTCGCTCCCATGAAAGCGTTCTGATTAAAAAGGTATTTTTAAAATTGTATTAACAAGGGGTACATAAAATACTGTCCATTCAGACTTAAAAAAGATCAGGGTAAAAAAAGCTTGAATCTATTTTGGTGTTAATTTAAATGAGAGAGTTAAAAAGACTTTTTTTCGGTAGCGATCAAAAAAATGAAATTCTATCATTCATGAAGGTATTTTTAGGACTTAAGTTAGTTGACAATGATAATCGTTATCAATTATTATAAAACTCAGATCACTGATTGATAATAATTATCATTATCAGTATTGGAGATTGTCAACAAGGTTTCTGAAAAAGGATGTGTAGAAATGAGTACGATACAAACCGAAAGTACAAGAGGTACACAAAAAGAGGCTTTTGATGAGGAGGAGTTAAAAACTTTAAGTTACATTAGGAGTAAAGAACCAGAATTGGAAGAAGGGTACCTAACGAATCTTCAGGCAGGACGAAGAGGTATCTTTCAGCGTCTATTTCAGGCACTTATACGAGAAAAGCTAATCGAAGCAGAGAGAGTTTCCTGGCTAGAAGGAGTTGGAACAAGCATCTGCATTAAGCTGCCTAGTGGAAAAACGCTGCAAACTGCCGTCAAGAAGCGGCATTCACTTGGAAGATTTGATGTAGAAGGTGATGCTGTTGTTTATGGTCGTGAGTATTCTAGAGTACTTACACACCCTGTTGAACTTCTAGAGTTATTAAGGCAAGAAGGATTGTTAAACGAAGCAACAGAAGAGCAGTTTCAACGATTCAAAATGGAGATTCAAAACGGAGTAGCGAATCTAACCTTAGCATTGGTAGGTGCTGTCCGAAGAAAACGGGAGTTAGCTACTATAGCTAAATTAGAACATATACAGACCTCCTTAGAATGGGTGGTCAAACAGAGTAAGGACAACAGGAACTTTAGTCCACTGGCTTTTTATGAACAATGGGTAGTGGAAGGTCATCCTCTACATCCTGGAGCTAAGACGAAGTTTGGTCTTGATGTAGCTGATGTCATCCGATATTCACCAGAATGGGGCGCCACTCCAGAGGTAGCACTTGCGGCGATTGTCAAAAACTGTTGTCACACCACATCCATCGATGGATACACCGTGACAACTCGTCTGTACCAAGAGTATGAAGGCTTACAATCATTCGTTGAAAAAACATTACAAAAGCAGGGATTAAATCCTATCCAGTTTGAATTGATCCCCGTACATCCGTGGCAGTTTGATCATACAGTATACCCCCTGTACAAAAAAGAGATTGAACAGAAGAGAATTGTTCCTATTTCAGACTTTCGTATTCCGACACAGTCATTGGTTTCTTTTCGCTCTTTAGCTCCCATTCAAAACCGTGGGCAGAGAAAGCATCATATAAAAACAGCAGTCAATGTACAAACCACCAGTGCTGTACGTACCGTTTCACCTAATTCTGTGGAAAATGGGCCCATTCTTTCGAAGATATTAGCTAACATACAAGAAAGAGAAAATGATTTTGCGGGAAAATTTGTTGTACTTCAAGAGCGTGCAGGTGTTTATTTCCAACCGATAAATCCAACGTTGTCGGGAGATGAGCGATGGACACTACAGGCCAATTTAGCGTCCATCCTGCGGGAGAATCCTGAGAACCATGTCAAAAACGAAGAGGAAATTCCTATGGCTGCTGCAGCGCTTTTAGCGGAGTCTCCGATCAGTGGTAAGCCTATCGCGGTTGAATTAATAGAGGAACTAGCTGGGCATTATGGTTTGTCTGATTTAGCAGAGGCGACATATTTATTTATCCAAAGATATGCTCAAGCATCGTTACCGGGCTTTTTAACCTTGATGGTACGGTATGGAATTAGTTTAGAAGGTCATATGCAAAATAGTGTTTCTGTTTTTCGTAATGGCGAGCTGGTACGTATTCTTTTAAGAGACTTCGGCGGTGTGAAAATTTTACCAGAAAGATTGAGGAAGCAAGGATTTCAAGCAGAGTTTTATCCAGGCTCCTCCATAGTAACAGAAAAAGAAAGTCAACTACGAAATATTATCTTGTATTCCGTCATGCAGAACCATTTGGCTGAATTAATCACATGCATCGTTCGTACCCTGGGAATCGATGAGGAGAAGCTTTGGAAGCAGGTTATTGGAGTATGTAAAGCTGTTTTTGAAGAACTGAAGAGTGACCCTTACATTGCAGAACAGGCTGCAACAGATGAGCAAGCTCTTTTTCAACCTATGATTGACTTAAAGGCCCTAACGACTATGCGACTACGAGGAGATATTACAGCCTATTCATTTATGAAAGTTCCCAATCCTATGATGGGATGGAAAGGAGAGATTCAGTCATGAGCGTAAGTTCAACTCGACTTCTGGAGACCGATGTTCTGCGTACGGCATATAAGAATTACAGACAGGGACTCATGTTGCAAGATGAATTAAAAATCCTCACTTTTTTACAAACCAATTATCCTGATATGGTTTCTGCATATGTGTTATCTCTCGCAAGAGGGCGTCTAGGGATTTTGCGTCGGCTAGCAGAGGCCATGTTGCGTGAAGATATCATGGGACTTACTTCAAGTTCGCATGATCTGTACGTTATTGACTCCATTCACGCTTTAAATGTTCCAGCCATTGATGAGTATTGGCAAATGATTATTCAAACGCTCCATACATACGGCTTAGAAAATAGTAAAATATACAAATTATATCCTCTTTGTGTGAGAGAATGTCTCGTGATTCCTATAAGTCGAACCTATGCATTTAACCGAGTAGAAGTAGATGGGGTTATTTTACATGTTACTAAAGATGGAGTTAGAACAATAGAACACTCTGTTGAACTGCTCCAGTTGATGCGCCATAAGGAAGAGCTTCACCAGGAAAGAGAGCAAAGCGCTTGGGTGAAACTAGCTGAAGAATTAGTAAACGGAAGTGCCAATCTAGCACTTTCCCATGCCTATTGGGAACAGAAAAAAAAAGAACTTCAACAAAAAGCAGAAGAACACGGAATCACAACTGCCATCGATTGGGTACTGTCACAAAAGAGACAAGATCATAAATTTGATTCAAGTTTGTTTTTTGAACAATTATCCGTAGAAGGACATAATCTTCATCCAGGTGCTAAAACCAAAATAGACATGGAACCAAAAGATGTGTTTCGTTACGCACCAGAATTTGATGGAGTAGCTGATATTCAGTTTGTCGGAATTCGGAAGGATTTTATGGAGTGGTGCGTTATAAAGGAAAATGAAGAGGATGCGAATGCATTTCTCTTTAAAGAGTATCCAGAATTATCAAAGGAAGTTGAACGAGAATTCGCAGGACAAGGTCTTTTTGTTAACGATTATGTGTTGGTCCCTGTGCATCCGTGGCAACTGGAAAAGGCGATACCAGACATCTACCACCTAGAAATCAAGGAACAGATCGTGGTTCCTATACGCGGCATAATCATTTCAAGTGGGGCAACATCTTCTTTTCGAACAGTTGTTCCTCTTGTGAACGGGGAGACGAGGAAGTATGCGATAAAAGTAGCAGTCAACAGTCAGATGACTTCTACTGTTCGCTCCATATCCGCAAATACTACAAACAACTCAACGGTTTTTACTCGGCTCATTCGTTCCATTATGCAACAGGAACAAGACCTTGTTGAAAAGTTTGTACCTGTCTGTGAATGTGCAGGATTTAATTTCAAAAGTAAAGAAACAGAAGGTCTTAAAGGTAATCATCAGCTAAAAAGCAGAAATCTATCTGCTGTGATACGTGAGAATGTAGAAACATTTGTAGCGTTGGACGAAGTAGCTATCGTTGGAAGTTCACTTTTTGCTGAATCCCCGATCACAGAAAAGCTGATTCTTGTTGAATTAATTGAAAGGTATGCTGAAAAAAGGAAGGAAACGTCATTTCGTAAGGCAGCGTTTCAGTTCGTCTCAGAGTATGTTTCGATCGCACTTCCAGGCTTTCTTACCCTCATGGTAAAGTACGGAATTGGTTTAGAAGGTCACTTGCAAAACAGTGTGATGATATTTAAAGAGGGGCGTCCTGTTCGAATGCTTTTTCGCGATTGGGGAGGAACTAGAATTTATCGAAGCAGGCTTCAACAACATCAAGTTCAAGTGCAATTTTATCCTGGTTCCGTCACGATGACGGATAGTCTAAAGGAAATGCATAATAAGGTATTTTATACTGTATTACAGAATCACTGCGGGGAGTTAATTCTACAAGTATGCAAGCATTTTGGCTTAGGGGAAGGAGAGTTGTGGCAGGAGATTCATCGGATTTGCGAAAAAGTCTTTGATCAACTTGAATCCTTGCCCCAATATGCCGAAAGCGTACGCATAGACAGGAAAGCATTATATCAAGCTGAAGTAGATCACAAGGCACTTACAAAAATGCGCTTAGAACCTGAAGGAAAAGAATATTCCTACGCAATCGTCCCCAATCCTCTTCACGAATTTAGTCGGAAGGAAGAATAAGGGATCATGGCACAAATAGATGTTCCGTTTCAGAAATCATCAAGCTTTGCTCTTCACTCAAGAACGTTCAGAATTTTTATGTCTGGGAGTTTGGTGACACGAGTAGGGGATTGGATGGATTTAGTCGCCCTAAATTGGGCTGTATTACAATTGACGAACTCCCCGCTTCATTTGGGGTTAATGAATGCTTGCCGTTTGGCCCCAACTTTTTTACTCAGTGTACCGGCAGGCATCTTGGCTGATCGATACGATAGACGAAAATTATTAATTTGGCTTCAAATAGGAATGATGTTATTGACGTTTTGCCTTGGCTATCTTATCGAGGCAAGACAGTCATTTTGGCTTTTTGCATTCATTGTCACATTACGGTCTATGCTTGCAGCTATGGACCCGCCTATTCGTAATGCGTTAGTACCAAATCTCGTGCCTCAAAGCTCTATGGCAAGTGCAATCGCTATTAATACAATGGTCATTAATCTTTCTCGTATTATTGGACCGGCGATTGCAGGAGCATTGCTTGCCATTATCGATATTGCCAATTTATTTTATATCAATGCGTGGGGTACGTTAGGTGTACTATTCTCTTTACTTATGATTCGTACTGATTCCTTTCCAACCCCTGATAAAAAGGAAGGAGAGAACACAACTCTTCGTGAGGCAGCAGATTATGTAAAGAATCAACCATCCATTCAATCTTTACTCATTTTAGCTATTGTACCCATGGTATTTGGGTTTCCTTATACAACGATGATGCCATTATTTGCTAGAGATCTTTTAAACCTTGGACCTGAAGGATTTGGAATGCTTTTATCTGTTTCATCTATCGGTGCTATAGTTGGTACGACATGGCTTTCTCTTGGTAAAGAGATCAAAGGCACGGGAAAGTGGCTGATTTATTCCATTATGGGTTTTGGCTTTTCTTTGCTTTTATTCATAGGAACCAAAAATCTGTTCGTAGCAGGTACAGCTATGTTTCTTGTCGGTTTAACGAGTCAGACCTACCGAACATTGAGCCGTATTACTTTACAGATGCACGTTCCTGATCGACTGCGCGGAAGGATTTTGAGTATTGCCTTAATGGATAGAGGCTTTATTCCGTTAGGAGCGCTACTCATTGGGGCAATTGCCACATGGGCAGGAACTCTATGGGCAGGGGGTGTGATGGGATTAGGTTGTATTGTAACAACCTCAGTCATTGTAATAAGAAGACGCCAAATCTTGAAATTGTAATTATCAATATATATGGGAGTGTAGAACATGATGGAAAAAATCGTGCAATCTCTCAGGATGGAACGAGAGAATCCTTTTTGTGCCTATTTATATGACTTATCGAAACTGCGTCATCATGTGCATCGATTAATGA
The DNA here is from genome assembly GCF_003989135.1 of Peribacillus cavernae. GTDB lineage: Bacteria > Bacillota > Bacilli > Bacillales > DSM-1321 > Peribacillus > Peribacillus cavernae. The sequence goes on from NZ_RYZZ01000020.1 coordinate 124,369, forward strand.
CAACTCTTCCGTCAAGCTGTCGTTTATTTTATGCAATTAAAGCAAACTCAGACGTGACTCTTCTTAAAACCTTAGCTCCGATTGTTCATGGGTTTGAAGTAGCTTCACTAGGGGAAATCGAGAAAGTCAGGGCTGTGGATAAGAAAATCCCCATCCTGTTCGGCGGACCTGGGAAAACACAGAAGGAGATTGAAGGGGCTATTCATTACGGAGTTACTTTGCTTCATGTCGAGAGTTTACATGAATTACAGTTGGTCAATCACATTGCCAGTCAAAAAGGGACTACCGTATCAATTTTGCTGCGTGTCAATCTACGTAGTTCCGTTCCAAACGCACAATTGAAAATGGCAGGTGTACCGACACAATTTGGAATTGATGAAGTAGAAGTGCCCAATGCGATTGCTTTAGCAAAATGTTTGCCGAATTTGAAACTCCTCGGTTTCCATTTTCACGCGATGTCTAATAATGGTGATTCCAAGACCCATGCTTACTTTGTAGACCATTGCTTTGAAATGGAAAAAACTTGGCAAAAAGAGTGGGATATAGATATCTCTTATATAAATGTAGGCGGAGGTATTGGGATCAACTACCAAGATGTAGAAGAGCAGTTTGATTGGGATGACTTTATGAAGTGTGTAAAAAAAGTAGTAGAGAAGCACAAAGATGCCAATTGGCAGACGTTGTTTGAATGTGGTCGATACATCACTTCTTCATGCGGCTACTATGCAGCGGAGGTATTAGATATCAAGCAAAATCATGGTAAAAATTTTTGTGTGGTTCGCGGGGGAAGCCATCACTTAAGACTCCCGGCAGCATGGAAACAGAGTCATCCTTTTACAATCGTACCAGTAGAAAAGTGGCCATACCCCTTCACGCGTCCTGAAGTAAACGAGTCTGTGATTACTGTAGCAGGGGAGCTGTGCACTCCTAATGATGTACTTGCAAGAGATATATCCGTTCCACGTGTAAGGGTTGGAGATATTCTTCTTTTCAGTTATGCGGGTGCCTACGGTTGGGCTATTTCTCATCATGATTTTCTCAGTCATCCGCATCCAGAGCACCTCTACATAGAATCTAACTCTATCAAAAGTTCTGATGCAAGAACGGAAGATCAAAGAGATGAATCGTATATGTTCTCTTGAATGATCCATTGAAGTTAAGCAGAATATCAAAATCAAAAGAATAAAAGACAAAAATCCCGACGGTCTTTTCCATTAGACCTGCTTCACAGGATTTTTCCGAAGCAAAAAGAGATAAAGGACAATGGCTATGAACACGGATACCGCAGACGTGGTGTAAATGCTGCTGTATCCCAATAAATGGCCGATCTGGCCAAATACCATGGCCCCGATCCCGACGCCGAGATCAAAGAAAGAAAAGAATGTCGCATTCGCCATGCCCTTCCGGTTCCTTGGCGCCTGTTCAATCGACCATGCCTGCAGGGCCGGCTGGATCGAGCCGAAACCTAATCCGTAAAGGATGGCGGCCACATATAAAATACCGCTGTTTGGCAGCCATGCGAGGAGGATCATCGCTCCCAGGATTAAAGTCGCTCCGGGAATGAAGACGGCCCGGTGTCCTCGCGCATCATAAATCTTTCCAGCAAATGTTCTTGTCAGCATCAAGGCAAGCGCGTAAAGAAGAAAGTACCACTGGATGCCGGATATATCTTTTTGCGCCGTATATAACGGAAGAAAGGCTGCGATACCTCCAAACGTCACGGTGATAAAAAATAAAAGGATAGAAGGCTGCAAGGCAGTCTTTTCATAAAAGTCCCACTTGACTGTCACCGTTTCCGCCGCCGCTTTTTCCGCCTGTTTATAACGAATCCTTGATGATAGCAAGAGGGAAGCAAGGCCAAGGGCCGCACATATTAAAAATAACTGCACAAAACTTAGCGTACCGGTTAATGCCAACCCCAATGACGGGCCAAATGCCAAGGCCAGATTCCCTGAAAGACCGTAATAACCCATTCCCTCACCCCGTCTGCTGGCGGGTATTAAATCAGTGGCGATGGTACCTGAAGCAGTCGTCGATAAGCCCCAGCCTACCCCCTGAATGATTCTCAATGCGAATAAAAAAACAATGCTCGCGGCAAACCCGAAAGAGCCAACAGAAAGAACGAAAATTGAAAGACCGATCAAAAACACAAATTTCCGGCCCCTTGATTCTAAAGCATGGCCAGCATACGGCCTTATCAGCAGTGCGGAAAACGTAAAGATTCCCACCACGAACCCGATCAATTGATCATTTCCCCCTAAATATTCAACAAATAAGGGAATCGTCGGCAATGTCATTTGAAAGCCGAGAAAAATAAAAAAATTGGCCAAACAAATCAGGATAAAATCCTTTGTCCAAATCCTATCCGATGCATTTGCACCCTCCCTGGCAAGTGATTCACCCATACTGTGCCTCCTCTAAAAATCATGTATGTATTATTTTACAGCAAATTATTTCGTGTGGCTAATCATTTAATTGGTTTTTTATGATTAGTATCCTGAGTTTGGTCATGGTTATTCAGGCGGTTGCGACTGTTAAAATCAGAATGATGAATAACGGATATTCCCATCCATGATTTGTTCATTGGCTACTTATCTATAAATTAACTCGATGAGTGTAAATCTGTTTAAATAAGTCATTAGCTGTTAACTCCAGTTTTTCATTTTTTTTACAAGTGTTGTATGGTGGACACCCAATTGCTTAGCCGCTTTCCGGACAGAACCGGACCTTTTGACTGCATCTTTAATCAACCTTCTTTCGTATTGTTCCACTCGCTGCTTTAAAGTGAGCGTAAGGAGCGGGTCTGCTTGTTCATAGAAATGTAGCGGCAGATGATGGGGTTCGATCACTTCATCCGGAACAGCGACAACGAGATTCTCGATCAAGTTTTTAAGCTCGCGCACATTGCCTGGCCAGTGATAGGCTGTTAACAGCTGTTTGGTTGCTTCTGATAATTGTCTTTCAATATGATAGGTTTTCAGAAAGCTGGCAAAAAAATAGTCAGCTAAAAGTTCGATATCTTCCGGACGCTCTGCCAAAGAGGGGATGTCCAGCTCAATGACATTTAACCGGTAATACAAATCTTCGCGGAATTGTCCTTTGTCGATCAGCTCTTTCAGATTTTTATTTGTAGCAGATATGATTCTGATATCCAGGTTTCTAATTTTGTTTCCACCAATACGCCGAATTTGTTTTTCTTGGATAACACGAAGAAGTTTTACTTGTAAGGATAACGGCATTTCACCGATTTCATCCAGCATGATCGTTCCTTTATCAGCCAATTCCAACAAGCCGATTTTCCCCTCCTGGCGGGCTCCAGTAAAAGCGCCTTTTTCATAGCCGAATAATTCAGATTCCAGCAATGATTCCGGGATGGCGCCACAGTTTATCTTGATTAATGGTTTGTCCTTCCTGCTGCTTAGGTGGTGGATCAAGTTGGTGATGACTTCTTTTCCAACGCCAGATGGGCCAGAAAGTAAAATACTGGTTGGGAAAGGAGCGACTTGTTTCACTTGCTGATACACTTGCTTCATCTTTAGGCTTTGAAAAATAATCGATTGCCCATCTTTTTGCCCTGCTTGAAGGGAAAATCGATGGAGACTAAGCTCCGAGATTTCTTTTGCTTTATTAAGTTCTCTTCTGATCTCATTAAGCTGAGTAATATCCCGGACGCTGGTGACCACGAGTTCGATTTCACCCATATCATCAAAAACCGGGCTACCAGTGACAATGACCTCTTTTTTTTCAGCAATTTTTTGAATAATCGAGATTTGTTTTTTTTCTTCGAGAACCAATAGAGAAACAGATTGATCAAAGTAACCCTTGCCCATCAAGTCCTTCATTTGGTTGCCAATTAATTCTTTCCGGTTGTATCCGGTCATTTTTTCATAGGCCGTATTAACGAATACTGTTTTGCCCGAAGCATCAACTACATAGATCCCATCTGTAGAAAATTCGATTATCGCCTCTAGCTGTTTAAAAAGGCTGCGATAATGTTCAATCCTCGTAATGTCCTGAATAACACCGATCGCTCCTGATCGTTCCCCTTGGTGATAAAGGGGGGTAATGTTAATGAAGTATTGCTGGTTAGCAATTTCCATTTTTTGTCCGATTGAAGGAATTCCCTCGTTAATCACTTTATCCAATGATGCAGGAGGAATCAGATCTTGAATGAAGCGGCCTTCGGATAATTTTTCTTTAGAAAATAGTTCCTTCGCCGACTGATTGGCAAATAATACATGGCTATCGCAATCAATGACAATCAGACCGTTATGCGTAGAGTTAAGAATGCTTTCCCACATTTCATTTTTAACTATTGTATCCTTCATTTTATTTCCTCCAGTAAAAGTGGTGAAATTTTTCAATAGATGGTGAATTTCTTCATCAGTTATTACTTCTAGTTTCTAGTGGAAAAATCCTTCTAAGTGCTGAAAAAAATCACCACGGATCTTTATAAAAAGGGATAAAAACAAACGGTGATAACTTGGCACGGTTCTTGCAATACTATTAGTATGCAACGAAAAGGGGTGACAATGTGACAACAGAAATGAAAGGGTTATGGATCAATGGGGAATGGCGTAAGAAGACGGAGTGAATCATTGATTTCGAATGATTTAGTCAAGAAGATTACGTTTACCGGCAGCGGTAAGGTTGGTAAGCTGATTAAAGAAAAAGCTGGTTTAAAGAAAGTAACCCTTGAACTTGGTTCCAATTCAGGATTAATTATTGAACCGGATGTACCAATTGAAAAAATCATTTCCAGATGCGTGGAAGGCGCGTTTTCTTATGCGGGGCAGGTCTGTATTTCTCTTCAGCGGATTTATGTCCATGAATCGATTTATAAGGAATTTTGTAACCGTTTTATCGAAGTGACAGAATCCTTAAATATTGGTGATCTGTTAAGTGAGTCTACCGATATCAGTGCGATGATCCGGGAAAAAGAACTGGACCGTATCCACTCCTGGATCGAGGAAGCTGTTAAAATGGGAGCGCGAATCGGTACAGGGGGCCAAAGAAAAGAGTACGCTTATCAGCCTACCGTTATGCTGGATGTCACGCAGGATATGAACATTGTCTGCCAGGAGACATTTGCTCCGATCGTTTCCATCGTGCCCTATACAGAATTGGAGGAAGCCATCAACTTCGTGAATGATTCTTCTTTTGGTTTAAATGTCGGGATTTACACAGCAGATATTAATAATGCCTTTTATGCGGCTAAAAAGCTCGAATCAGGCGGTGTCATTATTAATGACATCCCTACATTCCGTTTGGATCATATGCCTTATGGCGGGGTAAAAGAAAGCGGATATGGCAGGGAAGGCATCAAATATGCTGTCCAGGAAATGACGGAGTTAAAATTCGTTACAATAAAAACAACTTTTTAGGAAAAAACGTCCTCATTGGTAACCTTCTTAAGGTTCAGCCAACACTAAGGCTTAAAGCCTTGATAACAGGGAAGTTCTGAAACTAATTATTTGAGTCAGCCCACTTTTGAGTCAGCCTCATTATCTGTTTCAACCCACCCATTTAGGGTCGAGCGAAGATCATACAAGAAGGAGGAAGTTCCATGAAGTGGAAACATCGCCGAGACGGCGAAGAAGCACCATATATTCCTGCGGGACCTTTTAAAATAAGGATTCCGTTTGTTCATTATCGCTTTGAATGGCCGGACTACGTGCAGGGATTATTAATGTGTGCGGTAGACTTAGGGGGCATCACGTTATTAGCGGACTATCTGGGCATGCCCTTTGAAGTCGCATTAGCTATCATGATCTTAAATGGATTTATGTATTTATTGCATCATTTATTAGGTGATCCTGTTATTCCGGGTTGGATTACTCCTGCCATTCCTTTAATTATTCTATTTGTCAAGCAGTTCCCAGAAGGACCAGAACGAGTCTATGCACTCATTGCCTTTCAGTTGACGCTAGGTCTCTTATCTATTTTTCTAGGGATGACCGGTCTCGCAAGTAAAGTTGTACGTTTAGTGCCCAATGCGATTAAATCGGGAATTATTTTAGGTGCCGGGATTGGGGCAATCATCTCGATTTTCGAAAAAGGCGGGAAGTTTGACTTATTTCCAGTGACGATTACCATTTGTATTGGACTTGCTTTCTACCTTATCTTTTCTAAACATTTTGAAGGGTTAAAACAAAGAAACAAAGCATGGGTATTCTTTGGTAATTTAGGAATTCTGCCGGCTATTTTGCTTGCTGTTCTAGTAGCTCCTCTTGCCGGCGAAGCGAAATGGCCCGACATCCAATGGGGCTTCAGCCAGCCTGATTTTGCTACTCTTTGGTCAGATTATACTGTATTTGGATTAGGGATTCCTCCGGTTGCGTTTTTCGTCACAGCCCTCCCGGCGGTTCTCGCCACGTATCTTGTTGTATTCGGTGACGTCCTAAAAACCAAAGCGTTATTATCAGAGTCAGATGACGTCCGTACGGATGAGAAAGTGGATTATAACCCAAATCGGGCACATTTAATTTTTGGGGGCCGCAATGTGATTATGAGTATCATTGGTCCTGATATTACCATGTGTGGACCGTTATGGGCAGCGATGCAAGTCGTAGTGATTGAACGTTTCAAGGGAGGCAAGAAAGCGATGAATTCCTTCTTCGGCGGCATCGGTTCCTTCCGTTGGGGAACGAATACAGGACTGCTTCTATTGCCGATCGTAAGCTTAGTCCAGCCTATTCTTGATGTAGCGTTGGCGTTGACGCTGCTGGTGCAGGGATATGTAAGCGTGCGGATTGGCGTTATGCAATCGCGCAGCCAGCGCGATCTTGGAATAGCAGGGATAGTAGCAGCTGTTCTTGTCATTAAAGGTGCGGGAATGGCATTTGCCGTAGGAGTCCTGTTGTGCTTCTTGCTCTATGGAAAGGACTTTCTTAGCGGGGAAGATGATCAGTTATTTACGAATTCATCCAACGAAGAAAAAGAACCAGATAAGAAGGAATTCGGATAAACTCTGCCATTACTTCGTTTGATGGGAGTGTCGTTACCTACATCAGACTATGAAAAGAAACATTTTAAACAGACGATGATTTTCTGAAAATGAAGTAGTGGTACAATAGGTCTGATGAAATAAACGACCTTATTTAGCACCTGCCAGCTGATTTATATAGCGGGGCAGCCTAAGGAATATCAGGCAGGCTAAAAACATTTTGCTTTTCGCTTGAAAGACGGATATTTTCGCTTAATTCCAGGGTATTATCGCTTAAATCTCTTATTGAAATCATAGTAAACTACAGGAGGGTGTTTTATGTCTATCAATACATTAGTTTTCACACCGTTGAGTCATGTTGGCTGGGGAGCACTGGAACATCTCGTACCGGAAGTAAAAAAGTACTCTGTATCAAAGCTCCTGTTGGTCACAGATCCAATGCTAGAGAAGATAGGATTAACAGACAAGGTGTCCAGACCCCTTGAGCAAGAAGGCTATCAAGTAGAACTGTATACCGATGTCATACCAGAGCCGCCCCTTGAAACAGGGGAAAAGCTGGTTTCCTATATAAAACAGCATCAATTTGAATTAGTGATCGGCCTTGGCGGGGGCAGTGCGCTTGATTTGGCCAAGCTTGCAGCTGTTTTAGCTGTCCATGAAGGAAAGGTAGAGGATTATTTAAATTTAAGCGGTACAAAAAAAATAACGCAAAAAGGGCTGCCGAAAATCTTAATCCCGACGACTGCCGGGACAGGTTCTGAAGTGACAAACATTTCGGTATTGTCCTTAGAAAGTACGAAGGATGTTGTCGCTCACAATTATCTGTTAGCGGATGCAGCGATTGTCGACCCTGAGCTGACGATTTCTGTTCCAGCAAAAGTTACCGCAGCGACCGGAATTGATGCTTTAACACACGCGATTGAGGCATATATTTCCGTGAATGCGAGCCCGACCACTGAAGGTCTATCCCTGCAGGCAATCCGGTTAATCAGCCGCTCCATTCGGACCGCTGTGAATAATGGCGATGACAAACAAGCACGTATCGATATGAGCAATGGCAGCTATATTGCCGGTCTTGCCTTTTTTAATGCTGGTGTTGCAGGTGTCCATGCACTGGCCTATCCGCTTGGCGGGCAGTTTCATATTGCTCACGGTGATTCAAATGCCGTATTGCTTCCTTATGTAATGGGATATATCCGTAAAAGCTGTACCAAAAAAATGGTTGACATCCTAAATGCAATTGGCGGTAACTCGAGTTTCCTTTCAGAGGAAGAGGCATCTTCCAAGTGTGTTGAAGAGCTTAAACGAATCGTAGAGGATGTAGGAATTCCAAGTACTTTAGGGGAATTCGGAATACCTGAAGATGCACTCGATAAACTAACCGAAGATGGAGAAAAGCAAAAGCGGATTCTGGCCCGAAGCCCGCTCGAATTGAAAAAAGAAGATATTCGTGCGATCTACCAGTCCGCATTTGATGGAAGAATTGTAGAACCGAAATAAACAAGCCCTACATGTTTGTCACCTCTCAAAATAAAAGAGAGGGGATTATTATCGCGCAATAACTTCAAGCTGTTAAAGCTGGTAAGAGGGAGTAGTTCAATTGACTTTTTCTTGTTTGTGACCCGCTTATTCAATAAATGTTGCAGTGGCATAGAGTAATTTAATACAATTAAAGATGTTTTAAACAAGTTCATTACCATAGCTTAAAGTCCAAAGGATATTTCTGGCTCAGCCCTCATTTTTAGATTGGGAGAAAACCGATATAGATTATAAAAAGGCAGTCTCGTTGGAATAAATGAGACCGCCTTTTTATAGTCCTATGTGAATTTGTATTTAATATCTTATTTTTTCGTTTACAGAACACACGTTCCTTGTTATAATAGGATAAGACTGGAAGAATGTTTAGGCATCAATAAATTTTTTATTGTATTAGAAAATGTAAATTTGCAAAGTGAAAGGGAGTTGAAAATATGAGTCAATAATGAGTTCTTATTTTTAGGATGGAGGAAATCCTAGTTTTCACTTCAGAGGTGCAAGATATCGAAGGATTCACCGATAGTCACTTATTTGAAAAAGTCTAGAGGACGGCGTGACTATCTTAACCAGGTTATGGCAATAGTTTATGAGAAATATACTAATTTTTGAGGAGTGAACGAAGTGAAAAATCAAATAACACCATATCTTACATTCGATGGCAATGCCAGAGAAGCACTGGAATTTTATAAGGATGCATTTGATGCAGAGTTACTGGAGGTTGGAACTTACGGTGAGGCAGATTTCTCGACTCCCCCTGAATCCGATGACAAAATTATGCATGCACGTATAAAAAAAGATGACTTATTAATTATGGTTTCTGATACGTTTCCGGGCCATTCAATTGATGTTGGCAACAATATTTCCTTAGCCCTTGAACTTGAAAACGAGGAAGAAATTCAAAGAATATATGATGAATTGAGCCAAAAAGGCTCTATATTGATGGAGTTGCAGGATACTTTTTGGGGAGCGAAATACGCTAAAGTGAAGGATGCCTATGGAGTGATTTGGGATCTCAATCATACAAAATCCTAATCCATAGAAACAATTGAGTAATGGATCCCTATAGCTTTTAATTTGTACACAACAGCACTCTAAACAGTGCTGTTGTGTTTTTTAGAAAGTTAGACACTGCTGATGATCACACCAAAGTTCCTATCCAGCGAAACATTGTATTTTTTCTTATAGTTATACCGCTTATTCGAATGAATGCGGCGCAAGGACTAAGCACAGACCTAACTAGAAAAATGTATTCCGAACTTTTTTATTAAATCCTCATTTAGTAATATATTCTTTTTTAATGATTGCAATGTTTTCAGCATGGCACTCTGCTGTAAAGCTTGATGGATAAGGCATCTCTTTAGCCAACAAATCCAATTCCTGCGCATCTTCTCTCATTACAGCAGAGATTAGCTTATCCAGGTATTTCTGTGATGATTCGAATCTTGTCCTCATTTCATGCAATTGATCCGTCGCTTTTCCATGACCAGGCACTAAGACTTTTATATGATGCCTAAGTAAAATTTCCTTGGCCGTCTGTAGGGTTTTCAAATACGACTTTGCACTATCGTAGATAAACGGAAGTTCAAAATCAGATAAATAGTCCCCAGCAATCAAGATTCCTTGTGGCTCAATCACAGTAAATATACCATCATGACTGTGTCCTGGTGCAAGATAGAACGTCAGTGTCATGTTGCCCGATGTGAACAGTTGTCCGTCGTCTTCAATGACAATATCACAGACCGGAAATTCGATGGGATAGGGCCTGTCTATGTAATAGTCATTGTCAAATTTTCGTATTTGCCCTAATGTATTCTCCTTTTTGGGATGGTGTTGTAGTCCTTTACTGCCAATAATCTTTGCATCTGGAAAGGCCCGATAACCAATAATATGATCAAAGTCTCCGTGTGTAAACAATAGATAGAGTTCTCTTTTCCCCCTAACGGTTTCAACATGATGCTGGATAGCTTCAATTTCTTGGGGCAGCCAATTTGGATCTACGATTAAGAGGAAATCATCATTCTCCACAACCGTACATGTAGTTTTAAATAGAGCGCTTTGGAATACAGTTAGATGTTTTTGAATAAACTGAATCAACTGTTTCTCCTCCTTTGAGACTAGTTTTGAAAAGCTAACAGCTTGTTAAACACGTAAAAGCCCGAAAAATATCCAAAGTGATAGTTTGCGGATCTTTCAAATGCATCTGTTTGTTACTTTGCGATATAAAGGTTAGACGAGTCCAACAATAAAAAGAAGCCTCGAGTTTCAGGATTCACCTGTACTGGAGGTCTTACCTGTTTTCCAAAGTTTTTCTTGAAACGGAATAGTTCTAGGAAGCAATGTCTTTGTTGGCAGCTGACTAAGCGGGAGTGCTTTTTAAAATTGACTAATACATTGATGACAAAAGGGGTCAATTAGTACAATTAACCTTGTTTTCGTAATTCCTGTACTTCCTCTTTCGTCAATCCTGTCCTTTTTGCAATTTCGTCATCATCATGGACATCTAAAAAATTTCTTGCTATGGATCTTGCTAGTTCCTTTAGAGCTTCCTTTTTTTCTTCTTCAAAAATTCTGGCTACCTTTGTCATGCTTAACCACTCCCTCACATGTTTTGCGTAATTTTCATCAATGAATTTATCAGTTGCAGTTAATATACCAGCAATAGCTTGAAGCTGAATCTCTTCATTATCGATACGTTGTGCTAATTCAACACATTCTTTTATTAATTCCTGGCGGTCTTTACTGCTATTCATAAGAGGAAGAAGACTTAATTTCATGACTTCTTCTTTGCTTAACTCCTCGCCATTTTCGAGCTTGGTTCGAATTTGATGCGAGATATGATCCCCGCCAAACTCACTGAGCAATACAGCTTTTGACTGAAATTGTAGATCTCCCGCTTCCAAAGAGTCTTTTACGTTTGTGACGTCACTCGTATAGACGACAACTAAACGAATTTTCTTTACCTTCTTAGTGTCACAGTAGTACCTATGCAATATTCTATGGGCATAATCTAAGTATTTAATATAATTTTGATGATATCTCCGATTACTCTCAAATTCTAACATAAGGATAGAGTCATCTTCCAACAGGAATAAAGTATCTGAACGTTTTTCATCTGCGACCACCCTTGCATATTCATTTGGCAACAGACTTTTGATTTTTGGCACATCGTCTAGATGCAGAACACTAAGACTGTCATTTTGATACAATTCACTTAATGACTTTAATAAAATGTCCTTGGCATGGTATGAGATACCTTTATTCATAAAATTATTCCCTACTTTCATTACATTTACGCTTCAATTTAACTGTTTTTAACATTCCTTCTATAATATTTTCACTGAAGAAGTCAGCATAATACATTATTATTTTCTTAATATTTTAATAATTATAGCATATTTAATACCATTTCCTGCAGATAGTAATGTATTCATACATATCTACTCCTCACATACCATAAATTTATCGGTTGGAGGTATTTCCGCCTCTAATTTTATTCAATTCTCGCAACATCTTCACCCCTTTCATTCTCAGATTTACCTTAACTGGCAATATACAAGGTTACACAAGGCTGAATAAAAAGAAACCTCCAGATCGGTACTGGAGGCCCTATTATTTGGTATAAAGATCACTTTCGTTTAAAATTGTCTACTTGATATGGTATAACACCAATATTTCTTCTCATCTCGGGTGTGATTTTGATAGAGTTGGATGTGTGTGTTTCGGTCTGTGTTAAGTTAATGGAACCGCTGCCGTCATAATAAACTGGTTTGTTTTCCATGGGATTAATCGCTCCTCGTTTTCCTAAGATTTTGTTAAATCGGGAATACTCTAGGAAGCTATGTCTTTGTTGGCAACTGATTGGGCGGGGGTGCTTTTGAGATTGACTAATACATTGATAACGAAACAAATGATTCCAATGCTCATAATTGTGGCGCCGATAGCGATGAACGGTTCAACAGCAGAGTTGCCTGATTCTAGTAGGACAAGCCCAAGGAGCATGACCGGCATGCCGAGATTATGAAGCCAGAAATGCAGCTTTCCAATCCGTTTTTGAGCAAGTACGGGGAAGAGATGATACACAATGCCTGCCAGAGCAAGGGAAGGCCTATATTGAAACTTGTGCGATATCGACATGAACATGCCAAGCCCAATCCCGATAAAAAATAAACAACCGAGATTTTAAAAACGTAATACCCAAACAAACTCATCCTTTTTCCAGAACCTAACTCCATTATATGTCCAAATAACCATAATAATCAATGTATTCCAAAGGTTTCTTGGATATTTTATGAGAATATTCCTATACTATATAGTAAAAAGACAATTAAACATTATTAATTTAGTAATAGAAAAGCGTTGCAGTTTGTTTTTCAGCGAACTGATTAGAATCCTATCATTCGCATTCTATTTTTGACAAGAATGGAAAACAAAACTTGATAAATACATTCTACATGTAAAGGAATTGAGAAATGATAAACTTTCTGTCGGAAATTTACAATTGCCCAGCCCAAATTGCGACAGTATTTGTGAAATTATTTTAGTATGATCAACCCATATAGAGTTAATATAGGGGGGCTTGGAGTGCCGATATACCATATGAAAGAAATGTGGACTCCATTGAAATGGATCGGGATTAAATTCTTCAGGACGGAAGAAGGAAATCTATATCTCAAAGTCTGGAACAGAAGACGACGTCAGATTAATTAGAAAGACAAGCATAGGCCAGATAAAATAAATCTATCAAAAAAACCAGAATTAAAAATTTGAAACTAGTCTCTAGGTGATTTTATGCATTCTCTCGGAAGCTTCCCTTCCAATATGACTTCCTCACAAGTATTAGAAAGCATCGGGGAAAACATTATCCTTGCTGATGAAGATTATAACGTGGTCTGGGTCAATCCAAAAGCGATTAAGCTATTAACTGTAGTAGGACCTTTATTTGGAATCGAAAATGTCGAGGATATGATTGGGATGAACATGGACCGTTTTCACCGCAATCCTTCCCATCAGCGCAGAATTATGAAGGATTTATCCAGTCCTTTACGTTCCCGAATTGATACTAAGGGCCAGTTTGTTACCGATATTGTGATCACTCCTATTCTTGACACTGAAAAAGAAGTATCAGGATATGTCGTTATGCTGATGGATGTAACGACAAAAGCTCAGGAAGAGGACAGAATGCTGCGCCTCGTTAACGAGCTCTCCGTACCAATCATAAGAATTTGGGAGAATGCCGTTGTGATTCCCGTTTTAGGTAAACTGGATCCGGACCATTTTGAGTTGATTGTCTCTAAGTTGCTCACGTATTCAGTGGAGCATGAGATTAAATATGCTTTTATTAGTTTTGCTGGAGTAGAAAAAGCCGGTGCTGGAACAAGTGACAGTCTGATTAAATTAAATGAAATGCTGCGATTAATTGGGACCCAATGTATCGTGGTCGGAATTTCGGCTACATTGGCATTAAGTCTTAATGCGGCATCCTACCCATTCCCAACCTTTGCTAAGCTTCAGCAAGGTATCAAGTATGTTTTAAAGCAGGATAAAATTACGCTATAGCTTCAGTAAACAGGTTATCTCTTTTACTTAACTTGGTAAACGGGGTAACTTTTTTTTACTTGTACCCGAACAGCCTTCCATTATTTCTGATCAATTCAATCGTAATAGAGTTTATTTTAGTATGGATTTTGGTTTTGTACCCTCAATAAGTTTACAACCACCTCCCCAATTTGCCTGCCTAATCGTAACCCTTCATCGTTGTCCACTTTAAAATGTACGCCAGCGTACAAACGAGATTGAGCACTTTCTTCCATTACTTTTTTTATACTGGATGACTCTGCCGGAAAGAAATAGCTTAATAATACCTCCGCACATCCCGCAATGGTAGCGTGTGCAGAGGATATACTGGAAAACGAGGGGTAGACAAACAGTAGGTAAGTTCCTTTCATACTGATTTGGACGTGCTACATCCCAAAGATATTTAAGAAACCATGTGATAACACAGACATCATTTATAGCGGCGTGAAAATATCCTAGTACCCTGGCAAAATCCGGTGATCCTAGTCTATACTTTTCAGTGAAACTGAAAAGTATAGGGGTAATTCGTTGGGTTGGTTCAACTGTTCCTCATATTGTGCGAGGCGTATTTGTTGAGTAGTTAATGACTTTAAAGTTTGTTCTACTGTGAACAGCTCTGTTCCCCAATCAATATCATTCGGATATTTGATTCTCCACTGGATACGCTGACGAAAGGGATAGGAATCATTGTCTCTTCCCCTTGAAATAAAAAACATAGGCCAATATCCTGCTCCTGGAGAACCTTTAGGTGGGTTTTTCTCTCCTGGATAAATGTGTTCTGTCCATTTCCTGTAGCTTGTTCGCATAAAGATAAAGACCAACCCCCTATAGAATGTTCTATTGTTCCTTATGATAAAGAGTAATAAAATATTACAAAGTTTTAACGTATGTTCGAATATTACGTGATGAATGTTTTGATTAAGTAACCTCCCACAATAATAAATAAGTGTACGATTATAGCCGCATTTCCAGATGAAGAAATGCGGCTTCCGGCCGTAAAGTAAAAGGGGAACGATAAGAATAATCGTTCCCCACAGATTGTCGAGAAAGTAATCGGGTATGATATTTATCCAGGTAAATGAATGATCATAAATTCATCCTTAAACCGCCAAGCTATTGGCGGTATTATTTACGTCCATTTAGTTGTTCCACTAACGGTCCATTAGTTTAAGAAGGAATGCTCCAAAGTAGTGGTATAGTTGCCCCAAAGGGATGAATTGACAGTCAAATTTTAATGCAATATAATTCGGTTCAAAACGAAGAAAGAAGGAGGCTTGTAAATGAAAATTTCATTTAATGATTATATAAGTATTATGATTCATCAAACCGACCTAACCCTGACAAGTTATATCAAAGCTAAGTTAGCACCCTTGAATATTGCACCTGAACAAAATTTAATTTTGTTACTTCTTTGGGAAAAAGATGGACTGAGTCAAAATGAAATAGCTAAAAGACTTAATAAAGATAAAACGAATATCGCTCGTATGTTAAGTAATCTTGAAAAAAAAGAATTGATTAGCAGACATATTAATGAAACGGATGGTCGGTCTTTCAACGTGTACCTCACTGAAAAAGGCATAAAATTAGGTGAACAGGTTTATCCTATTACTGAAGAATTCAATCGTACTGTATGTTCCGGAATCACCAGCGAGGAATTACAAGTAGTGAATGAAGTTTTATTAAAAATGCAACAGAATGTGGAGATGAGTGTTAAGTGAAAATTAGTTGCATAGACTACCAATTTTCTTTATAATTAAATATGTTCCTTTTTGGTTGCTATAGCAACTAAATATAATATTTTGGAGGTATTTGTGATGGAAGCTCTCGGTCTTTTAATTATACGAGTTGTCGTTGGACTATATTATGCTGCACACGGATCTATGAAAGCATTTGGATGGTTTGGAGGTGGTGGACCTGCGGGAACAGGTGCATTCTTCGAGCAAATCGGTATAAAGCCAGGTAAACCTATGGCTTTATTAGCTGGTTTAGGCGAATTCATTGGAGGAATACTATTCTTGTTGGGATTCCTTACGCCTTTTGCCTCCCTATTAATCATTGTTCCGATGATTGTTGCTATTAAAACAGTACACGGAAAAAATGGTTTGTTTTCTGATAAAGGTGGAATTGAATACAATTTGGTATTAATTGCTGTTGCTATAGGAATAGCATTGTCAGGTCCTGGTTCTATATCATTAGATGCACTCTATAATATCAAGTTTTGGTAAATTCAACGTTTATGCATTCTCAATTTGTAAAATAGGTGTTTATTGACAGCCTGAGGGGAACGATAAATAATCGTTCCCCATTTTACATTTTACAGGCAAAATTACATGCGCTATGTGACTGAATATCAAGGTAAGATTGCATAGATCTTTTTTCATTCTGTCTCCGAGCCAGGGATGAATTCATCTTTTGGAGTCAATCCATGCATGATAAACTGGATGGTCCTCTCCATTTCAGCCTCGTCATCCCAGTCTGCTTCCGGAAAGATGATATAGCGGCTAATCAAAAAACCAAATATCGTTGAAGCGGCCAGCCTGATGATACTTTTTGATGGCAATTCAATGATTTGCCCTTTATCCTGGTAGTGTTTAAACATTTCAGAAACCCGTTCGAACACTTTATTGCCAATATGCTCTTTAAATTGTGCTTTAAGTTCAGGATGGAAAGGAATTTCTTGAATGATAATTTTAAATAGCGGCAAGTTTTTCTTTAAAAACTCGATCCGGTTTTCAATCATTGCTCTTAAGAAATCTTCATAATGTTCGAACCGATGATCTAATACTTTATTGATATCTTTGATGACAAACGGCGCAATAAATTTCCCCATCATCGGCGTAATCATCGATAGTAATAAGTCTTTTTTCGTTTTGTAATGCCGGAAAATCGTTCCTTCAGCAACGCCTGCTTTTTTTGCTATTTCACTTGTTGAAGTCGCGGCATAGCCTTTTTCTGAGAAGGACTCAATGGCCGCAAGAATAATTTTTTTCTGTTTTTCTGTTAAGCCTTCTTCATCCTCGAAAAACGTATCCATCATGAAGTCTTGATTGGACATTTTCTACTCCTTCTAATTAAACTAATCATCGTTTTAATCCTATTATATACGAATGAACGAGATAATGAAAAAGCAGGGGATCTTTAAATCTTGCGGTATTTTTTTAAGGCAAAAATGTTTAAGATGATAAATAAAGCAGAAAATCCGGTAAGGACAAGTAAATCGAGATAAATGTCTTTCCAACCGTATCCTCTTACCATGACATCTCGAAGGGCATCGGCGGCATAATACAAAGGCGTAAATGGCCCGATCCAGCTTACCCATTCCGATATCGTCTCCAGGTTAAACAACCCGGAAAAAAAGATTTGCGGGATGGCAACAATGGGGATAAATTGTATCATTTGCAGCTCATTATTTGCGAATGAAGAAAGGAAAATCCCCAACGTTAAGGCGGTGAGCGATAAAAGCAATGTGATTAATAATACGTAGCCAAATGCCCCTTCCATTAACATATGAAGAACATAGATCGCAAACGAAACAATGATTCCAGCCTGGAGGATCGTAAAAATACCGAACCCTCCAATATAACCAATGACAATTTCCCAGCGGCGCAGCGGACTTGAAAGCAGTCTTTCCAATGTACCGGTTGTTCTTTCCCGAAGGAAGGATACTCCAGCAATCAAGAAGACAAAGAAAAAGACGAAAAAGCCAAGCAGGACAGGTCCAAAATAATCAAACTGCCCCATATCGCTGGAACCGTGCAAGTAGTTAACGTCCAATTCTGTTGGTGGCGCATTTTTCTGCAGCGGTTTAAATGCTGCCTGGACCCATTTCATCACGGCTCCGTTAACGCCTGGATCACTTCCTTCGAGAAAGACATATGGGGATTGCTGTTCAAAAACAACGTATCCGTCCAACTTTTTATCAACAAGATCTTCTTTTGCGTGCTTGTTAGTTTGATAATCCGATATCGTCGCATTTTCCAAGTTTAATTTGCTATGAATCTGCTCCGGTACATTGACAAGCCCGATTTTAGGTTCGTAATCATCACCGTTAAACACTAAATTCAGCATCGTAAGAACTAAGATGGGAGCAACAATCATCAGAGCCATGGTTCGTTTATCACGAATAAACTGCCGTAAAATTCTTATCACTAAAGCTGCAATCCTCATGATTCAGCACCTCCGTAAACGAGAAACGCTTCTTCAATCGTAGACGAGTTCGTTTTGTTTTTTAACTCTGCCGGTGTACCGACTGCAATCAATTGACCGTCCCGAATCATGCCAAGCCGGTCGCATTTTTCCGCTTCATCCATGACGTGGGTTGTGACAATAATGGTGATGCCTTTTTTCTTAAGCTCATAAAAAGATTCCCAAATGCTTTTTCGCAGCACAGGATCGATTCCGACAGTCGGTTCATCAAGAATGAGCAGCTCTGGTTCATGCAACAAGGCAATGGCCAACGATAATCGGCGCTTCATACCACCGGAATAGTTAGAAACTAATTTATGGAGGTGATCAGATAGTTCAACGATTTCCATTACCTCTCTTATTCGGTTTTGGCGCTGTTTTCGCGTTAATCCGTAAAGGGAAGCAAAAAACTCAAGGTTTTCCTTTGCAGAAAGCTCCTCGTATAAAGCATCCGATTGAGCCATGTAGCCAATCCTTTCCACGATAGACAAAGAAGGCATTCGTGTTTGGAAAATGTAATTCTCACCTCCGGTAGGCAAATCAAGTCCAATTAATTGTTTCACAAGTGTGGTCTTTCCAGCTCCAGAAGGACCAAGGAGGCCAAAAATTTCTCCGCTGAAAATTTCAAGGGTAATATCGTTTAATACAAGCTGTTTGCCAAATGATTTTGAAACATGTTGACTGGAAATAATGATTTCTTGTTTTTCCATAGCATTTCACCTCTTTATTAAAGTGAGTAATCACTCATATAGATAATAAAACGAAATGCACTATTTGTAAAGTGAGTAATCACTCAATTATACTAAAAAGTTAGAAGAAGAAAATAAAAAAATGCGTGAACAATTGAAAAGTTGCATACGCAAAGGTTTATAAAAAGGTTTAGTTTGACAAGGATTTTACTTCTGATTATTTAGTGGAACAAAAAGTCTCTTTTAAAATTGCCACTTTATTGGCCATTGGTTTTTGGGGATTCCAAAAAGGTAGTGGGATTATATCAAGTGTTCTATTGGGAATTGGCGGTCCGTTATTAATTGCTATTATATGGGGAATGTTTATAGCACCCAAATCCCTTGTCATTTTACCATTCTGGGCACAACTAGGATTAGAGGCAGGAATCTTTGGAGTAGCTTTTATTGTACTTATGAACATGGGGTTTTCGCGAATTGCCTATATAATTGGTTTAATAGTTATAATCAATAGAATCTTGATGATAATATGGAAACAGTAAATTAATCAAGCAATCTTTCAAACTTTACTGAGTGTTGGGGAACTGGCATGTCCACATTGAAGAGACAGAAAAAACCTGAAATAATATCAAACACTTACAAATTGCTGCTTTCTTGAATAAACACCGCCTTCTTCCTATACTCAAAAGGAAAGATATCAGGAAAAAAGTTAAACGATCGGCGGGCGCGATTGTAAGTAAAGGAAGCCCAATTTCTTTTTTATAACACTGAGAAATTGGGCTTTTAATATTGGGATATCCTTAACATTGTAAATTAATAGTTCCTGATGCTATCCGTTCGCACTATACCATGTGGTATCCAGCATTTGCACTATATACTTTTTTTTCATATAACCTTGTTTATTATCATTCCATCTTCGTTTAGCCGGTGAGATGCCTTTTTAATAATTTCCTATTTCCTTTGACCTTTCAAATTAACTCCAATTGCTGCCCCATTTCTGCTGGAATCTGCCACTCCTTTAAAGGTACCATTTTCATGATCTATTAGGATACTTTGTACGTTGCCAATAGTTGTAGAACTTGTTCCAAAACCATGACCCATTTGTTTTAACCGGCTGATAATGTCTGGGGAAATTACATCTTCATAACGGTAAGAGGTTATGCTATTAGTATAAATTCTCGGTTCCTCCACTGCTGCCTTCAGCTCCATATCATACTCAATTGTGTGTAGAATGGTTTGAAGAACAGAAGCGATAATGGTTGCACCACCTGGAGAACCGACGGTTAAAATTGGCTTATCATCTTCAAATAAAATCGTTGGTGTCATACTGCTTAACGGACGCTTATTTGGCTGTACTTCATTTGCTCCGCCAGGAACCGCGTCAAAATCAGTTAATTCATTATTTAACATAAACCCGTATCCTGGAACCATAATGCCGGTACCAAAGACTTGCTCAATAGTCGTCGTATAGGAAACAACATTTCCCCATTTATCTGCTACTGTAAAGTGAGTGGTTTCACCATCTTTGCGGTCATTTGGCTGTTGGCTTTGTCCATAATCAGCGGATTCCTCTTCATATTTCCACGGGTCACCAGCAGTTGGTTTTTTATTGACCGTATTCAAGCTGATAAGCTGTTGACGTTCCTTAATATAATCAGGATTCAGCAAACCCTTTAAAGGAACTTTTACAAATTCAGGGTCACCTGCATAAGCCGCCCGATCGGCATAGGCAAGATGCATTGTTTCGGCAAGCAAATGGTATTTTTCCCATGAGCGTACGTCATATTGAGAGAGGTTAAAATCATCAAGAATTTTTAACATTTGCAGTAGGAATACACCGCCGGAACTTGGTGGTGGCATACTGGCAATTTGATAACCTTGATATTCTCCCCAAATTGGCTGGTCAATCGTTACTTGATAGTTTTTTAAATCCTTAGGAGTCATTGAGCCGCCGTAGGCCTGCACTGTGCTTGAGAGTGTTTTAGCTAGTGCACCTTTATAAAAAACATCTGGACCTTTAGACCGTATTAATTTAAATGTTTTACCTAGATCTTTTTGAATGAGCCGTTCTCCTTCTTGCAATGGTTTCCCCTTTGGAAGAAAAACATCCTTTGCAGCGGTACGCGATAAGTTCTCCTCATTATCTGAGATAGCTGCTGCTAATACAGAGTCAATCGGAAAGCCTTTATCCGCGAGTTTAATTGAAGGACCGATTAACTGCTTCATAGGCCGTGTTCCCCACTTATCAAGAGCTTTTTCAAGACCTTTCAATGTACCCGGTACTCCCACAGCTGTTCCTCCTGTTGATCGCTCAGAAAATGGTATGGGTTTTCCGTTTTCATCAAGGAACATATCAGGGGTTGCTCCTGCAGGGGCGCGTTCACGACTGTTAATGATGGTCGTATTTTTTGTTTTACCATCGTAAACCATCATGAAGCCGCCGCCACCGATACCTGACATCATTGGTTCCACAACATTCAGAGCAAATTGGATGGCTACAGCCGCATCAATCGCATTACCTCCCGTTTTTAGTACATCTGCACCTATTTCAGAAGCAAAAGGATGGGCTGTTGCGACCATGCCACCGTTTCCAGTATCTACCTGACTATACCCATCATAACTTTTGTGACGTTCTTTAGCCTGCCCGCTTAAAGGAAAAGTTCCAACTACCAATAAGATACTAAATAGTACAGCTAAACTGACGTTCCAAATTTTTTTCATTTTTTCCCTCCCCCAGTATATTCCTACTCCCATTATAAGGAAGGGAAAGAACATTATCAAGTTATATATCTAAATTTTCAGATAACTATATTAGAAATGGAGCCATTAAGCTAGAATTTGCTAAATGGCTTCTTACATTTATCTACTCTATTTGTGGGATATTCTCTTTGTATATATACTTCAATAGTAAGGTATGTATCTAACAAATAATACCGGTTATAATGGGTATGGAGTTAAGTATTTTAATAACTTCATGAACTCAACATTTGAAGAGAGGTTAGTGGGACATGACGATCTATATTGCGCTGTTGCGAGGTATTAACGTAGGGGGAAGGAATAAGATCAAGATGGCTGAACTGAAGCATACGCTAGAAGCAATGGACCTAAGTCGAGTTCAAACGTATATCCAAAGCGGCAATGTTCTGTTCGAATCGGATGAGGAGGAAGAACCGCTGCGCAACCGGATTGAGCATGAGATAGAGGCAGCTTTTGGTTTTTCAGTAACGGTTGTTTTAAGAACGGCCGAGGAGTTGAAAATGATTGCCGCGAATTGCCCGTTCTCGGAAGAAGAAGTTTCTGAAGCAGAGGCATCGTCTGAAGGTGAGAGCCTATATGTCTCGTTTTTGCTTGAAGAG
This sequence comes from Peribacillus cavernae, assembly GCF_003989135.1. Taxonomy (GTDB): domain Bacteria; phylum Bacillota; class Bacilli; order Bacillales; family DSM-1321; genus Peribacillus; species Peribacillus cavernae. The sequence goes on from NZ_RYZZ01000020.1 coordinate 146,652, forward strand.
CCTTCGCAGGAAGGGATTGATCGGCTGAAGGATTTTAGCAGCGAAAACGAAACGTATCAAATTCAGGGCCGGGAAGTCTTCCTGTTATTCAGTAAAAGCATACGCAATTCCAAGCTTGCCAACAACCTTCAAAAGCTGGGCGTCCCGGCAACCGTACGCAACTGGAAAACGATAAACAAGCTCGTTGCTCTGGTCAATGCAAAGGAGGTTTAATGTTTAAACAGTAATGGTAACGAGATTCATACATTCGGCAAGGGACTGGCAGCTAAGAGAAGAACCACACCGTTGATATACTCAGGCCAGCCAGCTTTAATGCAACAGGGTGAAGAATAATGGGGGATGCAGAATGAATAACAAACTAATCATTAGACAAGCGACAATTCAAGATTTGCCTAAAATAGTTCCGATATTTGATTCCTATCGTGAGTATTTTAAGCAACAGAGAAATCCTGTGGAAGCAGAACGTTATTTATTTGAAAGATTTGAACACTTAGAATCTGTGATATTTATTGCAGAGCAAAACAGCGAAGTTATCGGTTTTGCACAGCTTTATCCAACTTTTTCATCCTTAACGTTACAGCGTGTTTGGTTACTAAATGACTTTTTCATATCCGAGGATTACCGTGATAGCGGAGTGGGGAAACAGCTTTTTGTGAAGGTGAAGGAATTTACATTGTTAACAAATTCAAAAGGTATTGAGCTTTCAGTAGAGCATATCAATAAAAAAGCTTGGGGATTTTGGGAAAGACAAGGATTTAAGATGGACGATGAATTTCGTTATTACTTTTATAAGTTGTAAAAGTATAGTTTTTTAAATTGGTTGATCTTAGAACGTCATAGGCCCGAAAAATGCTATATAATGTGAGCCAGATCGTTATCAAATCTTATGGAGCAATACTGAATATATTGATTAGCAGAGGAATCAAATGGGTCTTACTTAACTATGCATTCACTGATAAAAGTAAATTCCATTGATCTTTGAGCCAATTTATTGAATAGTCAAGGTCAATTAGCAAGATTAATTTTGTTTTCGTAACTTCTGTACTTCTTCTTTGCTTAATCCTGTCTTATTAGCGATTTCATCGTCATTAAGAACATCTAAAAGATTTCTTGCTATGGATCTTGCTAGTTCCATTAAGGCTGCCACTTTTTCTTCTTCAAAAATTCTGGCTACCTTTGTCATGCTTAACCACTCCCTTACGTGTTTTGCGTAATTATCATCAATGAATTTATCAGTTGCAGTTAATATACCAGCAATAGCTTGAAACTGAATTTCTTCATTATCGATACGTTGGGCTAATTCCACACATTCTTTTATTAATTCCTGGCGGTCTTTACCCTATTCATGAGAGGAAGCAGACTTAATTTCATGAATTCTTCTTTGCTTAATTCTCGCCATTTTCGAGCTTGTTCGAATTTGATGCAAGATATGATCCCCGCCAAACTCACTGAGCAAAACAGCTTTTGACTGAAATTGTAGATCTCCCGCATCCAAAGAGTCTTTTACGTTTGTGACGTCACTCGTATAGACGACAACTAAACGAATTTTCTTTACCTTCTTAGTGTCAAAGTAGTACCTATGCAATATTCTATAGGCATAATCTAAGTATTTAATATAATTTTGATGATATCTCCGATTACTCTCAAATTCTAACATAAGGATAGAGTCATCTTCCAACAGGAATAAAATATCTGAACGTTTTTCATCTGCGGCCACCCTTGCATATTCATTTGGCAGCAGACTTTTGACTTTTGGCATATCATCAAGATGCAGAACGCTAAGACTGTCATTTTGATACAGTACACTTAATGACTTTAATAAAATGTCCTTGGCATGGTATGAGATACCTTTATTCATAAAATTATTCCCTACTTTCATTACAAATACGCTTCCAATAACTGTTTTTAACATTCCTTCTACATATTTAGAAGCTGCCATAGTACATCTACCGTTTTCTTAATAGTATAATAATTATAGCATGTTTAAGCGTTTCGAAAAAAGTTCTTTATGATTCTCAACATTAAAATATCAGCCAATACTTTACGTAATTTAAGATCTTAAAGTACTATAAGATGTAAAATTAATAGTCCAGCAATAAAGATTAATTTGGAAGGAGAAACGTTAATGACAATCAGAATAGAAAAGAGTAAGGACTTTGACGCAACCGAAAATATAATAAAAGAAGCGTTTACCGGGCTTCCATTCAGTGACCAAAAAGAACACGAACTCGTAAAACGTCTAAGGGAATCACCAGAATTTATCCCAAGCTTATCTTTAGTTTATGAAGTGGATGAGAAGATTGTCGGGCATATATTACTAACAAAACTAAAAATTAATGATGACAAACAATCTTTTGAGGCTTTGGCTCTTGCTCCTGTTTCGGTTAAGCCTTCCTACCAGAGGAAAGGTATTGGAAAAGAAATGATTCATAAATCGCTAGAAATGGCGAGAGAGTCAGGTTTTAAAGCAGTAGTCGTTATGGGGCACGAACATTATTACCCGAAATTTGGCTTTGAGCCGGCTTCTAAATGGAATATAAAAGCACCGTTTGAGGTGCCTGATGAAACGTTTATGGTTAAAGAGTTACAAATGGGTAGTTTAAAAGGTATTCAAGGGGTCGTAGAATATTCTCCAGCTTTCGGTTTACAGTAATTCTGATATATTTTAACACGAGTGTTGATTATCCAAAATTAGACAGACCCATCCCGTCGTTCCTGGAGATCTTTCTTATAATCATGGCCAACTCCGAAGCCCAGTCAATGGGAAGTTGATCGCTAAACCAAAGCCGTTGAAAGGAGACAAAAGATATTTTTTTAAAAATGCGGCCTTTTGATGTACGTTCATAAAGATATTTTAATAGGACATAGGCTATTAATGCGGCGAATAACTGGTTATAAACCGCATTTTCTGTTGTCCCAAACAAAACAGGCACATGTAAGTTTTGTTTGATCCATCGAAAGAACGTTTCAATTTTCCATCTCGCTTTATACATGTCTGCAATGGTTTCCGCAGAGACATTCATCCGGTCTGTTACCACCCGGATCTCACGCCCCTGATTGTCTTTAAAGAAAACGACACGATGACGCCTGGCAGAACGGGACTGAGGAGTCCCTAGCAGACAAGTCATATCCTTGGTGATGGGTGAGGGTTCCTGAGCTAGTCGCTTTAAGGAGTGCGGCCTTACAATTTCGATATTTTCTTTCATACGGATGACAAAGGATTGGCCGTTAGAAACAAACTGATCAATACGCTTGATTTTAAAATAAGCACGGTCTTCTACCAATATAAAACGTGGGTCTGCAAGCTTTTCACCAAGTGGCCCATCGTGGGCAAGTCCTGTCGACTCCATGACTTTCAGGGGCATTCCGGTTTCAGGTGTAAAACTAACATGTAGTTTCACCCCAGATCGTTCACCATGATAGACGGCCCAGGGAAGCCGAGTTTCCCCGTACAGTGATCGTAGTGGAATCCACAATAAGGAGTTCCTTAGGAATCTTCAAGGTTCGCCGGGTAGCACGATTGCATTTTGAAACAACCAGTTCAAATATTTGCTTAAGTACCTTGTAATCCACGTGAGCTGCCTTTTTTGATAGCGTCGAGTGGTCAACTTGAGGAAGGACATAGCCTAGACCGACATCTGCACCTTCGCGGTAGCTTTTCCATTCGTTCGCTGCTGCCGTTAGAAGGTATTCAACAAGACAGAAAACAGTTAACTTTCGGGCGGAATCATGATAACCAAGGACTTCACTTATGTTATTGACTTCATCTTCTAAAATAATCTTTTGGGTTACATTCGAGAATGTGGTATTCTTATTCATAAGGACACCTCTTTCTTGAGTTTGGTTGCTGGTACATCCATTCTATAAGAAAAGGGTCTTTTTTTGTATTATTTTATTGTATAAAACTGGTTAATCAACACGCCTGATTCTGTATACGAGAAAGAGCCTGTTTACGGTGAATTCTCCGGATTTGAAGTATTGTCTGCACCACCTCCTTTCTCAGGAATTTCCCTGATTCAATCTTTACAAATGGCTGAGATGTTAAATATTCATGAGGCTTCAGAAGACATTACAGACTTTATCCACTTAACCGGAGAGATATCCCAACGCACTTATAGTGATCGTATACATAATCTCGGTGACCCGGTATTTAATGATATTTCTGTAAAAAAGTTAACCGAGAAGGATTACTCTATAAAGCTATCGGACGATATATCCTTTGATGAACAGTCTGATAAATATCGGTTAGACCAGACAGAACAAGATGAGGAACATACTAGCACGACCCATTTTGTCGTCACAGATAAAGAGGGGACTGTAGTTTCGGCTACCAATACTTTAAGTAACTTTTTTGGCTCAGGAATCTATATTGATGGCTTCTTCCTTAATAATAATCTTGATAATTTTAATTAGATAAGCGGCTCTTCTAATAAATATGAGCCAGGAAAACGAGCAAGGACCTTTATGGCACCTACAGTTCTCCGAAAGGATGACCAACTTATTGGTATAGGATCTCCGGGAGGCAGCAGGATACCAATGATGCTAACAGAGGCTCTCATTCGCCACCTAAAGTTTCATGAATCTTTAGAGAGTGCAATTGAAGCGCCACGATTTTATATGGAGGACAATAAAATCTATTCAGAAATCAGATATTCTAGAGGAATTAGGAATGAATTAGAAGAAATGGGGTATGATATTGAATTAAAAAGTTCCCCTATATATTATGGTGGAATTCAAGCAATAGTAATTGACAAAGGGAAAAGTGTCATTTTTGGATCTGCAGATTCTAGAAGAGAGGGTACATGGAAGGTTAAATAAATGGAAGCAAAAAAGCAGCATCAAGAGGGAGAAACGGACCTTGATGCTGTTTTTCTTACGATTTTCAAAGGTTCTTTGCGGACTTCATTCATCAATGACTTGACTGCAGCCCTGATTTCTTAGATAGATGAGAAAAACACATTGTAAATGACCGATTTTCTAACCAGCCCCAAAGTCCTTCCACGATATTGAGTTGGTGGGAGAATGAACTCTTTCGACAATTCCTCTAATTCCTTCGATAAAAGAGATTCCATCACCTTTTTTGCTTTAAGATCCATTTTCTATCCTCCAATCAACCTACTTGCTTAGGGAAATTTGTCCGACTAATTAATCAAGTTTGGAACTATCCAAACAGTATAATATTTATTGGTGTAAAAATGGAAATCCGTTGTGTTAAAATAATACATATAACATAAAATTTACATATTTTGCAATACAAGTAATCGAAGGTAGTCATATGAAAAGTACAGGCATTGTCCGTAGAGTTGATGAATTAGGCAGAGTAGTGATTACGATTGAACTACGTGGATTAATATAAAAGATGCTATGGAAATTTTCGTTAAGGAAAACCAAGTATCCATATGAAATCCCTGTCATCCTTTTTTGTTGAAAAAGATGCATGGCGTTAGGTTATAAGCCTTTTTGCGGGAATTAAAGTCTGAATATTTGAAATTCCATTTTAAAAAGGGGGTGTTCGCGATTTTAAGAGATTATGCTTCTAAAGAAGCGCAAGTGATTATCGATTCTTCCCATGACGGCGTTATTGTCGTTGATCAGGAAGCAAGGGTGACTTTAGTTAATAAGCACGCGAAAGAAATACTCGGGCTGCCCGATCAAATCATCGGTTCGAAAATTACGGAGTTCATCCCAAACTCCGATTTACTCCGAATTTTGCGAACTGGGAAAAGTGAGATGGGGGATATTAATACGATATTTAATAGAGAATTAATCATTAACCGCTTACCGATTATGGAAGAGGGGAAAGTGGTCGGTGCCGTATCAAATATTAAGCACATAGACGACATTCAAAAAATGGAAATGAAAATCCGTAAAAAGCTTCATCAAAGCGGGCTGGAAGCAAAACATCAACTCTCTGATATTATCGGGACCTCCAACGTAATGAAAGAATGTAAAGAATTAGCTGAAAAATTTGCGAAAACCGATGCCACGATTATGATTACCGGCGGGTCCGGTACAGGAAAAGAATTGTTCGCGCAAGGAATTCACTTAAGCAGCATGAGAAAAAAGGGTCCATTTGTCGCAATTAATTGCGCTGCGCTTCCTGAAAGTTTGCTTGAGAGTGAACTATTCGGATATGAAGAAGGAACATTTACGGGAGCCATCAAAGGCGGAAAAATGGGTTTGTTTGAGCTCGCGCACGGGGGAACGATTTTTCTTGATGAAATTGGTGAAATGCCGCTTCGTATTCAGTCGATGTTGCTGCGCGTTTTGGAGGAACGAGAGGTACGGAGGATCGGTGGTGAGAAAATCATTCCCGTCGATGTACGCATTATTGTTGCGACCAATCGCGAGCTCGAACAGATGACTCAAGAGGGAACGTTTCGTGAGGACTTATACTACCGACTCAATATTTTGGCACTTGAACTTCCGGCTCTTCAAATACGCCTTTCGGACATTCCGGAACTCGTCTATTCGTTTTTGGAGGAACTGAACGAAAAACACCCACATCGAGTTGCAGTATTCAGTGATGACGTTTTTTCATTGTTTAAACAATACGAGTGGCCGGGAAACGTAAGGGAATTAAGGAATGTTGTCGAACGAATGGTGATCCTGGCTGAAGACGACACAATCACATTAAAAGATGCCAAATTTTTAGTGGAAAAATTGAAGAATCGTGTTAACGAAAAAAAAAGTAAATTTGAAACGGAAAAGAGCGTCATACTTTCTTTGCTCGAAGAAGAACAAGGCAATAAAACAAGAGTTGCCGAAAGATTAGGAGTGGATCGAACAACGCTTTGGCGAAGAATGAAGAAATATAACCTATAAATCTTACAGCAATGCATATGGTGCAACACTGTTGCAATGTTCAACATTAGAATATTTTAAAAGAGCGCTATATTCACCCTTTAATCACTGGCATGTTTCTTGCATTACTTTTTGTATAGAAAGGGGGATGAACTGTTACTATGCAGTATTAGTCTGCTGTGTTTCTAGTAAGGGAAAGATGATAGTCGTGCTAATCTGAGAAATATCGCCATTGAAATGATTGCCGATCTGTATAAAACTCGTTGGAAAATAGAGAAGTTTTTATGGATCAGACAACGCTTTTGCGATTGACTGAACATCTCAAATGGATTGTATTATTTAAAAATACTTATTTCCTTTTAACAAAAGATTTCAAGTGGTTCTAAAAAAAGGGAAAGGACTGAAGATATGAAGGATATTAAAGTGAATTCTAACTATCGTTCCAAGATTCTCCTTCTTATGTTTTTTGGTGCAGCTATCAACTATATGGATCGCTCAAATATTGGTATTGCAGCTCCATTAATCGCCGAGCATTTCCAATTTAATGATGCCCAAATGGGTATTATTTTATCTTCTGTGTTGTGGACATATATGATCGTCCAAATACCCATGGGAATTTTAATCGATAAATTTGGTTCCCGGATTATGGTTTTTGTGGGTGTATTAGTATGGTCCGTCACGACGGGACTTACTGGAATAGCTACTGGGTTTACAAGTCTTTTACTCTATCGGATGGCGATGGGATTAGGAGAAGCACCTACTTTCCCTGCCTTTAGTCGAGCTGCTTCACAATGGTTTCCTACGAATGAAAGAGGAAAGGCCAATGCTTCCTTTATCTCCGCAGTAATGTTCGGGTCAGCATTCACACCTCCGTTGGTCACTTTTTTCATGATTAGATTTGGTTGGGCAAGTGCATTTTTTGTAACGGGTTTAATTAGCATCATTTGGGCATTTCTCTGGTGGAAATACTTTAGAAACCGTCCCGTTGAATCTTCTTACGTCTCACAAAAAGAGCTCTCTGTTATCGGCGATACAGATGAAAAATATTCACCAGCGAACATTCGAATGTATGCCTTATTAAAATATCGCAATGTATGGGCCTTAATGATTGGACTATTTGCTATCAATTATGTTTTATATATCTTTGTAACGTGGCTACCTACGTTCCTAGTTAATGCTAAAAACCTATCGCTGTCGAAAACAGGATTTATTGCCATGATTCCCTACGTGTTTGCCTTCATATTGGTCTGGGTTTTTGGATTAATGTCCGATCGACTGGTTCGGAAAGGCTGGTCTTCGATAAAGTCATGTCGTACATTGGCGGTTATTGGCATGACCATTTCCCTGTCTATCCTACTGGCTGTTCAAGTAGAAAGTATCTTTTGGGTTATTCTGTTTTTAAGTCTTTCTTTAGGCGGGGTAATGGCAGCTAATGGAGTCATATGGGCACTCCCAGGAGCTATCTCGAAATCAAACTATGTAGGAAGAATCGGCGCTCTCCAAAACTTTGCAGGGAATATTGGGGGGGCACTAGCTCCACTGATTACAGGGTTTATTGTGCAATCTACAGGATCATTTACCGTTCCCCTTTCCATTGGAGGAGGATTGGCATTAATAGCGATACTATCCTATCTTTTCCTGATGAAAGAGCAACCGACATTAATTGGTGATCATAATCTATCTAATGATACAAGTAAATATATTGATGCAAATCATTCTATATAAAGGTGTGTGATTAAAATGGCTGTTTTAGAAAGTGGGTTTGACTTTGAAAGTCCAATGATGTATAAGGTTCTACAACATTTTGATGATAGGATGCTAAGTAAAACGAAAATTCATTCTGTTATCCGGGATCAATTTCATGATGAAGCCATTAAAAACGTAATAAAACCTAATATGAAAATTGCTGTGGCTGTTGGTAGTAGGGGAATAAGACATATATCCTTTATTGTTCGCACAGTAATCGATCTATTAAAAGAATTAGGCGCTGCTCCGTTTATAGTTCCCGCGATGGCCAGCCATGGTGGAGGAGAAGGGGAGGGACAAAGGACTGTTTTGTCCAACTATGGTATAACCGAGGAAACCATGGGGGTACCTATTAATTCCTCTATGGAAACAATAGAATTAAGTACAGTGAACGGAGTACCTGTATATTTTAGTAAGACCGCTTATGAAAGCGACTTCATTATTCCTATTTGCAGAATCAAACCACATACCGATTTTAAAGGCCCTATTGAAAGTGGCGTTTATAAAATGCTTTGTGTTGGTTTGGGCAAGCACAAAGGTGCCTCAACCATCCATAGCGCCGGATTCGCAGCCTTTCCTGCACTTATTCCCGCTGCTGGACAGTATATTATTGATAACGCTCCGGTAGGTCTTGCGGTTTGTATAGTAGAGAACAGCTATGATGAAGTCGAGAATGTTTACGTTATACCAAAGGAATTAATCCCAGTTGAAGAACCCAAACTCCTGGAGAAGGCTAAAAACTTGTTGGCGAAGATCAATATTGATCCAATCGATTTATTAATTGTTGATCAATTGGGAAAAGACATCAGTGGAGAAGGAATGGATCCTAATGTTACAGGAAGATCACCAGTACCAGGAGTTCCTTTCGAGGGAATATCCACCATCCAACGAATAGCCGTTTTGGATTTAACAGACGAAACCCACGGAAACGCAACAGGAATTGGTATGGCAGATTTAACAACCATAAAGTGTTTCAATAAAATAGATCTTAAAGTGACCTATGCTAATGTACTAACAGCAGGACTTTTTCAAAGTGCAAAAATACCTGTAATGCTGGAGAATGACCGTGAAGTTTTGGCAGTTGGTCTAAAGTCTGCAACTTTAGTTCCTTCTCAGAAGGCTCGTGTTGTTCGTGTTAAGGATACTCTTCATCTTTCGGATTTTTGGGTTTCAGAAACTATAGCAAAGGAACTTTCCAATAATCCGTATTTTACCATTACAAATGAGAAACAACGCTTTACATTTGATTCAAAAGGGAGTTTAGAATGGTAATATTTCAAATGATACTAGCGCATACGGTGCAACACTGTTGCAATGTTCAACATTAGAATATTTTAAAAAGAGCGCTATATTCAACCTCTACTCTTGGCATGTTTCTTGCATTACTTTTTGTATAGGAAGGGGGAACTGTTACGATGCAGTACTATTCATTAGCCGTGATTCCGGGAGATGGGGTCGGTCCAGAAGTTATGAAAGAGGCTTTAAACATTCTTCATGTGATAGAAGAATTGCACGGAGGTATGAAATTTGATAGTCAAACGTTTGATTGGAATTGTGACTATTATGTAAAGCATGGAAATATGATGCCCGCCAACGGGCTTGAGATTTTGCAGGATTTTGATGCAATCTTATTCGGAGCCGTTGGTTCGCCCCTTGTTCCCGATCATATATCGGTATGGGAGCTAATTCTTCCGATACGCCGCAGGTTTGAACAATATGTTAACATGCGGCCGATTAAACTGCTGCACGGATTAGAAAGCCCCTTAAGAAATAAAGGGCACGATGATCTGGATTTTGTTGTGATCCGTGAAAATACGGAAGGTGAGTATACGAATATGGGTGGGAGGCTATACCAGGGCTTGCCATATGAAATGGCATTGCAAAATAACGTGTTTACGAGATTCGGAACCGAGCGCATTATTCAATACGCTTATGATTATGCAGAACACCACCGGCGAAAAAATGTAACAGCAGCGACAAAATCGAATGCCATGAATTTTACAATGACGTTTTGGGATGAAATTGTGAAAGAAGTAAGTGGAAAATATCCGGACATTCATACGAATCTTTATCACGTTGATGCGTTGGCCGCTTATTTTGTGACATCGCCTGAACGATTTGATGTCGTTGTCGCCAGTAATTTGTTCGGAGATATATTATCCGATCTTGGAGGTGCGATCGTTGGAGGACTCGGTATTGGTCCATCAGGAAATATCAATCCTGAGAAAAAGTATCCCTCGATGTTTGAGCCGGTTCACGGGTCAGCACCTGACATTGCAGGTAAAGGAATTGCCAACCCTATTGCCCAGATTTGGAGTGTGGCCATGATGCTTGATCATTTAGGATTTAAGGAGGCATATGATCTTATTCTGGACAGTATTGAAAAAGTGCTTATCGATGGTGTATTTAGAACGCCGGACTTAGGGGGAGATGCTTCAACAAGGGAGTTGGGGAATGCAATAGCTAATACTTTAAAGAAGACTGCGGGTATTAAATGAACATCAATTTAATAAGGCTGGTGTAAATAATGGGAACCGATGTAGCCAATACAAACAACCCAATTGAGAAATCCGTGATTAACAAAATTAAGTTTCGTGTTATCCCGTTTGTGGTCATTTTATATGTCGTAAGTTATCTCGACCGGGTGAATTTAGGCTATTCGGCATTGGAATTGAACGAAGATTTAGGCATCACAAGTGCCCAGTTTGGTTTAATGGCCGGGATATTTTTTATCGGGTATTTTCTTTTCGAGATACCTAGCAACATGTTTATGCATAAGGTCGGTGCACGAATTTGGATTGCTCGCATTCTAGTTAGCTGGGGTATTGTTGCAATGGCAACCGGCTTTGCTCAAAATGTGACTCATCTTTATATTTTGCGTTTTATATTAGGGATAGGGGAAGCGGGGTTTTTCCCGGGAATTCTTTTATACCTAACATACTGGTTTCCAGCACGTGAGCGTGCCAGAGTAGTTGCTATGTTTATGGTAGCGCTTCCGATTTCTTATATTATCGGTGCTCCAATTTCCGGTGTGATTCTTGATTATGTCCATTGGGGCGGGCTAGCCAGTTGGCGTTGGTTATTTATACTTGAAGGGTTTCCTGCGGTGGCTTTAGGCGTCCTAACGTTTTTTATTCTTGCAGACAGGCCCGGTGATGCAAAGTGGCTAACAAATAAAGAAAAAGCTTGGTTAAAACAGGAGCTGGAACAGGAAAATCAGAAAAAAACGGGAAAGCATCAGTTGTCTACAAAAGAAGTTATATTAAATGGCCGGATTTGGTTGTTGGGGTTTATCTATTTTTGTATTGTAATTGCTTTGTATGGAGTAGGCTTTTGGGTTCCTCAAATCGTAGAAAGCCTTTCAGAATCGATATCAAATACGCAAGTTGGTTTAATTACGGCGATTCCTTATGTCTTTGGCGGTATTGTGATGGTCTGGTGGGGGCGACACTCTGACAGAACACTTGAACGACGGTACCATACAGCGATCCCGCTGATTGTTTGTGCCGCGGGACTTGCGGTATTAGGGCTTGTTGCGAATAATATCGTTTTGTCAATTGCGGTTTTGACGGTTGTGATCATTGCCACTTTTAGTTTCTTTGGGCCATTCTGGTCTCTGCCATCATCATTTTTAACTGAGTATTCGGCTGCAGTAGGTATTGCTAGCATTAATTCGTTAGGAAACTTGGGGGGATTCCTCGGACCTTATGCTATTGGGATGGTCACTCAGGCGACTGGAAATCTATACAGCGGTCTCTATGTCATTGTCGTGTTTTTAGTTATTGGTTTCTTCGTGACGCTTGGCGGTTCGCGTTTTGCCAAAAGCGAATTAAACAAAGGAGGTATGCAAAATGAGGTTAAACAATAAAGTAGTCATTATTACAGGGGCTGGAGGCGGGATGGGGCTTAAGACCGTCACACGTTTTCTTGAAGAAGGAGCAAAAGTCGTTGCAACGGATTTAACGGTGGATATTATTCATGAACAGTTAGGTGGCAATGCTGCCGATGATCAACTTCTTATTGTTAAGGCAGATATAACAGAGGACCGCGACATTGAAAAACTTGTTCAACAAACAGTTAACCGATTTGGAGGAGTGGATGTTTTAGTAAATGTGGCGGGGATTGCCCAGACAGCTACACCGATTGAAGATGTTTCAAATGAAACATGGGATCGCATCATGTCGATTAACACGAAATCGTTATTTCTCACAAGCCGTGCGGTTGTCCCGGTCATGAAAAAACAAAAAACCGGGGTCATCATTAACGTTGCTTCAATTGCGGCTGTGCGGCCGCGTCCTGGTTTGAATGCCTATATTGCCTCAAAAGGAGCGGCACTCGCTTTTACGCAAGCACTGGCAATTGAACTGGCTGACCATAAAATTCGTGTTAACGCAATTAATCCGGGACCTGCCGATACGAAGATGCTGGGGCAGTTTGCAGCAGAAGGGGTTAATATAGAAGAAACGAAAGAGGCTATTTTTCGAAACAGTGTTCCGCTTGGTGAGTTGATCCAACCGGAGGATATTGCAAATGCTGCTGTTTATTTAAGTTCCGACGAGGCGAAAAGAGTAACCGGAGCAATCTTTAACATTGACGGCGGAAGAGGAATTTAGCTAAAACAGAAGGGAGATCATGGGAGTGCAATCTAAACGAATGTATATAAATGGAGAATGGACGGAAAGTATCTCAAAAGAAACGCTGAATGTCCTAAACCCTGCCAATTCTGAACGGTTATACGATGTCCCGAGAGGAAATTCAAAAGATATTGACAGAGCAGTGGAAGCGGCTCGAACCGCTTTTGAATCAGAGCAGTGGCAAACGTTCAAACCCCATGAACGGGGAAGGATTCTATTTGAGGTGGCGCAAGCAATCCGCAACGAAAAAGAAACGATTGCCGAGATGGAGACGCTGGATTGCGGAAAGCCGATTACTCAGGCTCGTGCAGATGTGGAAGCAGCTGCCCGATATTTCGAGTATTATGCTGGGGTGGCTGACAAGATTCTGGGTGAAACAATACCTGTCGAACCGAGCATTCTTGATTATACCGTTCGAGAACCGGTTGGTGTCACAGCACATATTATTCCGTGGAATTACCCGATCCAGATATCCTCACGAAGCACTGCAGCAGCCATCGCTACGGGGAATGCTGTCGTCATGAAGCCAGCCGAAGATACACCGGCAACGGCACTGAAGCTTGCTGATATTTTTGAAAAAACCGCTTTGCCAAAAGGCATTTTTAATGTTGTTACAGGTTATGGTTATGAGGCAGGCACTGCTCTGTCGGATCATCCTGGTGTGGATCATATTACGTTTACCGGATCCGTTGAAACCGGAACGGCGGTCATGACGATGGCAGCAAAGCATATTACTCCGGTTACGTTAGAGCTCGGCGGCAAATCGCCGAACATCGTTTTTAGAGATTGTAATCAGGAAGAAGCACTAAATGGCGTAATCCGTTCGATTATCCAGAATGCGGGACAAACTTGCTCGGCCGGATCCCGACTGCTCATTGAGTCAACGTTCCATGATGAATTTGTCGGGAAAGTATGTGAAAGAATGCATGACCTGGTAATAGGACCGGGAATGGATGATCCGGATATCGGGCCGATTTTGTCGGAAAAACAATTGAACCGGATTGAAGAATTTATGAAACTAGCTAAAGAAGAAAAGGTTGATATTCTCGTTGGGGGAGGAAGAGAACTTGTACAAGGGGCCGAGGGCGGATATTATTTTCAACCGACCGTATTGGATCATGTTGATTCAGAAAGCAAACTTGCCCAGGAAGAAATTTTTGGTCCTGTCCTAGCTGTGTTTACATTTGAAACGGAAGCGGAAGCACTGGCCCTTGCAAACCAAACGGAGTATGGATTAGTAACGGGAATTTGGACGACTGATATTGGCCGTGCTCTCCGGCTCGCTGGAGGAATTCGTGCAGGGCAGATTTTTATTAATAATTACGGAGCAGGCGGTGGGATTCAAATGCCGTTCGGCGGTTATAAGAAAAGCGGTTTCGGACGAGAAAAAGGATTAGAAGCTTTGAAAAATTACACGCAGGTCAAAAATGTAGCCATTAATACAGGGAGTTGAAGCCCGTTTTTTAAAAGCGTCATGGTTTTTCATTCACGAGGAGAATGTATATGAAACTAGCTTTAATTCATGCCACTACAACTGCGTTAGATCCTATTGTTAGAGCATTTTATGAAGCGGGGAATGAAGTAGAACTTCTTCATTTTATGGACACTGGGTTGCTTTCTATGATGGAAGAATACGGTTCGCTAACACCAGAAATTATCCAGCGATTTTCTTTATTAGTTAACTTGGCTGCTCAATCTGATGTGAACTGTATTCAACTCACTTGTTCTGCCTTTAATAACGTAACCAATATCCTACAACCGCTGTACCCTATTAAGCTATTTCGATCGGATGAAGCGATGCTTGATGAAGCACTTGCTTATGAACGTATTGGTTTAGTTTCTACAGTAAGAGAAACACCCATTGCATTAATGAGTTATTTAAGAGAAAAAAATCCAAGTGTTAAGGTGAAATCCCTAGTAGAACCAGGTCTTATTCATTTGCTCTTTCAAGGAAAGAAAGACCAACATGATGAACAAGTAATGAAAATGGTTCATAAATTAGAAGGAGAGGTAGATGCGATTGTCCTTTCCCAATACAGTATGGAGCATATAGCAGATCAGGTTCATTCTTCTGTTCCAATCCTAACTGCTCCTAGAGCATCAGCAAAAAGATGCTTAACCTATTTAAAGACTATGTGTTCACCATAATTAAACGCGATTGTGTAGATTGAATAAATATCTATTTGATTGTATAAGAGAAGATAGAAAAAGGAATTAAAGATTAAAATGCCCTTTAACCCATCTTTTACTGTTTGAAGAATAATTAAAGCCAGTTTTTTATGCGTAAAGCATTGAAACTGGCTTTTTCTCTTTTTTTGAATGGTTACAATCAGACTTTCACAAAATGCGGGCGACCACTCATATTAGTCGAAGTTAGAATAAGTAAAATGTTTTTGTGATTTTTAGATAATTGTGCTAATATATTGATTAATGATATACCGTATCACTTATCGGTATGACTCTTCTGTGAATTTACAAAAGAAATTTTATTAAATTAGTTAGGAGGGATCATTTTTTGACACTGCCATTAGAAGATATTAAGATTCTCGATTTATCAAGGATCTATGCTGCTCCGGCAGGATCGATGATATTAGCCGATTTGGGCGCAGATGTGATTAGGATCGAATCTCCTAAAGGAACCGATAGCATGCGCGAATGGTCTCCTTTTGTGCAAAGTGAGAGCACATATTATTTTACAGCTAACAGGAATAAACGTTCTGTTACCATTGACTTGAAAAACGAGCACGGTAGATCTTTGTTTTTAAAACTCGTAAAAAACGCGGATGTGGTGCTTGAGAATTTTTTAACAGGGACACTGGATCGTTTAGGAATTGGGTATGAACAACTCAAAAAGATCAATCCTAATATCATCCTGTGTTCAGTTACAGGGTATGGACAAACGGGACCATATAGCAAAGAACCAGGTTTTGACCCGGTTATACAAGCAATAGGTGGATTAATGGATGTCACAGGCCATCCTGAAGGAGAATCTACACGAGTGGGGGTACCTGTCGTTGATATTATCTGTTCCCTGTATACAGCAGTAAGCATTATGTCAGCTATTAGAGTTAAGGATAAAGAAGGGGAAGGGCAGCACATCGATCTATCTTTGTTAGATGTACAAATCAGTTCTTTAGCCAATATTGCAAGCAGTTATTTGATGGCAGGGAATATTTCAAAAAGATTAGGCAACCAGCACAATAATGTCGTTCCATACCAAGTATTTCAATGTGAAGATAGGCCACTGATGATTGCCGTAGGGAATGATAAACAATTTAGTAAGCTCTGTGAACTCCTGAATCAACCTGAATGGTTAACTAATGATAAATATAGAACAAACAGTGCCAGGGTTGAAAACAGACGCGAAATTACCGAACAATTAGAACAAATATTCATGACGAAACATGCAGATGAATGGTTTAAGCTCCTTTCAGAAAAGGGCATTCCTTCTGGCCCGGTTAACAATGTTGAACAAGCATTTAATCATCCGCAAGTTCGTGCCAGAGAAATGGTGGTAGAGGTTCCTCATCCGACTTTAGGAAAGATTAAATTGGTTAGAAATCCAATCCGTTTTTCAAAAACACCCATTACGATTAGGAAACATCCTCCTCTTCTAGGGGAGCATACAGTTTCATTTCTTCAAGAGGAATTAAAATTAGATTTGGAAGACATAGAACACTTACGATCTCAGGGCGCAATTTAATTTTAGGTGGCTATAAAATGGCAAAAGAAGATTCTATGCAAACAATTAGTCGTGCAATTCATATATTGAAATCGTTTTCTCGTGAAGAGAAAGAGCTTTCCTTAGCAGATCTTCACCGAAAATTAGGATTATCCAAAGCAAGCCTTCAAAGAATTCTAAACACGTTGGTATTGTATGGAATAGTTGATAAAAACGAGGAAAGGAAAACCTATCGGCTGGGGATTGAGTTGTACTTTCTCGGACATTTGGTAGAAAAGAATTCCAATATATTATCTATCGCAAATCCACATATGAAAGATTTGAATAAATTGTTTGATGAAACAGTCTCCTTAAGCATCATCCATCAAAACCAGAGGAAATGTATTGGATATGTAGCTAGTAATCATGAATTAATGGCACTTACTTATATCGGGCAGTATTCGCCACTGTATGCAGGAGCGTCAGCCAAAGCATTAATGGCTTACCTTTCCGATCAAGAGCTAAATGAGATTTTAGACGGCCTTACGCTAGAGCCGATAACCAAGGAAACGATTACGGATAAAGAAAAGTTAAAAAAAGAGATCCAGACAATTCGAGAGCAGGGGTTTGCAATAAGTAACAGCGAACGTGTGGTTGGCTCATTTTCTATCAGCTCTCCTATAATAGACCGATTTAATAAAGTGATTGCGGCTATTACATTGATGATTCCTACAGTACGGGTAGATGAATCAAAAATGGAAACATATATCAAACACGTGAAAGAAACGGCTTCGATCATTTCACAGAAATTGTCTTAAAGTCTTAGATAATTAAAAAATTTTTAAGGAATAGGGTGGGAAAATGACTGATTTAATTTTTGAAGTGCATGAGGGAGTAGCTACGATTACACTAAATCGTCCTGAGGCAAGGAATGCCTTTAGTATGCAGATGATCGATTTATGGATCAAGGCACTTGAAGAAGTCAGGGATAATGATGAGATTCGTGTTTTGATTTTAACCGGGAATGGAAGGGCATTCTGTGCCGGCGGCGATATTAAGGCAATGAAAAACGGACTGGGTTTCTTGGATCTTACCGGGCATGAGGATAAGGACTTGGCCACATCAGGATTAGCTCGAAAGAATAGCTTATGGAAGTATGTCCAACGAATCCCGTTGTTAATGGAGGAAATTGACAAACCTACAATTGCAGCTATAAACGGTGATGCCATAGGCGCAGGTTTCGATATGTCCTTACAATGTGATTTACGAATAGCTTCAACACAGGCAAGGTTTAGTGAAGGTTATGTAAACGCAGGTATTGTTCCTGGTGACGGCGGTGGTTACTATTTACCTAGACTGATAGGTCTCGATAAAGCACTTGAATTATTATGGACGGGAAGAATGATTGACTCGGAGGAAGCAGGAAAGTTGGGATTAATTACAAAGCAAGTACCTCACGATGTATTAATGGAGGAAGCCTACAAGTTAGCAAATCAACTCGCACGCGGTCCTCAAACTGCAATCCGACTCATTAAACGAACCGTGTATCAAGGTCTAAAGACAGATTTAAGAACATCCCTGGATATGGTCTCCTCCTTTATGGGAATCGTTACGGAACATCCTGATTATCAAGAAGGCTTAGATTCTATCGTTGAGAAACGTAAGCCTGAGTTTAAATAAGGCTTTTTACTTCGGTAATCTATACGTTGTTATCATTCGGAGGTGAACTTTTTTGGTTAAGTCTTTGGAATTAGAAACTATTCAGCTATCGCAAAAGACAGAACAGGTAAGACATCAGGTTCGTAACTTTCTTAAAGAAGAAATGGAAGCGGGAACTTTTATTCCGCAATGTGATTCTTGGCTAAGTAAATGGGATCCGGAATTCAGCCGTAAGCTTGGACAGCGCGGATGGCTTGGGATGACGTGGCCTAAACAATATGGCGGTCAGGAACGGACAGCGCTAGAGCGTTATGTGGTCACTGAAGAGTTATTGGCTTTTGGATCACCTGTTGCAGCACATTGGTTTGCTGATCGCCAGACAGGTCCTCTTTTGCTGCGCTATGGAAACGAAAAACAAAAAAGTGAAATTCTACCTCGTATTGCTCGGGGGGAAGTTTTCTTTTCTATTGGACTAAGTGAGCCAAATACAGGTTCAGATCTTGCCTCAATATCTACGAATGCAAGGAAAATAGATGGGGGTTGGCTGCTTAATGGCAGTAAGATATGGACCAGTGGTGCACATCGTTCTCATTATATGGTGACACTATGCCGAACTTCTACTAAAACAGATAACCGACATGAAGGATTGAGCCAATTAATGGTTGATATGTCTTCCTCGGGAGTATCCGTACGTCCTATTCATTTAATGACAGGGGAACATCACTTTAACGAGGTCTTCTTGGAGGATGTCTTCGTACCGGATGATATGGTTGTGGGAACTATTGGGGATGGATGGAAGCAAAGCATGGCTGAATTAGCCTTCGAACGAAGTGGCCCGGAGCGTTTCTTAAGTACCTTTCCATTATTGGTTGAGTTAATTCGTGTTTTACAACAAGAGACAACAAATGAAGGCGGTTTCACAGCCGTGGGAAGACTTGTCGCTCGTCTAACGACATTACGTGAAATGTCGTTAGGAGTAGCAGGCCTACTTGAACAGGGTGTTTCTCCTGACATTACCGCTGCTTTAGTAAAAGATTTAGGTACGCAGTTTGAGTGTCAAATCGCTGAAGTCGCCCGTTTATTAGTCTCTTCTTCAACACGGGTTGCAAATTCGCGCTTTAAATCATTGTTAGCGGACGCGGTATTACATTCGCCAGGTTTTACCCTTCGTGGAGGGACGACGGAAATATTACGAGGAATTATTGCAAGAGGGGTCGGGATAAGATGAACGACATAAGCCAGATCATTAAGGAAACGGCTGAAAAAATCATGGAAGATTTGTGCACCAAACAAGTTGTTGAAGACTCCGAACTTGGTATTTTACCTAGGGAACTATGGAAAACGATAGTTAAATCAGGAATGGCAACCGTTGGGGTTTCTGAGGAAGCAGGGGGTTCAGGCGGCAGTTTTGCCGATGCTTTAACTATATTGAGGATTGCAGCGAAATTCTCGGCCCCTATTCCAATTGCAGAGACGTTAATGGCCAACTGGGTCCTTTCCGAGGCGGGCTTACCTTTAATGGAAAAGCCAACTACAATTGCTTCAAATAACAACGGGAATAAAATGATGTTTATAGAAATTTCGGATGGGTGGACAATTTCTGGCTCTGCTTATGATGTTCCTTATGCTCGTTACGCTGAAGCTGTTGTAGTAATAGGGAATTCACAACAAGGAAATATGGTTGCAATTGTAAATCCGAGGGCATGTCATATTGAACATGAGCAAAATCTAGCAGGCGAGGCAAGAGATCATTTGTATATTAATAACGTCCATTTGCAGGGGGAAGCGGTTTCGAGGGTGAGAGAAGGTAATGATAATAATCTCTTGTATAGAGGTGCATTAATACGTGCCGTTCAAATGACAGGGGCGCTTGAAAGGATTCTCGAACTTTCTATAGCTTATTCAAAAGAACGGATACAGTTTGGGCGCCCTATCGCAAAGTTTCAAGCGATCCAGCAGCAAATTGCTATTTTAGCAGGTGAAGTTTCATCAGCAAAAACTATTACCAATCTAGCAGTCAAGTCTTTTGAAGCGGGCAACGGTGAAAAACAAATCATGGCCGCTAAAATTAGAGTAGGTGAGGCTGCAAGTCTTGGAGCACCAATTGCACATCAAATTCATGGCGCTATCGGTTTTACCGATGAACATTCCTTGCAACAAAGTACGAGGCGACTTTGGTCATGGCGTGATGAGTTTGGAAATGAGAGCTATTGGGCTAATAAACTGGGGAACGAGGTTTTAAACACAGGGCCAGATTATTTATGGCCGTTTGTTACATCAATGAACAGTGAGCTCGTTTTATAATAATTGCAGTAAATTCCTGATGCCCGGACATCAAGCTAACAGACCCCGTTACATCCGGGAACCGCCAAGTATCATTGAAAATGGATATGAAAAAGGGGAGGTAATGTTAATGCAAAGAATCATGAGCTTGATTATTGTTTTATTGCTGGCCGCTCTGACAGGCTGCGCTAATCCTACTCCGCAAAAGCCTGGAGAAACAAAACAAGCAAGTGGATCCAACGAAGGTGAAGCCAAACAAATTACGATTGCTGGAAATGGTGGAAAAATTGAAAAAGCTGTCCGTGACATAATTGCCCCTAAATTTGAGGAAGAAACAGGCATTCAAGTAAATTATATTGCCGGCCTATCAGGTGAAATTTTATCCAAAGTTGAATTGCAGAAAAATGCGCCGCAAATTGACATTGCTTTCTTTGTTCCCGTCGATGTACAGCGCGCTAATGAAAAAGGGCTTATTGAAAACGTTGACGTAACAACAGTCCCAAATATGGAAAAGGTTGATCCGCGTTTTGTTGCGATTGACAAGGTAGCTGCACCGGCATTTGGCCTGGTGAATGCTCCAGCATACAACACTGAAACTTTTAAAAAGAACGGTATCAAACCAATTGAGTCTTGGAATGACTTGGCTCGTCCTGCATACAAAGGTAAAACGGCATTTGCTGACATATCTAACGACTGGGGTTTTAACACATTATATAACCTGGCACTGGCCAATGGCGGTAGCATTGATAACCTGGAACCTGGGTTAAAAAAGGCCAAAGAGCTGGCCGGCTATTCTTCTACTTTCTATAAAAACTCCACACAAATGATGCCCGCCATCCAACAGGGGGCTGCGGACGTTACAGTAATGGGAAGCTACGTAATTGCAGATCTGGCTGCTAATTCCGGGGTACCGTTAAAAATGGTCGTACCAAAAGAAGGTGTATATATGCATGCTTTTAGTGCCGCATTGATAAAAAATACACCTAATAAGAAAGAGGCAACCGAGTTTATTAACTACCTAATTAACGAAGAATCACAAAAATCCATTTCTGAGGAAGGTTTCTATCCAGTTATCAAAGGAATGAGCATACCAGAAAAATATGAAGAAATCATCGGCCTGAAAGATTCAGACAAAACATATAAGCCTGACATTGCAAAATTAGCGGAAACCCGGGGTGAATGGACAGACAGATGGTCGAAAGAGGTAACTCCTGAGCTTGGGAAATTATTAAAATAAAGATGTGATAAATAAGAGACAAACAAAAAATAAAGCAGCAAGAAGAGATGATAAACAACCTCTTCTTGCTACTATTTATTTTTTAATCAAAAACTCCTCGATATACAAGGCCCAGACTTCATGGCCTTTTGCATTGGCACTTTCGTTGTCTTTGTTTAAGAAATTTTGTAGTTCTTTTGAATGGATATCTGGCCAAACTGTCCAGTGATCCAGGTACGTGATGTTATTTTCCTTTGCAAAGTTCTTTAGTTCATTAACCTGCTGAGGATAGAAGGTTGCCTTATAGAGCGGATGGGGAGGCTGCAGGATAAAGGTTGTATCTTTCTTGGCTGCCTTCACATTTTGAATAATGGTAGTGATGTTGTCTAACGTATCGCTGTTGTTAATCTCTCCATTATCAGCCAGTGTAAATGGCTCAAAGATAATCAGATCTGCTTTCTGATCAATCAACTCTTGCTGTTTATCTTGTTGGACAAATTCCATGGAGTTGAGGTCGTACTGCTTTACTTTTACTGTTACCGTGTCTCCATACGTTTTTTCTAGTTCCCCTTTAACAGCGTTTGGCCAGCCATTCACGTTTGCTGCCATTGCTTTGGAACCGCCAAAAAGAATCGTGAACGGCTTTTTTTCTCCGAGTCTTTTTTTATATAATTCCTGACTTTCTTTTGGCCAATTGCCGGCAAAAGAAAGCAACTCATCTTCGGTTGGATTCTGCTTTTCATCCACACTCTTTTGTGGAACTTCCTCCTGGGCAGCCGATGAAGAATTTACGGAACTTTTGATTTGATCATTCCAGTGCATATTCCCAAGTACCAGAACGGCAGTACAAGCAATAGCCAATAACAATGATAGGATAATTTTCATATTTACCTCCAAAATAAAACTTTATACCTAATGATAGCGCCACTAAACATGTAACTATTACCAATTTAATAGATGTACTACCTTTTTACTAGGAAATACTATTTAATAATTGAGTAGATAAAAAAACAAATTCACTAAGATTATGACAAGAAAATCATAAAATGACAAGATAATATGATATAATACTCTTTGTTTTTATAGTAAGAAACTGGGAGGAAACAATGGAAGAGACGATAAGTTTAAAAGAATTGTTTGGCACACTTAGAAAACGGCTGAGTTTAATTGTAATCATTACCCTTCTGGCTGTTCTGGTCAGCGGCATCATTAGCTATTTTTTCTTAACTCCTATTTACCAGACATCTACGCAGATCCTGGTGAATCAATCGAAGAATGAGCAATCCACCTATGACATTAACCAAGTACAAACGAATTTGCAGTTGATTAATACATACAATGTCATTATCAAGAGCCCGGCCATTTTGGAATTAGTAAAGAAAGATTTAAATCTTGATATGACCGCAGAGGAGTTAAACGGAAAGGTTACCGTTCAAAGCGAACAGGACTCTCAGGTAGTGAATGTAATGGTTGAGGATCCAGATCCGCAAAAAGCAGCAAATATCGCAAATAAAACGGCAGAGGTTTTTCAGGCTGAAATCGTGAAAATCATGAATGTCGATAACGTGAAAATCCTGTCTAAAGCTTCCGTACAAGATAACCAATCTCCAATCAAACCAAATCCACTACTGAACATAGCGATTGCCTTAATCGTTGGATTGATGGCCGGCATCGGTTTGGCATTTTTGTTGGAATATTTGGACAACACGATTAAAACAGAACAGGATATTGAAAGGGCATTAGAGTTGCCTGTTTTGGGTGTCATTACGGAGATTGACGAGCAAGAAGATTTCCGATCTAGAGCTGGGCGGAAACTAAATGGAAGAGGTGAGGCAGTTGGCTCCTAAAAAGAAAATGGCGGAACTTAAAAGAAAGCTAATCACCAAACTGAATCCAAAATCACCTATCTCAGAACAATACCGGACAATCAGGACCAATATCCAATTTTCTTCAGTCGATAAAGATGTTCGATCCATATTAGTGACTTCTTCAGGCCCTGGCGAAGGAAAATCTACGACTGGCGCTAACCTGGCTGTTGTATTTGCGGAGCAAGGAAAATCAGTGCTATTCGTTGATGCTGACTTACGAAAACCTACTGTCCATTACACATTTAATATAACAAATACATTTGGATTGACGAATGTGCTAACAAAGCAGGCTGATCTAAAAGATACAGTGTTTCAAACGGATGAAAGAAACTTGTATGTGCTTCCAAGCGGACCGATACCTCCGAACCCAGCTGAATTGTTAGGTTCAAAGGCAATGGACGACTTGATGAAAGAGATCCTGCAGGAATTTGACCTTGTTTTATTTGATACGCCGCCAATATTAGCTGTAACAGATGCCCAGATCCTGGCAAATCGCTGTGATGGAACAATCCTGGTCGTATCCAGCGGCAAGACGGAAATTGAGCAAGCTGCCAAAGCAAAAGAACTGTTGTTATCTGTTAATGCAAGCATTTTAGGAACGGTATTAAATAATAAAAAGGTAAAACAGGGTCAATATTACTATTATGGTGGGAAGTAGTATCATTTACGATAAATTAACGTCTGTAATGTAAGAAATGTGTTACATTTAGTAGAAAGATAATTGGAAACGTAATGGAGGGATTGTAATGATTGATATACATTGCCACATCTTGCCTGGTATTGACGATGGAGCTCAAACTATAGAGGATAGTATGGCGATGGCAAAACTAGCGGTTCAGGAAGGGATCACTTCAATTATTGCAACTCCCCATCATAACAATGGAAGTTACGAAAATAAAAAGCATGAAATCTTAGAAAAAGTAGAAGAACTAAACAGCATTTTGCAAATAGAATCAATACCATTACATATATTACCCGGGCAAGAGCCGAGGATTTACGGGGAATTGTTAGAAGATTATCAGAAGGATGAAATTGTAACCTTGAATGTTGGTGGACAATATCTTTTCATTGAACTGCCGTCAGGACATGTACCACGCTATACGGAACAGCTCCTTTATGACATTCAACTGAATGGCTTGACCCCTATTATTGTCCACCCGGAAAGAAACTCGGAACTCATTCAAAACCCGGACACTATGTATCAGCTCGTAAAAAAAGGAGCCTTGACCCAAGTGACAGCTTCAAGTGTGGCAGGATACTTTGGCAAATCGATTAAAAAATTCAGCCTACAATTAATCGAGGCGAACTTGACGCACTTTATTGCATCAGATGCCCATAATGTCTCAAACCGGAGCTTTAAAATCACTGAAGCATTGGATGAAATCGAAAAAAGGTACGGTGTGGATATGGTTTATCTCTTTACTGAGAATGCGGAACTATTGGTTGACAGAAAGTCTGTATACAAAGAAATACCTGAAAAGGTAAAAAGGAGAAAAGTGTTGGGAATCTTTTAATCTATTAGTTAGACAATAATATATACTGTCAGGCTTAACACCTGACCGGCGAAGCTTCCAGTCCGTTATCCAGGGTGGCACTCGATCATGCTGTGGGGATAACCGGACCGGTACCCTTAGACGCCTGTCGTCGATAGCATGGTGTGAGGACGGGTTAGATGCCCATCTTTATCTTTTTATTTAACTAAGTTAAATATCTAATGATAGGGCATGTAAAGACACATGTATTATCATTAGATATTTATTTTTCAGCTTTATTCTTTCATTTATTATGTAAGCAAAGAATGAGATATTTTTTTTAATTTGAAGAGAGACTCAGTTGGCATATTAAAACCGATTAACATTATGGTTTGGATAGGTTACACTTAACTAGACAGAAAAGATA
>NZ_RYZZ01000021.1 GCF_003989135.1 Peribacillus cavernae
GATTTTCAGGAGCAAGCTCCCGAAAATCCGCTCGACTTGCATGTATTAGGCACGCCGCCAGCGTTCGTCCTGAGCCAGGATCAAACTCTCCGAAGAAATGTCTGACTTGCTCATTACAATTTTTTGAAGTGTTTGCTCACTTTTAAAATTAACGTTGGCGCTTTGTTTTGTTCAGTTTTCAAAGAGCAATTTCTTGCAGCTTCTCTCAGAAGCGACTTTGCTATCATAGCACATCTTCGTGCAGTTGTGAACTTCTGCGAAGTTTTCAACTTATTTTAAATCGCTGCGTTTTTCAGCGACCAACTCATCTTACCGCTTTTTAGAGAAGAAGTCAACACTCTTTTTTAAGAAAAAGGATAACTTTTTCAATGTGAACTGGCGTCTAGCTTCAGCGCCTTTTTAATTAAGACGGAATCTAGATTAAAACCAGATAGTTTTTGTTAGGTTGCTTAGCTAATGTATTAGCGGCTTACTTATATTAATGGCATTCTTCATGAATGTCAAGCCTATTCTGGAACATTTTTATCATGAGTATTTCTACTTTTTTTCTTTATAATAGACTTTTTTATGGCACACATCTTTCCTACATTATTAAAATTATCTTTCGCCTCTTTAGCCATTTACATATAATTACATGGCATGTTAGTATAAAACCAAGTAATTTTATATGATTAATTTATTTAACATTTGTATACCAAATAATTTTTAGATGATATTTTCATAGTTATCAAGAGTGAATAAGAGATCTGGCTCCATGACTTACTTCACAGCAGCCTCCATCGAAAAGGTGCTTCTGCAAGCAAAGCGCTTGCTTTGGTTGATAAGATTTGTTTAAAAAACTTTCTTTGATGCCAGGCAAAGAGAGTTTTTTATTTGAAAGGAGATTTTAAATGAAAGAGTCAAAGGTTATCCCCGGCGCCGAAGCATATTTTCTATCCGGCAACTCAGTTGGAATACTAATCTGCCACGGATTTAACGGAACTCCCCAGAGCATGCAATATCTGTGTGAAAGATTCGCAAAACATGGTTTTACGGTTTATTCCTTAAGATTAAAGGGACATGGCACCCACGAAGAAGAAATGGAATCGTGTTGCCAGGACGATTGGATGAAAGATGTTGAGGATGGATATCGATTGCTAAAACAAACATGCCGCAAAGTTTTTGTAATCGGTCAATCAATGGGCGGGGCCTTAGCTTTTGACTTAGCCGGAAAGGTTGATTGCGATGGAGTGATAGCCATAAATGCAGCTTTAAAGGTTCCCGATTACGAACCTTACAGGCATCTTTCTTCGCCAAGGTTCATTCCCGATGGAAAACCGGATATCAGAAATTCCGAAGCTGTTGAAATCACTTACCAACGAGTCCCGGTTAAAGCAGTTAATGAGCTTCTTTTCCTAATGGACAGAGTGAAAATAGCTTTACAGAAAGTAACTTGTCCGGTTCTGTTATTTCACTCCCCGGAGGATCATGTTGTTCCAGCACATTGTTCTTATGAAATTTACCATCTTATATCTTCAAAGGACAAGACTATGATTTCACTTAATAATTCCTATCATGTCGCCTCCCTTGACTATGACAGGGATAAGATTGCTGAAGAGGCGATTTCCTTTATGAAGGTGCGGTGCAATATCACCCTTGTGCCATAGGAGTGTGTTTCAACAGCATACTTAACCGTAATCCCTTCCTATCGTGTTTGTATAAGTCGATTCACGGGTATATGTACAGAAACGACTATTAAGGAGGAATCATTAATGAGTAATTTATCAGAAAAGGTAAAAAGCACAGTTAACAAAGTGAAGGGCGAAGCAAAAGATCAGGCTGGAAATGCTAAAAACGACCCTGAGCTTCAGTCAGAAGGGAAAAAGGATAAATTAAAAGGAAAAATCCAGGAAGGAATCAGTAAGCTAAAAGAATGATGGAAACGAAAAGACTGTCCGGAATTAAATTCTCGGGCAGTCTTTTGTTATTACTCCCTCAGCATTCCGTTCAATTTGCAGTTACATAATAAAAAACCGATCTTCATTTAATAACTGGAAGATCGGTAATCCTGTATGAGAATAATAAATGGAAGCGGGACAGTGGCTGAGGATAAACTTAAGTGAAATTGCGGTTTATAATTATTTCTTCTCCTTCACAGCATGGCGGTCTGTTAAGATTCTCGGCCCGCAATCGCAAAGAATCGAATGTTTTAATTTCTTCATTGGTTTACCGCACGTATTACATATCTTTGCTTGCATGTTTCTTCCCCCAAACTGTTTTAATAGTAAGAGACAACTATAATCAATATCTTTTTGTAGCATTTGTTATATATTTATTATACCCATTTTAAAGTTATAATCAATATTTATTTATAATTATTATAAACAATATCAATATCTTTTTCAAGCATTATCCTTCACAAATTTCCATATAGATTATAAAATAAAGTAACTTCATAAAACCCATCAGAAAGGTGTGAGTTATATATGGAAAAGGAAATGCGAACAGTTCCCCGGCCTCTGGTTAGAACCAATCAATGGTTTATTGTAGCAAGCGTTGTTGCTTCCTGGATTACAGGCCAGGAATGGATCCTCGCCATCCCTTTAGCTGCAGGATTGCTTGGCTTGCTTGTTGACTTCAATCCTGTCATGCGTTTTGCAAAGTTATTCCTAAAACAAAAACCTTCTGAATATATTCCTGAAGAATATGATCAGCAGCAATTTAATCAATTTATTTCCGTTGTTTGTTTGGCTCTCGGCCTCATTGGTTTTTTACTGGACTGGACCATCCTTGCTTATGCTTCTACGATCATGGTAGCAATGGCTGCTTTTGTCGCGATCCTGGGCTTTTGCATTGGCTGTTTTATCCGTTTCCAGTGGAAACAATATATGTACCGCAGATCGCTGCGCCAGCCATAAATAAGAATAAGAAGTTCCCCATTATTGGGGAACTTCTTTTG
This sequence comes from Peribacillus cavernae, assembly GCF_003989135.1. Classification (GTDB taxonomy): domain Bacteria; phylum Bacillota; class Bacilli; order Bacillales; family DSM-1321; genus Peribacillus; species Peribacillus cavernae. Next base: position 2,939 of record NZ_RYZZ01000021.1, read on the forward strand.
TTTGGGTTTGATTTTTTCTGTTAATCCAATTTGTCATTATAAGAATGATGACCAGCAGGATGATTTGCGGCACAAGCGTTTCCCAGGTTGGATATAATCCAAGCCATTCAATGAACGGGAATGGATGAATCGTATGAGTGGCTACTGCTTGTGAAACCTGCAGGGAATGGATGCTCATGCCGAGTATCTTGAAAGCCACTACATAAATCAACACAGTAGCAACCGTGAAGAATAATGAAATAGGAATTTTCACACTGTATTTGATAATTAAATACCCAATGATAGACAATATCAGAAGGGCGATCCCGATTCCAATCAAAAGCTGGTCCAGGCTCATGTAAGGTGCCATCCCCGTATAGAAAATGATTGTCTCTGCGCCTTCCCTGAATATAGATAAAAAGCTGATAAGTGCAAATGAAAATAAATTTCCCGTTGCGATGGCCTCTCCCATTTGCTTATTAATATAACGGCTCCAGCTGCCGATATTGGATTTACTGTGCAGCCAGGCCCCGACGGTAAGCATCATGATTACGGCAACAATCCCGGTAACACCTTCAATATATTCCCGGTTTGAAGCTGCATTGAGCTGTGAGAATAGCATATTAATAATGACAGCGAGTATTGCACCTGACAGCAGCCCGGCAGCAACACCGAACCAGATCCACTTTTGCTTGTCGGCCTGGTTTACCTTCTTCAAGAAAGAAAGTAATGTTGCAACGATCAGCAAGGCTTCCAAGCCTTCCCGAAGCAGGATAAGGGCTGCATCCCAAACCGAATAGCTTGTTTTCTCTGTTAACGGGCGAAGGCGGTCATTTAAATCCTCAATAATAGACTTCGCTTCTTCCGTGTTAGCCTTTTTGGACTCCAGAAAGCTGATCGCGGTCGGGACCTTCGTTTCCACATCACTGTAAAGCTTATTGTCCCGTGTTTTCACGTCACCTTCGACCATTGGCCAGATATTCAATATTTCATTTAATTTGCTGCTCGCAGTATCCAGGTCTTGGTCTTCGATACTGTTCATGCTATCCGTCAGAAGCTGTGTGACGTCTGAAAGCGAATAACTTGCATGCCTTGCTTGCTTTACATTTCCTGAAAGAAAATTATTTATGGAACGCTTCAATTCTTTTATGTTTGTTGCGGCTTTTTCCTGGTCTGCCGGCTCTTGTGTGATTGCAATGCGGATAAGCGCCATATATTTCTCGATTTCCCCATAGGAAGCGACACTTTCAATCCGGACGATTTTTTCAGCAGCTGTCCATTTATTCAATAAACCCCCATATTGGCTTTTTACTTTTGCAATGTCACCAGCGGAAACCGTTGAGGCCATTTCATCCAGCAATGGCAACAAGGCTTTTAGACGTTTTTTTTCTTTTTCTTTGTCCACCGGATTTTGCTCTTTTTCATATTGAACTACGGAATTGGACAAGGCAGAAAGAGGTGAATTAAGTTCTTCCGTATCGCCTTTTTGTATTGCCTTTTTCACTTTCTCAATGTTTTGGTCGACCGCTTCGGCCTGTTTGCTGTCCGGTTTTTTTATGGCCTTCCATTCTGTGTCAAAAGAATCGATATTTTTCGAGACAGCTTCGAGGTCTCCTTCTTTGGCCTTCATTAAACTGTCGCCTATATAAACGAATAGTTCATCGTGGTTTTCTGCTGCCTGTCCATGCGGCATAAAAAAAGAAAACAACATCAAGAAAGCTATTATCATTAACAGGTGCCTATTTCTATTTACTGCTCGCATACCTTTATCTCTCCCTACAAAGATCAGGAAAATAGTGTATCCCCGATATAACCGCCTTTTTGGGTACCCGGCAGACAGGCGAACATCGCACTGCCTTTATGGACGGTGTATTCATTTAATTTATCATTTTTGGCCAGGCGTTGTTGCATGGGAATAAACTGCTTTTCCGGATTGCGCTGAAAACAGATAAATAAAAGCCCTGCATCGAAGCTGCCTGTTTGGGGATCCATTCCATCTGCATACGAATAGGCTCGGCGCAGTATTTGCTGTTTTCCATCGCCATGGGCTAAACGCATATGGGCATTAGTCGGAATGGCAGGCTGGCCATTTTCGTCTTTTTTATTGTAATCTGCTTTATCAAATTCATTTTTATGTCCCAGCGGGGCACCGCTGTCCCGATGTCGGCCAAACGTATTTTCCTGGTCGCGCAGTGTAGAACGATCCCAGACTTCGATATACATCTGGACACGCCTTACGACCATATAGCTTCCATCAGCAAGCCAGTCTGCACCATCACCGGACTGTATCCAAACCTGCTGATCCATCTCTGTCTCTTTTTGTACGTTTGGATTGACCGTACCATCTTTAAAACCAAATAGATTCCTAGGCGTCTCCTTTTTGGAGTCAGCCTGCTTTGTACGTTGAAAACCAGTCTGTGCCCAGTGAATAACTGCTTTTCCTCGTGCAATTCTAACCAGGTTCCTGATTGCGTGGAAAGAAACCTGAAGGTCATCAGCACACGCCTGTATACAAATATCGCCGCCATTCCACTTATCTTCCAAAGAATCGAGCGGAAACTTTGGCAGGTCCTTCAGTTCCTTTGGCTTTTTTCCTTTTAAACCAAATCGGTCCTTGCCGTTTTTTTCAAAAAGCTCAGGTCCTACACCAAATGTAATTGTCAAATTAGAAGGAGACAGGCCCGCTGCTTCGCCAGTATCCTTAGGGGGAAGAAAGTGGTTCCCGGAATGGTCGCCAACAGCCTTGCCTTCAGTCATGGCTGCCGCCGCTTCTGTCCAATCTTTAAATAATTGGATTAGCTCCTCACGGCTTCCAGCTGTTACTTCAAGCGATGCAAAATATAAATGGTTTTGCGTTTCGGTGGTAATTCCAGCTTGATGCTTGCCGTAGAAAGGAATAACGTCCTTGATTGTCTCGCCTTTTGTTACCGTTGTATCCGACAAAGACAGCAGACCGCCGATTCCCGAGGCACCAATTAACATACCTACACCGCCGGCACCGGCTGTTTTAAGCACGTTCCTTCTTGAGACCTTTTTATCGAAAATAGAAGATTCTTCTGTACTGCTTTGTGGTTTCTTTTCCAATTAGGATTCCTCCGTTACAATTCCTATTTGAGAAAGCGGTTCTGCAAGGGCATCAATTGCCTGGCTTAACTGTTTTACTTCCGGCTTTGTTAATTCTGTATAGAGCTTGTATCCATCGCCCTTTTTGTGTTGGTTCAATAGATTATAAACATTATCAAAACGTTTTTGGATATCGGCAGAAAGTGCCTCATCCTTTTCCTTTAAAGCTGGATTTAACAGCTGGTAGATTTTCTCGGCTCCCTGGACATTTGCCGCAAAGTCATATAAATCAGTATGGGAGTAACGATCTTCTTCACCGGTTACCTTTGAAGTGGATACCTCATTTAATAAGTCGACCGCACCGGTGATCAATAGTTCGGGAGTAACCTCCACTGTTTCTACTTTAGCGCGCAGAAGGGTCACATCCTTCATTAGTTGCTCCGCATAGGTTTCATAGCCTTTTGTCGTATTTTCAATCCAGAGCCCTTTTTCAATACGGTGGTAGCCGGTCCATTCCTTTTCAGGAACATCCCCTTCACGGGCGTCAATTTTTGGATCAAGGTCACCAAATACTTCCGCAATCGGTTCTGCACGTTCGTAATGCATACGTGCAGGTCCATATACTTCTTTTGCTTTGTTGATATCGCCCGATTTTACTGCATTGGTGAATTCTTCTGTAGATGTTACAAAGGCTTCAATTTCACCCAACGCATATTCACGGTACTTTGCCGTCACTCCGTCCAATTTACTTGAAGCGGCCACTGACTTGGCAGGTGCTGATTCTTTTTCCTTTTCAGCTGAGGCATCCTCTTTAGATTGTGAACAGCCGAATAATAGGCTGGTAGATAACAAGACTGCCAAAGGTGCTTTCCATGTCGTCATTTAGTAATTCTCCTCTTAATATATAGGTTTATTTTTATGGTTTTATTCTAACAGATATTGATAATCATTTTCAATTGGAATTTAAAAAGTATTCTACCTTTTTTTGCAAACTCTTTTTTAGCTTCATTCTAGTTGGTTAAAAAAAACCCGGCTTTTTTGCAATCGGAGATTTACAGGATTTCTCATTTCTATCTAATAAAACCGCCTGGAAATGATCCAGGCGGTTTTATTAGATACTTTTAATTTCCACGTTTTCAGGAAGCTTAAAAGGATTTTCACTATTGATTCGGTCATAGAACATAATACCATTCAAGTGGTCGAGTTCGTGCTGAATGACAACGGCCGGAAATCCTTTAAAGCGTAAGTTCAGTTCATTGCCTGCCATGTCATATGCCTTCATTTTGATCCTTTCATACCTCGGGGCATATCCCTGTATTTCACGATCGACAGAAAGGCAGCCCTCGCTTTGAGGTAAATAGACCATTGTTGTCGATGTGCTGGTGATTTTCGGATTAATTAACGCATATTCATAAAGCTTGCCTTTTTCATCGGTAAAATACACAACAAACATCCTTTTATTAAGGCCGATTTGATTGGCTGACAACCCCACGCCTGCACGCAGTCCATATTTCTTTGCAATAGCAGGATCCTGGCTGTTCTTCAGAAACTGCATCATGCAAGCGAGCTCTTCTTTGTCTTCCTCACTTGGCGGCAGGCTGATTACTCCAATAACCTGGCGTAAAATCGGATCCCCTTCTTTTATTATATCCTTCATTGTGATTGTATAGCTGCTCGTAAATTTACTCATAAAAAAACAATTCATCTACCTTTACATGTAATGTTTTAGCCATGTTAAAACCAGCCCCACCGTTGGGTCGTACTTATTGATGCAATTTATCGTCTGCATGACAACGACGCAGTTGCCAGCATATTTTGCGTGATTCCTAATTTATTATTCTCTATTTTACCCTCACTTAAAAAGGTAAGTGCCATCTATTCATTAAATAAAGCCCAAAACTTGCATAAGACGGGCTTTTGATTGTATCACTTTATCATTTGAACAATAATTTTGTCCAACATGCTGGATATTCACCTGCTTGCATACTTGCACTTCCCACAAATTACTAGTTTGAAACAGTAAAATATCCTATACAGTAGTATACTGAATTTTCTATACTGTATGTATCTTATCTTTAAGGGAGATGAGTAAATGAAAGCTAACTCAAAATTAGTGTCGATGTTATTGCCCGTTTTTGTGACGTCCGTAATAATACTTGCAGGTACCTCATGGTACATTTATGGAAATACTAAGGAAACCTCCATTCCTTTTTCTTCCTTAGAAAAAACAATACAAGCGGAAAATGGTAAGCTTGTTACTCTAGAAGAAAATAGAAACGGTGTTATCTATTTAACTACAGATGACGGAAAATATATTTCTCATGTTCCACCAAACAGTCAGATGGTTAACAAATTAATCGAGAAATATAATGTGCAATACTCATACTCAACCAACAGCCGGTACAGTCCCTGGATTTTTGGGGGCTTAGTTGCCTTAATAATGGCGGCAGCAATTCTTATCAAAAAGAAAGCAAAGGACGGCGTTGGTGCAAGCAAGATGAAGCACAGCATTTCTACCGCGAGACCTCTCCCTTCCATTACACTGCATGATGTTGGCGGTCTTCAGGACGAAATGAAGGAAGAAATACTTCAAACTCTCTCGATCTTAAAAGAACCTGATCGTTCAGCCATACTGGGTATCAAGCCCCCTAAAGGCATTTTATTATACGGACCCCCGGGCACAGGAAAAACCTTGCTTGCCCAGGCGATTACAAAAGAAATGGAAGCGAATTTTTTTTCCACAAGCGGTTCGGCTTTTAACGAAATGTTTGTTGGCGTCGGTGCCGCCCGGGTCAGAAGCCTGTTCCAGGCGGCCAGAAAGCAAAAACCGGCAGTTATCTTTATCGATGAAGTTGATGCACTTGCTGGCAGGCGTAAACAGAACGGAGGCGAAGAAGGAGAAAAGACGCTTACCGAGTTGCTTGTTCAATTAGACGGCGGTCATGACAATGACGGAATCTTATTCATTGCTGCTACAAATAGAAAAGATATGCTAGATGAAGCCTTCCTTCGCCCAGGACGGATTGATTTCTCATTCCAGGTCCCGCTTCCCGACACAAAGGGAAGAATGGAAATTATCTCCATTCATACCAATGGCAAACAGCTTGCGGCAGATGTCCTAAACTCTTTAGATGTACTGGCAGAGAGCACATCCGGTTTTTCCGGGGCTGATATAAGTTCTCTTTTCGAAACGGCCAGTAGAAGAGCACTGAGGGACGGCCAGGACATGATTCGGAAGGAAGATATGGATTATGCGATCGACCGGACAATCTTAGGCAGCACATCACGTGCCCTTAATGATCAAGGAACAAAGCGGAGAGTCGCAATTCATGAAAGCGGCCATGCTCTAATAGCCGCTTTGACAAAGCCGGGTTCTGTCAGGAAGGCTACAATCATTCCGCGTGGCGAAGCCCTCGGATATGTCGCTCCGATTCAGAAGGAGCTTCACCTTTCTACCACAAGTGAATTATTGGATCAGGTAAAAATGATCCTTGCCGGTGGTGTTGCGGAGCGGATGTTTTTAGGAGAACACAGCATCGGTGTTGGCGGAGACGTCAAACAAGCGAAGCATCTCCTTGAACAGATGGTCGATACCGGCATGCTGCAGGATGGATTCACGTTAACTTTCAACAAAACGGATAAAGAATTAAGGATGCAGGCATTGTTCCAAGAAGCCATTCAGCAGACTGAAGAATTGATCGATACACATCAGGAACAATACCAGGCATTAGTAGAAACTTTATTAAAGAAAGAAACACTAGAAGGTTCCGAAGTTGAAAAGATTGTCAATCCAGGATCTTATATCGAAACGGAAGAAATTGTGCTTGCTTGATACCTGACCCGGAGTGAATTTGCTTCGGGTTTTTTATTTCACCTGCAAATGGCTTTCTCCTTTCAATTGACTAATAGGTATGAATACTCAGCTTTTATCATAAATTAACGGCTGGCACCAACTAGTTCTTTACTTCGGGGGTACTCCTTAAAATTTACTTGCATGTCCTAAAGCCTGAACAACTTTATTCACGTACCTTGAGTCACACCGAGAAACTTTTAAAATAATCAACACCAAGGTGAGATCTTTAATGTCCCTTGACTTTACTTTTCCTGCGTCCATCCTAATAAGCTTTCCCCTTCGCAGACAATGAAGGCACAAACTTAGTAAATAAGCGAGAGAAAGTATCTTCATCGGGGTAATGAAGATCCAAAACGGTATAAAAGCGAGAGATAGTGTCTTCATCGGGGTAATGAAGATCCAAAACCGGTATAAAAGCGAGAGATAGTGTCTTCATCGGGGTAATGAAGACCCAAAACCGGTATAAAAGCGAGAGATAGTGTCTTCATCGGGGTAATGAAGACCCAAACCGGTATAAAAGCGAGAGATAGTGTCTTCATCTGGGTAATGAATTCCCAAAACCGGTAAAAAAGCGAGAGAAAGTATCTTCATCAAGGTAATGAATTCCCAAATCCAAAAAACAAGTGGGAGAAAAGGCCTTCATAGGGATTCTAGGAGGATCAGTAAAGGGTGTAGTACCCTTTGACGGGTTTTTTCATAAAGCTACTTGAATAAAACTCAATAGCTTCTTCATGGCTTGGTACTTGAACTCATTTAATAACCTTTATTTGGTATTCTCATGCATTAGAACTTATGTTCCTAGATCAATCCCCTTCTCCGACTAGGGGTGCGTTAATTGAATAACTTAAAGTTTTGATTCACTTTCTAATATAATAGTATGTTCTTCTAAGACTGCAATCGTTTTTGGATTTGGCTTCACATGAATAACAGAATAATCCTTTTCGTCAAATTTCTCTTTGGTGGTAACATCATCAATTATAGTTAATGGGATTTTAATATCATCACCAACTTCAGAACGCAGTCTTGGCGATCCTTAATCGGAGCGAAAATCATCACATATTCATCATCCGCGCCCGCTACTTCACCCTTACTAAAAATTGGATCAGCCTTTTCACCAGCTGATTTCAAAAATACACCCCATTAGTTTCAAAAAGATATCTACTTATTAAGTATCGTATATGCACTACATAGTCCATTCCACTTAGGGCAGAATATGTATAAATAAAATTAGGAGGAACAGCCGTGATAAAAAAAACGATAATCGCTATATGCACATTATTTCTTATGACCATATTCGCAACAACCCTAGATGCAAAAGCTTTAACCTTCGATAAATTGCCTACCAGGCAAACAACAAAACAATCGTCTGTTCAAGTAGGCGAAGCTGAACACGGTAAAGGTTTAGTAAAACCCAAAAAAGGAAAATTTCATACTTACTCTTTAGAGGTTGATAACATTGGTGAGGATGTATTGTCTGCGGAAATTCATATGTTTAGAAATGAACCTAATTCTATGACGAAGTTTTCACTTTTTGGTTGTCCTGGCGAAAAAGGCCATCTCAGCAGGTGAATATTCAATAAATACTTTTGCACGTTCGTTTAAGCGATAATAAACTAGTCCTTCGCTCATTCGCTCCGTCAACCATTTCTTCTTCTCATATACTGCTTTCTCATATTGTTTTGCACCTAAAGCACAGCATATTTGTTCATTTTCAATATTGTTTTTTGTTATTTGAATATATCCCATTTCCCCTTCACACCACCCACCATAATTATACAATTATCATATCATAATCTTTGAAGAACCCCCTTGATTTTTTTCTACCTGTCCGTTAGTCATCTCAACAAAAAAAGGATTGCCGTAGCAACCCACTATATTATTCGCTTGGCAACGTAGATATATATTCTTTAACTACTTCATAAACATATTCTTGATTTGCTGCTGCAGTGTTTGGGTTGTATTTACCACCATTCACTTTATTATTAGATAGTATTCTAATTCCCAAGAATGCTACATCATAAGCTTCGGAAATTTGTGCTGCTGAGGCACCTTCCATTTCTTCTACAGAGGTACCATACTTATTATGGAACCATTTAATTCTGTCAACTTCATTATTCCATACATCTGCAGAACCTATAGTACCCTCGACAATCTTACCCTTCGTGTATTTATCTTTTACTGCATTAGCAGCTGCGAGTAAATCCTTACCTCCCTGATAGTAACGGATTTTTTCAGCATTAGGATCTTCTCCTGCACTTCCTTCAGAAGCCATTAAGTCCATGGGTTTCCATTCAGTCGGATCAATTCCTTGGTTTTCATCCTTATCTGCTGTTTTTAATGAGCCTATGTTTACAGTTCTTTTTCCTAAAACAATATCAAATACATTTAAATTTGGATCATGGCCACCCGCAGTGCCTTGATTGATTATTGCTATGGGGTTATATCTTTCAATAGCCACTGCTGTAGCAGCTGCTGTATTTTCCATTCCCTTGCCTGTTTTTGCAACTATTACAGGATAATCGTTCACAGTGCCTATATAAAATTCAAAGGTTCCTGACTTTTCTTTTTTAACATCCTTTAACCTTTGTGCAAACTTTTCAGCTTCTATTGGCATTGGACCTTGAACTATAATAGGCCTTTGAGAACTTTCTTGTACAGTTTTAGACTGTGCAGGAGAACTACATCCTACAACTACCGGATAATAACAGTGCAGTAATAATAGCTTCTTCCTCAAATAACGAAATCCATCCCTCATTATACGGTGTCACTTCGACTTTTCTCATTCGAATCCCCCTTTTGGTTATTTCAAATTCGGCTTCCTTTCCAAAAGTTCCTGCTGATCTTAAACGTTATGTCCAAAAAGAAAATTAGACGCGTTCCTAAAGGAATGCGCCTGTTAGCTTAATAAGGACTTTTGATGTGGAAAACTTTTACCTTATACCAAGTTGATTTCCAATTCTTTTTTGCTATGCGTTCTTCGTAAATTTCCACTCGTTCTTCCGTTTCCGTAAAATAAAGTGTAGGTTTTACTTCTAAATTAATAACATCACTAATTCCACAGGGGGCTGTTACTATTACATTGTCTTTTTCATCTAACTTTACTCCTAAAGCTGTTGCTGTTTCTGGAAACTTCGATATTGCATCAACAGAAGAAGAATAAGGAGGCATATTATTTTCAACATGCATTCTCGCTTCATTCTTAACCGACCAAGGGACATTAGGTATAAGGGATTTTAGTTTTTCCTCGAAATTCTTTTCTTCCAATTCATCAATATTTATCGAGTCAAAATAGATTACATCAATATCTGGAATAGTTGTCCTTTCGCTAAAACCGTGTAGCACATCCCAGATTTTTGACCTGACAAATCCAGCACAAATCCACCAATCAGGCAAATTCAATGATTTAGCAGTATCTAATATTTCCATCATCCATTTATCTTCTCTAATAAGCCTAATGATTTCTTCCTCATTAATCACAATAAAATGCTCCTTGTAAAATGTATTTCATTAGTTATTCTTTATTTCCGATGCAAATCCTTCTTCCTAGCTCATTCGCTTCAGAATGCCCTATTCCATCAAATGGCCCAATTGAAAAGACGCACTTACTAAGAATGCGCCCTTTAGTTCACAGGTATGTAGTATTATTGGATTGCCAAGAACAATAAAAACTTACAACCCTTTCAGACTTTTAAACTTTGAGGCTTAGTAAAGTTGAGAGGAGTCTTTTTCCCCATGAATCGCATCCGTAATGGCAACATAAATGTTTGGTGGATATTCAGCTATTCTATGACAGAGATATAAGTACCACTCAACACCATAAGTTAGATAAACCCGAACGGGTAGCCCATCATCTTTAAGTTGTTTACTGAGTTCGGGAAGAATTCCGTATAGCATTTCTGCTTCCACATACGGGTTTTGCAAATAACCACGCTCAATGATTTGTTTAAGTAGGGCTTCATCATGAGAAGCAATTGAAATTTGGTGATCTGCTTTAACACATAATTCCACTAATTCGAGATATCGTTGATCTAACTTATCTGAACGAGGAATACAAATATCTGGCGGCTCTTGGTATGCCCCTTTAACGATACGAATTGCCCCAGAGTAGTTAAGTAATTCATTAAGATCATTAAGTGTTCGATGCAGTTGGGCTTGAAGTGTGACCCCTACGTTCGAATATTCTACAACAACTTTTTTGTATATGGAGAGTATCAGATCCGTTTTTGCCGATTCCTCCATACTGATCATAAGAGAAATACCATAGGACTGTGCTTCTTTCGCCATTTCTAATAAATTTTGATAGGCAAGTTCAGGATCAACTGATAATCCAATATGGGATAGATCAAAAGAAACCCGAGAACTTATTCCACGATTTCCACATTCTTTCACCAACGCGATAAACTCATCTTTGGCCCGAACACACTCCTCTTTGTTTATAGTGTTCTCGCCGATGAATTCCAGAGAAATTCGATATCCCTTATGTATAAGTTTGTCACCAATAGATACTCCGTCTTCTCTTGATTCACCTGTTACAAATCGTTTAGCAGAACTCAAAAATAACGGATAAAGTTCAGGAGATTGTTGAATGTACTCCTTTATTTCTAAATTTCGGGCAATGGATTTCAACGAATCCGCAAATTGTTTTTCAATTGTTGGAAGAATCAATTATATCCCTCATTCCATCTGAATTTTCATAAAAATTATAAGTTAAATGTCGTAACAAATACAGGAAAACTTATGGAACTAACAGTAGCCTCTTACAGCAAGTCTGTATCCAATAAACAAGACGATACTTCTGTTATTGAAGTATCGCGCCCACTTTAGTTGAAGAACGAATAATCACAAAGGATTTTATAACCAATTCAATGTTAAAGTTTACTCATTAAATAATTCTTCATCTTCATAAGCTGCCGACCAATGCCGTTACTTTCATAAGCAAATACGAATTACCTCAAAACCAGTGGGTTTTCCAATGATTCAATTTGCAATTTATAATTTGAATTGCTGAAGCCGCCCCCTAATAATTGAGCGGACTCTAGTTTTTTTCTGGTATAAAAGATTGCAGCATTTCTTCAATCTCCTGCTCAGGCAATGAATACAGCGGCTTCATCCTTTCCCAGTTCTCCTTCATTATTCTCCCCCATTTCTGTCTCTTATACACAT
>NZ_RYZZ01000022.1 GCF_003989135.1 Peribacillus cavernae
TCGAAATTACAAAAAGAACAGTCTATAAATAACTTGAAAATAACGGTATAATGTAAGTAGAGAGAATGATATCGAATGACAATTACTTATTTTTTGCGTTTTGCTTAGCAATCAACGTTTCTGATGGCTGGCGATTTTACGGACTGTCATCTGGTGTTTTATTTAAAAAGCGATATTTAAGCAATCGAGCGCTTATATGTAGTATACTACGCCCTTTTTGTTTCTTTATTTACAACATATATTTAGTAGTGAAAAGTCTTTATTTCATAAGGTTTTTACATTGAAGACATGTAAATAACGTATTCATCTTGACAACAAGCCTTGCACCATCGAATTCTATAATCGTTGGTTGCCTTGAAGGCAATTAAAACGCCTAAAGGCGTTCTCAGGCCTTTGTTATCTAAGAAGGGTATTCGATGTCTTCTCTGTATCAAATCATCACTACATTGAATACGTTGAATACATTGTTTACAGAGTTAAGATATCAAGTATTTAAAATAACTTTTCAATCAATTTTTATTCTTTAAATACTTTAAATACTACTGATTTTCATAGTACAGATAATTCGAGGGGATGGGCAAAAACACCCTAAAGCGAAAAGTTCCTTTACGGCTTATTTACAGAAGAAATCAGGCAGTAAGTGGGTTAATGTTAAAATTGTGAAAGCTACTAGAAATGGAAATACGAGCTTATCCTATTCCAATGCCCAAAAAGCTACATACCGTTATAAGTTTGTAAATACCGGTTCAAAAACAAGAGTTAACTATACTTTCACTGTCGTGCAATCAATTTGATAAAGAAAAAAGCTGCCTAAACTGGTCTGAAGGCAGCTTTTTTTATAATTAATAAACTGTTTAAAGTTGTGTTTTCAATTTCAACGAGGTTTTCGCGCATCTTACAAGTTTAAAAGTATTTGCTTAAAAGTATTGACCCTCTCGTTACGTGATAGTTTATATTTCAATGTATCATAGTTAGAGAGGATGTAATAATCATGGAATTTTATCCTATGCCATTATTTGTAAAACTTTCAGTAAGCGACATGGAACGCTCGATTAGCTGGTATAAAAGGGTCCTTAATTTTGAATCGGTATTTGAACTGCCGGGCGAAAAAGGAAACATTGTAATGGCTCACATTCGAGGAAAGAAGTATCAAGATATTATGCTAGTGAATCAAAACGAAAAGCTATCTAACGGCAAGGGTGTTGTCCTTAACTTTTCAGTAGATGATGTAGATTCTTTTTCAGACAGAGCTATAAAGGCTGGGGCAAAAATACTCGAAGGTCCTATTGATCGTGTTTGGAATGCCCGTGAGCTTGTTTTGTGTGACCATGATGGTTATGTCATAACACTTTCAAAGGGTATCGATACAGGGAAGGCCTTTGAGGATGTTTTAGAACAAGTTAAATCGAAATAATGATAATTCCGACTAGCCATAGTCGGAATTAAAAGGACTGCTTAAAATAGATAAGCAGTCTTTTCTTTATGATGTCCATTTCTCGAATGATGGGATACGTAGATAGCCCTTTTTGGTGAGGTTGCGGTATTTCACCATACCTTTTAGTTTTGGATCCAAATAAATAAAATCATCCGTTTCTGTCCGGATGTGTTTTTTGTATTCCGCATATAGTTTTTTTCGGTCTGACGGTTTCATAAATTCCATTAAGCCAGCTGGTGATCCATCTTCAAATGAAAGCAGCAAACCAAATTCTTTTTTGCGCAACCCGGTGATCCATATATTTTCATATTGATAGTTAATGACTTTCAGCCATTGATCAGATCGAGTACCAGGACGATATTTTGAATCAGCTTTCTTTAAAACAATCCCTTCAAGACCTTGTTCCTTGATCAAATCAAAGTATTGGCTGCCGTGGCCTTCTATATGCTGCACATAAGCTATTCTGTCGTCTGTATGTAGAACGCTTTCCAACAAAGCCTTTCGTTCGGTTAAAGGCTTATACATCATGTTTTCATGCTTATAATAAAGGTCATCAAACACGCAATATTGTATTTTATGAACAGACCGGTAAGACTGAAACCGTTCCATCATGGCTTCAAAATTCGGTTTTCCCTTTGAATCGGTGACAATGATTTCCCCATCAAGCACGGTTCCGTCCGGAATATCTATGCTATGAAGTTCTTTAAACTTTGCGGTTACTTCATTTTTGTGTCGCGTATATATTTTTACCTTTCCATCAAATTTGGAAAGGGTTAATCTGATACCATCAAGCTTCATTTCCGTTAAAAAATCGGTATCAGAAAAAGCTTCATCTGATTTATGAAGAAGCATAGGAGAAATATACAAATAAACCACCCCATTTTATTGTAGTGGTTTCATAGAACATAGTAATTAGTGGGCTTTTGGAATTGCAGGGAAAGTTGATAAAAATAAAGCTGTATCTAACAACCATTTTGACCTTCAGGTCAATAGGAAAAGCCTTCAGGCTTCGATCTTCGATCAAATTAAAAGCTGTCAGTGGTCCTGTTGTTTGTCTGCCTTTCGACGTCTAATCGTAGCATGGCAATGGGTCTCGTCAAGGCCCGTAAAAGAATTTTCGCCTTGACAAGCCCCTTTCTGCCATGCTTGTATTCGTCTCTGACGAAAGGAGGTGACATGGAGATCATCTTTCAGGCCATCGCAACGATTGCCAGTTGCGTGAGCACGGTGTACGCGGTTCGGACCTTCCACCGGGCGAACCCGAAGCCCAAGGACAAGCACCGCAAAAGCCGGAGAGCCGGGGTGAGGGAAACCTTGCCCCGGCTTTCTTTCGTTGGTGAATGAGCAAAATGTTTGAAATTCTCGCTGAGATTAATGTACCGCTTGTGACTTTGAGAGATAAATTGCATTCAAAAAATGGGTAATCAGATTTTATATTGACTACCCATTTTGCTTAGTCATTCGTTCCGGTGACTAAAGTGCTGTTTCGATTGCTTCTGTTACCTGTGTCTAACAAGCTGATACTCCTGAAGAAGCTAGAAATTTCAGCTTATCGCTTTATAATATGCTTCGTAGAGTTAAACTTACTGATTTATTAATGGAGGTAGCTGAACGGACTGGATTTGACGAATCATTTGTTCACGCTTCTTCAAATCAACCGCCTAAAGGTGAGGAAAAGTCTATTGTGATGGCTTCATTAATGGCAATGGGGACAAATATTGGATTAACTAAAATGGCAGAAGCAACTCCTGATATTTCATATCGCCAGATGGCCAATGTTATGCAATGGAGATTACATGAAGATGCGATGACTCGCGCTCAAGCTACACTGGTAAATTATCAGCACCGTATATCATTAACTTCATATTGGGGAGATGGGACAACATCATCTTCTGATGGTATGCGTGTTCCTGTCGGTGTATCATCGTTACATGCAGATTCAAATCCGCATTACGGAACTGGGAAAGGTGCGACCATTTATCGTTTTACAAGTGATCAGTTTTCTTCCTTTTATGCAAAAGTTATTAATACAAATGCAAGGGATGCCGTACATGTGATAGATGGATTATTACATCATGAATCTGACCTTTCAATTGAAGAGCATTACACTGATACAGCAGGTTACACGGATCAAGTTTTCGGATTAAGTCATTTGTTAGGGTTTCGTTTTGCACCAAGACTAAGAGATATAAGTGACGCTAAATTATATACCATTTCTTCTCCTAATAATTTTCCAAACATAAAAGGCATACTTCGAGGAAAGATTAACACAAACGTTATTAAAGAGAATTTTGATGATGTATTAAGGCTGGCACATTCAATTCGAGAAGGAAGAGTTTCTGGATCATTAATCATGGGGAAATTAGGTTCATATGCAAGACAAAATAAAATAGCTACAGCTCTTAGAGAGATTGGGAGAATTGAAAAAACAATCTTTATTCTTGACTATATAACAAATGAAACATTAAGAAGAAGGATACATCGTGGGTTAAATAAAGGAGAAGCCATGAATGGATTGGCTAGAGCTTTATTTTTTGGTAAACGAGGTGAATTCAGAGAACGAGGCATACAAGATCAACTACAAAGAGCTAGTGCATTAAATATATTAATCAATGCAATAAGCGTATGGAATACTGTGTATTTGAGCGAAGTGACAAAGAAATTTAAGAAAAGGGATAGTCTAAAGGAAGAATTACTCCCACACATTTCACCGTTAGGATGGGAGCATATTAATTTTCTTGGAGAATATAAATTTGATTCGCATCGATTACCCACAAATTCTCTAAGACCATTAAATAAAAATTAACCAATAACACATAAAGCCAAATTCCTTAACGTACGGGTATTTGGCTATTTTAATGTCGAATTTTGCTTAGCGTACAAAATTTCCGAAATGCTGGCTGTACCCCGTAAACTTCCTCTTTTTTGGTGTGTGGTAATTTGTCGATATATTTTAACAAGTTGCTAAACGCTTTGCTCACCTTGATAACCTACACAAACATTTGTTCTCATATTGATTATATCAGATTTCGGACAGATATCAAATATCAACATTTACCTTTAACAGAGCCATCGTAATAAAAAGGATCTTGCCTATTAGGGAAGATCCTTTTTATTCAAGACCGCTTTTGCGGCATGGTCGTCCAAATAATTTTTAATACATCTCCCGAAGCAACGGGTTGATCAAAGCTGGTTTCTTTATTATTGTTCATAAGAACAAACCTGCCATTTGAAGCAAGCGGCATATCGATTTCAACAAATTTGAATATATCCTGAAAAATAAAAGGCTGCCGCTTATGCTGGACACACTTCAAAATATCTCCGTTCCGAATCAACGTGTTTTCATCCAAAAGCTCATCGTTCCGGTAAAATTCAATTAGTCTTTTCGATAGTAAGATTCTTTTTCCATTGAATGTGACCGGTATCGAGTAATTCACTTGCGCATTCATCGCGTTCGCAAGCGTTGCAACATTCGGGATGGATGGCTGGATCACATTGATCTCATCTCCATCTTCGTATGGACTTCCCGGTTTTACAGTGATGCCATTTCTCTCAATCTTCCCGGAAAAAATCGTAACCTGCCTATTTTTTTCGTTGATCTTGATGAAAAAGGGTTGAATATTGGCAACAAGATGCTCCAAAGTAAGATAGGCCAGCACCTCTTTGATCGACTGGGGCAGATTGCAAATAATCTCATCTCTGTCTTCAACAAAGTCTTCACGGCTTGCCATCAGGCCGTTCCTTATGATTTGTGCTTCGATTGTATGCTTTGCACCGTTTATCGTGATTGTCTTTTTTGGAGCGTGATCGATTAAATCATGAATACGGGCGATAGGCGGGGAACCATCCTCGCCCTTTTTCACGGTGATTTCATCGCCATTGTCCACTTCATCGTCCAATGTTGCTTCCAGACCATTTAAAAGAAGCAACGGTTTTTTTCCGTGCAGCCCCGGAATGGTAATGATGTGTCCATTTAAGCTGACCATCATCGCTATCCCCGGTTTTCCGTATAATCTGTTTAGCTTTATTCCCGCTGTAAGCAAACAATCGCCAACGGTCATTCGTTTCATATCGAAAAGCCGGACGGCCTGCCCGTTTACGGTCACGCTCATATATTGAATCGGGTTTTTGTGGGCTGCAATCGCGATCCCGATAGGTGTTACAAGTTCCGGCCCTTTTTTAAGCTCATCGGCCAAAGTGAGGTTTTGGATCGCTTCAAGGCCCCTGATGGCCACACGGTTTGCAGGGAGGCCAAGTCTCCCAGCTAACAGAAAAGGGAGCTCAGGCGTCAAGCTGCCCCCGCCAACAAGCATTACCGCTTTTGGTGATTTATTGCTGTTCAATAATAAAATTTCGGAACAAATTGCATCAGCCAGCTTTTCAAGTGCTGGGGAGAGCTGGCTTATGACTTCTTGCTTTGGAATAGACGTTTCAAACCCAAGAATATCGGTGACAGTAATTTCTTCATGCTGGGCCAGCTGTCTTTTCGCCTGCTCAGCAAGCGGGAAGTCAAGCAATAGTTGATCGCTTATCGCTTCTGTAATTTCATCGCCTGCTACAGGAACCATGCCATAAGCGATAACCGTTCCGGAATCGGTAAGAGCAATATCTGAAGTGCCGGCCCCGATATCCACTAGGGCGACATTTAATCGTCTCATCGACCTTGGGATCAGAACATTTATCGCTGCGATTGGTTCAAGGGTCAGAGCCTGCATTTCCAGGTCAGCCCGCTTTAAAGCCGCAATGAGCGATTCTACGACTACCTTGGGCAGGAACGTAGCGATGATCTCAACAGAAGCCTCATCGCCGCTCTGATCGATTAAATTACCAATTTCCTGTCCGTCAAGACGGTAATATAAAACGGAATATCCGACACAATAATAATGATACGAGGCATGTGCAGAACCTTTTTCCGCAACCAGTGCCTGTGCCTGCTGGACAGCGCTTAATTCTAAATGGATAATATCTTCACGCTGCATCATCGGCTTTCCTTTTATATCGGTGGTAATCTCGGCCCGTTCCGTTTTTAAGGCCCTGCCGGCTGCCGCAACGCAGACACTCTCTAAAATGCCGTGCTTTTTCTCAAGGTCTGTTTTTATTTCTTGAATAATTTTCGATACGGCAATTACATCATGGATCTGGCCATCAAGCATGGCGCGCTCTGTGTGTTCTTTTTCCAGAATATCTTTTACAATATAATTTTCGTCCTGTTTTTCCAGAATGATACCGACAACGGAACGAGTTCCTATATCAAGGGCAAAAATCTTTTCCTGCAACGAAAACACCTTCTTTTTAGAAAAATATACTTTAATGCTTAAAAGCGTTTAATTAATAAAGAAAAAAGGGTGACATTCCCTTACATTTCATATATAATAATCTCTAATATATATGAAATGTACCATATTTTTATTATTCATTAAAGTTGCCGGCAGCAATGGTGTCATCACAACAATAATCGTCAGTTGTAAGCCTTTCGATTGGATTGTTGAACCGGCATATATTAAAAGGCGAAAGGAAGGATTGCAATGAGCAACGAAGAACTTGAAGCCCTGCGCGGGCAACTGGATGACATTAATCTTGAGTTATTAAATTTTATTAACAAGCGTGCAGAACTTGTACAGGAAATTGGCCGGGTAAAAGAAAAACAAGGTATGAACCGTTATGACCCGGTTCGTGAAAGAAAGATGCTGGATTTAATTGAAGCCCACAATGAAGGGCCGCTTGAACTAGCTTCCCTTAAACATATTTTCAAAGAAATCTTTAAGCTTGGACTTGATCTTCAGGAGGATAATCATAAAAAAGCTTTATTGGTTTCAAGAAAGAAAAAGCCGGAAGATACCATTATCAATCTGAAAGGCGAATTAATTGGGAATGGCGTGCCAAGCTTCGTATTTGGACCATGTGCAGTAGAGTCTTATGAGCAGGTTGCAAAGGTCGCAGATATAGTCAAGAGTAAAGGCCTGAAACTATTGCGCGGCGGCGCCTATAAGCCACGCACATCGCCGTATGACTTCCAGGGCCTTGGCGTTGAAGGCTTGAAAATTCTAAAGCGCGTTGCCGATGAATATGGATTGGCAGTTATCAGCGAAATTGTTAGCCCAAATGATATTGAAACGGCTGTTGACTACATCGATGTGATTCAGATCGGCGCAAGGAACATGCAAAACTTTGAATTGCTGAAGGCCGCTGGTGCTGTAGATAAACCGGTGCTCCTAAAACGCGGGATGGCTGCGACGATCGATGAATTTATCAATGCTGCAGAATATATCATGGCCCAGGGAAATGGCAACATCATTCTTTGTGAAAGAGGAATCAGGACATATGAGCGTGCGACCAGGAATACCCTTGACATTTCCGCCGTTCCGATCCTGAAACAGGAAACGCATTTACCTGTTATGGTCGATGTCACCCATTCTACCGGAAGACGTGACTTGCTTCTGCCTGCTGCCAAAGCTGCCCTGGCCATCGGTGCAGACGGCGTCATGGCTGAGGTCCACCCAGATCCAGCAGTTGCATTATCAGATTCAGCCCAACAAATGGACTTTAAGCAATTTGATGAATTCTACAGTGAAATCCAAAGACAAAGCTGGGTTACTGTTTGACAGTAAATGCCCCTTCCATTTAATTACGGCGTATGGACAGCCCTTTTGCAGAGATGCAGGGGCTGTTTATTTTTATTCAAAAATTTTTAAAAAAATGTCAAAGTGTGAAGATTTTACTGCAAAATAGAACTCATACATTGCAGTAAACAGGCTATTGTCGTATGATTATTTACATAAAAATATCGTCCTGTTTCAATAGTCTGCTTATTCTTGTTCAAACGTGAACAAACACATAGATGAATCTCGCTTTTTTGGCTGTGCATGGAAGATAGTGTTGAAAACAGAAATAATCATCTTATATTAAGGGAAAAATAGAGGAAATGAAGGAGTGGTAAAATGAATAATAATATAACGATTTATGATGTGGCACGTGAAGCGAATGTATCAATGGCCACAGTATCCCGTGTCGTAAACGGGAATCCGAATGTTAAACCGGTTACCAGGAAAAAGGTGTTGGAAGTTATTGAGCGACTAGGATACCGTCCGAATGCAGTAGCAAGAGGTTTAGCGAGCAAGAAAACGACGACGGTCGGGGTAATCATTCCCGATATTTCCAGCATCTTTTTTGCTGAACTGGCTAGAGGTATTGAAGATATTGCTACCATGTACAAATACAATATCATCTTAAGCAACTCAGATGAAAATAAAGAAAAAGAATTTCATTTGCTGAATACGATGCTCGGCAAGCAAGTGGATGGCATTGTATTCATGGGATCCAATATAACGAACGAGCATGTCGAGGAATTCCAAAGATCTCCGGTACCAATTGTTTTGGCATGCTCTGTAGAAGACACGGGCAAGGTTCCGTCTGTGAATATTGATTATGTAGCGGCCGCTTTTGATGCGGTGACATCATTTGCAGAGCAGGGACACCGCAATATTGCTTTTGTCACTGGGAATGAAGCGGAACCGATTAATCAAAAAAAACTAGCAGGCTATAAACGGGGCCTTGAAAATGCTAATTTATCCTTCGATGAATCTTACATAGTCGAAGGGGATTATACATATGATTCAGGCATTGAATCGTTTGAAAAGCTGATCGAGGCCGCAGAAAGACCAACAGCGATCATTGTCGGGGCAGACGAGATGGCGCTTGGGATCGTCCATGCTGCCCAGGATAAAGGCTATAATGTCCCGGATGATTTTGAAGTTATCAGTTTTGATAATACCCGCCTCACATTGATGGTCCGCCCGCAAATTACAACCATTGTCCAGCCGCTCTATGATATCGGCGCCGTAGCAATGAGACTATTGACCAAACTGATGAACAAAGAAACCGTTGATGGGCAGGAAACCGTCGTGCTCCCGCATCGCATCGAAAAACGGCAATCCACAAAATAAAAGACGTCTACCCTGAAAATTTAAAGCATGCTGGTACTTGCCTTGGTTGTTTTCTTACAGTATTTTTGAAGATGTATCACTGAAATGGTGATATGTCTTTTTTTTGACTAGACCCTTATTTTTCAAAAAGTGTTCTATTTAACAAATTCCCTTTAAATGTTAAGATTGTAAAGGGGTATTTTCAGGCGAAGCAGACAAGAGGGCTAATAGACATTAAAGTAATTTCAGTTTTTGCTTTTAACAGAGTTAGAATATGAATAAGAAGTGATATAAAAATTTCATAGGGGAGTAAATAAGATGCAAAAAAATAAAGAATTGCATGCTTTCTTACTAAATAAAGCTGAACAGCTAACTGAAGAGTGGTACGATTCATTAGATAAAAGCGATCCATCAGGAGTTTATGCGTCTGCTGATCCAGAAGTCATAAAATCTGTGAAAAGTAAAAACTTTGAATTTCACCAAAATCTAAGCCGGATGTTAGTTGAAGAGGAATCTATATTTTATCAGAAGTTTAGTAAATGGATACTCGAAGTTGCTACGGACGATGAACACGTAACAACACCTGTCCACTTTGTTATAAGAGAGTTTATGAGAGTTCGGAAACAATACTTGGACTTTATTGAAGAATTTGTTTCTCTGTATAATGAAAGATTTAGTCAAGAAGAGATTGGTTTATGGAATGAAATGATAATTAAAGCATTTGATAGTGTTATTCTCTGGTATATAGAGGAAAGGAATAATTATGTAAACAACAGACTAGCATCTCAAAAGGAAATGATTAATGAATTAAGCTCACCTGTTATTGTACTCAACAATGATGCGGCATTACTGCCGTTAATTGGAGATATTGATACTGCGAGAGCGAAATTAATCCTTGAAAACACTTTGGAGCAATGTGCGGATAAAAGAATTAGATATCTTTTTATAGACTTGTCAGGGGTGGTTGTGATTGATACCATGGTTGCCCATCAAATCTTTCAATTAGTAGATGCCCTGAAATTATTAGGTGTTGCGACAACGTTATCGGGCATGAGACCAGAAATTGCTCAGACAGCTGTACAGCTAGGGCTTTCCTTTGATAAGGTATCCATAAAGTCCAACCTTTCTCAGGCAATATCTCTTAAACTGTAACTTTTTTGTCATTAAATAAAATTAGCCTAGCCATGATAGTTAATTGCGTAAGAAACGAAACAACTGCCGCATCACTGGGAATTAGAGCATGGTTTGGATAAATAATAATTAAAAGAAATGCCTGGCAATTGCTCAGAGCCAGGCATTTTTTTCATTACATAAAATACCTCACTTAACTTTTTCTAAAACCTAAACTGGCAGCCACTATTAGGGCGATTATAGAAGATACAAGCAATGATACACCAACAATTGCAGCTAATCCCTCACAATCAGGACCAGAATGTCTATATCTTCATCGATCATCGCTTTCCACTCGTTGCGAATTTCTTGCTTATTTCTTCCGAAACGGCTTAGATCATGAACGAAACCACGTTTCCTGACGCTAGCCCTTGCCCGGTTTAATGTTTAAAGGTTAAAAAGATGTGGTATGTTTACAATATACTGGTAAAGGCTAAATACTTTTATCTCATAAAGAGGTGAACCCCATGACTAATGACTCTGAAGATTTATTATTTATAAAAGAACTTGTCCAATTGTTTGGTGACTTTACAAGATGTCCTGATTCCCGATTAAGTGATATTATTATTTATGATATTTTATTACTGGCTTCTATAATAGATGATGAACGTATTGAACAGAAGGAAAGCATTGTAACGATTGTAACCAGCTAAGAGTTTGATCTGATCGGATACAGTGCCTTTTCAAGCGTTTGTTTGTTCTTTTCTGTAATTTCCGGTTTGCGGGGGATCGGCTGATAAATACCGTCATGATCGTCCCACTCGACAGGGAGGATTACCGGTGATTCTTGCTGCCATTGGTTTACCCATTCTTTTGGAAGGGGACCGATATTGTGTTTGTTATCGGTCATTTCCATCCAGATGAATGACCACGCCCTCGGGACTACGCGATAAATGTCATAACCGCCACCGCCGACGGCGATCCAGCGGCCTTCGCAGTACTTATGGGCCATTTCATGGGCAAGCTTTGGTATTTCCCTGTATATTTTCATGGTAGAGGAAAGATGCGTCAGCGGGTCATAATAATGGGCATCCGCCCCGTTTTGTGTCACGATGACATCAGGTTTGAAATATTCCGCCACCTCCTTGAAGGCAGCAGTATAGGCTTCGAGCCAGGACTCATCCTCAGTGAACGCATCTACAGGTATATTGAAAGAATAGCCATATCCTTTTCCCTGGCCGCGTTCGTTGATATTGCCGGTTCCAGGAAATAAATATCTCCCTGTTTCATGGATGGATACCGTACAAACATCCGGATCGTCGTAAAAGGCCCACTGTACTCCATCGCCATGATGGGCATCTGTATCGATATAGAGCACTCTTGCTTTATATTGTTCCTGTATATATTTAATTGCAACAGAACTATCATTATAAATGCAGAACCCGGATGCTTTTCCTCTGAAACCGTGATGGAGTCCGCCGCTCAGGCTCAATGCGTGCTCAGCCTGTCCTGTCATGACCTGATCGACAGCAGTCAATGTTCCCCCGGCAAGCAGGGCGCTTGCCTCATGCATATTAGAAAATATCGGTGTATCCTCAGTACCTAGTCCAAAATTCTCTGCTTTTTCCTCGCTCAGTTTTCCCTGGCCTGCCAGCTTGACGGCGTTTACATATCCGGGGTCATGAACTAATCCCAGCTCTTCATCCGTAGCCATTCTTGGTTCAATAATATCTTCATCATTGATTGCATGGTGTTTTTTTAACAAATCAAGCGTTAGCTGCAGCCTTTTTTGGTTAAAAGGGTGCCCGTCGTTGAACTTATATGATAAAAGTTCTTCAGAATATACGAACACTGCATTTTTGTTCATGAAGAAAACCCCGGTAAGCTGGGCCATAAAACGGTATAGCCTTCTTTGTTTATTAACTTGGCGGCGGCAAGAATCGTATCGGTTTCAGTAAGAGTGACTATGTCTTTTTTCATGACTTCTTCTATGATCATTTTCAATGCCTCCTCACTTTCCGCTTAATACATGAAACGATTCATAAATCGCAAATGGTCGAACGTCTCGACAGATGCCGGCGGGACTCTTTTCCCAATTCGGGCCATAAGGCAATTTGCGGGATGGGAGCTGATTTCCGGATCGTCCGTCGCATAATAAACCAGGCCGCCTGCGCCCATCATTTTTTCCATAACTTTGCGATAGTCCCAAACGTTCAGCCCGGTTCCCTTAAGATCCCAATGCCAATAATATTCAGTAGTGATGACAATATAGTCCTCCATCACGTCGTCCATCATCGAAACAATCAGGAGACTTTTCCCCACTTTGGCGCCGCGAAACTGCGGAATGACCTCGATGGCACCCAGTTCAATCAAATCTTCCATTTCAATTTCGGACCATCTTTCCAATGGATCGGGATATAAGTAGGTTACATAACCGACGATCGTATCTTTGTGCCTTGCAATGATGATCCTGCCTTCAGGAAGATCGGCTATCCCAATTAAAGCCTTATGTTGCTGGGCCGGGGGACGGAAAGCCACTAAATCCCGATGAAATTCATAGGTTTCTAATTTCTCGGATGAAATCGGGCCTTCAATGATCAATGTCCCATGCGCCGTTTTTAATTCCCTGGCATTATAGGTCTTTCTATGCTCCATTCCTTCACCACCTATGTAAAGTAGTCCTTTCCATTATACTTAAAAGGAGGGAGGAAACATATAATAGATTATTATTATCTTAGAATAAAATTAATTTTTTTAAAAATTGAGAAAAAGGTTTGAATGTACTATAATGAATGTATAAAGTCGATTAAAGGGGGATTTTGTGAGATGAAAGTGGAAGCGCTGCCAGTGGTTATGGGGGATTACAACCTAAAGAATTATGAGGAAACGTACAAACAGTTTGACTGGTCTGAAACAGAAAAAGACTTTTCCTGGTCCGAAACGGGAAAAGTGAACCTTGCCTATGAAGCAATCGACCGCCACGCAGGATCGCATAGAAAGAATAAGGTGGCATTGTATTACAAGGACGAACAAAGGGACGAAAAGTACACATTCAAGGAGATGAAGGAGCTTACAAACAAGGCCGGAAATGTCCTCAAAGCTTATGGGGATGTCGAAAAAGGCGATCGTGTTTTTATTTTCATGCCTCGGTCCCCGGAACTTTATTTCGCCCTGTTGGGTGCTGTTAAGCTTGGTGCGATTGTCGGACCGCTTTTCGAAGCATTCATGGAAGGCGCAGTGAAGGACCGGCTTGAAGATAGTGAAGCAAAGGTTCTGATAACTACACCAGATTTATTATCGAGGGTGCCTGTAAATGAACTTCCGGCTTTAAAGCATATTTTCCTTATCGGCGAGAACATTGAAGAAGATGGGATGTATTATGACTTCAAAAATAAATTGAAGGAAGCGGATAAACATTTAGAGATTGAGTGGGTGGACCGCAACGATGGGTTAATCCTCCACTATACTTCCGGATCTACCGGAAAGCCAAAAGGTGTCCTTCATGTGCATAATGCGATGATTCAGCATTATCAAACAGCCAAATGGGTGCTTGATTTACGCGATGATGATGTTTATTGGTGTACAGCTGACCCGGGCTGGGTGACTGGTACTTCATACGGCATTTTTGGTCCATGGCTTACAGGAACGTCCAATGTAATTGTAGGCGGCCGTTTTAAGCCGGAATCTTGGTATCAAACGATTGAAAACTTTGGCGTCACGGTCTGGTACAGTGCGCCGACAGCTTTCCGTATGCTGATGGGAGCAGGGGATGAGATCGTCAAAGAGTTTGATTTGAGCTCCCTTCGCCATATCCTTAGCGTTGGGGAACCGTTAAACCCTGAGGTTGTGCGCTGGGGAATGAAAGTATTCCAGCTTCGTATTCATGATACTTGGTGGATGACTGAAACAGGCGCACAGGTTATTTGTAACTATCCGGCGATTGAAATTAAACCTGGCTCGATGGGTAAACCAATTCCAGGCGTTAAAGCCGCGATTGTTGATGATCAGGGGAACGAACTGCCGCCGCATAGAATGGGAAATCTTGCGATTAAAAAAGGCTGGCCATCGATGATGAGTCAGATCTGGAATAACCAGCAAAAGTATGAATCCTATTTCATGCCTGGTGATTGGTATGTATCAGGTGATTCAGCCTATATGGATGAAGAAGGCTATTTCTGGTTCCAGGGCCGTGTTGATGATGTCATCATGACATCCGGTGAGCGTGTTGGCCCGTTTGAAGTGGAAAGCAAGCTGGTCGAACATCCGGCGGTTGCTGAAGCCGGCGTAATTGGCAAGCCGGACCCCGTACGCGGTGAGATTATAAAAGCATTTGTAGCCCTTCGTGACGGTTATGATCCAAGCGACGAGCTTATCGAAGAAATCCGCCAGTTTGTAAAAAAGGGACTTGCGGCCCATGCGGCACCGCGTGAAATTGAATTCCGGGACAAGCTGCCAAAGACACGCAGCGGTAAAATCATGCGCCGTGTCTTAAAAGCATGGGAACTGGACCTGCCGGCAGGCGATTTATCGACGATGGAAGATTAATTTGTTTCAAGAAACTATATATAGGCATAAGAAAAATGACGTGCAAAAGGGCACGTCATTTTTCTTATATTCATCTCCGCCCCGCTTCAAGAATCCTTACCAAGTCGGTTTAGCTTGATCTTTGTCGCTTCTGCTCAACCGGCAATTTTTTTAATTTGCAGATGATGCTGTACCAGCTGTGGATACGGAATTAGACGGTGAAGACTCTTTCCCGGCAATGTCCACAGCAGTCACGTAATAGGAACCGCCTCTGCCGCCAAATGCCAAATTTTCACCTGCTTTAATGCTTCTGACTCTTTTACCGTTACTATATACTCTGAACCCAATAACATCGCCTTCCGGGTGTTTGCCCCAAGCAATTGTATTCCCCTGTTTCCACACAGAAGGGGGATTCGGTACTTTACCGTTATCACTCAGTCTGGCATTCGCCGACACAGCACTTCCTCCACTCTTTGTGTCAGGGGATAAAGCGCTGGGATCTATGATGTACTTACCGCCAATTGATTCAAGGGTATCTGGGCTCACGCTGACCCCTGTACTAGTAAATTCACCTGGAGTGGAAGGAAGCGCAACATATCTTTTGCCGCCAGCTTGAACGTATTTTCCGGATCCCGCAAAGCTATTATCCATTTTGCCAGGAACAAACTTTGCTACGTATAGGTCAGTTTGTACCATACCTGCCTTTGAACAGGATTCTGATGGCAATAATCCGGAAACAGCACAGAAAGAACGTCTTACAATCCCGCCAGGCATTTCAAATCTTTTCTTTGGCGCTACCAATTCAGGCTGTACCTTGTAGGCTGCATTCATGAGTTGAGCCCACAAGTTGATATTTCTTTTGCTATAGGGAACACCTTTGTAATTTTGTTCAAGTGATTTAGGTGTATCATAGCCAATCCACGTTCCAAACGTAACATTCGGATTCGCCGCCACAAACCAGGCATCCTGAAAATCCTGGGTAGTGCCGGTCTTGCCGGCCCAGTCAGCAGAAAATGCCAGACTGCCTCTTAAGGATGAGGCGGTTCCGCTTGAAATGACGTCTCTCATCATATCTACCGTCAGATAAGAAGTCTGTGGTGTAAATACATTAACCGGTTTAGCCTTATGCTGGTAAATGGCTTTCCCGTCTTTCGTTTCGATTTTATCAATCATATAGGCGTCAACGAACTTGCCTTTATTTGCGAATGTAGCATAGGCATTCACATTTTCTTCTACTGTTACTCCATCGGTCATTCCTCCGAGGGATAATGCAATGCTGTTATAATCAGCGGGTTGAAGACTTGTAAAGCCCATTTTTTCAAGGTATTTAATCGGTTGTTGATTCCTAATATCTGCATAAAATAATGCTGCCGGAACATTATAGGATTTCGCAAGTGCAACTCTGGCTGTTGTTAAACCTGTGTAACCCCCGCCATAATTGCTGGGATACGGATTAGCTGATGAAGAGTCCATCCTGACAGGTACATTTGCTTTTACCGAACCTGGAGCCAATTTGCCAAGCTCAATCCCCGGCCCATATACAAGAAGCGGTTTCATCGTAGACCCGTTTGGCCGAAGTGCATGGGTCGCATGGTTGGTTGCTTCCCGTTCATGATCACGGCCGCCGACAAAGCTGATGATCTTTCCGCTCTTATTTTCAATTAATACAGCACCTGTTTCCACAGGCTCCAGAACCGTCCTGACCTTTTTCGTTTCGGGGTCTATTACTTGCTCAGACCGGGCGTTTCCATAATATTGATAGTTTTTGGCTACTTTCTGCATCTGATCATACATTTTTTTATCGATGGTTGAATAAATTTTGTAGCCGTTTTGATGCAGATTCCGATCAGCCAGCGATAAATATTGCTCCCTTAGATCTTTGTCTTTCTTTAGGTCGCTTTCATCGTATCCGTCTTCCTTGGCTATGATTTTTGCAAGGATGTCAATTGAACGCTTTTTGATCTCATAAGTGACCCATGGGTAATTTTTGATCTGCGATTCCTTTTTAGGGATAAAATCTTTTTTCAAATTGTATTTCAATGCATCTTGATATTCCTTTTCGGAAATATAATTCCCGTCCCGCATCCGTTTCAGGACAATTTTCATCCTGTTTAAACCGGGTTCTACATTTTTCTTAAGCTTTCCCTGCTGTGTAAAGGGAGTGTAGCCGAAAGGGCTTTGTGGCAACCCGGCAATAAAAGCTGACTGAGAAAGATTCAGATCTTTGGCATCCTTCCCAAAGATCCCTTCTGAGGCAGCCTGGACACCGGCAATGTTATCGCCGGAGGAGTTTCTTCCAAACGTTGATACATTCAGATAAGTTTGCAGAATTTCATCTTTTTCAAAGAACTTTTCAACCCTGAGGGCAAGCAGGATTTCTTTCGCTTTCCGTTCAAAGGAAACTTCATTAGTAAGGACTTGGTTTTTAATGAGCTGCTGGGTCAGGGTACTTCCCCCGGATTGGACAGCGGAGTTTGTAAACTCTTGGAATATTGCCCGCATGATCGCCTTAGGGACCACGCCATCGTGTTCATAAAAATATTCATCCTCAGTGGCGATTACAGCATTGGCAAGATGCTTCGATACCTTATCGAGGGTGATCTCCTCACGCTCCAGATCCGTTTTTAGCTTGCCAAGATATACCTGATTCGCAAAGTAGATTTCCGACGTTTCTTCATAGTTATATATGTCCTTTTTCAATTCACTTTTGGTCCGGACCGGCTCATCCTTTACCATCGAAGCAAAATAACCTGCACCGACACCGCCGGCAAACGAAAAGCCCAGTACAGCTATGATAATGAATAACAGCAATAAATTCCAAACTACCCCATATGTAATTCGTGAGTATCTTCTCGTTTTTTTATTTTGAAGAAACTCCGTAAACTTTCTCCACTTAGATAGCAGTTGATTTTGATAATCTTTCATCGTATCATACCCCCCGAAATCACATACATTATAGCATAGATCCGAGTTGGAAAAGGTTATCTTTCCACATTTCCAAAGTTAAAAGCTATGCAAGTTGACAATCATTCTAATCTATGATAAAAATTCATTATTATTAAAACTTTATTTTAAATGGCTACGACGGGATTCAGTAGTGACTCTATCACTGTTTTAGAGAGCCGGTGGCAGGTGGAAACCGGTACATATAGAGAAACGAATTACTTCCTTGAGCATTTGCTGTGAATATAAGTTACATTTGCGAGCTGCCCAAGGCGCTTGTTCTTTTCTTAGTAACAGCAAACGGCAGCGACCGTTATTCGTTTTAAGCGGAGGATGATATCGATTCGTCCTCAAGTTGGGTGGTACCGCGAATTCATTCGTCCCTTCATCTTTATGAAGAGGCGTTTTTTATTTGCTCTTTTTAGGGGATTCGCGAAAATAAGGAGGAAAACCAAAATGGAAATGTTACAGGATCTCAAATGGAGAGGCATAATTTATCAACAAACAGATGAAGAAGGTTTGAAAAATTTTTTAGACAGTGAAAAAATCTCGCTGTATTGCGGGATGGATCCCACCGCCGACAGCATGCATATCGGGCACTTACTGCCTTTCCTTACGCTTCGCCGTTTTCAACAGCACGGCCACCGTCCACTTGTGCTCGTGGGAGGAGCAACCGGGCTAATTGGCGACCCAAGCGGTAAAAGCGAGGAGCGTAAACTTCAAACGATTGAAGCGGTTGAGCACAACGTTAATGGTCTTAAAGCTCAATTGAAGAGGATCTTTGATTTTGGAGGCGAAAATGGGGCTGTCATGGTCAATAACTATGACTGGATTGGTTCTATCGACATGATAACGTTTTTGCGTGATTATGGAAAATATATCGGGATCAATTATATGCTCGCGAAAGATACAATATCATCGCGATTGGAAACAGGCATCTCTTTTACCGAGTTTACGTACACGATAGTCCAGGCAATGGATTTTAATTATTTATATCAAAACTTAGACTGCAAGCTGCAAATCGGCGGCAGCGACCAATGGGGCAATATCACTACAGGGCTGGAGCTTATCAGGAAGATGAACGACGAAGGTGCAAAAGCATTCGGCCTGACGATTCCACTGGTAACGAAAGCTGACGGCACGAAGTTCGGAAAGTCAGAAAGCGGAACAGTCTGGCTGGATCCGGAGAAAACAACACCTTACGAGTTCTACCAATTCTGGATTAACACAGCAGATGCCGATGTCGTGAAATACCTAAAATACTTTACCTTCCTTTCCCATGAGGAAATCGATGCTTTAGCAGAATCAGTGCAAAAGGAGCCTCATTTGCGGAAAGCGCAAAAAGCACTGGCTGAAGAAATGACGCGCCTGATTCATGGTAAGGAAGCGTTGCAGCAGGCCATCAAAATTACGGCTGCATTGTTCAGTGGGGATGTAAAGAACCTGACGGCGGAAGAAATCAAAGTCGGCTTCAAGGATGTGCCAAGCTTCGAGCGCAGCAGCAAAGGAGCTTCAGGACTTGTTGACCTGCTGGTAGAAGCAAAAATCTCATCATCCAAGCGCCAGGCGCGCGAAGATATCCAGAACGGTGCCATCTCGATTAACGGCGATAAAGTGACAGACCATGAATACCTTTTATCTGAAAAAGATATGATTGAAGGACAGTTTACCCTCATTCGCCGTGGAAAAAAGAAGTATACATTGATAAAATAATGAAGAAGCCGGCTTGCGAGCCGGCTTAATTTTTAGTTTCGCTTATAAACACGTAGGTGTCGCTTATATCTTCAATTTTTCGCTTAATGTTTATTAAAGGACTTTTTCCATATTATTTTAACTATTATGAGTATGGAGGATATTGCGGCAAATCCTAAGAAAAATACAATGAACCCCCATAGTCCGATTACAGCATCTTGAAACTCCATATGACCTCTGTTTGTTACAGCTTGCTGAATTTCTATGGCAAAAACTAATACAACCATAAATGTAAATGTGTAAAGGAAAGATAGTATGGTAATACCATAAGGAAGTTTAGAAATCATATTAGACAGAACAAGCACACAAAGAAAAATTATAATTCCTATAATACCCATTAGCCAAAAATGTAAGTCTTTATCATTTAAACTAAGGTTTAAGGAATTACTAACGAAATGTTGGATAAAATCATGAAGGTTATTTACTATATCTGCTAATATTTGAATGATTTCTTTCAAGTTATCAACCCCTTTAACTTTATGATTTATACATTATTCTACAAATCGGAAGAGCATACATAAAAAAACCCTAAAACCATTGATATAACTAGGTTTCTAGGGTTTTTTATAATGCTATTTACGAGCCAATTCGATTAACGAGAGTAGAATTCAACGATAAGCGCTTCGTTGATTTCAGCAGGCAATTCAGAGCGTTCCGGTAAACGAGTAAATGTACCTTCTAATTTATCAGCATCGAAAGTTAAGAAATCAGGAACGAAGTTGCTCACATCGATCGCTTCTTTGACGATGTCAAGGTTGCGTGACTTTTCACGAACACCGATTGCTTGGTTAGCAGCTACTCTGTAAGATGGAATGTCAACGCGATTTCCATCAACAGTGATGTGACCGTGGTTGACAAGCTGGCGAGCCTGGCGGCGGGTACGTGCCAATCCAAGGCGGTATACAACGTTATCAAGACGTGATTCTAGAAGAACCATGAAGTTTTCACCGTGTTTACCTTGTAATTTTCCAGCTTTATCGAATAAAGTACGGAATTGGCGCTCATTCACACCATACATATGGCGAAGCTTTTGCTTCTCTTGTAATTGCATTCCGTATTCGGAAATCTTTTTGCGTTGGTTTGGACCATGTTGTCCAGGAGCGTAAGGACGCTTTTCTAATTCTTTACCAGTTCCGGTTAAGGAAATTCCAAGACGACGGGATAATTTCCAGCTTGGGCCAGTATAACGAGCCATGAATGACTCCTCCTTCAATGTTTTTATTTGGGTAAAATAAAAACCGTTGTGAAATAACAATCATGATCATTTTGTTTTCATGTACCTTCGCCCTAGCAGCAGAGAGTTACGTGATACACCTCATAAGAAAGGCGCAAGCGCCCTGTTCAGCCCCGACCAGCATAAGACGAATTCTGTAGGAAGGCGTTCTTTGCCTTCTGGAGGAATTTGGCTTATGACCTCGAGGGGCTGGGCGCTGGAGCTAGACACTAATCTATGTTCAAAAAAAATCTGATTAGTTAGAGGAACAAAATGAAAACATAAAAGCCAACACAATAGGCTGCAATATTTTACACAAATAATATTATATAATCTACAAACTTTTGAGTCAAGGAATTCTTAAAACTAAATAAAAGATAAAGCATATAAATAGTGACCTTAGTCTTATGAATAAGAAAAAATTAACAAATTAGTCGAAATAAACACAAATATTTGGAGAATTTTTATTTTCCAAGGTTTATAATGGAGGGAGCTACCTATTTATATCTGATCGCCCTCTTTCAATGAGACTTGCGATTGACATGATAGCAACAACTTATAGGGATGATAGAGATGGAACACCAACAAATTCAATTGCTATATAATTTAAGGTCGATTTTTTTCGATCATATGGAGCTGGAGAACGGGAACATTCAATATGATCAATTCGTCCGCACCATGCTTGCCGAGATTAAACGGTTTCTTGAAGTGAAAGAAGTAACATTGTTTAAGTGTGATGATTGGAAACAGCATTTATTTATAGAGGCTTCTACTGATTCGGACTTGATTGAGCCGGACTATGATTCTAAAACATTATACCTGAATCTTGAAAGGGCAGCCGGAAGAAATTATTACTATAACGATTATCCATTCCGGGAGTTTAAGAATTATCAGCTGATTTTGCCTCTGAAAGAGGAACAAAAGGTAACTGGACTTGTTGCTGTAAAGGAAAAGGTCCCGGGATCCCTTTCAAGCATCGGGGCAGAAACAGGAGAACTGCTGACAAAAGAATGCACCAAGCTTCTCGAAACTGCCTTAAATATCTACAAGGTTGTAATGGAAGAAAAAAGGCACAAACAATTATTTAAGGTTACAGAGAAATTTCACTCTTCCATGAGCATGGACGCTGTGCTGGGGGAAATCATTGACACCCTGCAGGAAGTCTACCCATCCTTCGTTTATTATTTGATGCTTTCGCATGACAATAACAATCATGAAAACCTACCCATAAAAGATTTGGAATACGACAGCGAAAATGTTGCGGCTATGCAGGCATATGTGACCGGTACAATCCAATTCGAAAATTCACTAACCGAGAAAAAATCAGTACTGTATGCCCCCCTTAGAGGAAAGCAGGGGATTTATGGCGTTTTGCAGGTCATTGCTCCCAATTCACTCGTTTTTCCCGAAAATGAAGTGGAGTTCATTACACTGTTGGCAAATACAGCAGGCAGCGCACTTGAAAATGCACAGCTGTATCAACAATCCAAAAGACTGATATCTGATTTACAGCTTATAAATGAAACATCACACCGCTTAAATTCAAACCTTCGTCTAAGCGAAACCATCACTTATATGAAGGAACAGATCATTAAGTCCTTCGATGCGCAGGAAACCGGCTTTATTTTTCTCCTGCCCAGTGGCGATGCAAAGCCCCTGACAGGAAGCTCTGCTTTTTTCCAAACAAAAGAATCAGAGCAATATATCCGCTACTCAAAGGAAAGAATGGATATCGATCAGGAATCCTTATTTATCGGAGATGTACACCTTCAAAGTGTTGATGTGAAGATGAGATACCGTTCATTAATGGCGGTCCCGATGCTGCAGAGCAACTCCCTGCGGGGCTTTGCTGTCGTGCTCCATAAAGAGCCTTACTATTTTTCCTTTGAAATGTTCAAACTGCTGCAATCCTTAATTCACCATTCAAGTCTCGCCCTGGCAAACTCCATGTTGCGAGAAGAGCTTGAAAAGTTGGTCATTACAGATCACCTGACAAGGCTATATTCACGCAACTATCTTGATGAGAAAATCTACCAGTCCATGGAGGAGGATGAAGAAGGAGCGTTTATCCTAATTGATATCGATGATTTCAAAAAAGTGAACGATACATACGGCCATCAGGTTGGGGACGAGATATTGATCCAGGTTGCGAAACTGATGCACGGCAATATTCGCGAAACGGATATTGGAGCGAGATGGGGCGGAGAGGAATTGGCCATCTACTTACCAAGAGTCCCACTTCAGGTGGGCGTGAACATAGCCCAGCGTCTGTTGGAGAAAGTCAGCGAGCTGTCAAAACCGAAAGTCACGATTTCCTGCGGGGTATCCTACTGGAAAAGGGATAGTATTGATAATGCTAAAGCCCTGTTCAAACGTGCTGATGAAGCATTGTACCTTGCAAAAAATAGCGGAAAGAATAAAGTACTTGTTCAAAATCGCTAGTGGAAGAAGCAAAGGTGAATAAAATGATTGCTGGTTTTACGGCATCCGTTTTTTTAACACCTTTGCTTGTATAAGGTTTGGCACTCTTTGCTTTGTTTTCACTAGCTTTCCATCGGTTCCAACCCTTCTTGTCTGTCCCTCTACCTGTTCCGCCTTTACCTTTAGCTTTACTCATAAAAAAATCACTCCATAATTATTATATGTTGAGTTACCTATCGTTGATTAGTTTTATCCATCTTACATGGTTATTAACCAAGTATGAAATATACAATATTATATTCAATAAGTACAAAATTAAAGATAAGTTTTATTTTACCTTTGTGAAAGGAATTTGCTATTCTTATCATTTCATGTTAACATAAAGAAGAATTATTTTTGTTCGGTGTAAAGGATTGTATAAGTTTTAACTTTTCGTCTTAATGATCACTTTGGGCAGGGATAGTAATACATTGTGTGTTTTCACACTAGGAGGCAACAAAAATGGAACAAGGTACAGTTAAATGGTTTAATGCAGATAAGGGTTTTGGATTTATCGAGCGTGAAGATGGAGACGACGTATTCGTACACTTCTCTGCTATCCAAAGTGAAGGCTTCAAATCATTAGACGAAGGTCAAAAAGTAACTTTTGATGTAGAACAAGGTCAACGTGGACCCCAAGCTACAAATGTTCAAAAAGCTTAATATTGACAACATATACAAACCAGACTTTTTAATTAGAGTCTGGTTTTTTATTTGTCTAAAACAATGGACCCCTACTCAGCTTTCAAGTAGGGGAAGTGGATACAGGTAAGTGAAGCAGTTTTAACTCCCGATTTCTGTGTGCGTTCACTTACGTCTCAGGCTTTCGCTCATGCACCCTAAAAAAACAAAAAATCAACTCATATCATTCCCGCCATTAACGGGTATATAGGCACCATTGATATAGTTGTTCCAGCCAGCTACCAAACTCAAAATGGCTCCGGCGATATCTTCTGGTGCTGCCAGGCGTTGCAGCGGTGTTAGGTTTTTAAGCATTTCATGAACCTCGGATGGTTGGTTTTTTGTTGCATCCGTTAAGACGAGGCCTGGAGAGATTACATTGGTTGCAATGTTTTTAGGACCTAATTCTTGTGCTAAATATTTTGCAAAGGTGGCAATTGCGGCCTTGGCGGTGCCATGGGCAATAAATCCTGGAGATGGTGTCCGTGATAATCCACTGGATATCAAGACAATTTTTCCTCCGCCTTGCTTCTCCATATGAGGAACCACTTCCTGGCATAAATAGAAGGCTGAACTCATTTCATTATTTAGCTTGGAAGAGAACTCGTCCCAACTCATTTCCATGAAGGGCTTGTGCGCAAAATTGATATTTGCGTTGTTTATGAGGATATCAACCTTGCCAAATTCGCTAACAGTCTGATCGACTAACTTTTTAACATCTTCGGTATTTCTGACGTCCGCCTGTACAATCTTCCCTTTTCGTCCGACTGATTCTACCTCAGCAAGCACGTTCAAAGCGTCTTTCTCAGAGCTGTGATAATTGATGACGACATCTGCTCCTGCTCTTGCTAACAAAATGGCTGTGGCGGCACCGATACCTCTGCTGCTGCCTGTTACAATTGCGACTTTATTGTGTAATGGTTCCATAGATAGGACCTCCATTTTCTCGATGTAATTTTTTAAAAACTCTTTTCGTTTTACAAATGCTTTGCAAGAACCTCTACAAATTTTTCAAGCATTCTTCGATCCGTTTCATCAAAGCGGTTTTTGTTCGGGCTGTCGATGTCTAACACACCAATTAAGTCGCTGTCTTTGATAATCGGGATAACGATTTCCGATTGTGAAGCGGCGTCGCAGGCAATATGTCCCGGAAATTGATGGACATCTTCCACGAGCAGGGTTCGCTTTTCAGCTGCGGATGTACCGCAAACGCCCCTTCCGAGCGGAATTCTTATACAGGCTGGCATTCCTTGAAATGGCCCAAGCACCAACCCGTTGCCTTCCACTAAATAAAAACCGACCCAGTTGACGTTTTCCAAAAATTGATTTAAAAGAGCAGCGGCATTACTTAAATTGGCAATCCTGTTCGTTTCGCCTTCAATCAACGCAGCCAGCTGTTTAAGAACAAGCCTGTACTTTTCCTCTTTGCTCCCTTTATATAATTCGACATTAAACATAGTCATTCACCTTGCTTTTTCATGAATTTACAGCTATCCCAATGATATTAGACAAGTATAAGGAACTTGTCGAGAAATAATAAGAGGATAATCAGGATAAAAAAAGAATAAAACAAAAAAGAGACTTGTCTCACCAAAAAGCGAGGGGATAGGTGTGAATCGTCAGACACAAACAAAACAATCGATTTTGGATGCAGCGCTTTATCTATTTCACTTGAAAGGTTTTCACGCCACTTCGATCAGGGATATTGCCGGCAAGGCCCAAGTGAACACGGCTAATATCGCCTATTATTTCAAAAATAAACAGGGATTGCTAGAATATTGTTTTATTTCTTACTTTGAAGAATATGTACGCGTGTTAGACAAAAACGCTGCAGACTTAGAGGAAAAGGGGGCAGCGGATTGTCTGTTGGACATGGTTTATGACATTCTTAGCTTTCAAAGAAAGAACTTCCTTGCGTCCAGTTTTATTTATGGTGAAGTCTTGCTGGATTCCAGTCTCAATCGAGAAATCTTCTCTACCTATTTAATGAAAGAGAAATATTTCTTTCAGCTTATCCTTGAATATGGGATTGAACAAAATGAGTTTGAGAATATTTCTGTACCCATGTATATTCTGCAGCTGAAAGGAATGCTTAACGCACCCATCGCTCATTCACAGTATGCAAGGGAAGTTCTTCATGTCTTTCCGCAGGAGACATACTACACCGAAAAATATGCCGAACAGGTAAGCCGTTTCCTCCAGGCGACCCTGTTTTGTCCATTCAATCACGAGAAAAAACAGGATAACCATCAGCTTTTATTATTGTAGACATTTTGCATAGGTGATGTTAATAAATGGGTGTGTCTTAGCGATTCATATCCCTGCCCCAAATCCTTTGCCTGATGGGCATCTGATCCATAAACGAGCGGGATGCCCAATTGAACAGCGTGGCGGATGAACCTCTCCGGGGGATATGGCTCGCCGCAAAGCGGTTTGGTAGCGCCTGCTCCATTATAATCGAGAGCGTAATTTTTACGATGGATATCATCAAGCAACACAATGACCCGTTCATCAAAGCTTATTGAAATTGGGAATTGCTTCTGGAACTTATGTACAAGGGTGATGTGGCCGATTCTGACAGGCTTATAATCGCCAAGGTCCGCATGTATTGATTTTTTAACGGTAGAATAGTAGCGCTCATGGACTGCTTCGACAGAACCAATCTGTCTTGAAATCTCGCCAAACATCTCCGCACTGAAATCCAGGCAGTGCCATTTATCTTTCTCTTTGATGAAATGAACAGAAAGGATGCTATCATCAAGGAGAGGGCCTGTTTCATCGAGGAATTTTTTTGTTTGCGCTTCAAACCCCTCAATAAAATCAACCTCAAGACCTATATTGATTTTTATTTGACTACGATAGGATGTCTTCAAGGAATGCAGCTGTTCTATGTATGCATGCAGCTGGTCGGAATCCATGCCGCTGTCTTTTTCGGGAGTAGGATCAAAAAACCCGTCAGGCAAAGGGGCATGCTCGGTAAATGATATTTCTTCGATTCCTAACTCTATTGCCTTCCCTATATATTCCTCAAATAAGTCCGGTGAACCGTGCGGACAGAATAGACTGTGAACATGGCCATCGTATTTCAACTTAAAAACCCCCTCTAATCCTAATTTCTACAAAAAAATTCATTTTTCTAGTTAAAAATGATTGCTAACATGGTATCATAAAAGCATTGAAATGGACATTTATCTAGTAAAATTCATTCGGGAGGAAAATGTAATCACTCCCGGCATAGTGCAAACTGAATTGAATGGACTTTTACAGACAGTTTATCCCTGGATTATCTGCCGGAACCAGATTAGAGCTGCCTGTGAGGCGTGAACATATTTTATATAGATTGGTGATTTTGTTTCGGCTTAGAGGGGGCATATGATGGAATACATACTTGGTATATTCGTAATTATTTTAGCTTTTATTATATGGGGCTACTTTTTCAAGAAAAAGCACTTTAAGGAAATTGACCGGCTTGAGGCATGGAAGATTGAAATCATGAACCGCCCTGTTTTAGAGGAGCTCTCCAAGGTAAAACAGCTTAATATGACGGGTGAAACAGAAGAAATGTTCGAGAAATGGCGCAATGAATGGGATGCGATCATTACCGTCCATATGCCCGATGTGGAGGAACTTTTATTCGATGCGGAAGAATATGTGGACAAATACCGTTTTGCTAAATCTAAAGAAGTACAGGATAAAATCATTTCGAAATTAAATGAGATTGAAGAGACGATTCAAAAGATCCTGTCGGAATTAAACGAGCTTGTCGGAAGCGAGGAAAAGAACAGGGTTGAAATTGAAGAATTGAAAGAGACGTACCGCTCTGCAAAAAAATCATTGCTCGCTCACCGCCATTCCTATGGAAAAGCGGCTGGAAGATTGGAAATGCTGCTGGACGAAATTCTTGAAATCCTTCAGCAATATGAGAATGCCACGGAAAATGGAAACTATTTGAACGCTCGGGAATTGGTGTTATCAATCAAAGCTATGTTAACCGGCATTGAAGCAAAAATGGAATGGATTCCAAAGCTTTTAGTGGAAAGCCAGTCATCACTGCCATCACAAATCGAGGAACTGAAGGAAGGGTACCAAGAAATGGTCAGCCAGGGCTATTCCCTGGACCATATCCAGTTTGAAAGGGAAACAGCAAGGATCGAAAGCGAATTAGGCTTATTCGCAGAGCATCTGGAAAAAGCGGAAATAGCGGAAGTCGAACTGGGGCTAAAGGAAATCGTCGAAAGTGTCAATGTTCTTTACGAACTGCTTGAAAAGGAAGTATATTCTAAGCAATATATCCAGAAGAATGATGAACTGCTAGCCGAAGATATTACAGGGCTTGAATATGAAAATGATAAACTCAAAGCCGAAACGGCAGTTGTACAGCATAGCTATCACTTAACAGAGAGCGAATTGGAGGCCCAGCGAAAGCTGGAAAAACAAATTTCCCAAATCTCCAAACGCTACAATCTCCTGCGCGGCAGGATGGAGGAAAACATCGATGCCCATTCTGCCCTTAGTGAAGAAATGCAGGGAATGGAAGTGCAGATTAAAGCCCTGAAAGATGAGCAAAAGCTTTTTTCTGGAAAACTCCAGGCTTTGCGCAAGGATGAAATGGAAGTGCGTGACACATTAAAGGATCTCAAAAAGAAAATGTCCGATACAAGCAGAATGATTGCAAAAAGTAATATACCGGGGGTGCCTGAGGAATACAGATCACATATCTTTGAAGCCAGGGAAAGCCTGGACGATGTTCAGAATAAATTGGAGGAAAAGCCTTTGGATATGGCGTCTGTCCAAATTTATCTGGAAAAGGCCGTTTCTACTGTGAATGGGCTTCGTGACCGCACAAGAGAACTGGTTGAGCAAATGTTTCTCGCCGAGAAACTTATCCAATTTGGAAACAGGTACCGCAGCCAATATCCTGTTGTGGCGGCCGGCCTGAAAGACGCAGAAGAAAAGTTCCGCAGCTATGAGTATGAGGGAGCGCTTGAAGCAGCAGCTTCGGTCATTGAGAAAGTAGACCCGGGAAGCTTGAAGAAACTGGAAGCGAATCTTGAAGAAGTTCTTTTATAGTCTAACAACGAGAGCTGGTAGATATGACCCGGCTCTTTTTGTTTGTTCTAGAAGAAGAGAAAGCATTGTACTGGGGTTATGTTGAATTTTTGAATGAGCCGAAGTATGTTATTATTAGAAGTTAACAAACCTGAGTGAAAACATGGAAGGTGAGACCATGATTTATTTTGACAACAGTGCCACAACAAAACCATATCCGGAGGTAATCGATTCCTTCATAACAGTCTCAACTGAATACTTTGGCAATCCTTCATCTATACACGGGATTGGCGCCAGGGCGGAAAATCTGCTTCTTCAGGCCCGGAAGCAAATCGCAGAGCTCTTGGAAGTAAAGAGTTCGGAGATTTATTTTACTTCCGGGGGGACAGAAGGCAATAATCTTGCCATTAAAGGAGCGGCGCACGCCAATTCGGGTAAAGGAAAGCATATTATTACAACAGCCATTGAGCATGCTTCCGTCATGGATGCATGCATGTATTTACAGGACACAGGCTATGAGATTACGTATCTTCCGGTAAACGAAACCGGGAAAATCAATTTGGACGATCTAAAGAAGGCCATCAGAAAAGATACGATTTTAGTTTCTGCAATGCATGTCAACAATGAAACAGGTGCTATCCAGCCGATTGAAAAAATGGGGGAAATACTTTCAGGCTTTCACAATATCCTCTTCCATGTTGACCATGTACAAGGGGTCGGCAAGGTTCCGCTCGATTTAAAGCGAACAGGTGTCGATCTATGTACGATTTCCGGACATAAGTTTCATGGCTTGAAAGGTACCGGGGCCATTTATATTCGGGAGGGAGTCAAAGTTTCTCCGTTGTTCTCTGGAGGGAGCCAGGAGTCAAAAATCAGGAGCGGGACCGAAAATGTTGCTGGAGCAGTCGCCCTCGCCAAAGCGCTTAGAATAGCCATGGAAAAACTACAAACAGATATTGATAAACTGAGAACAATCCGCGAAATAATATGGAATGGCCTTCAACATATCGAAGGGGTTGAAGTAAACAGCCCGAATGACGGCGCACCGCATATTGTTAATTTTTCCATACCTGGAGTGAAATCGGAAGTGTTCGTCCATTCGCTTGAGGAGGAGGACTTGTTTGTTTCAACGACTAGTGCTTGTTCCTCGAAAAAAAAGTCACCAAGCAAGACGGTCATGGCGATGTTCGCAGATCTTGTCCGGGCAGAGAGCGTCATACGAATCAGTTTGTCTTATCAAAATGAGCCTGAGGAAGCTGAAATGGCGATTGAATTAATAAGAGAGACCATAAATAAACTACAAAAAGTAATGAGGTAAGCTTGATGAAATTCGATCATATTATCATCCGTTATGGAGAAATTTCCACCAAAAAACGAAATCGCAAAGGCTTTGTTGATAAACTGAAGGCCAATATTAGATGGGTGCTGGAGGAATTCAGCAATGCAAAGCTGTCTGCGAACCGGGAAAGAATGTATATTTTATTATACGGGGAGGATCCTCAGGATATTATTGAACGGTTAAAAGGGGTTTTTGGGATCCAGTCACTTAGTCCCGCTTTAAAAGTCGGTAAAGACATCGAGGAAATAAAAAGTGCCGCCGTTTACTATTTTGAACAGCTGTCAGAGAAAGTTTCCACCTTTAAAATTACAACCAAAAGATCCGATAAAGATTTTCCTTACAATACGGATGAGTTGAACCATATCCTCGGCGGCCATCTATTGGAAAATACAGAGGGAATCACAGTTGATGTGAAAAAGCCCGATTTTAACCTTCGGGTCGAAGTCAGGAGGGAGGCTATATATTTAACTGGAGAAGTG
This sequence comes from Peribacillus cavernae, assembly GCF_003989135.1. Classification (GTDB taxonomy): domain Bacteria; phylum Bacillota; class Bacilli; order Bacillales; family DSM-1321; genus Peribacillus; species Peribacillus cavernae. The sequence continues at coordinate 30,908 of NZ_RYZZ01000022.1, forward strand.
ATACCGGGTGCCGGTGGATTGCCGCTTGGTTCGAGCGGTAAAGCGATGCTGATGCTATCCGGTGGTATCGACAGCCCGGTGGCTGGGTTCCTCTCGATGAAGCGCGGCCTTGAAATAGAATGCATTCATTTTTACAGCCCTCCATTCACAAGCGAACGTTCCAGACAAAAGACAGTCGATCTTGCCGAAAAGCTTGCTGAAGTGAGTGGAAGCATGAAACTTCATATTGTTCCATTTACCGAGATACAGCTGCTGATCCAAAAGCAAATCCCTGAAAATTACACAATGACCTCCACGCGCAGGTTAATGCTCAGGATTGCAGATAAAATCAGGGAAAGGCAGGAAGCGATGGCGATCATTACAGGCGAAAGCCTTGGCCAGGTTGCAAGCCAGACATTAAGCAGCATGTATGCAATTAATGAAGTGACTAATACGCCCATTTTGCGCCCATTAATCACAATCGATAAAACAGATATCATCGGGATGGCCAGGGACCTCAATACGCTTGAAATCTCTAATCGACCTTATGAAGACTGTTGTACTGTGTTCACCCCTGCGAGCCCGAAAACAAAACCCCGCCGTGAAAAGGTTGCCTTTTACGAAAGTTTTGTCGATTTTGATGCCCTGATTGATGAGGCAGTCCAGAAAACGGAAATCTTGACAGTTAGCGGAGTGAAGGGCCGGAAAAGTGATCTTGAAGAATTGGAGAATCTATTCTAAAAATATACCGCGTCATTTTTTAAATCTGCTTAACATTACCAATGTTTATATATGAATACGGCCATGTGTTTTTACACATTCTATAATCACAAAGGAGGTGAAAAACACATGCCGAACAACAATCAATTAGTAGTCCCAGGTGTACAACAAGCTCTTGACCAAATGAAATACGAAATCGCTACTGAATTCGGAGTTCAACTTGGTGCTGAAACAACTTCTCGCGCTAACGGTTCTGTTGGAGGAGAAATCACAAAACGTTTAGTCCAAATGGCTGAACAACAACTAGGCGGATCTCAAAGATAATAAAATATACTATGGCTGCAGGAAGCGGGTTTATCCCGCTTCTTTTATTTTTTTTGGCAAGTCTTGCCCTTTTATTTATATTTGTAATACGGTTGGCGACTGTGTAAATAATTTTAAATGTTATCATTTTTTTGTATAATTAATTTATCGACACGCGAGGGGGAAATGAAATGAAGCGCGAAGATTTACTGGCTCCAGATAAATACAACTTAGTAAGTGAAATGGAAAGGTTTACAAAGGATTCGACCCAGCTTGCCCTGAAATGGGAGGATGAAGCCGGGGATAAAAAAGAAATTACATATTCAGAGTTAATCAAAAACGCTAATAAAATTGGAAACTCTTTTCGTAAAGCCGGCCTGCAAAAAGGGGACACAGTATTAGTGATCATACCCCGATTGATTGAAGCATACCAGGTATATATTTCGGCCTTGAAAGTGGGGATGGTAGTAATTCCTAGCTCCGAAATGCTGCGTTCAAAGGACATTCAGTACCGGATCACACATGGAGAGGTAAAAGGCATTATCTGCTACCACCTATACACAGACCAATTTACGGATGTGAAAGAGGCAGAGGGTTTGATAAAATTTTCGGTCGGAAAGCAAGTGGAAGGCTGGCTGACTCTTGAGGATGAAATGAAACAAGCATCGGATGAACTTGCGATTGCTGATACGAAAAGCAACGATATGGCTTTCCTGTCTTATACGTCGGGAACGACCGGAAATCCCAAGGGAGTCGTCCATACCCACGGATGGGCTTTCGCTCACTTGAAAACGGCTGCATCGTATTGGCTTGGCATCAATGAAGGGGATGTCGTCTGGGCAACTGCCGGTCCGGGGTGGCAAAAGTGGATTTGGAGCCCGTTTTTATCCGTGTTGGGTTCGGGAGCGACCGGATTGGTTTACAAAGGCAAGTTTGAACCGAAGAAATATCTGGAACTTCTCGCAAGCTATAATGTAAATGTCTTGTGCTGTACACCGACTGAATACCGATTAATGGCAAAGGTGGATAACTTAGCTGAATACAGTCTTCCGCATCTCCATAGCGCGGTGTCAGCAGGTGAGCCTTTAAACAGGGAAGTGATTGATACCTTCAGGAAATACTTTGATATCGAAGTCCGCGATGGATATGGCCAGACAGAAAATACGCTGCTGGTGGGTGTTGTGAAGGGTATGGAAATCAAACCAGGTTCCATGGGCATGCCGACACCAGGCAACCGTGTCGAAATCGTCAATGATGAGGGGAAAATATGTAAAACAGGCGAAGTGGGTGATATCGCGGTCCACATTGATACACCTGCCCTTTTTACACATTATTATAAAGACCCCGAGCGGACCGCCATGCAGTTTAGAGGCGACTATTATATAACCGGGGACAAAGCGAAAAAGGATGAAGATGGCTACTTCTGGTTTGAAGGGCGCAGTGATGACATTATTATCAGTTCGGGCTATACGATCGGTCCCTTTGAGGTTGAGGATGCGCTCGTAAAGCATCTTTTCGTTAAGGAATGTGCGGTTGTGGCAAGTCCTGATGAAGAACGCGGGCATATCGTCAAAGCATTTATTGTCTTGCAGGAGAGCGTTGATCCTGCAGATCCTTCCCTGGTCAAAGAACTGCAGGACCATGTAAAGGAATTGACTGCCGCGTATAAGTATCCCAGAAAGATTGAATTTTTAGAGGAACTGCCTAAAACAACTTCGGGTAAGATCCGCAGAGTTGATTTGCGCAATCAGGAAGAACAAATAGTCAAACAAAATGAAATGAAGTAGGCCGATTTTATATATTGGTTGATTCATTTGTATTGAGATGTGAAAAAGGAGTGCAATGAAAGTGGGAACCATTTGGCATAATGGGCTTATCTATACTTTGGAACAAGAAAACGAGACGGTCCAGGCTGTACTGACAGAAAAAGGGAAAATTATCGATGCTGGTTCACCTGAATATTTGAGGAACGTTCATCAAGCGAGGATAACCAGAGAGATAGATCTAAAGGGTACTACAATGATTCCCGGACTGGTTGACAGCCATATGCATCTGGTGGGGCACGGGGAACGCATAATGAGGCTGGATATTTCCCAGATGAAAAGCCGGGAAGAGGTCCTGGAGGCAGTAGCTCAAAAGTGTGAAGCAACACCAAAAGGAGAATGGATTGTTGCGGAAGGATGGAATGAGAATGAATGGACCAATCCGGAGTTGATTTTGCGGGATGAGCTGGATGGCATTTCAACAGAACATCCACTTATCTTAAAAAGGATCTGCCGCCATGCAATGGTTGTGAATACACGAGCTTTATTGGAATCTGAAATCTCCACTGATATTAAAGAGCCGTCGGGCGGAGTGATTGGCCGCTATAAGAATGGAAAACTGAATGGGTTGTTCAAGGAAAATCCGGCTATGGAATTCATCACATCAAAGCTCCCAGGGATCACACAGGCTTATGTCGAAGCTGCTCTCCGTACCGCCATCAAAGATTGCTACCGTCTTGGACTTACAGGCGGCCATACAGAAGATTTGAATTATTATAATGGTTTTCAGTCTACATATGATGCTTTCGTATCCGTAATTGAGAGGGAGGGACTGACTTTTCGGGCCAATTTACTGGTTCATCATGAAGTGATGGATGATATGCGAAAAGGGGGCTATAAATATGGCGCCGGAACAGCATTCGCCGTGTTTGACGGGATGAAGGTTTTCGCAGATGGGTCCCTGGGAGGAAATACGGCACTGTTAAGCAAGCCATATGCAGACAATCCGGGAACCCAAGGCGTCGCCACTTTTACCCAGGAAGAGCTATATGCTCTAGTGAAAAAAGCCAGGAGTCATGAGATGCCGGTTGCCGTCCACGCCATTGGCGACCTCGCTTTCGAATATGTTCTGAATGCGATCGAGAAACTCCCTCCCCGAAAAGGACTGAGAGACCGGTTAATTCATGCCCAGATTATGAGGAAAGATCTGTTGGACCGGGCAAGGCTCTTGCCTGTCATTTTCGATATTCAGCCAGGATTTGTCCCATCAGATTTTCCATGGGTAGAAGAGAAGGTAGGGAAAACGTATATGGAATTTTCCTATGCCTGGAGAACGTATCTGGAAATGGGCATCCCCTGTGCCGGCGGATCTGATGCCCCGATTGAGCTTGCGAATCCGTTACTGGGCATCCATGCTGCCGTTACAAGGATGAAACCCAGTGACCCAGAAAGAACCATATATGGGGAAGAACAGCGTTTATCGATGTACGAGGCCGTTTCTCTCTATACAAAGGGAAGTGCATTTGCCATTGGCTGTGAAAATAGAAGAGGGCAGATTAGAAAAGGCTTTGATGCCGATTTTACGATCCTCGAAACAGATATTTTTTCAAAAAGTACAGATGCCCTGTTGGATAATAAGGCAGTGATGACGGTTATTAATGATCAAGTTGTCTTTCAAGGGGAAGAAACTTCAATCTTAATAAAAAAACTATAGAAATAAAGGAGGGGACTCAGGGGATGAAACCTACAAATGAAAAAGAAGGGGTTTTTCCCCCTCTTACAAAAATGTCCTTCTGACCTTTTCCCAGAATGAGTTATCTCTTAATTTTACTGTTTTTATTTCTTTTCCGCTTAAGCATACTTCTATTTTGTGGAAGTCCTGTCACTCATCGCTTCATTATCGAGCCCGATGATCGGGTGGTTGTTCCCGTCTTGGCCAAGAAGGATCGTGAGCGTGCGGTCTGTCCCAAGGATAAATGATGAGCCAAGCGTACGATATGTATTATTGTTCAGCGAAGCCAGCTCGCTCACTTGAAAGCAAGGAAGGGTCGGGTCAACAATTGATCCATTGACAGATTTATTATAGGCAGTGTTGCCGGTCGGTGTCGCCACAATGATTCCGTCGCCCCGGAAGGTTTCAAAATGAAGGTCGTCAATGAAAAGGTCCAAAACCAAAGTCTTAATGACGGATGATCGCAGGCTCAATTCATTCAATGCATAAAAAGGCGGCTGTTCGTCCAGTTTAATTTCAATGGTCGGATATCTGCGTACCTCAATTTGTTCCATTGTCATTGAATCAATCATCTTGCTCGTATCATCCAAGTGGAAATCACAATACATATTCAAATTTCCAGTTGTCGATATTCCTGCATATAAACAATCTTCCCTATAGCCGGTTTTCCTGACAGCTTGCAGGAACGTGCCATCTCCGCCAACGCTGACAATAATATTAGCTTCTTTGAAATCCTTCACGATATTATATGAATAACGTTGGGCCAAATGCGATAAATGCTGGACTTTTTCTGTGAGCCCGGCTGACTTTTTATAAAAGAAATAAATATTTCTACGGTTTGTCATTCTGATTCCTCTTCCCTTTATCTGTATTTTCTTTCCTAAAAAGAAAATAGTTTGTTACAATATAGAAATGTGTAATTAGTTTATCATTACCCGAAACATTTTTGAAATGTAAACGTACATATTACAGACACACATACCTTGAGGGGGAACGGGAATGAATGGGAAACGCTGGGCTGCGCTTGGAATTGCAGCTGCACTATTTTTTGTATCAGTCGGTACCAGTATTGCCACATCGCTTTTCTTTGCCGACACGGAAGACATTTTTAATGAAATGTTTGCAACGGACCAGGCATTTGTCGAAGAAGTAATCGACGGTGACGATGAATTTAATAGGATTGCCGTATTTGAAGTGGACGGAGTAATTCAGGATACCGGAGAGGCCAATCCATTAACGAGTGCAGGAGGCTACAATCATCGGGCCTTCATGGATAAGCTCCAAATGGCGAAGGAAGATCGTGATATCAAGGGAATCGTCCTCCGTATTAACTCCCCAGGCGGCGGAGTTGTCGAAAGCGCGGAAATTTACGATAAAATCAAGGAAATCCAAAAAGATACGAAAAAACCGGTATATGTCTCGATGGGCTCGACGGCAGCCTCAGGCGGATATTATATTTCAGCACCCGCCGACAAGATTTATGCCAGCCCGGAAACGATGACAGGCTCCCTCGGCGTTATCATGCAAGGCTATAACTATGAAGAGCTTGCCAAGAAATACGGCGTCGAGTTTGTCACGATTAAAAGCGGCCCATACAAGGATATCATGAGCCCTAATCGTGATATGACAAAGGAAGAACGTAAGATCCTTCAAACGATGATCAACAATTCCTATGATCAATTTGTTAAAATCATTGCCGATGGACGTGGCATGCCGGAATCTGAAGTCAGAAAGCTTGCTGACGGCAGAATCTATGATGGACGCCAGGCTAAGGAAGTACACTTAATTGATGAATTTGGCCATTTAGAAGATGTTACTGACGCCATGAAAAAGAAAATAAACAGCCCGGACGCCCAGATTGTCAGATATACAGATGATGCTGGCCTAGGATCCCTGTTCAGCATGGGTGCCCAAAAGGTCATGGGCAAAGATCTTGAAACGGCGAGTTTAGTTAAATTGCTTTCCCAGCCAAATTCTCCTCGCCCAATGTATTTGTATGCTGAGTAGGGGGATGGGCAAATGACCGAGAGAAACGAATACGCACAGGATGAATTACTAGAATCAAGCGACACGGCAAAGAAAAACAGTACTGTCCGTTATCATGCAGAAGAAAATAAACTGCCTGCCATTGATGATACTGGTGAAAATGTGGCGCCTTCGATAAAGGGAAAAGAACAAGTATTGCCATACGCTGGTTTTTGGATGCGCTTTTGGGCTTATCTAACAGATATAATCATTGTTGGCAGCATTAATCGGATTATTGTCAAACCGATTTTTAAGGCTTTGGATCTTTCATCCGATCCTGGCTGGTTCTCGCCTGAAGCGATTTGCACCTCCATCATTTTTTATCTGTATTTTATCTTGATGACGAAATTTTTAAAGAAAACACTTGGGAAGATGATCTTTGGTTTGAAGGTCGTCAGCTTAAAAGAAGAAAGGCTCACATGGGGAACGATCGTTTTCAGGGAGTTTATCGGCAGATTCATTTCAAAGACTACAATCGTCGGCTACATCATTGTTGGATTATTACCAAAGAAACAGGGCCTGCATGACATTTTTGCAGATACGACCGTGATATTGGATAAAAGATAAAACACAACCTGCCAGTATTTTCACCTGGCAGGTTTATTTTTTTTCCAGAAGCCGATAATGGCAGGTTGAAAGGGTGTGGAGCCAATGAAGTGGTTGTTGGTAATACCGGTCTTGCTTCTGGCACTAATTCTTCTGCTTTTTTTTACAAAAGTGAAAATAAAAATCCACTATCATCATCAACAGGATGGTGACGATTTCTATATTAAATTTCGCGCATGGTTAGGGATATTGCGCTATACAATAGCTGTCCCAATCAGTAAGCTCGACGATGATTCCCAGACAAACGTTGTCCAAACTGAAATGGGCACGGATGAAGGGGGAAAAAACGAAACCACCGGTGATGTTTCCTGGGGGGATATCCTAACCAGCTTTGAGGACCTGAACATGCTTATTGAGCATATTGCCGGCTTCCATCGAATTTCCAGGGATTTTTTACACAAAGTAAAAGTAAAAAATTTTCGGTGGCATAGCCTTGCAGGAACAGGCGATGCCGTTTATACAGGAATGCTGACCGGGGGCTGCCTGGGAATAAAAGGTTCGATCATCGGGTTGTTAAGCACATATTTGCGTTTCAAAAAGCCTCCTTCCTATTCCGTGACTCCAGACTTTGGGCGGGCTGTTTTTTATACGTCACTTACTTGTATATTCCAGGTCCGAATCGGAGAAGCTATATGGGCACGAATAAAACTACTTCGTTATTGGAATGGCGAAAAAATAAAATATAACACAGGATTATATAACGATTCGGACAACCAATCCATTTAGACTGGAGGAATTGCAGATGTCAGATCATCCCATTCAAGGCTTAATGTCTGCAGCGATGGAAAATCTTAAAGAAATGGTAGATGTAAATACAATCATCGGGGATCCCGTTGAAACCCCTGATGGAAGTGTGATATTAACGGTTTCCAAAGTAGGCTTTGGTTTCGTAGCTGGCGGGAGCGAATTTACACTTAACGGCAATCAACCGGGTCAACAGTCCAAGCAGCCTTTTGGCGGAGGAAGCGGGGGAGGCGTATCGATTACCCCGATCGCTTTCTTGATCGTAGGTTCACAGGGAGTTAAAATGCTCCACCTCGACCAGGGCACCCACTTGCTTGAGAAAGTCCTTGATACAGCTCCTTCCCTTGTCGATAAAATTCAAGGCATGCTTTCAAAAAAAGGCAATCCAAAACAATCTCCTAATCAATCAAAGAATCGCCAAAATTCGGAACGGGGAAACTTTAATCAGAATTCAGAAAGAAATAACAATACCCAGGATTTTGATTTTTAATTGGATGTAAGGTAATTATTGGGAAATGCGGAGAGGGGGGAAATATCTTTCTCCTCTTTTTTGTTTTGTGGGTAAAATAATTGCAAAAACCTTGCTGAGGCCATATGATTAACGCTGTACATATTTAATTATAAAGGAGGATTTTTTATGGCATCCGTAACATTTATTAATAACCCGGTCACTTTGATTGGAAATGAAGTAAAAGCTGGCGATCAGGCACCTGATTTCACGGTTCTCGCTAATGATCTTTCTGAGGTGAAATTAAGCGACAGCAAAGGAACTGTACGAATTATCAGCGTCGTACCATCGATTGATACTGGTGTATGTGATGCGCAAACAAGGCGTTTCAATGAAGACGTTTCAAACCTTGGAAATGTACAAGTGTTAACGATCAGCGTTGATCTTCCGTTCGCACAAAAACGCTGGTGTGCCGCTAGCGGCCTTGACAACGTCCAGGTTCTATCCGATCACCGTGACTTGTCTTTCGGCGAAGCATATGGAGTAGTCATGCAAGAACTTCGTTTATTGGCCCGTTCTGTGTTTGTTGTTGATAGCAGCGATAAAGTGGTATATGCCGAATATGTTAGCGAAGGCACAACACATCCTAATTATGAAGCAGCAATCGAAGCAGCAAAATCCGCAAAATAAGCGCCAGCTTCTTATGGTCCTGCTGCCCTGACACAAAGCTGCCTTTACCGGTAGCCTGTCAGGAGCTGCCGGACCATTTCATTTGCCCTTCTTCTCCACGTCCCCGAAGAAGCTTCGTACTTGTCTCTTGGTCGTCAGACCTTTAAAATGGTTTAAAGAAACAAACAGGAGGAATTTTGAGTGAATTTTACCCCAATTGAAGAATTATTTCATAAATTTGACGAAACAGCACTTATCCTTCAGGAAGAGTTGGCTTGTACTTACCTTGACGCACTAGGCGAAACGGGCGAGAACTTCTTTCATGGAAATGTGGTTCAGGAGGAAGTAAGTGAGCTTTCAAGAAAAAGATTATCCAGACAATATCATGAGTTTTCGCTTGAGAAATACTCTAAAGAAGATATCCGCAAGGCATTCCAGCTTGCCATATTAAAAGGAATGAAAGAAAATATTCAGCCGAATCATCAAATGACGCCAGATGCAGTGGGAATGTTTGTAAGTTATTTAATCGGGAAATTCACAAATAATAATTACGAATTGTCGATGATCGATCCAGCCGCAGGAACAGGGAATTTGCTATTTACCATCCTCAATCATTTATCGGACAAACGGATTTCTGCTTATGGTGTGGATATAGATGAGACGCTGATAAGACTTTCATACTCAGGTGCTAACCTGCAGGAACATTCGGTACAGTTCTTTAACCAGGACAGCCTTGAGCCATTGTTCATCGACCCGGCGGATATAGCTGTAAGTGACTTGCCTGTCGGATATTATCCAAACGATGTAAGGGCTGCAGATTATGAATTGGCAGCGGACGAAGGCCATTCTTTTTCACACCATTTATTCATCGAGCAAAGCATTACGCATGTGAAACCCGGAGGATACTTATTCTTTATTATCCCGAACGGGTTATTTTTATCAGAAGAAGCCTCAAAGCTCAATGATTATTTGAAAAAAACGACCCATATTCAGGGGATGGTGCAGCTTCCATTATCGATGTTTAAGAGTGAAGCGGCCGCAAAAAGTATTTTAATACTTCAAAAGACTAAAGAAGGTGTAACTCCACCGAAAAATGCATTGTTGGTCGATCTTCCTAAACTTTCTGATCGAAGGGCGACCGAATCGGTGATGAACAAGATTGATGCTTGGTTTAAAGAGGAAAAGTGATTGATCGTATTAGCATAAAGAATAGGAGCGGGAATATGTCAAAAGTTATTGCCATCAATGCAGGCAGTTCCTCTTTAAAGTTTCAATTATTTGAAATGCCGGCTGAGGAAGTGATTACAAAAGGTCTTGTTGAAAGAATCGGGTTGAAAGACGCCATTTTCATGATAACGGTTGACGGTGAAAAAATCACAGAGACGACTGATATACTGAATCATGGAGTGGCGGTTAAGCTATTATTGGAAAAGCTATTAAAACACCAAATCATTACATCCTATAATGAAATTGATGGAATCGGCCACCGTGTCGTCCATGGCGGTGAAGTATTCAATGATTCCACAGTAATTACGGATGAAATAATCTCCCAGATCGAAGAATTGTCTGAGCTGGCTCCGTTGCACAATCCAGCCAATTTAACCGGAATTAAAGCTTTCAAACAAATCCTTCCGAGTATTCCGGCAGTGGCTGTTTTTGATACGGCATTCCACCAGACGATGCCTGGTTCTTCTTACCTTTACAGCTTGCCCTACGAATATTACGAAAAATACGGAATTAGAAAATATGGCTTCCACGGAACCTCTCATAAGTACGTATCACAAAGAGCTGCGGAAATGCTTAACCGGCCGCTTGAGCAGCTTCGCCTGCTTTCCTGCCATATAGGAAATGGTGTGAGCATCGCGGCAATTGAAGGCGGAAGATCCATTGATACATCCATGGGGTTCACTCCGCTTGCGGGTGTAACGATGGGGACACGCTCGGGTAATATTGATCCTGCTTTAATCCCGTATATTATGGAGAAGACAGGGAAAACGGCTGATGAGGTTCTTGACGTACTTAACAAGAAAAGTGGAATGCTCGCCATTTCGGGCTTCTCAAGCGATCTCAGGGATATTGAAATCGAGGCCAACCAGGGAAATGAGCGTGCCGAATTGGCATTGGAAGTATTCGCAAATAGAATCCATAAATACATTGGCTCATATGCTGCGCGGATGAGTGGTGTAGATGCAATTATTTTTACAGCTGGCATTGGCGAAAACAGTGAAACGATTCGCTCAAGAGTATTGCGCGGTCTCGAATTCATGGGAGTCTACTGGGATCCTGCTCTTAATAAGAGCAGAGGAGAAGAAACCTTTATCAGTTATCCGCATTCACCGGTTAAAGTTATGATCATTCCGACAAATGAAGAGGTTATGATTGCACGTGATGTGGGCCGTTTAACCAATATATAATTATGTGAGTGCCTTTTAACCTTAAAAAAGGGTATTATTCTAGTTTAGTAACTGCAGGAGCGTGTTTAAAATCAATTTAAAGTTGATTTCAAAAAAACTATTGACTTCTTTTTAAAAAAGGAGTAAGCTAAGTTAGTCGCTGAAATGCAGTGACTTAACACAACTTATAAACTTCGCAGAAGTTGACAACTAATCGAAGATATGATAAGATTAAAAAGTTGCTTCCAAAAGAAGCTGTAAGAAATTGCTCTTTGAAAACTGAACAAAACAAAGCGCCAACGTTAATTTTAAAAGTGAGCAAACACTTCAAAAAAGCAAGAGTTAAGGATCATCGGCTAAGTTCGTCACGTCCTGTGACAACGCCGATGTTAGCACATCCATGTGCGTCAAAACATTTCTTCGGAGAGTTTGATCCTGGCTCAGGACGAACGCTGGCGGCGTGCCTAATACATGCAAGTCGAGCGGATTTTCGGGAGCTTGCTCCTGAAAATC
>NZ_RYZZ01000023.1 GCF_003989135.1 Peribacillus cavernae
AGATTGTGTGACTGCGGGGCACACTAAAAAAAACAGAACCCTCTCGGCTCTGCATAGTCACTTTTAGGAAAAAACAACAAAGTTCTACTCTATTTTACCTTCATCCTTCAAGACTTTTTCAAATGCCCTGACAATTTCTTCATCGTACCTTATCCCCGCTAAGCTTTTTAGCTCATCCATTGCGAATTGCGCTGAATAAGCCTTGCGATATGCGCGGTCTTCAGTCATAGCATCGAAAGTATCACAGACAGCAATGATCTTTGCCTCAAATGTAATTTCATCACCTTTGAGTCCGTAAGGATAGCCTGAACCATCCAGCCTTTCGTGGTGTTGTTCGATGATTTCACCTAAGTAACAATATCCCGTTTCCCTGACCATTTCTGCTCCATCGCCGGGATGCTTTTTGATTAAGTCACATTCGATTTCCGTTAGTTTATCCGGTTTATTCAAAACTTCAACTGGAACTTTAATTTTTCCAATATCATGTAATATAGTAGCCTCAAATAATTTTTGAACCATATTTACTGGAAGTTTAAAATATTTCGCGATCTTTACCGAATAGGTGGCAACTCTCTCACTATGATTAAATGTATAGCGATCTTTTGCCTCTACCTTTTTAGTAATGTCTGTTAATTTGCGAAATCCTTCACTTACCTGTTGAAAAGTCGGCTCGGTAATGACCCATAGATAAGTGACGTCGGTCTTGGCAGTAAAATAGACAGGCTCTTTTAACCCCTTAACAGTAAAATAGTCTCGTGTGGTTAAAGTTACTTTTCCCTCATCCTGATCGCATTCAATCTCCCCATTTAAAATATAAATAAATTCTAGCACATCAGGATTTTCACTGGGATATATATAAAACATCTTATCCTTATAGATTGTTTGCAGCATGATATCCACGCCATTATCTCGTGATAATAGACTGAGCTCATTTGAAAATTGGTGCACTACATCTATTTGGTTACCTTGTTTTGATATTTTTAAACCCTTCACCATGATATCTCCTTATTAGAAATAAAAATGGAATCTATCAAAAAGAACCCATTTTATATCTATTAGAAATGTTAAAAGTAGTTTATAGGTTTTTTTACGACCCTACTGGTTGGATAGGATCAATCCACACCCACTTATGTGCGATCTTTACATGTTTCCACTCACAAACTGCGGTTACTCCCAGTTCGGCAGCTGCCTCAATTGTTTTAGCTGTCATTCCGGCAGTCTGCTTGTCCAAGTCATAGATAAGCTGGTCTAATTCTGCATGGAATTGGGCGGTGCGCTCCGCAAAAAATTCAGACTGCTGTTTTAATGAGTTCTCCGCTGAAATTACCTCAGCATCAATTGCAGCTAATCTTTCCTTGATTGCAGCGGCTTTATCGGAATCTGTTTCAGCTAACAACCCTGCTTCCATGCGGGACTGTTCTTCTCTCAATGAAACAATCACATCAGCACCTTTGACAGACTGAATGTCAGAGAAATAATCACCTTGAAGCTTGTCCGCTTTTGCGACCGCCTTATCAATTTTTGTGTCGATTGCTTGATTTGTTTTTTCGATAAGCTTCAACGCTTTTTCAACATCTCCATTTTCAGCAGCAAAAGCTCCTGTACCAAATGCTAGTGTTAGAAAAATAGAAAACAATAACACGAAACTTTTTTTCATTTTCTTTTTCCTCCATTTAAATGAACCGAAAACATTATCTGAATACGCATGAAAACAGAACCTGGTTATGGTCTCTTCACATCTAACGAATTTGAATGCAAACATAATTCAGATAAATAAGTCCGAACATTCTTATATTTTTTACCATTATACGATTTATTTGTCTATAATTCTACATTTTTCTAAAAATAATGATAACAAAGCCTTAAACAATACTACAAAAAAATCACCTCCTAAAATAAATCAAGGAGGTGACTTTAAGTTAAGATCCTAAATTCTCTATCTTGTTCATCAGGCTGGTTAATTCATTCGCCGTCTGCACAATTTCCGAGTCTTGTAACAGGGCAGGATCAAACTTGCCGTTTTCGATATTTTGCAAATAGGAATCAATGCCTTTATTTAATTTCTCATTGTATTCCACAATCTGATTGTGAATATCTTCTGCTATGGATGGTGCTTTTGTTTCATTAAAATCTTTGATGTCCTGTTGCATGGTTTCCAGTTCATTTTCCAAGTTTTTTCGGGCTTCTTGATTTGTGACAGCGTCCTCTGCAAGCTGTGGTACATCTTCAGCAAAATTCCTTGCCTTATCCAAATAGTCGGTGGCTTCATTTACATAATCCACGGAATTGTTTACTTCTCCGAGAATTGAGCATCCGCCCAGCACAACTGTTGATAACAATCCAAGTATGATAAAAATCCTTTTCATCAGTAAACGTCCTTCCATTGCAGAATTTATTTATTTTTCCAGGAAACTTATCCGCACAATTACGGGTTACATCGGAATCAACTTTCTCTTATACAAAGCGGCTATAAAATTTAAGATAGAGACAGGAATTTTTTTAGGAAAAAAGCGTTTTAGATATACTCGATAAAAAGCAGATTTAAGGTCATTCCACTGTCTGCATTTTTTTGTCTGCCGAAATCGGGCCACATCAATGACTTTGATTTCTTTCTCAGAAGTGATAAATATATTTCGCAAATGGATGTCTGATGGATTCAATCCTTTTTGCTTTGCCAATAGTAATGCTTGATCAATTTCCTTAATATTATCTGAGGTAATCGGTATTCCTTGAACCAGGCATTCAAAAAGCGTAAGGCCTTCAATATAGTCGATGACTAAATAATTCCGACCGGATTCATATAAAGTTGGATAATACGAAATGCCCCGCAGCATTTCATAAATTTCTGCTTCTTCGCGGGCAATATCGACGTGATCGGGAAAAAATACTTTGATTGCTTTATTTGTAGATCGAATTCTGAATACATACGCACTTCGGCCTTCCCCAATAAACTCTAGGGATTCATCATAATCGAGCAGTGATATTTTCTTTTGATGCAAGCGAATTTTCACACTTTCGGCAAGAATACTGTAAGTAAGCAACATACGAACTCCTTTCCTGAATAGAATGACTCGATAAGGAATCCACTCTTTTATATAAAATAAAAGACGCTACAACCGATATTTGGTTATAACGTCTTTGTAACGAACTAAAGACCTCACCAAATAAACGGCAAGGTCTCGCAAACAACCTGAGTTGCCAGCAAGGCCGAGGATGATCATCCCGTATTGACGACTTTGCTGTATAGCTACTCCCCTCATGGAAGAAAATCATTCAGATTTCATTTATATAATTATTATAGGGTAGAAAATTTTTACCGTCAAATAATGTGGCGTATACATTATAATGAAGTATTCTCTCTTTGTAAATGTATGCCTGTTCTTTACCGATTAGACCAAGCTCTTGACTGGATTTGCGACAAATTGGAATTTCCTCCGATTTAAAGCACCCCATAATTGTTCAGTTGCCTCTTCTGACTGCGTACCTGCAAACCGTTCCATTACTCTGTAAGCATCATCTGAAGTAATCTGAAGAATCGGCAGCAAGTGTTCACTTGCTTCCTCGTCATCCCAGTCTATTTCCGGCTCACCTGTTAGACTCTCGTCGGCATCCAATATAACACTCCCATTTTCCGTATCTAAAACTGACGACATTTCCATACTGTTAAACAAATAAGCGTCTATTAATTCGTCCATTAGCTCTATTTTGTGCTCCTTTTGATCAAAGTCAAAGCTTAAATAGTTCCTAACAAACCTACTATAACAAATTCATCCAATTGATCAAATTTTATACTTGTGGAATTCCTAATACCGATATTACAATAAAAAACAGCCCCCTGTACACAATGAGGCTGGCTGTTTAAGAATTTATTATTTATTAGGGAACAGTCCGACTAATTCGTGACTTTCCCCCGCTTTTTATCCTTTTGTTTTTCATGGGCACGGGTATGGGCCTGCTGGCGATCCTCTTCGATTTCATCCGATTTTCGGACACCTTGAGGAACAGTGGTGGATGAAACTTTCTTTAACCCGGTTTGATCCTTTTCATAGACAAAGGAAGCTCTTGTGGAAATGTCTGCTCCTGGCTCCGTTACAAATGGAAGCACCCGGTAATCTGCTTGCCATCTTTCCGGAGTAACCCGGCAGCGAACATAGCCGCGATAATCATTAAAAAATTTGATATGCGGATTTAGTGATAAAATTCGGTCGGTGTCTGATCTCTTATCAGCCCCATTCCCTCCGGAAGTAATCGAAGTCCCGACAAATTCCGCACCAATTATACCTGAATTCGGCTCGTTATAATCAGTCAGGAGATTGGAAGCCCAGCTAGCATGGACATCCCCGGTGAGAACGATCAAATTATTAATATCCTCGTTTTTAGCAAAATCGGTGACACGCTGGCGTGCGGCGGGGTAGCCGTCCCAGGAATCCATACTAAATTTTGAAGCAGTGCTCGTTCCGTAATTCCGCTGGGCTAAGAATATTTGCTGTGCGAGAACATTCCATTTATAATCTGAGCCGCCGAGATTGCCCAACAGCCATTCTTCCTGCTCTTTGCCTAGAAGGGTCCGTTTCGGATCCAGGGATTCCTCCGTTTGAGGTGAACTCTTGTCATCGTTTGCCTGATCATCACGGTATTGGCGGGTATCAAGAACATAGAAAGACGCTAAATCCCCATAAGAGAAATTTCGATATATTTGCATATCAGCTCCATGAGGCAATGAAGTTTTGCGGAGCGGCATGTGTTCATAATAGGCCTGGTAAGCTGCGGCACGGCGTGTAACAAATGCCTCAACCGATTGGCCTTTTTCCGGAGTCAGGTTCGCGTAATTATTTTCCACTTCATGGTCATCCCATGTCACTACCCATGGAAATGCAGCGTGTGCCGATTTTAGATTTGGATCTGAACGGTATTGGGCATACCGATTTCGATAATCCTCTAGAGTGATAATTTCCGGACTGTTATGCGTGCGAGTGTTGCCGGATGCGGAAATATATTCATTTGGTCCGTATTCATATATGTAGTCTCCCAGATGAAAGACTAAGTCGAGATCCTCTTTAGCCATATGCTTATAGGCGGTAAAGTAGCCGTGTTCATATTGCTGGCAGGAAGCAAATGCGAAAGTCATGCTGGAAACGCTGGCGCCGATTGCCGGGAGTGTTTTTGTTTTCCCCGCAGGACTGAACTCATTTCCGCTTTTAAAACGATAGAAGTATACCCGGTCAGGCTTCAATCCAGCCACTTCCACGTGGATGGAATGGCCGAGTTCTGGTCTGGCCAACTCAGTGCCTTGCTGTACAATGTGACGGAAATGCTCATCCCTTGCAATCTCCCATTTGACAGGTATATTTTGCTGAGGCATTCCTCCTCCATTGAGCGGATCAGGTGCCAGCCTTGTCCATAATACAACTCCGTCTGAAAGGGGATCGCCAGAAGCAACACCAAGGGTAAACGGATAGTCACTAAACTTTGGAGCAGCATTTACCTCATATCGTCCCATTGACTGAGCAATCGTCAATCCTAGAGAAAGTCCGGCAATCTTACCCGCCCCCTGAAGAAAGTTTCGGCGGCCCATTGCTTTCTGTTGCAGCGATTCTTCATCCAGCTTCTTGATCCATTCACTCAAATCTCTTTCATCAACCATGATTTTCTCCCCTTCCGTATAAAATCTCTGGAACAGACTTTATTATAGAAGGCCTTTTTTAAACGGCTGTAAAGAATTGTAAAGGAGCGAGATTAGAATATGGGTATAATTTAACCGGTCTTTATAAACAAACATGAAAATTCGTCCGCTGGATTGAATTTTGATTAAAAAACAGGGTCCCACTTCGAATATTTATAGGTCTTTCGATTTAGACTTTTTAAAGTTTTCTTAATGGAAAAATAACAGAATCAATTATCCTTTACTGATTTTTGTCCTCAATATTCTGGTCCTCCTTTTTCTTTTTCCAATTACGAGGATTTAAATAACTTCTATATTTACTTGCAACTTCCTTTCCGACGATGGCTACACCAATCCAGAATAAAATTTCAGCTGTAATCAATGCACCTGTTACAAGAGTTACTTTTACAGTCGCGGTTATGCTTAAAAAGGGAACGATTACTGGAACAAGCCAAAGTAAGAAAGAAATGATTATCAAGTATATTCCTATCTTATAGATGACCGGGTTCTTTTTCTTCTTTGAGAATTGAGTCATGTTAACCTCCGAATTGGTTAGGTTGCTAGTTTTGTTACTAAGTTTGGGATTTGGTTGCTAATTTCAGAATTTGGTTACTGAATTTGAGATTTTAGTTGTGGTTTATAATTTTGCCAGGGAATTTTCTCCTGTGGTTTTAAAGATAACTTGTTTAAGCAATTTTGTAAATTGTGATCACCCTCTACTACATTGATTATAAAGAATTCCTGGTGAAAGCATAGAAGGTCGAAAAAACATCGGGAAGACTGCTAGAACCGGTCTTTTTTTGAAACCAAACAAGATCAAAACTCGTCAATTTATAAACGGAGGTGCAGGATTTGAAAAATAGACTGAATGCATTATTAGTTATTATACTGTTTATTCTCATGGGCTGCTCAAAAGATGGAACGACTGGGGAAAAGCCGCCAAAGTCCAAGATTAAAATCGGGAAGGAATCATATGAAACTTCATTGGGAACTTATTGCTGGAAAGGCACATGTGTCGATGCTATAGGATCGGTTGAACGGCTCAAAGGCAAGGTACCCGTAAAAGTTAAACCGAACGAAGAAATAAGGTTTGTGATTGATTATGAACCAAAACCAAATGACTTCCATCTCACACAGACTAATGAAGGAAAAGAAAAGGAAGTCACAGTGAGAGATAATCGGTTTGTTGTACCAACAGAGGAAGGGATCTATTACTATGATTATGGTGTATGGTGGATGGATGAGAAAGAGGAACACCTATCACATGGCGATGCTTCCTATGCTTTTGTTCTGGAGGTAAAATAAAAATGATAGGATTCGTAACATTGATCGTCGAAAGTAATCGCGGTTACGCAAAAAAGGTAACCCCTCCTTACCATCAGGCCCGATGTTTGTAAGGGAATAAGTTGCTTTTTTTGTCTCTATTAACTTATGCTAATGCAGCTGCACTTTATTCAAGTGCTTGAAAACAAAATAGAGAATGATTAAACCGTTCCCAACTATCCGGCTTCAGTTTTTTTCTTGGATTGTAACTGGCAGGAATTAAATCATCGATGGCCAGCTTTTTAAATTCCATCTTCATCACTCCAAAATCTAGACTTGATATAACAATCGTGACTGCAAAATTTCCGTTTTTTATTCCCGTAGCAACTAGGCGTTTAATGTACTTTTGTTAATTCTTAATAAAAGTGGCACAAACCCTATGTTGACAATGAAAAAGCTAGTAAATATTCCTATCCCTATATAACCTCACCGCAAATTTGCAAGCGGTAGAAACCTTTGCGCCTGTTGGCATTTTCCACTTTTATGCCCTGTCTGGTGATACCCCCCTTGTGTAATTCTGCGAAAATTCACGTGATGGGGGGCGTCGGCCGTTGGGCAATTGGCTGTAGAGATTCAATCCCCCCTTGGGGCAGCGTCAAAAGGTGTAAACAAGATACCGATCTTCTGTTTTTGTCTTTCGATCGTGACACCTCTTACACAAAGGCTGCCAGTTGCTTTGATTCCAAAACAGTCGCTGGTCACCTCGGTGCGGTTTGGTGTGATCTACCACCGTTGCTTTGGTGAGCGTTCCTTTCTGTTCACAGTACTTGCAAAGAGGATAAGTGTTCAAGAATCGTTTTCTTGCCTTCCTCCAGCGGTTATCGTAACCACGCTCGCTCGCATTCGGTCTATCATTTACATGAAGCTTTGCATGAAACTCGCAGTACTTATCATCGGTCAACAAAGGGCAGCCGTTGTGTTTGCAGGGCTTCTTTGGTTTTTTTGGCATTGTTCTCAACTCCAATACTCTATTAAAAAAGCCCCGAAGGATTTACCTTCAAGGGCTCGTGTTTATACTACTTTTACACCTTATACGATATCACAGGAAGAGGGTGGCTTAACATGGCTTTTCATGGCGTGTTTTTTAAATACAAACAAAAATGTTAAAAAGGCCCCCTGCAGAAGCAGAAGGCCTTACAAATTTTACAGGCTGTTTGATTGTTTACACAATATCATACCTGAACCATAACGGTATGATAACACCTTTGTTACAAAACGAATATACACCAATCTTGGTATGCATATCATCCAAACCTTTTAACACAACACTAACCGTAATTCCTCTTTGTCGTTCAACAATTCCTGAATGTTCATAAATTGACTTACCTCGCCGGTAATCGAAATACTGACTTTGCGATGAGGAACTGCTTGTGGATGAACAGCCCACACTTTTGCTTGGTAGTTACATTTCTTCTCAATCACTTCATACATCCAGCCACTGTAAAAGGCAGGAATAAATCCTAGCTTCTCTCCATTGACAGACATCACTACGATCGCTTTGTTGTCATGATCATTCTCGGGGTCTAAAGAAAACTCAACACGGTCACCCACTTGGAGCTGGTCAATTACTTGATCCCCATTATAATAACGCCATCCTGCAACAAAGAAATCCAAATCAAATAAGTTGTTCTCAACCAGGATTGGTGAAACAAACTCATAGGAATCTGTAGCCAAAATACCGCCTGTAGCCCGCAAAATATCCATTTCTGTACACTCTGATGAAAGTCCCAATTCTCGGAGTACTGATGGATAATCCGGTCTTCGGGGGTCTGGTAAACGTCGTGCAAACGGTCCAAAAAGATTACGGGAAGTATACGTCTTATTAGTATCTGGGAATGCTAAGTGAGGTCGATAGCCATTGTCCATAGCTTCTGCCAATTTTCTTCTATACCCATTTGTCTCATATGAAAATGTATAAATGCCATCTTCATGAAGTAATCTACCTACATGGTAACGCTGACGTGTCTCGACATTTTGCCAAATCAGCCACAGCTCAAACGGTCTCTTTCTCATGCTCTCACACTCCCTTCAAACCAATTTAAGATCCATGCCTTCCGGTAAAGTAAAAGGCGGATCACCCATTCTTTATCTAAATCATTCATTATGTCGTTCGGAATATCATTCACTATGGATAGTAGTATTCCCTTATTTAGCTGTTCTAATCTTTTTACAGCCAATTCCATTTCCCTAGGCAAATGACAGTGAAGAAAAGATAACAACTCAAAATGCTTCGGTCTTTTTCTATTAGGTAATCCAATGCTTGGCCTACCGCGGTTGCAGAAGCCTGCCAACATCTTGTCATCTGTTAACATTTTTTTCTTTTTTTCTGCGACTTCGTTAAAACCGAGGGAAGAGCCGTTATCATAAATGGGCGCCAATCGTATACCATTAGGTCCACTAAGAACACCCCAATTGTCACAGTGCCGATCATTATTGGCGATCAATGCATCAAAGACCGGTAAAGCTACAAAGTCCTTCTCTAAATCATATGCTGCAAGGAGGTCTATGATGTAGGGCAACTCGTAATAAGTCAATGAACGGCGATCAAAATCCTCAAATCGTGCCAGGAACAAATCTCCGCCTTCATACAATTCTTCCGTCTTAGGACGAAAATTTTTGGAAATTGTACCGACAGTACCTTTATGCATAGCTAACTCTACTTCAGCTGTATGTAAACCTAACTTTGTACCAACACTACTTGCTACAAATTCAGCCCAATGCCCACCTGTACCTTCGGTAGGTATCTTGAAAAGGTATTTTGTTGCGTTTTCAGGATCCGACTCTGGTTCAAGTAGCCAGAACTTTGTTCTGGTCCCCGAAGCCTGACTTTTGATATCTCGTATCCAGAGCGAGGTATCGATCATTGGTCATCGCTCCTTCAACTAAAATCGCTATTTTCTTTAAGTATATAATTTATGTGCCTAAATGTCACTCAGAAAACAAAAGCGGTGCTGTCTGTTGGTTACGTAATCTGGACCGTAAAAAATGGTCACTTGAAATCCCGTATGAAGTTAGCGGCGTTCCCACTCCTATGTATCCGGATTTAGTGGTGGTGAAAGCTGACGCACAAGGTTACGTTTTCGATATTCTGGAACCGCATGACCCTAGCCGGAAGGACAATTACCCTAAAGCTGTTGGTTTGGCAAAGTTTGCAGAGAAGCACTGGGACAAATTTGGTAGGATTCAGCTTATCCGGTTAAAAAAGGGTGTAGATGGTCGTGAGCACTTCTTTCGATTGGATATGGGGATAACAACGATCTGGAATAAGGTTCGCGGTATTACATCAAGCGAGGAACTAGACAGAATTTTTGATACCGATGCCGTGCGAGAAGACTAGTTTTTACATCTATTATGTCTCCTCGGCACTTGCAAAGTAGACATTTTCTAAACTGCTGATATACACCCATCACCTTTAGGGCAGTTAATATGTTTCTTAAAACAATAAAAATTAGGGTTTCCTAACATTGCCCCGTCAGGCAAAGTAGCTGGGGGAAAACTCAATGTCTGGAAGCCCTTTATTTCGGGGCATTTTCCCCCTAATTTTAAACCCTTGTCACCAATACTACTGCTCCATCATAATCTAATTCTTCAATCTTTCCGCAAAAATACACGTTTTCCAAACCTCTCTTATGTCTGCGTAAAAGTAAGACCCCGGGGGTCAAAAAACCCCCCGAACCATTAGTCTGAGGGAACATAAAACACACATCAATTTTCACTTTAAATCCACTAAACCTATTGCCACCAAGCTATTTCAACTCTATCAACGCTACGCACTCCACATGCGACGTCTGCGGAAACATATCCACAGGCTGCATGTATTCCACTGTATACAGCTTGCTTAATGTCTGCAAATCCTTTGCCAGTGTTGATGGGTTGCATGAGACATAGATGACTTTTTTCGGTTTTACTTTTAATATTGTTTGCAGCAGGCCGGCGTCGCAGCCGGTTCTTGGCGGGTCGACGATGAGGACGTCGGGCTTCCAGCCTTCTTTGATCCATTTTGGGAGGATTTGCTCGGCTTTGCCGACTTCGTATTTTACGTTTTTGCGATTATGGCGCTCGGCATTTTTGCGTGCGTCTTTGATCGATTCTTTAATGACGTCCATGCCGCGGACTTCTTTTGCGCTTTCTGATAGCCAGAGGCCAATTGTTCCTACACCGCAATAGGCGTCGACTACCTTTTCCCTGCCTGTTAGTGCCGCTGCTTTTTTCACTTCATCATAGAGCTTCACGGTTTGAATCGGATTCAGTTGGAAGAATGTCCGGGCTGATAGCTCATACGAAAGGTCACCCAATGTTTCGTTAATGACCTGTTCGCCGCCCAGATGCACTGTTTTTTCACCGAAAATAAGTGATGTATTTTTGTTATTCACATTTTGAACGAGTGATTTCACTTCCGGGAGCTGGTCTTTAATTGCCTTGACGATTAAGTCTTTTTTCGGCAGTTCGTCCGTGTTTGTAACGATTACTACCTGGACCTCGCCTGTTTGGAAGCCCACCCTGGTGATCACCGTCCTAATAACACCTTTTTTCTTTCTTTCATTATAGATTGAAATGTTTAAGTCTTTTAAAATCCGTTTCACTACCGAAGTGACCTTGTTGCTGGCAGGATGTTGGACCATGCAGTTAGGGAGGTCGATCAGGTTGTGTGAGTTCAACCCATATAAACCGGCAATGACATTTCCGTCTTTCAAGCCAACCTGGAATTGGCTTTTGTTGCGGTAGTTCCATGGGTCATCCATGCCGATTGTTTCTCTAATTTGATGAGATTCAATCGGGAATTTTGCATAGCGCTCCATCGATTGAATGACGATATCGCGTTTTCCCACTAGCTGCTGGCTGTAGCGCAAATGCTGGAGCTGGCAGCCGCCGCACTCTTCATACACAGGACAAGGCGGCGCGATACGATGCGGTGAAGCTTTACGTATTTTTTTAATTTTTGCTTCTGAGAACTTAGGCTGTACTTTCGTTGCTTCGGCAACAATTTCTTCGCCAGGCAGTGCGCCGGGAACAAAGACAACTTTCTTTTTAAAATAGCCGACCCCCTCGCCGTTGATGCCAAGGCGTTTTATCGTTAAAGGGAAGGTTTGCTTCACTTCAAGTTTCGTATCTTGCTGATTTGCCATTTTCTTCACTCCGTTTTTCAATGCTTCTCCATAGGTAAAGGGAAGCATAGCTTAAGAATGGAGCCCAATCTTTGATGTAGGTCTCCATTTCCTCCATAGTCGGCTTTTCAGGCAGACCGTATAACTTTTTCAATGCTTTTTGCAGGCCGATATCCGCTTTTGGAAACAGATTTGGCCGTCCGACCCCGAATAACAGGAAGCTTTCAGCTGTCCACTTGCCAATCCCTCTGATTTTTACGAGCGTTTCGATAATTTCCTGGTCTGTTTTCTTTGAAAGCTCATCTAAATCCAGATTTCCTACTGCAATTTCTCTGGAGAGCCCAATAATATATTCTGCTTTTCGAGCACTGAATTGGATTTCCCTTAGCTCTTCCACCGTAAGGGCTGCGGCGCGTTCCGGAGTCGGATAAAACCAGACTCCGTCCTTCTCGAATCCGAACGTTTTTACATATCGCTCTGTCAGCTTATAGGCGAAAGCAAGGTTCAACTGCTGATGGACGATGCTCTTTACAAGACAGCTGTAATAGTCAAAATCTAGAACAATCGCCGTACCGCGATGCTTTTCAAAGATTTCCATCAAGTCGGTACTCTTGAAGTGGGTGTCAATTTCTTTAAGCGGCTGGTGCCAATGAAAAACTTTCTTTAGGCGCTGCACCGCTAATTCTTTTGTTTCCTCAAGCTCACCTTGGATGATGAATACCGGGTTTTCCGTGTCTCCTGTACTTTGTATCTCTATGACAACAGGCTCTCCTTCTATATAAAGAGGGACTTTTATTGTGTGTTTTTCTATGTCAACTACATGAAGAGGATCCAATAATAATCGGTCAAGCACCAGATCAAAATTATAAGGTCCTTGAACCTCAAGTGTTTCGGTCCACATAACAACACCCTTTTGCAGTTTTTCACGTATTATAGCACGTTTTCCTTTAGATTACCTAAAAAAGATGGCGCCACTTTCTGCGGCATCCATCTTTTCACTCCAATGATTATATAATTTGGATTTATTATCTCTTGATTTGGACTTATTACCAGCCGAATTGGATTTATTATCATCTGATTTAGCGTAATTCCACTCTAGTTGATTAGTAAAGCATCGGATCTGGCAGCTGTTGCTGAATCATTAAATCATCGAGGCTTTTGAAGGTGTATCCTTGTTTTTTTAGATCTGTGATAATCGAGTCGAGTGCATCCGCGTTATCCTTGGAAACGGTATGTAAAAGCAGGATCGCTCCTGGATGGATTTGCTTTATGACTTCATTATAGGAATTCTGTGCCCCTTTTTGCTTGTCTACTTCCCAATCCTTGAAGGCAAGCGACCAGAAGATATGCAGATATCCTTCTTCTTTGGAGACTGCCATTGTCGTTTCACTGAATACACCGCGTGGCGGACGCAGGTAATTCATTGTTTTCTGTCCTGTCAGCTGTTCGGTTTTTTCCTTGACCATTTCAAGTTCCTGGCGAATCTTATCAGCTGTAATCCGGGTCATGTCAGGGTGATGCCAGGAGTGGTTGCCGACGATATGCCCCTCTTTCACCATCCGTTTTACTAAGTCGGGAGCAGAATTCAAGTAATGACCTGTCACGAAAAATGCAGCCGGGACTTGCTGTTTTTTTAACACGTTCAGCACCTTTTCGGTATAGCCGTTTTCATAGCCATTGTCGAAAGTTAGATAAATGTCTTTTTTTGTAGTATCTCCTTTATAGATCGCTCCATATTCAGTAATCATATCGTCATACATCTTGCCAGCCTCAGCCGGCACCCCGTTTTTCGCTTTCTTAAAGCCCCAATTATGAGGTGAATTAGATTCGGCTGAGACCATAGATGACAGCAGCATAAAAAAGCACAACACCATAGGAAGGAGTGCGAGTTTTTTCATATTCCATTTCCTCCTGTTATCGTTTTTGTTTTTATTGTTTGAAAGAAGGAAGAAATTATACTGGCATTATTAAGAGCCACTCCAAGCAAAGAATGGCTCCCCCATCCTTAATGGTTAATTCAGATCAGCGATTGAACAATAAATTAATGGCTTTCCAAATCAACGCAAGTGCAAACAGTAGGACCACTAATAGGCCAATGATAGCGAGAATTGGCGATAGTACTGTAAATAATGATGCTAGTGGAGTTCCTGCAGCAAAACCAGAAAGAATAATTAAGGCAAACCCGGCTAAGATTGCAAGGAAAAATATGAAAAAGTTACTTTCCACTTTTATTCCCTCCCTTCATTACTAATGTATGCACAAGTAAGTATGAGGTGAGGGCTGTCTACAAATGGAAAAGTAAAATTCTTGGTTCTAGGCAAATAAATCCTACATTACAAAATTATTGAATGAATTGATTCTTTTCTTTCTTCCCATGAGAGACTTTTGTTGATATTGTGTTGGGGTTATTCCTTCGTATTTTTTAAAGACCCTTGCAAAATAGTTCGAGTCGGAAAAACCGCATTTCTCGCTAATTTCCATCACTGTCTCCTGGCTATAGC
Source organism: Peribacillus cavernae (assembly GCF_003989135.1). Classification (GTDB taxonomy): domain Bacteria; phylum Bacillota; class Bacilli; order Bacillales; family DSM-1321; genus Peribacillus; species Peribacillus cavernae. The sequence goes on from NZ_RYZZ01000023.1 coordinate 14,592, forward strand.
TAAGGAAGTGTTTTGCTTTTTCAAGACGGCGACCTGTAATATATTGGGTAATCGTACAGCCTGTCTCTTGTTTAAACAGCCTGCTGAGATACTGGCTGTTAAGATAGACCAGCTCGGATAAAGTGACTAAATGTAATTCTAAATGAAGATTGTTATCTATGAACTCCATGATCGTTATAATATCTTCATGATTGCAAGATGCTATTGTTGGCAAAGAGCGGTCAGCCGGGTGGTCTAAGGCTGGTATATATTTAATTAATGCTTGCCTGATTTCGTTTGGATGAGCTGGTTTTAATAAATAATCACCCGCTCCCAATTTTATCGGTTGATAAGAGAAGTCAGGCTCCTCATACGCCGTAAGGAAGATAATACGGCAATCAGGGACATCCTCCTTAATAATTTCTGCCGCCATCAATCCATTCATTATTGGCATCTTAATGTCCATCAATACGACATCCATCTGCTCTTGCTTAGCCAATTCCACGGCATCCAAACCGTTTGTTGCCTCGAAGAGTTGGCTAATTCTGAGATTTTCCTTGTTAATTATCATTGTTAATACTTCCCGTTCCAACGGTTCATCATCGACAATCATCATCTTCAAGCTAGAACATCCCCTTACCTTGGAATTGCGATCCGCACGATTGTGCCAACTCCGATTTTGCTTTCAATCGCGGTAATGCCGTATTCTTCGCCAAAATAATGCTGCAGCCGTTTTTGTACATTATTCATTCCAATTCCTGTAGTATGGCTACTTTTTGGTTGGTTTGCTTTTGAAAATATGGAGGATACCCCTTCTTCAGTCATTCCTGCTCCCGTATCCGAAATCTCAAGATATACTTTATTTTCTTTTACAAACCCCTTAATTTGAATGACGACTCTGCTGTCCTGGGGCTCAAATCCATGCATGATAGCGTTTTCAATAATAGGTTGAATTGTAAAAATAGGAATCTTCACAGCTTTCGCATCTAATTCTATTTTTTGATCATACTGGATTCTGTTGCGGAAACGGTTTTGCTGGATATTCAGATAGTTTTTTATATAATCCAATTCTTCCTGTAACGTAACCATCTGGTCGAAATTACGCAGGCTGTACCTCATGATTTTAGCCAATGAATACGTCACATTTTGTGTCTGTTCTGCATTTTCCAAATAAGCAAGCCGGGAAATCGTGTTTAACGTATTAAATAGAAAATGGGGATTAATTTGTGCTTGCAGTACCTTCAATTGTGCTTCCTGGAGGAGTTTCTCCAACTCTGTACGGATTTGCAGCTCTTCCATCAGCTTCTGATTCTTTTCATTCAATTCTTGTTGTACCAGGTGGTTGGCACCTATTTTTACAATATAATTGGCTACAAGCTGCAGCATTTGTGCTGCCGCATCAATTCGGTTCTGGCTCGTGAATTGAATTTTCTCAAAGTAAAGCTGGAGGAGTTCTTGATCGATCGGTAACTGCTTCGACTTTTCACGAATCTGTTCTACCCGTTGCTCATCATGACCTTCGATTAATACTTGCCCGCACAAAACCGATCCAAGGTGCCTGCCGCCCAGAACAATGGGTGCCGCGAGGTCAATCAGTCCTGAATGGCAATAATGTACGATTGGCTTCGCTTGTTCAGCCGACATGAGTCCTACTTTTCGATCTGATACTATACAGCATTGTGACCCTTGTTCAGATGAGCGGATTTGGGTACAGAAATTTGTAAAATTAGAAGGCTTAGTTACGGGTACACCCTGCTCATCCGCAATGATGACTGCGAAACCCGTAGCATCTGAAAAGCGCTCCTGGATTTCCTGAAGAACCTCAATATTTACAATATTTCGCAAAGTAAATATAGTCAAAGTCTACCTCCATAATCTTTTATTTTCCATATTACTATTTTTTTTATTAGAATCTATTTCATTATACCCTATTATTAAGCTCAAAAGTATAAGCGCTTTATACGATGAAGGACAAAAAGATAGATTGGAAGATAAAGAAAAGAGAGAATATCGTATGCCTATTCCATTTTCTTTTTTCAATCTTGATGTAACGTTGGTTCAGTTGTGCCAATTCGATGATTGACATGACGGGCCAGGACGAATAAATAGTCAGATAAACGATTTAAATACTTAATAGCAATCGGATTGACCGGTTCTTTTTTATGTAAGGCAATCGCACACCGCTCCGCTCTTCGTACAATGGTCCTTGCACTATGAAGTGACGCACCGGTCGGACTTCCGCCGGGTAGAATAAAGTTGGTTAATACAGGAAGGGTAGTTTCCATGTTGTCTATTTCTTCTTCCAAAAAAGAAACATCTGCTTCTTCAATCGGCCACTTCACATTTTTTCCTGCTGGAGTGGATAATTCTGCTCCAATGTGAAACAGCTTGGTTTGAATGATATGGATGGTTTTCTGCAACTGTTCCCATTCTTCTCCATCCGGTAAAAAAGAAAAAGCTAAACCAATCATGGAATTGGCTTCATCACATGTTCCGTAAGCTTCCACTTGCGCAGATGCCTTTGAAACTCTTTTTCCATACACCAAACTTGTGTCACCTTTATCACCGGATTTTGTATAAACTTTCACTGTTTACACCCTCTCTATTTTAACTCGATTCATACACAGCGACATCATAAAAGTACGATACCCTTGAAACCGAAAAGACTGGTTCCGAGGGTATGTCATGTTGCAACATCCATGAATGTTCATTAGGATTAAATCATTCTATTTGTTTATTTGGAGAGACTGGCGATCAATTCTGAATCATCGAGCAGATCGACTGCCGCCTGGGCCACTCGCATGTCCTCTTCAACCGATCCTCCGCTTACGCCAACGGCTCCAATGATTTGGCCATTTTTACGCAACGGGATGCCTCCGCCGAACACGACAACCCGTCCGTTATTTGTTGTGTTGATGCCGTAAAGGTCTTTTCCCATTCCGGCTGCCTGAGCTAAATCTGAGGTCGGCATTTTCATCGCTACAGAAGTCCAAGCTTTGTTTTGGGCGATATCCACACTGACCAGTAAAGCATCATCCATTCGGTGGCAGGCTATGAAGTTTCCTCCCTCATCAACAATACTTATGACCATAGGAACTTCCATTTCATTCGCTTTCTTTTCAGCACTTTCAATCAGCCTTTTCGCTAATTCTAAATTGATCTGACTCATCTAATTCATCTCCTATTATAAAGATAATGGCAAACCTTTGACCAAACGGGCAGCGTTCTTGCCTAACCTGCGTCCGTTTTGAATATTGCCTTGTACATATGGTTCTTCCTGCTTCAACTTCTCGTGATGCACACATACATTTCCATTTTGATCGATACCTATACCTACTCGTAAAGGAGACATGGCTGCTGCCGCTGCCCCCAATTCAATAAAACTGCCCGTTTTATGCCGCTCTTGAAGTGAAAACGGGACACCTTCTTCTTCCAATCCGGCACAAACTTCCTTAATTTGTTCGGAAAGAAGAGCGCTGTTATATAAAATCGGAATGTTAATTTCACGTTTATTCATTTTAATACCTCTTGCCTGACAGAGGATAAGACTAACCCGGTTGCTACTGCATTTCGCGGACCCTCTGTTCCGCGTATATTGGCAAAACCCGCTACAATTCCGTACTTGCCCAGCTCCTCTGTCAGCATTTGCGGAATCTCAAAGTCAAGAGCCGATCCTCCAACCATGACGACAAAGGACAATCGTTTTAAATTGCCAGTTGGAACGACTCGCTTAAGAGCACGAAGCGCATTTGTCACAAATACCCTTCGTTTGGCACTCCGGCGTATTTCTCTGATTTTCTCCATTGATGCTTTGTTTGATAAAGGAGTTAGATCTTTTTCTTCTCGAATTACTACTTTCCCAAACGTATCGGGGGGAAAGGGAGCTTCAGAAAATAAAATCGTGCCGTCTTCTAACTGCATATGGAATATACTCAGTACTTTCCCCAGAGGATACTTTTTAATTTTTTCGGCCAGCTCCTTGTCTCCTAAAGCGAGTTCTGAATTGATCAGCATCGTGACCATGTCCCCTGCACCAGCTAAATGGCTTGAGATGATCTTTCCTGCTTCATTCATCATGGCAGCATCGGTTGAACCGCCGCCCATATCGATAATAACAATCGGCTTACGTGTACCAGGAGTTGTTAAGGCTCCTAAAATGGCCATTTCCGCTTCGACTCCGCCAATTTCAACGGCAATGCCGACTTCTTTTTCCAATAAGCGTGCGACTCTCTGGACAGGGACTTTATCTGTTTTCACCATGGAAGCTAAAGCAACACCACTTTCCATGGAAAGCTCGCCGGCCATTGACCCGCTAATAGAGGTCGGGATTACCGCATCAACGGCCAGAAAGTCAGAGATCTTAATTTCATTTAGTGCTTGTCCTGTGAGTTCTGCTAAATCGTGGCGCAGACCGTTAAACATCCCCCCGACATTTGTGCCTGTTTCTCCTTGGACGTCTACCAGCTCTTCCAATTTTTCGTACATATTCATAATCGCCTCTGCTCCATCATTAATGGAAACTTCCAGCTGCTGGTTTTTCGATCCTATTAATATGACCCTGCCCGCTTCTATCTTCCGTTCGACCACTTCTCCTTGTGGTGTCCGGATCACCACAGCGGAGCGGTTTCCGACTAATGCTTTAGCGACTAAAGCAATTTGTATCGTCTGGTCGGGATCCAATTGAAAAACAGTGGAGAGACCATATGGATTACTTAGTGTCCGAATCACATGTCCCGGTAAAGCGACTTCAATTGCCGCCAATTTCAAAAGAGGAACTTTTTCAATCAATGAAACCTCATCAACGATCGGAATTTTTTTATTCAAGCGGTTGTGTATTAACACACCGTCATCTTTTTGAACAATCGCACCAGTAACCGATATTCCATCGCTTTCTGCCTGATTCAGGCGGTGCGCCACCCATTCATAATCAAAGGGTTTGGGGATGACGGCGATATAACCCCGCTCTTTTTCCTCTACATCAAGTAATTGATCAATCAAAACAGTTGTCCCGACACCTAAACCTGCTCCCCCCGGGGTATCGGGATTATGTCCGATCATGGAAGATTCCGTAATGATTGTTTCGCTTATCAGATCCATGGCCAAATCTCCAATAACTGGAACGGCATCATTCAACCGAATAAGATCAATATCCTTTAACTCAATAGCCGCTTTTTTGGCCGCTTCCTGTAGAGCTAAACGAATGCCTTTTACATTATCAGTCGTTCCTTTTATGCCCGTCGTTCTAACTAAATGCTGCGAAAGAAAGTGTGCATGGTCTCCCTCTACACTCGCGATTGCTACTTCAGTTGAGGAATTGCCAATATCCACACCGGCTAAAATTTTTGCTGCCATCCCTTTAGTCCTCAATTTTCTTTAATCTTCCACGTCTTTCATATACATCCGCAGCTTCGCGAATTAACAGGGCATTTTCCGTCGCTCCATAATTTTTTTCCAATTCATCGGCAATCGCTAAAAGCTCTTCTTTAGTCGAGCGGTTAGGGCGCAGAGCATTATAGATTTCTAAAATACGGGCATCCGATATGCTAATCATTTCAGCTGCGCGGCGAAAGTTTTTCGCCAGTTGTGTTCTTCCTAAACTTTCACTGATCTCCGCATGCATTTCCAGAGTTTTGGGACTGATACGCAAATCCGCACTTGTTACTTCCCCTTGTAAAGCGGCTTCTAATGTTAGATTGTTATAGGCCTTGTCAGTAGGTGTGTATAACAAATCAGGACTCTTTGAACCGAGCGGATAGTCTTCTCTCGTTAAGTTTTTCATTTGTTCTTTTATTGAATGATCCATCTGTTTTGCCTCCTAGTCTTTTATTAAAAACTCTGCTTTTAATTCAACAGGCTTTTGATCTGGAACAAGCGACTGGCACTCCTTTAAATAAAGCAAGGCTGCTGCCGCCTGGTACTTAGGGCGTGTCATTTCGTCATTTACCACCAGTACGGGATTCGGACTTTCCCCTATCGCATACATGGCTGCGTTTCGGCCGATCTCCCGGTACATTTCTAAAGTAATTAATGGAGATTGTGGAAATAATTCAAGATTGCTTAGCGGATCCAAATCGCGCTGATGGATCACTATCGTTCCCCGAGACTGTAAGCCAATGCTGATGCCCGAACCGCTCATTTGGGCTGCTCCATGCGCCATAAACGCCAAGTCAGCTGTACGCAAGCTGCGAATCACACGTGGAACGGCTCCTTGCTCTTCAATCCCGGATAGAATTTCACGCAGGACCGACGCATGGTCGACTTTCACTATTGTTTTATTCATTTCTTTTCCAAAAGCTGGAGCTATTGCTACGATAACTTCTCTCGGATTTGTTCCTTTTGCTGCCGTTCCGATTTCCGTTAATTTCATTTCAATCGAAAATGTTGTTGACGTCATACTTGGTTCCCTCCCTTAATCAAAGTCTTGTGGACTGATGGCTTGTCGAATGTTTTTAATTTCCTCCCATCGTTCCGGACTGAGACGATATCCGGATCCAGGGCCCTTGTAATCGTTTTCATCATTTACTGCGCTTATGACTAGATTATCTCCATTGATTATTGCCGAAGGATGCAAATAGTCACCGGCAACCCTTTGTTTTAACATATTAAAAATCCGTTCTGCTGTCTGTCGGTATCCACGCTTAGCCAAAATAAGCGCAATATCAAATCCGGAAATGCCATCCCGTAAAATCCGCTCAGCTGATTTTAAATCCTCTACGACGTTTCTTGTTGGCATATCTACACTGCTATTGGCATATGTTGCCGCTTCGACTTCTTCATCTGTAATAACAGGGAATCCCAGCTCTTCAAAAATAGCCTGCATCGATTTAGCGGCTTGATAACGGGCTTCAATGACACTTTCTTCATCCACCGGTTTTAACCCTCCGTCCACCATCATGTCCCGCTGAATAATCAAGTAATCGTCCAGGTCGCTGGCATCCATATTCGATCCAGCAAACATATCTTCATTGTTTGGTACTGCACTAAATCCGGCAAAGATAAAATCTGTACCTGGAAGCATTTGAGTAAGCATTTTTGCGCTCCTGCGGATTTCCGAATGAGAGAAGGTTTGGTCATTTCCAGAGGCTACTTCCAGATCGAATAATGTCGTAGCCAAGTTTTCAGCCAAGACGGCACGGATCCCACTCGGTACAGAAGCTGGAATACCGATGCAGCTGATGGAACCATTTTGCAAACCTTGAACGCCAGCTCCTTTCGCCATCATGACGCAGCGAATTTCTAAATAAAGCATCGATTTTCCTTCCGCACCTGCCATTTGTACCTCTGAACCCGTACCTGATGTAAAGCGCATTTTAGCACCGCGTGAAGCATAGGAAGAGGCTAAAAATGATTTAGACCATGGTGTATCATCTCCATCAATAAACACAGGCTCCGTTCCATATATCGAAATGGTTTCAGCGTAGGATGTTAATCCAAGCATCGCTAAACGCAGTTCCGTCGCTTCTTCTAACGAATCTTGTGTTAAGATTCCTCCTCTTGCTGTTTGGGAGCCTACAAGTAATGCCAACGCATTGAAGGGAGCGTAACGGACAACCCCAACCGTGGTTTCCTGTTCATCAAATCCATAAAGCCCCGCTTCCGCAGCATCAGCTGCCATGAGTACAGGATTATCGCGCACATTTGTAACATGGCATTGGTTAGACGGCGTTTTCCTTGCCCGCATCTTTTGTAGAGCCATCATCATTTCAACTACATTCATGTGGTTAAGGACTTCCAATACTTTTGCGGGTGTAAGTCCTTTTGTCAGTTCTAAAACTTCTGCACGGGACACATTGATATCTACGAGCTTACGGGCAATCTCCACGCTGTCAAGAGCCAAGACTTGTTCGGTCACATTTGCATCAATCATATAATCTGCAATAAACTGATCCAACATATCAAATTCGTCTCGTAGCTTTCCATCTAATTCTATGATCCTTCCATTTTCAACTTTGACAGAAGGCTTTGGATCATTAGGACTCGACATAGCGACAAACCCCATTTCGGGCCATTCCTTTACAAAACCATCCTTATTGACAGGTCTTTCTTCTAAAATTTCAAATCGTTTTGAACGACGCATGAAAGTATCCCTCTTTCTATAATTATTTATATCATTAGTACGTTTTCGCAGAAGTCGTGATTTCTTCCTAAATGCTCTCTGTTTCTTCCATTGTCTGCTTACTGCTCATCGAACAGCTCATACGGTTTTTTAACTCACCTGCCTCTTCTCTTTTACTTATTATAATTTTCTGACAACTATTTGTCTCTAGAGATTGATTACATTCATTAGCACTTTTTACACTTTTTTATGAATGTAGTTCAAATCTTTATACAGTATGGGTTCAGAGTTTCACCATAGAAAAAGGCATTATCGAAAGCAGTCCCGTAGAGGAAACTGCTTTGATAATGCCTCACTAAATCCCTTTGCCCCTCGCTAGAAATGGAACGATTCGACATGTTGAATATCACCAATGTTTAAGGTCAATTCACAAGTAACGGGAGCTTTTTATTTCTATTTAAATACCGGTTCCTTAAACTGCGCTAATTTTTCCAACGAAGTTTGTGCAACATCTTGGTGCAAGCTGTTTCCATGGGAATCCATTGTCACGACAGCTGTAAATCCTTCCACTTTCAGATGCCACATTGCTTCTGGAACGCCGAATTCCATTAAGTCGACACCTTCAACCGATTTAATGCAATCAGCATAATACTGTGCAGCGCCGCCGATTGCGTTCAAATAAACACCGCCATGCTCCTGAAGCGCAGCCAGGGTTTTCGGTCCCATTCCGCCTTTTCCGATCACGGCGCGGATGCCGAATTTCTTCATAATGTCGCCCTGGTAAGGCTCCTCACGAATCGATGTAGTCGGCCCTGCCGCTTTTACATGCCATTTGCCTTGTTCATCCTTCATCATCACGGGACCACAATGGTAAATAACCTGGCCATTCAGGTCTACCGGCGCATCATGGTCCGTTAAATATTTATGGATCGCGTCTCGTCCCGTATACATCATCCCGGTAATATGGACGACATCGCCTACTTTTAATTCGCGGATCTGTTCTTCGGTAATCGGCGCTGTCAGGACCACTTCACGGTTTGTCGGAGTGGTGGCTGTTTCTACTGACGCAGCTGATTCTACAGCGGCAAGTTCTTTTTCTGCTTCTGAAGCAAAATCAATTTTATCGCCGTCCTTGTATAGCCATTCGTTAATTTCGCCTGTTTCCGGATTCACTTTTATTCCTAAGCGGCGGAAAGCCCAGCAGTTATAGGCAACCGAAACAAAAAAGCTGGCAGGGATGCGGTGCATGACACCGATTTTGCAGCCAAGCAGTGTCGTTTCACCGCCAAAGCCCATGGTACCGATTCCCAGCTCGTTCGCTGTTTCTATAATATATTCTTCAAGCTTACGGAGGTCTTCATGGGGATTCACGTCGTCTGAATTTCTGAATAATTGTTCCTTCGCCAAATCGTATCCGGAAGAACGATCACCGCCGATTCCGACGCCGATAAAGCCGGCACTGCAGCCCTGGCCCTGTGCCTGGTAAACAGAATGAAGGATACACTTACGAATTCCATCAAGGTCACGGCCTGCTTTGCCGAGCCCTTCCAGCTCGCAAGGTAGGCTGTATTGGATGTTTTTATTTTCACAGCCGCCGCCTTTTAGGATAAGCCGTACATCTATGTAATCATTTTCCCATTGCTCGAACTTCATGACCGGAAGCCCGAGGCCAAGGTTATCACCGCTGTTTTTTCCGGTTAACGAATCAACAGCGTTTGGACGCATTTTCCCATCCTGTGTAGCTTGAATCATTGCCTTTTTAATGGCTTCTTTGATCTCCAGCTGGTTCACCCCAACCGGTGTTTTTATTTTGAATGTCGGCAGGCCTGTGTCCTGGCAAATCGGAGATACTTTATCATCTGCCATAGAAATGTTTTGAGTAATTGTCGACAAACTCATCGCGGAACGGGTTCCCGCATTTTCACGTTCTTTCGCACCCTTGATTGCTCTGCGAACATCTCTTGGAAGATTCGTTGATGTTTCCACAATCAGGTTGTACATACTTTCTTGTAATTTTTCCATATTCATCTCCCGCTTCCCCCTCTATCTTTCCATGTTTCTTTCAGTCCCAGTCAGGATGGATCCTGTCTGTACCTGCGAAAAAGGAACAATTCAAAATATTTTTTCCTGCTTCATTATACTCCTATACTTCTGATTAGAAAAGGGATCTATTGCAACCGATTACACATACTTTTGTGTCTGACACAAAATAAAAAACCCTGTTTCCAATACAAGGTTTTCAGAATGTTGCAGGATATAAGCTCATACAATGGAAAGCAATTATACGCTTTTGCTCCGTTTAAATTGTTCAACTTTTGTTTCTAGCTCATCTATAATACCGATTAAGCGGTCTATATCTTCAAGATCAGTATTTTCAGGTTCGATGTTTTCAAGAACCGTCATAAACATGGATAGGCGTTCTTTTAAATAAGTTAATTGATCATCTTTGTCTACAATTGATTTTCCCACTATTTTCGCTCCTTTCATCTCTACTATCCTACCTAAATCATAAGAATTGTGCAACTGAATCCAGGAGATCTGATTGGGCCACTCTCATTGACATTATCAATCTACTTTCCGATAATGGGTGAGGGCATGCCCACAGTTAGGGGTTTACATTAAAATGATACCAACAACTAATAATCTGCTGCAACCGATCACTCCCGGTCACGATCCATGGGAAGCATATATGGATATCGAGCAATATGGAAAACTTACGCTAACGAACGTTGAATTCACAACGACAACCTTATGCAATATGAGATGCGAGCATTGCGCAGTCGGCTATACGCTTCAGCCGAAGGATCCGAGTGCCCTTCCATTGGATCTGTTAACGCAGAGGCTTGATGAAATCCCGACACTTCGTTCACTGAGCCTTACAGGCGGCGAACCGATGCTTTCCAGGAAACAAGTTGAAAATTACGTAGTGCCTCTTTTGAAATATGCCCGGAATAGAGGCGTCCGTACACAAATAAATTCTAATTTAACATTAGATCTGGAACGGTACGAAGCCATCATCCCTTATTTGGATGTTCTGCATATTTCCCATAACTGGGGTACTCTCGACGATTTCATTGACGGCGGTTTTGCGATGATGGAACGTAAGCCTTCCCGTGAACAGCGTGCAAAGTTATTTGAAAAAAATGATCGAAAATTCACGTGCTTTATCTGAAGCGGGTGTCCTCGTTTCCGCTGAAACGATGCTGAACAAGCGCACGCTTCCCCATTTGGAACATATCCATCGCCAAATCGTCGAAGAAATGGGATGCAAGCTCCATGAAGTTCATCCGATGTATTCTATGTTATAAATCTCATGTCATTCATGAAACAAAAAAAATAGCCTCAAACCATTACAGGCTTAAGGCTTTCCTTATCAGCTTATCTACATCAAGATTACCTATTTCTACAATAAGTCCTCCATTAACTCCTACAGTAATCTCCTCAGCTTTTGGCTCAGGTCTCCCTAACATCTGCATTACTCTACTTGGTATGTCAACACTAAACTAGACAATTTTTTCA
>NZ_RYZZ01000024.1 GCF_003989135.1 Peribacillus cavernae
ATCTCCCCCTGTGAGAGTAGGACGTCGCCAAGCATATGTTTTTATTGGATGTATATTTTTCTAATAACAGCATAAGCTAAATATGTATCAAATATAAACATCATTATTACCGTCGCGGGGTGGAGCAACGAGCAATACTTCACCGAATAAACTGCGAGTCGTACTGATCGAGATGCTTCTTGATTTAGCTTGCTGAGATCAGGACAGTCAAAGAAAGATGTACGCATAAGTAAAATTGCATCATTATTACCGTCGCGGGGTGGAGCAGTCTGGTAGCTCGTCGGGCTCATAACCCGAAGGTCGCAGGTTCAAATCCTGTCCCCGCAATCATGAAAAAGCGAAACTTGGTTTCGTCTTTTTTTTTTGCTTCAATATACTTGGTTTGTTTCTTTACGTAAAAAAAGGTAAACTAAATACAAACATAAATTCCTCAGCATGGAACCCTGAGGTTTTTTTATAACATAATATCTTGAATATAAATAAAAGGTGAAGAATGTATGCAGCAATTCGAGATCATCTCGGCTAATGAAGAAGAGACGGTACAATTTGCGGAAAACCTGGCTGCTAGACTTACATCTGGGGACGTTATTGCACTGGAAGGAGATTTAGGAGCCGGGAAAACTGCCTTTACGAAAGGGATTGCATCGGGACTTGGTGTTACAAGAAACGTCAACAGCCCTACTTTTACGATTATAAAAGAATATCGCGGCAGAATTCCTTTATATCATATGGATGTGTACCGGGTAAGTAATGCAGAAGAGGATTTAGGCTTTGAGGAATATTTTGAGGGTGAGGGTGTTACGGTTATTGAGTGGGCTCATCTAATAAAAGACCAACTACCCGAGGATCTCTTAGTTATTTATATTTTTCGCAATGGCGATACGAGCAGGCGCTTTGTTCTCGAACCGCATGGTGAAAGATATGTGAGTTTATGTAAGGAGATTGTTTAATGAAGGTACTAGCGATCGATACTTCCAATTTTGCTTTAGGCATCGCCCTGGCTGAAAAAGATAATGTGATTGGAGAATATATAACGAATCTAAAGAAGAACCATTCATTGCGGGTAATGCCTGCAATTGAAACATTGCTAAGGGATTGTGATACAAAGCCTTCTGATCTCGAAAAAATTGTCGTAGCCAGGGGACCGGGCTCTTATACCGGTGTTCGTATCGGTGTTACCATTGCCAAAACGCTTGCATGGACACTCAAAATTCCTTTAACTGGGATTTCGAGTTTAGAATCCCTGGCAGCAAACGGCCGTTATTTTAACGGACTTGTCTCGCCATTATTCGATGCAAGAAGAGGACAGATTTATACTGGATTATACGAACATAAGGGCAACAGTCTTGAAACGGTACTGGAGGATACAAACATTTTGGCTTCTGATTGGGCTAAGCGGTTAAAAGGTTATGATCGGCCTGTTTTGTTTATAGGCAGCGATGTTGCCCTGCATAATGAAGCTTTACAAGGCATGCTAAGCGATTTGGCTTTTTTTGCCCCAACGGCCTTATATAATCCAAGACCGGGGGAACTGGCTTTATTAGGGATGGATAAACCGGAAGAGGAAATCCACCATTTCGTACCCAACTATGTCCGTATGGCAGAAGCGGAGGCAAAATGGCTGGAGCAGCAAGGGAGATAAATGCATACGATAATCAAAACTACACATAAAGGAAGAGACCGATTGCGATGAGTAAAACAATGACATTTCGGTTTATGAGAGAAGAAGATATTGATCAAGTAATGATTGTGGAAAGACAGTCATTTTCTTTACCATGGAGCAGGGAAGCGTTTTACAATGAGTTGTATCATAACCAGTTTGCCAAGTATCTTGTATTGGAAGATGGCGGGAAAATTGCAGGGTATTGCGGAGCATGGATTGTTATTGATGAAGCACATATCACAAATATAGCAGTTTTGCCGGAATATAGAGGTAAGAAGTTGGGTGAGGCTTTATTATTGAAAATGATAGAGCTCTCGAGGAGCATGGGAGTGATCAGGATGACGCTGGAAGTTAGGGTTAGCAACGTAGCGGCACAATCGCTATATAAGAAGCTGGGTTTCCAAAAAGGCGGTATCCGCAGAAATTATTACACGGATAATCTAGAAGATGCTTATGTAATGTGGGTGAATATATAGTGGAAAAAGATCAACTTATTTTGGGCATTGAGACAAGCTGTGATGAAACGGCGGCTGCAGTCATTAAAAACGGTACGGAAATCCTAAGCAATGCAGTAGCTTCCCAAATCGAGAGCCATAAGCGGTTTGGCGGTGTGGTACCTGAGATCGCATCGAGGCATCATGTTGAGCAGATGACGATTGTACTTGAAGAAGCGCTCACACAGGCAGGGATTACGTATGAAGATATCGATGCTATTGCTGTCACGGAAGGCCCCGGCCTGGTTGGGGCCCTGTTAATCGGGGTAAATGCAGCAAAGGCCATTGCGTTTGCACACAATATCCCTCTAGTTGGTGTCCATCATATTGCTGGTCATATTTATGCTAACCGTCTGGTAACGGAATTGAAATTCCCTTCATTGTCATTGGTCGTATCAGGCGGCCATACCGAGCTTGTATTAATGGAAGCGCATGGGGAATTTACAGTAATCGGCGAAACCAGGGATGATGCCGCTGGTGAGGCTTATGACAAGGTTGCGCGAACTTTGAATCTTCCCTATCCCGGCGGACCCCATATCGACCGGCTTGCCCATGAAGGAACCCCTGGCTTAAACCTTCCCCGCGCCTGGCTGGAAGGTACATATGATTTTAGCTTTAGCGGCTTAAAGTCTGCCGTTATTAATACGCTGCACAATGCTGAGCAGCGAGGCGAAAAAATAGAGCCGGCGGTTCTCGCGGCCAGCTTCCAGGAAAGTGTGATTGATGTACTTGTTACGAAAACTTTGCGGGCGGCAAAGGCGTATCATGTAAGGCAGGTAATGCTTGCCGGGGGTGTTGCGGCTAATAAAGGCCTTCGTGCGGCGTTATCCGGCGCCTTTGAGGAATTTACTGATGTAGAGCTTGTTATTCCGCCATTATATTTATGTACGGATAATGCGGCAATGATCGGTGCTGCCGGAAGCATGCTATTTCAAAAAGGAAAGAGATCCAGCCTTGCCCTAAATGGAAATCCAGGCTTGGATATAGAACAATCATTCAATTAAGTCTGTTCCGAGGAGCAGGCTTTTTTTGTGGATAACCATATTTAAGCTCACTCATTCTGTGAATAACCCTGCGATTTGTGGATAATTAGGATTAAACCTGTGGATAATGTGGATCAATTTTCTCGTAGCTGTTAACATAACCTTTGCTATGTTAATAAGTCAGTGGATAATTTGTTGATATCTAAAAAAACGGAGCCTTCTAAGACTCCGTTATCAATTAGATCATTTCCTCAAGTTCCGCCCATTCTTCCATCAATAAATCAAGTTCGGCCTGAGTCTTTTCTAACTTTTTCTGCACCTCTAAAACTTTTTCATGATCTTGAAAAACTTCCGGACTTGTAAGGGTTTCGTTATATTCCTGAATCTCACTTTCGAGTTTCTCCATTGTCAGTTCAATTTCTTCTAAGCGCCGTGTTCGCTGCCGTTCCAATTTCTTTGCTTCTTTATCTATTTTATGATTTGTTTTTTTGTTACTTTTGGCGGTTCTGCTGTCTTTTGCAGCTTCTTCTAGCTCTTTTATTTCGGCCTGTTCTTGCTTCTTTTCTAGATAATAATCGTAGTCACCTAAGAATTCCTCGCTACTGTCTTTAGAAAGCTCGATAACTTTGGTAGCGATTCGGTTAATGAAGTATCTGTCATGAGAAACGAATAGAATCGTCCCTGGATAATCAACCAGTGCATTTTCAAGTACGATTTTGCTATCAAGATCGAGATGGTTAGTAGGCTCGTCCAATATTAACAGATTCGCTTTTTCCATCATCAATTTGGCCAGGGCAAGACGCGCTTTCTCACCGCCGCTTAAAGTGGATACCGTTTTTAAAACGTCATCCCCAGAAAAAAGGAAATTCCCCAAAATGGTACGTATTTCCTTTTCTGGTTTAAGCGGGTGTTCGTCCCACAGTTCATTCAATACGCGTTTATTGGAAATGAGTTCTGCTTGTTCTTGATCATAGTAGCTTATCTGAACATTCGTCCCAAAACGAAATTCACCACTGATCGGTGCCAGCTTGCCGATGAGTGTTTTTAGCAGAGTGGATTTCCCCACACCATTTGGCCCAACTAAGGCAATGCTGTCACCCTTTGTTATTCTCATAGCAATCTGCTTGGAAACAGTCTGGCTTTCATAGCCGATGGCCAAATTGGTAATATTCAGTACTTCATTGCCGCTTTGCCGCTCAATGTCAAAAGAAAAAGAGGCTGACTTTTCATCGCCGTGCGGCCGGTCGATAATTTCCATCTTTTCTAGCTGTTTTCTTCGGCTCTGTGCGCGTTTTGTGGTTGAAGCCCTGGTAATATTTTTTTGGACAAAATCACGAAGCTTCTCAATCTCTCCTTGCTGTTTTTCATATTGCTTCATTTCATGCTCGTAATCTTCTGCTTTTTTAACTAAATAAGCACTGTAGTTGCCATGAAATTTTTTGCTGGCATTTCGTGAAATTTCATAAACCTGGTTGACCACTTTATCCAGAAAGTAACGATCATGCGACACAATCAGTACAGCCCCGTGGTAGCCCTGGAGATACTGCTCAAGCCAGGAAAGCGTTGCTATATCTAAATGGTTGGTTGGTTCATCAAGTATTAAGATATCCGGTTTTGTCAGAAGAAGTTTACCAAGGGCGAGCCTTGTTTTCTGTCCGCCGCTTAATGCAGAAATAGGGGTAGAGATATCATAACCAGCGAACTGAAGGCCGTGGAGAACAGAGCGGATATCGGCTTCGAATTGGTAGCCGCCTTGTTCCTTGAAGGCAATTTGCTGTTCATCGTATTCCTTCAACACCTTCTGATAAAAAACGTCATTCTCAAGTATATTTGAATCTGCCATTGTCTCTTCAAGCCTTCTTAACTCTTTTTCCTGTTGTAGAAGGTCAGTGAAAACAGTTAGCATCTCATCCCATATCGAAAGATTAGATTCAAGCCCTGTATCCTGTGCCAGGTAACCGATTTTCACACCCTTCGGACGGATCATTTCCCCGCTGTCATAGGAAAGCTGCCCGGCGATGATTTTTAGTAGCGTGGATTTACCAGCACCATTTCGACCTACTAATGCAATTCTGTCTTTATTTTGTACTTCAAGCTTCATATTAGATAAGATAAGTTCAGCACCATAATATTTTGTTATTTGATTGATTTGTAACAAAATCATTGTTATCACCTCGAGTTGCAATATAGCTAGTGTAACGTATTCAGGACTCTAACGGCAACAGAGGTGATTATGTGAAACTTCCAACAATCCTGGACACAAACAGGGGAAAATAGTGTATGATTACTATAAGAGGTGTTTTTTTATGGTCGAATTTACGCATTTTAACGAGCAAGGCAGAGCAAAAATGGTTGATGTAAGCCATAAGCCTGAAACAGTTCGGACTGCCACAGCGCAATCGAGTATATTGTTGAATGAAGAAATATACGAAAGGATTGCTGCGAATACAATGAAAAAGGGTGATGTTCTTGCGGTAGCACAGGTCGCTGGCATCATGGCAAGCAAGAATACTTCTGGAATCATCCCGATGTGCCATCCTATTCCACTTTCGGGTGTCAATATTTCTTTTCAATGGAATAAAGAAGAAAATGGCCACAAGCTGGGCATTACCGTAACAGCGATGACTAAAGGAAGTACAGGTGTGGAAATGGAAGCGCTAACAGCAGCTGCGGTAACAGCACTGACCGTCTATGATATGTGCAAGGCCATTGATAAGGGAATGATCATCGGACCCACCTATTTAGTGGAAAAGACTGGCGGAGTATCAAGCCCCGATTATAAACGGCAAATCAAACAAACGGAATAAACCATCTATGTAAAGAGGAAAGCTCGAAAGCGGGGGAGAAAAATGAATCAAGAACAAGTTAGGATTCCGCAAGCAACTGCAAAAAGGCTACCACTATATTATCGGTTCTTAAAAAATCTGCATTCATCAGGAAAACAAAGGGTTTCTTCTGCCGAGCTGAGTGAAGCAGTAAAGGTGGATTCCGCGACGATCAGAAGAGATTTTTCTTATTTTGGGGCACTTGGAAAAAAAGGCTATGGTTATAATGTGAATTATCTGCTTTCTTTCTTTAGGAAAACGCTTGATCAAGATGAATTAACAAAAGTGGCTCTGATAGGAGTAGGTAACTTAGGAACTGCCTTTTTGCATTATAATTTTTTGAAAAATAATAATACAAAAATTGAACTGGCTTTTGATGTGGATGAAAATAAAGTTGGAAGTGAAATAGGCAATGTACCTGTTTATCACATGGCTGAAATTGAAACAAGGCTTCAGGAGGAAAACGTGACGGTTGCCATTTTAACCGTGCCTGCCCCGGCTGCCCAGTCGATTACAGACCGATTGATCCAGGCGGACATAAAGGGCATACTCAATTTCACCCCAGCGAGGCTGAATGTCCCCTCAACGATACGCATCCATCATATTGATCTGGCTGTAGAGCTTCAATCGTTAGTGTACTTTTTGAAGCATTACCCGGTCACTGCGGAATAACAGATCTAACAAACAAACGCTGCCTTTTTGATGGCAGCGTTTTGTTTACTTCTTTTTATTTTCGCTAGACTTGATTTTGAGGTGGAGCATGACCATACGTATTCCTGAGCCAAAGTCAAGCGTGGCCAGGAGAACAAACACATAGGAAAGGAATCCCCAGCCTGAGCTGGAAACTTCCTGAACGGCAAAAACAGTGAACAGTACACCTAATGCCATGTAAAAAAATCCAGCAGTTATTGGTGAACGTCTCATAGTAAACCTCCGATAAAGCCTTGTATAGTTTCCATTTCCCTCATCATTTTTTCTATATCATCCTGATAAACCGATTGAAAAATAACGACCAATGTATTCATGGAGATATGAGCCAGTATGGGAACGATAATCCGTTTTGTTTTCACATATAAAAAAGCAAAGGTAAAACCCATGGCTGAATACAAGAGGATGTGAACCAATTCGAAATGGGCAAGGCCGAAAATGACTGAACTGACTAATGCTGAAATAAAAAAGTTGTAGCGCTTATAAAGCGATCCGAAGATTATTTTTCGGAAAATAATCTCCTCTAGAATCGGGCCGATCACCGAACTTACAAAGATCACCAGAGGTACTTGTTCGATAAGCGACAGGATTTGTTGGGTATTTTCGGAACCAGGATCAATCCCGATCATCTGTTCAATTACCCCTGCAATCGATTGCGAAAACAGGGCCAAAAAAACGCCGGCAATCGTCCACACAGCTGAAGCAGTTATGGAAGCTTGATTCCGCGCATTTATATTGTCCTTCATATCCTTGCGCATGAAAAATACTACGAGAATAAGGGCTGCAAAAAAACTGAAGACAATCCAATATGCCCCTGATTTTACTCGGACCTCATCTGCAGGAAATCCCATCATCGTCCCGATAACCGCCAGAATGGGCACGCCGATGATGCTGGATAATTGCATTACGATATAGGTGATAATGACAAACCAATACTCTCTTTTCAAATAATATTTCTCCTTTAGCCGAATGTTTGCCTTGCTTTTTCCATTGTACTTGAATAATCGGTTTGAAAATGAGTACAATGCATGTTGTATCTCGAGTAAAAGCGGTTGTGTAAAAGGCTTAAAGCAATCCCTTAACTTAAAGCGTAACAAAAAATAGAAAAGAACTCCAATTTAAGCTTTGATCATATTCTTTTTTTTGTATTCGATACGTTGATTAGCTATCATGATATAGTATCCCCTTGTTATCGCATAAATTAATGCGAAATTTTTTTCTATAGATACTTGCAAAAAACGGCTGATTTATTTAATATTATAATTGTTGTTAGCACTCGGGAGTGATGAGTGCTAACAATTCACAAAAACAATTAATCATTAGAATTTGAGGAGGTTGTTTCACTTGTTAAAACCATTAGGTGATCGTGTTGTAATTGAACTAGTTCCATCTGAAGAAAAAACGGCAAGCGGTATTGTTTTACCTGATACTGCCCAAGAGAAACCTCAAGAAGGCAAGGTTGTAGCTGTTGGATCTGGCCGCGTGCTTGAAAACGGCGAGCATGTCGCTTTGGAGGTTGCACAAGGCGATCTAATTATCTTCTCAAAATATGCTGGCACCGAAGTGAAATATGAAGGAAATGAATACTTAATTTTACGTGAAAGCGACATCTTAGCTGTTATCGGCTAAATCCACACACATACTTAGATATAATGAAAAAATTTTTCTAAAACGATTGGGAGGTATTCATAAATGGCTAAAGATATTAAATTTAGTGAAGAAGCTCGACGTTCCATGCTTCGCGGGGTGGATGCCCTTGCGAACGCGGTAAAAGTAACTCTCGGACCAAAAGGACGCAACGTGGTTCTTGAGAAAAAATTTGGTTCACCGCTAATCACCAATGACGGTGTAACAATTGCGAAAGAAATTGAATTAGAAGATGCTTTCGAAAACATGGGAGCAAAACTTGTAGCAGAAGTTGCCAGCAAAACAAACGACGTTGCCGGTGATGGTACGACAACTGCGACGGTCCTTGCTCAAGCAATGATCCGTGAAGGCCTTAAAAACGTAACGGCAGGCGCCAACCCAATGGGTATCCGAAAAGGGATCGAAAAAGCGGTTACAGCTGCAATTGAAGAATTACAAGCCATTTCTAAACCAATTGAAGGCAAAGATTCTATCGCACAGGTTGCCGCTATTTCTTCTTCCGACGAAGAAGTTGGACAGTTGATCGCTGAGGCGATGGAACGCGTTGGCAACGATGGCGTTATCACAATTGAAGAATCCAAAGGGTTTACAACTGAGCTTGACGTTGTAGAAGGTATGCAATTCGACCGTGGATATGCATCTCCATATATGGTGACTGATTCCGATAAAATGGAAGCTGTCCTAGAAAATCCTTATATCTTAATTACTGATAAGAAAATCACTAACATCCAGGAAATCCTTCCTGTTCTTGAACAAGTTGTTCAACAAGGCAAGCCGCTATTGATGATTGCTGAAGATGTTGAAGGGGAAGCATTGGCAACTCTTGTTGTGAACAAGCTGCGCGGAACATTTAATGCAGTAGCTGTAAAAGCTCCTGGATTCGGTGACCGCCGTAAAGCTATGCTTGAAGACATCGCTGCATTAACAGGCGGTGAAGTGATTACTGAAGAAGTAGGACTTGACCTTAAATCGGCTACAATTGAATCTTTAGGCCGCGCTTCTAAAATCGTTGTATCAAAAGAAAACACAACAATTATTGAGGGTGCAGGCGAACCTGCCGGAATCCAGGCACGCGTTAGCCAAATCCGCGTTCAATTAGAAGAAACTACTTCCGAATTTGATCGTGAAAAGTTACAAGAACGCCTTGCTAAGTTAGCTGGCGGTGTAGCGGTAATCAAGGTTGGAGCTGCTACCGAAACAGAATTAAAAGAACGCAAGCTTCGCATTGAAGACGCATTAAACTCCACTCGTGCTGCAGTTGAAGAAGGAATCGTTGCCGGTGGTGGTACAGCTCTTCTAAACGTATACAATAAAGTAGCTTCTATCCAAGCAGAAGGCGACCAAGCAACAGGTGTTAACATCGTCCTACGTGCGATCGAAGAACCTGTACGCCAAATCGCTCACAATGCCGGCCTTGAAGGGTCTGTTATTGTTGAACGCCTAAAACACGAAGCAGTCGGCACTGGTTTCAATGCAGCTACTGGCGAATGGGTAAACATGATCGAAGCTGGTATCGTGGACCCAACTAAAGTAACTCGCTCTGCACTACAAAACGCTGGTTCTGTAGCGGCTATGCTCTTGACAACTGAAGCAGTTGTAGCAGACAAGCCGGAAGAAAATTCAGCTCCTGCAATGCCTGATATGGGCGGCATGGGTGGAATGGGCGGCATGATGTAATCATATCCTCTAAAACCCAGTAATAATAGGGTTTATAGACCCTTATATACTCTGAAAATACCTAAAGGGTAACAGAAGGGTAACATTTTCTTGAATAAGGGTCTGAATTAGAGGCTTTCCATGAGTTCTTTGAACTTTTGGGAAGCCTCTTTTTTCATCTCTTTGGTCACATGTAGATATACATTTTTTGTTGTATCTTTCCTTGTGTCCTAATCGTTCCATTATTTGTGGAAGACTTACACCTGCCTGAGCTAAAAGAGATGTATGAGTATGACGTAATGAATGTGGCGTAAGCTCAGGATTTAATTCTGCCATTTTTAATAATCGTCTCATGCGGTTCTCTATTTTTTTTATATAAAGCGGGTAACCAGGGAGTTCCCCATCAATGCTTGCAAAAACAAAATCATAATTATGGTAAATATCTCGATGCTTCATCATTGTTTGTTTTTGAACTAACTTATGCTTGTTTAGCTCATTAATCACAGTCTCATCAACATCAATAATCCGTACCGCTGTTGGAGTTTTTGGGGTTAAAAGCTTGTATTCCTTTCTATTGTTAGTGGGGTTGTAATATGTTTTTGAAATGCTTATTGTGTGTTTTTCAAAATCGATATCACGCCACTTCAGAGCGCAGAGTTCGCCTGCACGTACACCGGTATATGCCAGTAATAAAAAGATTGGATAATCTTGGTCTATTCCAAACTTTTTTGCTATGTGGAGGAAATGCTTGAGTTCCTCTTTCTCTAAATATTTTGGTAAGCCTCTTCGTCCCTCCAACTCTTCAATAGTTTTTTGCTGTTTAGGAACCTGAGTATACTCAGTAGGGTCCTTTTTTAGTATTTCTAATTCTACTGCTTTTTTAAAGATCATTCTGCCAGTTCGATGGGCGCCCTCAATAGTGTTCTGAGCATATCCTCTTTTCTTTAAGTCATTTAAGGCATTTTGGTATTGCCTTCTATTGATGTCTTTTAATTTTAGCTTAGCAAAATAGTCCAATAACCGTTTAATTTCATGTATTCGAATACGTACAGTGCTTTCTTTTACAATTCCAGTCCCTTCATAAAGGGATAACCATTCGTAAGCAAAGCCCTCAAATGTCACATCACTTTCTTTCACATAAAGGCCTTGATTTATTTCGTTTTCAATAATAGCAACCGCCGCTTCAGCCTCTTTTTTCGTCCGGAAACCGCTTTTTTTCTTTTGTTTACGTTTTCCGGTTTTAGGGTCTTTACCTACATCCACAATGTAAGCCCAACTTGCTCCACATTTGCATTTCTTACCTTCGCATTTACAACGTGGTCTATATATATGACTCATTTTTATTCCTTTCCTCCTTTTTCTACAATACGTATTCTATATGCTTCTTGCTTACAAGCCTCATTGCAATATTTTTTGCGCCCGGATTTTACAAAAGGAAACCGGCAATTCCTGTTTTCACAAAGGTAGACATTTTTTGAGTTGTTAATGGTCTGCCAGAGGTCATAATAAATAGCAGCAAGTAAATACTTAGAATATCGCTGTTCCGTTATCGTAAATTCCTTTGTTGAAGTATTAGAAATTACTTCTCCGGGCCCTAAATTGATTCCTCCCGATATACGCAATTCCAAAATCTTAGCTAATGTATATTGGGCAATATCAAGCATGGACTTTTCTTCAAATTCTTTTGGTAGCATAAGAATTACTTCTCCGTTGGTCCAATAGACAAAATAACGTTCTGTTATCTCCCTGTCTTCCGCTAAACTACCAAACCTTCCACTATGCAATTTTATCTCAATTACTTCATATAAAAGTTCCTCGGAATTTGCTTTTCTTGCAGTATGATACAACCTCAGAATTCTTCGAACTTCATCTATATGCCATTGCCATAATTCAATGGGTTCAAAAACACTAAAATCATATTTAGTAAAGAGAATAGGTGGCTCTAAGGTAGCCATTATTGCAGGGGAATTGGAATTAACCTGTAGATTATCAGGGTGTGTAATTCCTAACAAACCATACTTCATGGAAAATGCCTCGATATCTTTGATAGTTTTTAAACTAGCGAATTTATCCATCAAACCATCATTATTAAAAATGATCTGATGGGAATCTCTTTCTAAACTCGCCAATTTCAAAGCAAAAGACATATTCTCCCCTGAAGCTTTCCTCCAATTTTTAATACTTTCCTTTAACAATTCTTTTGAGCCAGGTCCCAAATTTTGCTGCTCGACAACTAGGTTTTCAATTGACACAAGTTCTACTGGATACAAATTAATTTTTGAACTATGGGATAACGGATAATAGTTATACATTTTATTCCTCCTATAAGATTGTTACCGTATGTTACGATAATACGCGTTTTTATTGTTAATTAACGTAACAACTTTTTGATACAATGATTGTAACACCAACACCAGCACCAGCACCAATCAATAACAAAGGAGGGATATTATGAAAAACCATAGGAGAAATGAAGACATTCGAAAAGCTAAAGGTTCAGTTCCCAATTGGCTCATAGCCGAAAAGTTAGGCATTCATGAGAATTCCTTATACCGATTATTGAGACAAGAATTACCCAAAGACAAAAAGGAAGAAATCTTAAAAGTCATTGAAAAATTAAAGTTAGATTTGGAGGTGTAAGTTATGGGAATGGAAAGCCTTCCGAATATATTAACGGCTCAGCATATTGCAGATTACTTAGGAATATCAAGACGCCGTGTATATGAACTTATGCAAATTAGTGAAGAAGCAGGTGGAATAAGGTGCTTTAGTATTGGCTTATCAAAACGTGTTGATAAAGAAGACTTCTTTCAGTGGATTGAAATGAAGAAAAACTTAAAATGATGAATTTATTTGGAGGTATGAAATGTGTAATTACAGGGTCTCACCGAACGGGAAAGTAGCTCTAGCGTATGCAAGTAAATTAAATTGGTCAGTCTTTCCACTTCATACACCAAAAGGGAAGTTATGCTCTTGCTATAATCCTAACTGTAAAAGTACTGGTAAACATCCTCGTACAAAAAACGGTTTAAAATCCGCTTCCACTAACTTAGATGTAATAAATGGCTGGTGGAAAAAGTGGCCAGATGCCAACATTGCAATAGCCACAGGACAACAGAGTGGATTTGTTGTTTTAGATATTGATCCTCGACATGGAGGGGAAGACTCGTTGAATCTACTAATAAACCAATATGGACCGCTTCCTGAAACGATACAGGCAATTACAGGGGAAGGAGGTCGCCATATTTTATTTAAAAATCCAGGGTACGTTAGGAATCGAACTAACATATTACCTGGATTAGACGTTAGGGGAGAAGGAGGATATATTGTGGTGGCTCCTTCTCTACATGCTTGTGGGAAAAGATATGAATGGGAGTTATCTAGTAGACCGCTTAGTGTCGCATTATACTATATGCCCGATTGGTTATTACAGATGATAGTTGATCCTGTAGTAGAAAAACCTGCAAAAAAACCAGACGACTATTGGATAAAAATCATTCAAGGCGTTGGTGAAGGGAGAACGGAACATGTCCGCTGCTTCCCTTTCCGGGTACTTGCTAAGGCATGGGATAGCGGCTCCTATAGTCTATGAATTAATGCTTTTATGGAATGAGAGAAATAATCCTCCAGAATCTATTGAAGTCATAGAGACCACATTCCAGAGTATTTTAAAAAGGGAATTAAAGCGCTTGAAGGGAGGAAGGGAACGTGAGTCTTAACGCTGAATTAATGGCGGAATATGAGGCGGCAAAAGAGGTTATGAGGGCACACCATAACAAGGAACAAGAAATAGAATGGCATAAACCTATCTTCTTTGATGACTACACGCTCCCTCCGTTCCCGGTGCATGTGTTCCCAAGATGGTTACGTAATTATGTGGAGGGTGTGGCTGAATCGACACAGACTCCTGTAGATGCGCCAGGGATGGCGGCTATATCTGTATTATCTACAGCGTTAGCCAAACAATTTTATGTTCGCTTAACAGGGGAATGGAGCGAATCGTTAAACACCTATACGATTTTAGCACTTCCTCCTGGTAATCGGAAAAGTTCGGTTTTTAAAGCGTTACAAGAGCCAGTAACGCACTACGAAAAAGAGGAACGGGAACGGTTAGCCAAGAAAGTATCCGAGCAAAAGGCAAAGTTGAAAGCTAAACAAAAAGATTAGAACATCTTGAAAAGGAATACGCCAAAACTGGAGATCAAATTACGTTAAACGAAATTTGTGTTTTAACAAATGAAATTGATGAACAAAAAATTATAACCCTTCCACGTCTTATAACTGAAGATGTAACACCGGAAAAACTAGCAGATTTAATGGCCGAGAATAATGAAAAAATGGCCTTGCTGTCAGCGGAGGGAGGCGGAATATTTAACATTATGGCAGGACGTTATGCTTCCGATGGAAAAGCAAACCTAGAAATATTTTTAAAAGGGTTCAGTGGTGATTATTGCGCTGTTGATCGAATAGGACGCGGGGCAAATTATCCGGGTGGCAGGATTACTCCATGTAGCTGAACATGTACAAGATTTGCCTGAGAATAAGCCAAGCATTGGACAAATACCAAAACAAATACAAGCAGAAACATTTAATAAAGCCCAGAAGTTAGCTAGGTATTTTATTGAACATGCCAAAGCGGCTTATGGCTGCATGGGAGCCGATCAAGGTAACCAAGATGCAAAGTATCTACTAGATGTGATTAAGCGGCAAGATAAGCCTGTTATTGAATATAGAGATATTCAAAACCTTACCAGGAAACGATTTAAAAAAGCCGTTCACTTAAAAACGACATTGTTAGAATTGGAGGAACGAGGATTTGTTCATAGAAAAAAAGATGGCCGGAAAAGTTTTTTAGAAGTGAACCCATACCTTATGGATACCCGGAAAAGAGCCCACAATACCCACAATAGTCCACAAATCCTTTTAAAGAGGAAAAAACAACGTGTGGATGATGAGTCCCTGTCAGTACACAATACACATAACTCAAGCAGTGGGAAACCAAACGTGGGTAATGTGTATCAATGTGTCCCAGAAGCATCCACGCTACAAAACCAAGACCGACAAGAGATTAAACTAAATGTGGGTAATGTGGGTGAAAATCAAGGGTTGGAAAATAAAGATAATGAGGACTTGATTATATGATTGACTGTATAAGCATTATTCAGTCAGCTGAACGGTTGGGGGCGGAGTTGTTAGAAGATGGTGATGATATTCGTGTAAAAAAAGGTAAATATCTCCCCGATTCAATTACTGCCAGTATAGGAGATAATAAAAGGGAGATATTAGCTATTCTTGAGATGAATGGCGAGCTGGCTTTATGGTTGCCATTCCGGGGGAACTCTACACTGTTACTTTAAGTAATGTAAGCAGTATCTATGTTGAGTATATTGAAGGCGGTTGGGAAGCATGGAGGGAAACCCAGTATCCCAACCAGCGCAAAATCATAAATAGCAAAATAATAGCTAACAGCAACACGGTTGATTTTGTTTTTCGCAAAGTAGAACAATACCTTGATTACATTATAAAAAAGAAGGGGAAAACATGATAAATTTTGAGGTTGGTTTTTAACAGCTGCTCTCGATTCCTCATTTTCCGAGAAGGACGAAATGTACTAAAACTTACTAAAAAATGTACCAGAATAATAGCTCGATAAGTTGATTTAAAGCCTTTAAAGGGAGGATTGAAAAAATGGCGCCACTGTATAAAAACGACGTAAGGCTGAATCGGCCCCAAGATGTTAGGAGAATGTTGTCCAGGGTTATTAATTACTTATTAACTACAGGGGAAATGACAAATGAGAAAGCAAAGGCCATTAATGCTCTATCAAATACAACGCTAAAAAGTATAGAAATGGGGGACTTGCAAGAAGAACTTGAACAACTCAAGGAAGTGGTGCAAAAACTGGAGGGAGAGGGCAAATAAATGAGTGTTAAAACTAGCTTAAATACTTTTAAAAAAATGAACGACAAGATATATCCAAAGTTAAGTGCAAATGACCGTTTTAAAATGGTTATCAAGACATTTGTTAATGGTGATGAAGTACAACGTAAAAAGCTTGTAAAGTCATGCCCAATGGTTAACTATTATGAACCAGATAACGCCTTTACAGCAAGAATGGAAGCTTCGAGGGATATCGTTACAGTCTTTGTAATTCAACTTTTAGAATACGACAAAAAAATATCCATCATGAAGATACTCAATGAATTTAATTGTAAAGAACTAGAGCCGAATGCTGAGTTTAGAGTTGTAAATGAAGTTCAGGCTTTTCTTTTGGCATTTGAAACGTTCTGCGAGGATCATTTAGGGATCGAATTGCAAGATATGATTCAAGCTTGGTATGGGTAAGATGACAGGTATATTCACAAGATAGTTAAGATCAAGGAATTTATAGATAATTATCAATTAGACCATAATCGTGAACTAAAGGAAAACTGGTTAGAAAAGGTCTTTTTAAAAGCGTGGAGAACAAGAGTTAAAGTTTGGTATGTCAACACTAAACTAGACAAATTCCTTAAGGTCTGCATTTTCGTAATCAATCGGACTTACATAACCAAGTGTTCCGTGAATTCGCAAGTAATTAAACCAGTGGACATAGTCGTGTAGTTCTCTTGTCAAATCTTCTAAACTATCAAAATGTCGTCCCTTAACAAACTCAGTTTTGATGATTTTAAACGTGGCTTCAGCTACGGCATTGTCATATGGGCAGCCCTTCATACTTAAAGAACGCTGAATTTTAAACGTCTCTAAAGCATCGTCAATCAGTTTATTTTTAAACTCATTTCCTCGATCCGTATGAAAGATTTGCACTTTATTGAGATCCACTTTGATGGAGGCCAGCGCACGATAAACGAGTAATGCATCCTTGTTTGGTCCTGTGCTGCAGCCCACGATTTCTCGATTAAAGAGGTCAACAAACACACATACATAATGCCATTTTTGATTGACTCTTACGTATGTCAAATCGCTCACAATCGCTGACATTTCATCTTCCTGGTCAAACTTGCGATTTAATTCATTCTTCTGTTCTGATTCGTTACATGACTTCACATGGGGTTTAAATTGAGCTACGGTGTAAGCCGAGACAAGGCCCTGCTCTTGCATAATTCGCCCAATTCGTCGTCTAGAAACGATTAGACCGCGTTTCTTCAATTCT
>NZ_RYZZ01000025.1 GCF_003989135.1 Peribacillus cavernae
CAGGGCTTGCGACTTTAGTCGTGGGAGTCTCAAAACGCCTTTAAGACACACCGCCCCGATGTACATAAGTTATTTGAAGATTTACTTCATAGAAATGATCAATTCGTCCTTAAAGACATCCAAGAGATCCTGGATGACTTAAGACCTCATTTCGAAAAACTACAAAATGAGTGGGAACAAAAGACACAAGAAGTTAAGAAAGAGTGGGTTATAGAAAAACAAAGTTGGGGCAGTAAGGAAGCCGACTATAAAATGCGTATGGGTGACCAGCAGCAAGAACATCGAAGAGCTCTCGAACTAGTTGAACAAGAATCAAGTGAAGTAGGAAATGAATTAATTATTATTTCCAAAGTGTTAGACAGATTCAAAGAGACAACAGAAAGAGTGGCAACTAATCACCATTGGGATGAACGAGATTTAGATTTGTTTGAAGGGGTAGTTACGTACATACGTGAAGGCCAGTTCCTTAACAAAGCTACAGAATTTCGTCCCCGTTCTCAAAATGATACTAAAATCGACATAACGCATATCAATAATCAGGATAATGTTTATGTGAAAATTCTAAACCACGATAAATATTACAGTGTATTGGAGGACGGCATTATTTTACGGTTTTACGAAGTCCCAAAATGGATAGTTCGTTATTATATGGATCCAAGTTTCATGAAGCAATTGAGAAATTCTAACATAGATGGTACAATTGCAATAAGAAAACTCCATGATTTGGTCTGGATTCGCAAGCAGCTAATTGATGCAGCGAAGGAGGAAGAACAATGAAAGTGGCAGTAAATAGAAAACCTGTGGCTCTTAAATCGAGCAGGAGAAAACAGGAAGTTTCGGTTGAAACCTTTGTTCGTTCCAAACAAGGGAAAATCGAAAGAATGAGTAAAAGGTCCATGGATAAAATGCAAAGCATTGTGGAAGGAAAAAAACGAGCTTAATAAGGACAACACAAATCAGAAGCGATGGTTATGCACTATCGCTTTTACTATTTTCATTTACGATTTCATTCATCTTTCGAAGTGATTCGCTAATTATGTTTTGGATTTTGACCATTTTTTTTTCCACGTAATGTTCGGCTGTTATTTTATTGTCCCGATTAGGATTATCCTTAAGGTTCATACAGATCACCTTTGTATAATTTTAGTTGTTACATTATATGTTCGGATCTCAATTAAGAGTACATAATTAATCTCCGTAAGTTTAATATTTGCGAAAAGGCACTTCTGTATCCATGTAGGATATGAGGGAACAACAGCTGAAATAACCAATCGAACAGTGCAAGCTGTTTATATTCCCAGGAATCAGTTAGATGGGAGTAATAAACATTCGAAAATAAAAAGTGTTCACTTGTACTTTCTATGTGGCAGGATGATGAAGCAAGCTATGGACTATAAATTGGGGAAGCTGAAAATTGCTTCAAACTTGGCTTCCTGAAAAATTGCAGCAGGAACACTTATTTTAGTACGGTCTTTTTTTGAATCAATTTCAAAAATGGAAAGAATCAAATTTGTAACAAATACGATCGCTTCTTACCGAAGATCCTATTCCCGATATGTGTTTTTAACCGTTCATACATTTCAGCCAGAGGCTTTTGCGGCAATTATTGATCATTTTTAACATAGGTACTGAAGTGCAGCTGTTAAATCAATAGAAACAAATAATACGAAAGCAGCCGATACAAGGTTGCTTTCGTATTATATAAAGTATTTGTGAATGTTACATGTTGATTTTGAGCCAAATTAATAACATTTCTTTCTTTACCAGTTAGGTCATTAAACGCGTGTATTTTTTGAGTGTACAGGCAAAAGTTATCAAAAAGAGGCGTCCCAGCCCCTCCTTCTTCAGCATATGGTGGATGATAATTGGTGGCCGGTCTGTAAGATGTAAGATGAAGTAGTAGATTTTGTGAGGGGTTATAATCCATTTAACTAATTGTCGGAATTGGACTTAAATCACAAACAATGATTAAGAGATCTTTTTATTAACACCTCTTTCTGCTTTAATATGGTGTAATAAGGGTAGCAAATGCATATTCTATCTACCACTTTTAGGAGGTGTAGTATATGACCAATGAGGATGAGAATAAAATGGCAGTAATTGATGTGCACCTTACTTTAGATGCTTTTAAGGAAATGAAGAAACTGCTTCAAGAAGAAATGCGTTCTCAAGGATTAACAACAGACGATATCAAAAAAGAAATTGAACTTGAAAGAAATGGCTAATAAACCAAGAGTAGTAATTGATACAAATATGTATTTATTTGTATTTCCCCATTTAATTGCAATTCCTCGACTAATGAATTGCATCAAAGAAAACAAGTGGGGATAGATATGTAAAACTGCTGAACAGTCTGCATATTTTGGGTACCCTAATTGGATGGAAATCAAAAAGAAGAGGAAAAAAAAGACAAGAAGCTGGCCCAAAAGATCGTATGGGAAACGATACTCCCGGGTCAGCTTTTCCTTTTTATAAGTGTGTGCACTAAAATTAACCCAGTTTCCCAACATGAACACCTTGCCGGAAGACCGGAGTAATAAAAGTCTTTTTCGAACAACTTAAACATCCTGGAACAAAAATCAGCGGGAATATCCCCTATCGAAAGAACACTTTGTCCACATTGTATTCCGATTGAAGTTTATTAATGATAAAGGTTTCATAAATCTCTCTATACATCGGGTCTTCTTCGAAAGAAATCACAATTTTGTGTACTTCATCCCTGTGATTTTTGATAGGGGATACGTTATCCTCAAAATGCTTCTTGACTCTTTGCCTTAACTTCCTGGCTTTCCCAACAAACAACAGCTTATCCTTATTGTTATAAAACATAATGATTCCAGCCTTATCTCTTGGGATCAGGTGGAAATCAATGAACCCATATGTACTTGGTATTTCAGGTTCATTTTCCACTCTGACTTGTTCACGTTGGGTAATAGTAAGATCCGGTTTTGGTATTTCGATTGATATCAGTGTAATCACTTCCTCTTCTTATATCAGAGTAAATGTTATCACATGTTTTAGAGAAAACCAATTTACTGTGAATGATGGTTTTGAAAAGCTTGCTGTTCTTTGTCAGCTGCGGTTTCTGTTTGCGGGCTTTTAGTTTGTATTTAAATTTTGTAAGCGCCAAACAATCCCCCTGCTAAACAGAATGAAGACTCAGTATTATTTAGATAACTTGTTGAAGACTATACAAGTGATAGGAAGAGTCGATGACCAAGGTAGTATTTTATCTAAGGCACTCTCGTCTGTTGTATCGATATTGGGAAGCTTCTCAAATAGATAGTTAAGATAGTAATCAGAGCAAAACATTAATTCAGTCAATTACTTCATAGGTTCTTCCGAAACTTGCTTTGATTGATGCGTGTGCGGTAATTGTTTATAATAGGAATCAAGATATTGGGAAATAGGGGGGAAATCGTTGAATCTGGAGATAAAAGAGAAAATAAAAGGAATTATAGAATCTCATATTCAGCATGGTGTGAATAATCCTGGGTACACCTATTTTGGAAAAGTAAAGGATGTGTTGAAATGAGCCAATTTAAACAAGACATTCTGAATTACGGTGATGATGTTAAGGATTTAGATTATAGTGCTTATGAACATTTAAGGATGCTGCATGATAGAACACAAATTGAAAATATCGTTGATAAATTAGATATGAACGAGAAAATTATGCTCGTCATGTATGACTTGATGTTAGTGGAAAAAGCGGAGGAAATGGCTAAACATATCAGTAAAGTATACGACTTTTCTTTATCTGATAAGAACGGTATTCCGATTGAACAATGGTGGTGGCATCTTGATAAGGTCGCCGAAGGTAAAGTGAAGGTAAATTATAATGTCTCAGCTGAGAAAGTAATATAAGAAGTCCTAAACGGGCTTTTTTTTATTTGTAAAACAAACGTTTAATGCTCATACCACAACAATCAATGATCTAGTCGACTTTTCCTTTGTTTACGATGAACTTCAGGATAAATATTGCCTTGATAATGACAAAGACGGATGTGCTGGAGGACGAAATCATCGCCTACTCTGAGGAACTCATCAAGGT
The DNA here is from genome assembly GCF_003989135.1 of Peribacillus cavernae. GTDB lineage: Bacteria > Bacillota > Bacilli > Bacillales > DSM-1321 > Peribacillus > Peribacillus cavernae. Next base: position 4,055 of record NZ_RYZZ01000025.1, read on the forward strand.
AATTGAGAAGGAAGAAACCCTTATACAGTATCCAAAAGTGAAGGAGCAGTTGAATCTATTGAAAGAGGCGATTGTAGATGATATGGAGCAGCTCCAGTGTTCAAAGGACCTGGACATAAGACGGCCGACTCTTCCTTTTTTGGATACATGATGCACATGGCAATGAGCAAAGAACGGATTATTACTGCCGCAACGATTACGACAGGTGAAAAGAATGACGGAAAGCAATTGGAAACGCTCATTGAAAAAAGTATCAAGGCTGGAATGGAAGTTGATACGGTCATTGGTGATGCAGCCTATTCTGAAAAAGGAAATATTGAATACACCAATGAAAAGGAAATAAAATTAGTAGCTAAATTAAATCCCTCCTTAACACAGGGTTTTCGTAAAAAAGAAGACGAATTTGAATTCAATAAAGACGCTGGGATGTATGTTTGTAAAGCTGGACATATGGCATTCAGGGAAGCTTGCGGAGGAAAGAAGGGTGTAGCTGTCAATCTGGTCGATACCTACTACTTTGACATTGAGAAGTGCAAACGGTCCCCTTTCAAAGTAGGCTGTTATAAAGAAGAAGCCAAAAACAAGACTTACTCGGTTACCATTAAATCAAATGTGCATACCGAACAGGAAAAATTCCAAAAAAGTGAGTATTTTAAGGAGAAATCAAAAGAATGATATAAGATTGAGGCAAAGAATAGTGAGCTGAAGCACAGACACGGGTATGATGTGGCCACATCCTCGGGTCTAATTGGTATGGAATTGAATTACAAGGGGCTATGGCCATTTTCGCCGTAAATCTAAAAAGAATCCTAAAGATACTGGATTAAATTTAAGGAAAAACAACCTGAAAAAAAGAAAAAAGCCGACTTCTCCTTCCAAAAATATGGAAGGAGAGTTGGCTTTTTTCTTTAAGGCAACAGGAAATTCCTAAAAGCCAGTAGATTTTCAGTGGCCTCCTTAATCAGCCACCATTTTTTATTTCCGGATATTATTTTATTCAACTAGAGTTAACCATCTTTGGAATTTCGTTCGTTTTTTTCGCACCCAGTTCTTGTCTAGTAAGTACCATTTCCAGACTGTTTGTATTGGCAGCTCAACAGGGCAAGTATCTATTTATTATTCACCCATTGGCTAGCAGATGATCTGATTCAAAATAAAAATGTCATTTTCCAATGTAATATATATATGGACTTTTACTTTCTTGCTGATAGCCTGATTGTCTTTCGAAAAAACTTTTTTATCCACCATGCTACTTTTTCCTTTTTTAACTTTATTTAAAAGATGAAAGAGGTTCATGGAGAAGGGCAGTGTGGCAGATAAGATAATGAATTACGTTTTCTCCATGAACTGGCTGAATGCCAACTTAACTATTTTAGATTGAGGAGGAGTAATTCTATGAGCAAGTTATTAATCAATGAAAAAACGTTAGTGCTGCTTCCGTCTTTGGCTGTGAAAATTGGTTTGAATGAAGCGATTGTCCTGCAGCAGATTCATTATTGGCTGTCTTCCAGTTCGCATGTGATTGAAGGGAGAAGGTGGGTGTATAACACCTACAAGGATTGGAATAAGCAGCTGCCGTTTTGGTCAGAGAGCACCATCAAACGCACGATCATGGCGCTTGAGGACCTTGGCTACTTGATTTCCGCCAACTTCAACCGTAGCAAAATGGACAAGACCAAATGGTATACGATTGATTATGAAAAGCTTGAGTTAATGGATGGAGAAGAGCCGGAAGAATCGTGCCCGGGTCAACCTGAACCATCTGCGGTTTCAGAGAGCGACCTAGAGGATTTCAGCAAGAGCCAAGCAATACCAGAGATTACTACAGAGATTACTTCAAAGAATACAACAGAGAAAAAAGAAATCTTGCCTTTTTCCGAAATCATTCAGTATTTAAACGAGAAAACCTATTCGGCTTACAACCCTAATACGAGAAAAACAATGGAGTTGATAAGAGCTCGATTCAGGGAAGGGTTTACCTTAGCTGAGTTTAAGAAAGTGATCGATCATAAAGCTGCAGAATGGTTGAATGATCCGAAATGGAGTAAGTATCTTAGGCCGGAGACTTTATTTGGGACGAAATTTGAAGCTTATTTAAATCAAAAGCCAGCAAAGAGAAGGCTTCGGGGGGAGGATTTGAATTTACATGACTAAAAAAGACGTTTTTAACTTATTGGATTTAATTGCGGAGTTTTATGAGAAGTTTGAGTTCGACCAGAAGAAGCTGGATTCCTGGCATGCAGCCTTACAGAGTTTTTCTTTTGAAAAGGCACAAAAAAACCTTCTTGCTTTCGTTGCCGTCTCCCAGTTTCCGCCGAAAGTGGCTGATCTTGTTGACGGCGGAGAAGGAGTTTCCCGGTACGTTCCTGGTATTCAGGAAACCATCGCAGTCCTTAATGTCGATCAAAAGCCGGCATCCGATAATGTCATCCTAGAAGAATTAGCCAGAATGAGAAAGATACTTGGAATCATGAAGGGGTGAACGTGATGGAGGCAGCTGTGTTGTTTAACCAGGAAGCGGAAGAGGCTGTGATTGGCTCCTTATTTTTGGAGGAAGATCTGATAAAGGATTGTACATTAATACCTGAGCATTTTTATTTGGCAAGATTGAAGCGAATTCTTTGGGCAATGAAGCGTCTGGATGAACAGGGAAAACCGATTGATGTTATTTCGGTTGTCGAGCAAATCGGCACGCAGAACCTTGAAAAGATTGGCGGCATTAGCTATCTAACAGACTTAGCCGGAAGTGTGCCCAGCACCGCTAATTTCAACTTTTACCAGGATACCGTTTTGGAGTACTCTCAAAAAAGGAAGGCAATCGAAATAGCAGGCAGAATGATCGAGGAGGCGAAAACAGAGGAAATTGGAAGTACGATTCATAAAGGAATCCAACAGCTTATGGCCATTGAGCAGAATGGCATGGACGGGGACAGCGGAAGCATTTTGCCTTGTCTGACCGATATATACTATGATTGCGAAATGGAGATTGGCGACATAACTGGCATTCCTTCCGGCTTTAACAAGCTTGATCAGCTTACAGGCGGGTTTCAGGAGTCCGACTTTATCGTGATTGGGGCCCGTCCCAGCGTAGGGAAGACAGCCTTTGCCTTGCATATTGCGGTTCATGCAGCCGAAGAGCATATTTCGCTGATTTTTTCACTCGAAATGGCTAAAAAACAGCTCCTAAAACGAGCAGCCAGCTCTCTGGGCCATATCAGTACCCAGAATTTGAGAAATCCCCGAAAATACTTTGATGACCTGCATTGGGCGAAATTAGCAGATGCAATGGGAAAACTGTCCCTGGCAACTCTCCATATTTATGATCGGGCGGCAATAGATATCAGTTATATTTGGTCGCAGGTCCGGAAAATGAGAAAGACGTATGGTGAAGGAAAGAAGATATTGGTGGTTATCGATTATCTCCAGCTGATTGTCGGGGATCCGAAACACAACCAGAACCGTCAGGCAGAAATCAGCGCTATCAGCCGTGACATAAAACACATGGCGAGGGAACTGAATGTAACGGTTATTGCCCTTTCCCAGCTTAGCCGCGGCGTCGAAAGCCGGCAAAATAAACGGCCGATGCTATCAGATTTGCGAGAAAGCGGCCAAATCGAACAAGATGCAGACCTTATCGCTTTTCTTTATCGTGATGATTACTATGACCGGGATAGCGAGGAAAAAAATATCATTGAAGTAATTCTGGCCAAGCAGCGGAATGGTCCGATTGGCACAGTGGATCTTCACTTTCACAAAGAATTTGGGGTGTTTGAAGATGTGGAGAAGGGAGACAAGGTCGGGATTGAGAAATAACTAATCAAACATTAGCCCGGTTAGCCCATTTCTTTTCGGCAAGTTGCTAGTCCTTCTTTCTGGTGCTTTATGCTCAATTGTTACATTTTCATCTCTTTTTTCTTGAAGGAAAGTCGCAGGTTTGCTTACAATTAAAGAAACCCATATTTTTACATAGTATTAGATTTATAAGCTGGATGGGAATTCACGGAAAGGGTTACCCAAAACAATGTCGATTAAAATCTATGAAGCTGAGACACTGGTAAATGCGATGGAAGAACGCGCCCGCCAGTATAGTGAATTCAGAGATCAGTTAAACCATTTAAAAAAAGAGTTTTCCAATATCGTGAATTTCGATGATGAATTTCAGGGAAAAGGGGCTGAATCGATAAAAGGTTTTTTCCAGGCTCAGATTGACGTGGTGGACAGCTGGCTTCGGTTGGTGGATCGGCAAATTGCTTTCTTCACGAATATTGCCGGGGATGTGGAAGAGGAGAAGCTTGGCGGTCAAACGATCGTTCAAGTCCCTTTTCTAGAGGAAGAGCTGGCGAATGCAAATAATATGTCGATCAAGATGGTAGAAGCCCAGCAGGATGACTTGCAAAAGATTTTTGACCGTATTGACGACCTGGTTCCACTTAAGGTCTTTTCCGTGGAAACCTTTGGAGAGAAAATCAATCAGGCCGAACAACAACGAACGAATACGATCCAAAAAGTCCATGAGCAGGACCAGGCTTTGTTGGCAGACTACGAAAAGTCCGAAGCGGACCAGGCTACTACCCTAGCACTTATGGAGCAAATCCAAGGTTCAAGCATCAAGGGCGGACAGGTGTCATCCCTCTTTTTCGATGCCAAGTCCTATAAAAGCAGTAACGTCTACAAGGATTTACAAGATAGGAAAAGGGAGACTAGCGAATATCTTTCAATTAAGAAAGCAGAAGCTGAAGAAAGGCGAATCGAAAAGCTGCAAAAACAGCTAGCCAGCGTAAATGATCCGGATGAATATTTAAAGATCGCTAAGGAAATTGGATATGACAACCTGACAGATTCCCAGCAAAGCATGTTCAGGCAGCTGGAAATGGCCCAACAAAATGCGGAGATCGGAAAAGGAATTGGCCGGGGCCTTTTCGATGTCGGGAAGGATCTATTTGATGGAGTTAAGGATTTAATCACCGATCCATTCGGTACGATGGAAGGTGTCGACTCGATTATCCACCCTGTTGATACAGCCAAATATATTGCAAACGCGATTGAGGAGTCCTTTAAACGGGACATGATCAATGGGGACGCCTATTCACGTTCGCGCTGGGTAACCTATGCACTCGGAACTGTTGTGACATCGGTCGTTGGCACGAAAGGTACGACAGCGGTAGTAAAGACTGGGGTAGCCGATACGAGGAAAGTAGCCCGGAAAGTTGCAGATAAAACTAACACTGCGGCAAAACAGATATCAATTCAAAACTTATTGCCTTATAACCTGAACCGTCAAGTTGCGCTGGATGGTGGTGTTCCCTATAACACTGTAAATAGTGTTAATTTAAAAGAGCAATTGATTTCTAAGGCGAAAGCGATAGTGGGAGTTAGAGTTGAGTATGGCAACCAATATACCAAAGTTAATCGTAAAAAGACTTTAAAACCTAACGTAGAATATACAACGAGAGACGGGTACAAATACAATACAGATAGTAATGGCCGAATAACTGTTGTTGAGGCAAAATTAGAATTAGGAAAGGCAGGGCGAAATCCATACGCTCAAAGGATTGTCGGTGGGAACGATAGAGTCTCTAATGATGATGGGGGACATTTAATTGCGAGTATTTTTAAAGGGTCAGGTGATATTGACAATTTAGTCCCTATGAATGCTACTCTAAATAGGAGCGAGTATGAAACTCTAGAGAATACATGGAAAAAAGCTTTAACGGAAGGAAAAGTTGTAACAATAAAAATAAAACCTTTATACGAAGGACAATCAATGCGACCATCCGAATTTAACATTAATTATACAATCGATGGAAAAAAATATTCAGATCGGTTAACAAACTATACAGGGGGTACACAATATGGAAACTAAAGATATGGAGCAAATTTATCAGCAAATCGCAGATATATTAGTGAATATAATACCTGAAGAATGGAAAAAAGTTTACTTATATGCTGAGATCAGAGAGTGCTATAAAAAGGTTTTCTTTTATTATTATCCTGATTCACGTGAAGAATCAGTGTATAGTCTTGATATTACTGATGAGTTTATTGTTGATGAAAATAAGTTTGATGAACTAGAAAATAAATTATATAGATGTTTCTCTGATTTACTTGAAGAATTTAACACGCAAGAACAAAAATTGTGGACCAATTTAACTTTTATTTTAGATAACACTGGCAAAATGAAAATCAATTATGGATATGAAGATATTTCCCAACTTAGTCCTGTTGAAAAACAAGAAAGGTGGGAAGCTGAGTATTTAGAGTAAAATAAAATTCCAGTTTAAAAGAAACTATTGATTAGCTGTATGAACTAAACCCATTAATTGGGCGGCTTAAAATCTCAGATTTAATACACATAAAAGATGATTTCGGTATTGACGCGGGATCATCTTTTTTAGATTTCTAAGATTTTTCCATGGACGGAAGAAGCTCCAGATATCAATGGAGTATATATTAAAGTGTGGAATAAACAACATACACAGAAGAATTTACTTACTTAAAAATCTCGGTTTTGAACAAATGAATAGTGTAAGGAAAAGCGTCTTTCGCAAAAGATGGTTCGCAAATAAATTTACATCATTTAATTCAAAAAGAACCAGGTGCCATTGTAGAGACCCCGAGAGTTTACATCAAGAATATACAAAATATTACATGTGCTAAAATTAAACGGAGATAATTTCAGACAAGATCCAGTTTAAAGGCACAGTACGATAATTTTAGAGAAAGGTATTGGAGATGGAGAGCTAAACAATACGAAATGGAAAACAATTGAGGTGAAAGACTTGGAGTATTTAACAGTTGAAAAGTTTATTGATAAATATGAGGAAGATGGTGACTTCACAGGCGGTATTAATGAAGAAAAAATTAAGCTTATTGAGGAGCAACTATATGTACAATTACCGGAAAGCTATAAATCAGTATGGACAGCCCTATGAATCTTTAAACAAATACTATTTAGCGAGGAAGCGAATTTATAGATCATTTTTACCCAATATCAAAGTGGTATCTATTAGCTTAAATGGGCCTTTTTTCTTGAGGTGGAACCTGCCAATGTAACATAATGTCGATCAAGATGGTAGAAGCCCAGCAGGATGACTTGCAAAAGATTTTTGACCGTATTGACGATCTGGTTCCACTAAAGGTCTTTTCCACAGAGACCTTTGAAGGAAAATCAATCAGACCGAAACTGAATTGGGAAGCAACAACCACATAAATATATTTGCCCATGATACATTTTTATTTGATTTCAAGAAACTCAAAGGTATTTAAAATATAAAAACTCATAAGTAAAGCACATGATTGTCCCCCAGGCAACAGGTGCTTTTATTTTTTTCTGTTTTGACAGGTATCACCCCATAGCCATCAAGCTAAGAATAATAAATACCCCAAAGTGGAAATTTTGTTTTTTTTGCTAAATATAACTCTGATTTTTTCACTTTGGGGGACATATAAAATATTAAATTGATGAGCATGCGGCCGTTCCCCTAATAGTCTTCAAATGTACATTCAAATGGTAAGCCCATTTTTTTACTATCATGATTTTCTTTTTACCGTTAAATCTTGACTTCATATTAGCTGGTAATGTGGAAGAAAGAAAATATCCATTCTGAAGCTCTTTAATTAAAATCAGATATGAACGAAATTTGTGAAATTACATTGTGTACTTCGGATGAAATCGCTTACAATGGATGTATTAACTAGTAAGGAGGCAATTTACATGACTGACATGACGAATCAAACCGTACAAACATATAAGGGTGGAACGCTTCCTTAAATTTGTGAACGGTGTCCCCCCTTATATGTGTTTATTTAAAAACACAATAAAGGGGTAAGTTATGAGTTTTCCAGTAAAAAAATTTCTCTCTTATTATAAACCTTATTTACCGATATATCTTACGGTTTTGGCGTGCTCCTTGGTCACATCGGCTGCAACTTTGGTGTTTCCCTTGCTCGTTCGGTATATCACGAACGATGTTCTGGAAGGAGACCTGTCCACTGCGCTAAATAAAGTGTATTGGGTTGGCGGGCTGATGCTTGTTTTAATTGCGATCCAGAATATCGGGAACTACTTTGTGGACTACAAGGGGCATGAAGTCGGTGCTCGTATGGAAAGTGATCTGCGCAGTGAGCTGTTCGCACATATGCAAAAGCTTTCCTTTAGCTTTTACGATAAGGAAAAGACAGGCCAGCTCATGTCTCGAATTACAAACGACCTTCTGCTGGTTTCCGAGTTGTACCACCATGGTCCGGAAGACTATGTCAAATATCTCATCCGCTTTATCGGAGCGTTTGTCATTTTGTTCTTTATTAACGCGCCAGTAACGATTGCCGTATTCTGCTTTTTGCCATTCTTAGCTGCCTTTGCTCTATATTTTAATAAGGCATTAAACAAGGCATTAAGAAGGAACAAAGAGCGAATTGGGGATATAAACGCACAGGTAGAGGATAGTCTATCGGGAATCCGCACAGTCAAATCGTTTGCCAACGAGCACTTAGAGATCGAGAATTTTGACCGAGAAAATCATCGTTTCCTCGTTAGTCGAAAAAAAACGTATAAGGCTGAAGCGTACTTTTCCAATGGTATTGAAACGTTTATCCAACTGATTACGGTCACGGTAATCATCTTTGGCAGTGCCAGCATTGTTAAAAACACGATGGATTTAGCAGATTTGATCACTTTTTTTCTGTATATCGGCTTTATGATTGAGCCGATTCAACGACTGTCCCATATGAGCGTGCAGTTTAATGAAGGAATCACTGGCTTCCAGCGCTTTATGGAAATTATGAATTTGAAGCCGTCAATCGAAAACAAACCAAATGCCTTGACCCTGCAAAAGGTACGCGGTGAAATTGAGTTCAAGCAAGTTTCTTTCCATTACGAATACCATTTGGACAATGTTTTAGTGAACCTGTCGCTTCGCGTACAATCGGGAGAGTACGTTGCGTTAGTCGGTCCATCTGGTGCGGGAAAAACCACATTATGCTCGCTCATCCCCCGTTTTTATGATGTGACGGATGGAGCGGTGTTGCTAGATGGGATCAACGTCCGCAATATCGACCTGCAATCATTAAGAAATCAAATCGGCATTGTACAGCAAGATGTTTACCTTTTCACGGGAACTGTACTGGAAAACATTCGCTATGGAAATCCGACTGCGAGCGATGAAGACATTATTGCGGCAGCCAAGCACGCCAATGCCCATGACTTTATTATGAGTTTACCAAACGGATATGATTCCGAGATCGGCCAACGGGGTGTTAAACTGTCTGGCGGCCAAAAGCAGCGGCTGAGTATCGCCCGTGTATTCTTAAAGAATCCGGGAGTACTTATTTTTGATGAGGCCACGAGTGCACTAGATAACGAGAGCGAAAGCATCGTCAAGGAATCACTAGAATCGCTAGCCAAAGGACGCACGACCCTCGTCATTGCCCATCGCCTTTCCACGATCCGCAATGCCGGGCGGATTATCGTCCTAACGGAGAATGGTATTGTGGAACAGGGCACACACGAGGCGTTGCTTGGACACGATGGAGCGTATGCACAGCTGTATTCCAGGCAGTTTGAATTATAAATGTAAGTTCATAAAACAAAAATCGGCTCTCTCCTTAACGAAGGAGGTAGCCGGTTTTGTTTTCCAGGCCCAGTACTTGCGTTGCTGTAACCAGGGGCAAAGTAGCGAGACACCCCTACCTGGAGTAGCGTCGGGATTCAGCATTTCCTGACTGTACCCAAGGTGTCACCCCTTAAGGCTAATTAAAAAGCTGCAAAAAAAGCTGGCCAGCGTAAATGATCCGGAATATGTAAAGATCGCCAAGGAAATTGGATATGATAACCTGACAGATTCCCAGCAGAGCACGTTCAGTCAGCTGGAAATCGCCAAACAAAATGAAGAGATTGCAAAAGGAATCGGTCGGGGCCACTTCGATGTCGGGAAGGATCTATTTGATGGAATTAAGGATTTGATCACCGTATTTCCCTACGCAATCTTTTGCAGGACGCATAAACGAACTAGAGATGCGTTTTGCGAACGAGGTTTCGGGAATACGTACATGGATGGAAGTTGATTGCCGTCAAGTGTTTCAGGAAATAGAAGCAAAAACTGAATTTTTGATTCCAAATGAAATATTGGACAATGAAGAAAAGCTTGTCGGGTTCTTCAATGAACGGATTTCTGAGGTTGTGGAAAACCCCGAAGTATTTAGACAACCGTTTTCTTACCAATCTCATTATACAGGCAGTAAGCCACATTGCATTGGAGGTATGGTGGGCGGATTGGCAGCGGGCATATTAGGTGGCATGCTGCTGAGCGAAATCATGGATGGATTTGATCTGGATGGATTCGCCGAAGGTGCTGCAGACACCATTGGGATGGATGAGGATTTGCTTGATATGAATGAGGGAGGCGATTTCGGAGACTTCGGAGACTTCTTTGATGGTGGAGATGAATAAATGAAGAACATTGGACTTTAGTTCCATATTCAAAGACACGAAAATGGCTGCTTTTTTTTCCTGGACTAGAGGGTAGCTCAAGTTTTAAAAAAGGGATTGCTTCTTAGGCAACTAGATCATCCTTCAGGCCTTCGCAACGATTGCCAGCAGCGTAAGGATGATTTAGACGGTTTGGACCTTCACCGGGCAAATCCGAAGCCGGAGGGCAAGTACCGCAAGTAATTCCGGAGAGCCGGGGTGAGGGAAACACCTTGCCTTGCTTTCTTTAGCTGTCAAATCAAACTTTAACGGTTTTATAGGTACACATATTTCGCAATAATCGTTGTAAATCATATCACCAGTGTATCTTTCAAAAAAGATCCGGTTTATTAAATATTGGGTTATGATGGAATGCCCATCTGTTTGATCAAAACGATTAAGGCAGATCGCATTATATTAAAGTTGGAACGGTAAAAAATAAACTTGAAACATTGAAATCTGTTTCAAGTTTTTCGTGTATAATTTTTATATAAAAATAGAGTGTGACTCTTGTGTGAAGTAGGATTATATTGTTAAGGAGGGGAACTGGCTTTGGTAAGACAACTGATTTCAAAGCGATAAAATGCATTACGATCTATCAAACCTATAGCAAGTGATGATTAAAAAAGCAAAGATATGTTGTAGAAGGGACCTGATCTTTCAAGACTTCTTGGTCTAATCGCGAAGACTTAAGCGGCATGATACATAAGTTTTAATCAATTAACAAGCAAGCACAGCGATTAGCGGCAGTTGTCTTTGGAATGGTGGTTCTCATCATATTGATGAGACTTATTAAATGGCTTTTTTCAAGGTCATTTTTCCAGGGCTTTATTGAAGCTGCAGGATTATTCTTAAGCTTTGACATCATTGTATTCCACTGGGTTTTTCAGCTTCACAGAATCACGAATGGGACTGAGGCGAATTGGCTGGGGCCCATTCTGGTTGTGTTCGGCAGCATTTTTGTGTGGTACGGTATAAAAAGGGAAAGACAGAATACCAAAATAGAGAACACGGAAAATGTGTTTCAAGGTTAATCAATTGGAAGTTATCTTTCTTAATCACGATAAAAAATGGAGGCTATCATGATAAAAGCAATATTTTTTGATTTGGATGACACACTTCTCTGGGACCAGAAAAGCGTAAAGGAAGCCTTTGCGGCTACCAGTAAATTCGCCCAGGAACGGTATGGGATCGACCCCGACCAATTTGAGGAAGCGGTTCGGGAAGAGGCAAGAAAGTTATACTCCTCATATGAGATATACCCTTTTACACAGATGATCGGCATCAATCCGTTTGAAGGGTTATGGGGCAATTTTCTGGATGATCACGATGATTTTAGAAAAATGAAGGATCAGGTTCCAACTTACAGAAAAGAAGCCTGGACAATAGGGCTTAAGAGGATGGGTATTGATGACCCGGACTTTGGATTTGAGCTGGCGGAGCGATTTCCGGAGGAGCGCAGGAAGGTTCCCTTTGTTTACGAGGAAAGCTTTACTACCCTCGATAGGTTAAAAGGGGATTATCAGCTTTTGCTTATCACAAATGGCTCGCCAGACCTGCAAAAGACAAAACTCGAGATTACATCAGAACTGGTTCCCTATTTTGACCAGATTGTTATTTCAGGCGCCTTTGGAAGAGGAAAGCCTGATCCTTCGATTTTTGAACATGCTTTATCGCTTATGTCCTTAAAGAAGGATGAAGTGATCATGGTAGGAGACAACTTACTGACTGATATTCTTGGCGCGAATCGAGCGGGCATTCGATCGGTTTGGATTAACCGCCATAATAAAGTACGTGAAAAAGTGGTTCCCGCCTATGAAATTCACCATTTAGATGAACTGTTTCCTATTTTGGATGAGTTGAAGGATAAGCAGGAAACATAATGAAAAACATAACTTGAAAATCAATGAAAATCGCTTGGAGACAATCCAAGAAAATCGGAAAGAAGAATAAAAAGATCCGTGAAATGAAAATGCCGCCAAAATTTTATTCTTTTGGCGGTTTTTTTTGTACCTCTTTTTGAGATGAATTTGCTGGTGAACCGAAGAAGTGAAGCCCCGGAATACGTACTGATTCTTATCTAACTCATAATATTTTGGACTAGTGAATTGAATGGCCTCGTCACTTCATAATCTCAGGCAGGTTGTGACTCTGCCCGATTGGGATCGAAACTAAATTTGAGACTCTCACGACTAAAGTCGCAAGCCCTGCACCTTACGGTGTGACGGGTGGGATTCTTGAATGGACTAAGCGTTCGCAGTCCATTTCTGTTTTGAAC
>NZ_RYZZ01000026.1 GCF_003989135.1 Peribacillus cavernae
TGGCAAAGGCGGGTCTATTGGGTGGCAATATTCAGGGCTGGAATAGAATTAGATTTTGTCTTAAACATATGGCATTGTAGGGTAGTTGTATCTGAATTAATTCTGCATATTTAGCATCTTCTTACGGTGAATTTAATAGAGAAATGACAAAGTTATAGGAATATAAAAAAATCTTACAGGATGAAAAAATTAAATTTCCTAGCATTTTAGAAGAAAGCGGAAAAAAAATTAATAATGTCAAAGTCATTGTAATTGAACACAGATACTTACTCTTTTTATTTGATGAATAATTTAAATATATTAGAGGAATTGGAGAGGGTTTTATGCAGTTTATTGTAAGAAATATCATTGGTGATGATTTCGACTACAAGAATATATATGATTACTTTTCAGAAAAACAATTGGAAGCATTTAAAAATTGGATTTACAGTAGACACCATAAGAATATAAATAGCTCAATGACTATAAAGCTTAATTCAGAATGGATTACACGAAATTATTTAAGTTCCAAAATGATTTTATCAGCAACAGTTATGTTGACATCTTTAGAGTATGCAATTGAAAAAAACCTCAAAATGACATTACCATACTTGTATTATTATTCATTGATTACATGTTGTCGGGCTCTTTTGTATGCAAATCCATATAATGAATGGAAGGACAATAGTGATTTTTTAAATATGAGTCACTCTAAAATAATTAATCTTACAAAAGACTACTTAAATCACTTGGATAAAGAGTATGCATTAAAAATAGATAATATTTTAAATGAGTTAAAAGAGTCGAGAGAATTATTTTCTTATAAGTTCCCATCAACAGGGCTGGCTATTGTAAATGAATACGACCTAGATGAGATTATTGAGATATGTAGTACAATCTGTGAATTAGCTCAGTTAACCAGCGAACAAATACAAAAGTATATTTTTAAGAAATGTATGGATAACTATGAGGATTGGAGCAGAGTAGATTTAAATTATTTAAAACACACTTATAGCTATAACGGTATAACAGATTCAGAAGATTGGCGTAGAATCGATTATATTAAAAGGAAACAGCCATTTCCAGCTAGTATATATTATACAATGACCGAGGGAATGGTAGAGGACTACTTTGGAGCTTGGTGTCCTGATGATGAAGATGACGATTTATACAATCCGGATGTAAATTGGAGGATAATATTCCCAGTTAGATAACGAAACAATCTTAATTTAGATACATCACGGGAAACCGTATCATAAATAGATGAAGTTCTGTTTTTGTGACTGTAATTACTGAGGGATAGCTTAAGCCAATGCTAAACTAATGCATTGGCTTTTTTATTATGGGCTGGATATTAGAAATCAATTGCATTCTTAATTATTATATATTTAGAAGGGACCACACCTCCTTCTGTAAAACCTTTAACGGCTATACCTAAAGTTTCATCTGCTATATTGTGAAATGATTAGAAATTTGATTAATTATACTCATAATCAAAACTCCTAAAAAAACTGGACAACTCTTCTTTTCTTCCAAAGGAAAATCGTTTAACACAGGGGCGGCTTCAAATAATCAGCTGATTTTAAATAAGAGAAGTGTTGGTCACTTCCCGAAATCTGTTTAATTCTTTTTTTGATTTCCAATATCAAACGGGATACTTCTCCCCATTCTTCCCCATCTTCTCTTCCACTATCTCCTTAACATCCAATCCAAGTTCATCACACAACATAAGCGAGTATATCAGAACGTCTGCAATTTCCTCTTTGATGTTTTCTTTATTTTTCTCAAGTGCTTCTTCACTGCTGATCCATTGGAAGTCTTCTAGGAGTTCAGCAGCTTCGATGGATATGGAGATGGCAAGGTCTTTTGGGTTGTGGAATTGTCTCCAGTTACGCTCATCCCGGAATTGATTAATTTGATTAATTAGATACTGAATATCGCTCATTTTATCTTCCCCTTTCCAGCTCCAGTAGTCGTTTTCTTAAATTAGAATCTGTGGCGTAGATGTAGAGGCCGCAGATGCCGCGTTTCATCAGTACATTAATTGAATTAAGAATGATTTCTTCCTTGATGGCTTTGTTCACTTCAGCCTTAAAATCAGAGCGGGATGCGAAAGCTCCTTTATCCTTGTATTTAGATGGATCGATGAGCAGCTCGTCTTTTTCTTGATCATAACGGACAGAGGGGCCGAGCACTACGCCAACATAATTCAAGTCAAATCCCTGGATGGTGTAAATGGAACCTACTTCTCGGATCGAGTCTGGATTTTCTGCCCATGCTACGTTGTTCATGGTGTTGTTCCAAGGCATATTGATCCCACGTTCATCAACTATGTACGTTTTCTTGTCCTTTTTATGCAGGTAATCAAAGGTCGAGACAATACGTGAGAGGCCGACAACTTCATTCTTTTCTTGAATAGCTGTCTTGAATGATGTGGCATCTTCAAAAATTTTAAGCTCAAACGAATTCTCATAAGGTATTGGAAGAATCTCTTTTGCAACAAACCGGTCAATCCAATGAATCGTTTGCGGACTGGCATTCATCCTCATTTGATCCGTCAGTTTAACGGTTTTACTGCTATAGTGATTCGTAATTTCTTCAATCAGCCTGTCATTCCAGTAGCTTTTGATTTTGAGCACTTGCTTTGGGTCAAATATGACGATTGTCACCTTGCTGCGTTTGATGATTTCGTCAAGTTGATTTTGGTAATGAAAGTTGTTGTAGCTGTCTTCTTTCGTCAGCAACAGATGGGCTTCATCCACCAAGACTATGTCAGCCCTTTCGCCCGCATTCGTTTTCTCATTAATAAAGGGAGTCGGTTTCATCAGACTCTTCTTCTTGATGTTGGGTAAGCTATTGGCAATATTTTTATAGGTTTTGAGCATCTCCCCGTTGTTCACCAGCAAGTAGTTGTCTGTCCCCGCCAGTTTAGAACTTCGATCTTTAGATAAATCCTGAATGGTATTAAACAAAGAACTTAATAGTACACTTTTGCCAGTCCCGGCGTCCCCTTCAATGGTAATCACGTGATTGCCATCCTGCTGAATATGATCTCTGCAAAACTGTAAAACCTCATTTTTAATATCAACCTGTAGAGGTGTTAATTCTTTGTAAGGAGATAATTTATATATATCTTTATTCCTCAGATTTTCAATCGTATCAGAAACGATTCTTTCTTCACGAAGTTTCTCCCAAATTGACTGAAAGAGCTCTTCATTGTAATAATGCTTTTCATAATAATTGTGTGTTTCTCTTGTACTTGTTTGACTAACATTCTGCAGCTGGTATTTGTTATCCGCAATAAAATGATTGATTAAGTTTGTCTCAATATTATAGGTAGCTGATTGATTAAACTTTTCATGGCCTATCAAAATAGATTGTGTTAAATCCTTTCGTCTTTTATCCTCTAAATGATTTTTCAACCTTCTTGCAGCCTGCACGGTTTGACCGATGTAAGCAGAAGGACTCTTTTTGTCATTAAATAAAATATAGACAATTGGATAATTGTCGAGTTGAACGGTTTTAACCGTGTACTCGGAACTTCGGGTAAATTTTTTCTTTTCGACTAATAACTCATTCATACCGGTGGCCTCGTTTGTCTTTTTTTAACATCATCGTAGCATAATTAAAGGACAGACACTCCCCAATTGGAATAAATTCTTATTTAAAAGATGAAATTAATTTAAGTAATTAAACATGTGAAAAATATTTATCATAGCGGTCCATAACTTCCTAGTGAATTTCAATCATATTCTTACAATAAATGGTATAATTTACAGAAGGTTATTGACAATTCTAATTTGATAGGGAAGCACGTGAACCATCCTGTTGCTCCCATTTAACTTAAAATTAATAATGTAGAAAGGTGCGGAAGGTATAATGGGTCCCAACTCTTTAGAATATCAAAAATCAATTGCTCTTGAATTCAATGCTACTAAAGATAGAATAAGATATTTAATAGGTTCTACCCATTGGGGTGAAGACGGTAGACATAAGGAAGTAATTTTAATGAATTTTTTAAAGCGATTTCTTCCTAATAATATTGAGGTAGGAACGGGTTTCATAAAAGACGGAGATAACATATCCACTCAAATTGATATAATCGTCTATAATCCATCATTGCCATTATATTTTAAAGAAAATGATTTTGTAATCGTCCAACCTAAAAGTGTACTAGGAATAATTGAAGTGAAATCCAATCCTGATAGAAATAAAATTGCAGAAGCAATTTTTAAGGCTAGTAAGGCTGTGGAACTCATCCAAGATGATTCAATCTTTAACGGTTTATTTATTTTTGGTAATGCTAATAATAACCAAAATCATTCATCAAAGATATTAAAAAAGCCGAAAGATGGTGAATTTAAAAAATCTTTATTAGATGCATTATCAAAAGATAATGGTATAGATCATATTGTCTCTAATGATGGTGCATTTATAAAGAAGTGGAATGAAGAGGGAAAGTTTAGTTGCTATGCTATAAAGGATTTAGCAGCAAGTTACTTTTTCTCAAACTTACTAGATATTATTAACAATAGAAATGAATTATTAGGTATTCCAGAAGCTATGTATGACCATCTTTATCCTATACCAGAAGGTAAAGAAACTTTTATTAAATGGAAAGTAGAGCAACAGATAGAAGAACCGACATTAAATGAACAGATAGCGCATATATCTAGAGAAGTTTAGTGTCAAATTGTTGCGTATTTATATTATAAAACCTCATTTAGATTCGCCACGGTGAACCGTATCATAAGTAAGTGAGGTTATTTATTGTATGAGGTCTTTATAAGGGAATTGTGAAGGACCCAATATGATTTACAAATGGATAAGTCCATCATTAGGGAACTGGAGGACATATCCAGTAATCAAGTGAAAGAAAGGGCTTCATTTGGATGATGAAACCCAAACTCAATAAATGAGCGAGAAAAAGTGCTTTCATCTGAATGATGAGACCCCAAACTCGATAAAAGGAGCGAGAGCAAGTGCTTCATTTGAATGATGAGACCCCAAATTCGATAAATGAGCGAGAGCAAGTGTCTTCATCTGAATGATGAGACCCAAACTCGATAAATGAGCGAATACAAGTGTCATCATTTGAATGATGAGACCCCAAATTCGATAAATGAGCGAGAGCAAGTGTCTTCATCTGGATGATGAGACCCAAACTCGATAAATGAGCGAATACAAGTGTCATCATTTGAATGATGAGACCCCAAATTCGATAAATGAGCGAGAGCAAGTGTCTTCATCTGGATGCTGAACTCCCAAACTCGATAATGAGCGAGAGCAAGTGTCTTCATCTGGATGATGAGACCCAAACTCGATAAATGAGCGAATACAAGTGTCATCATTTGAATGATGAGACCCCAAAATCGATAATGAGCGAGAAAAAGTGTCTTCATCCAATGATGAAGCTCGAAAACCGATAAATGTGTGAAAGAAGGTGTCTTCATCCGGGTGATGAAGCCCTAAAGTTAGCCAATAAGTGATAGAAAAGGCGTTCATGTGGTATTTGAGAGCCAAATTAAATAATTGGTGGAAAAACTGTCCTCTATAGAGTTTTAAGGAACAAGAAGGCGGGGAAGAGTTTGATTTTTTTATTCGTAGTAAGACCATTGATGAACTCCTACTTTATTAAAATTATTTTCTAGAATCCTTCTAATCCCCCTTTTGGACTTTACCACTTTACACCATTCATGAATTACATTTGTCGCAACCTTTTGATCAGGGAAAAGATGTTTAAATTCATCTACACTTCTCATTATAGCAGTATCAACCAATTCCTCGTGACCACAATCCTCACAAACACATTTCCTTCCCTTGACAGATATTGAAAAAGAGCTGCACTCTACACAAGTGATTCCCTTTTGCAGTTGGTCATAGTTATAAGGCGGTAATAGTTTAAAAGGAGAGTCTTTAATATGCTGTGAAATTAATTTGTCAGCTAACATCTTGTGTTTCCGATCTAACTTTGAAGATGTAGTATTTAGGTTTTTCAAATAGCGGTTAACCTGAGTTGGGAAAATAAATGGTTTGTTGAGAGGTGCTTGATATAAGGTGAATTCGGGGTTGATAAAAACGACTGAAGAATTAATAGGTATTTTAAATCCAAAGTTATGAAGCAGCTGGCGAAGCAAAGATTCGCTTCTACTTAATTGGTTAAGTGGATTATTAATTTCAGATTTGGATTTGTTGTATAACCTTTCTTGTTCGTAAAAATAATCACCATCATAATTTTTCAATTCAAAAAAATGTATGGTACTTGAAAAAATAATTAGTGAGTCAACTTGGAACACGGAATTATTAAATTTGAGCAGCAAATCATTTAAAATAAAGCATTCACAATCAAGCTTATCAGTTAAGGAGTCAAATAGCACCTCCCCTTCATAGCCCTTTTTAAGGTTGAAATAGTGTTGCTTGTCCTTGTCAGATAAATTCATTCGAGTGTTTAAGGACTTCAGAATGAGTAATTCATATGACTCGGTTCGTGATTTATAATGCACAGTTCCACATCCTTTCTACTTCTTGAAATTTTAAGTCTAGCGGTTAATCACGAAACTAATAACATGTAGAGGTTAACTATCTATAATAATGTAGTTTTTTGCCCTTTGCGGATAGACACTTTCTGTATGACACCAATTCCAAAATATATCGTCGTCTTTTTTGCCAATTATACCGTACATAAGTAAACCGGGGAAAACCGCTTTGTGTGGTAAGCCTTTTATGCAATAGGTGCGATGTGACTTTAAACCGGTTAATATAACCGTATCGTCCGTAATCCTAGTGATTTCAAATAAACTTTCCAAGGTTTCAGTATATTTGTTAAAATGGCGTTCAATTTGGTCTGAATCTTGTTTGGGTTTCCAGTCAGTATGATGAATTCGGGGGAAGTCACGCAAGTAGAGGGTGTTTAGCAGGTGTTCACACATTTTAAGATCAAAACTGGATTCTTCTACATATTTCTCAATAACTTCAAACCATGTCGTGCCGGCTCGTTTATCAAGCCATTTAACAAATTTCTTTAATTGGAACAGGAATTTTACGACTTCTTTTCCGTGTGGAGTAACATGCATACAGTAGGGATAATAGGTGAACATGAATTCTTCCCAAAACGAAGGCGTGCATTGTTTCCATGAGGGAGGACAATGATCTTCTAGATAATCAGTCATATATTTTGAAAAAATACGGAGAAACTCGTTACGGTTTTGATTGGGACTGTGTTCACGTTTATACGAGATTAAATCTTTTCCAAAAAATTCGAGCAGACCCCGGTACCTCATATCGAACTCGGCGCTAATCTTCAAGTTTGCATGAAGCTCCCGATACTCCTTCGGGTCAGAAATGGGTTGCATAAATACTTTCACTTGAGGGAATGTTTCACAGCAATTTTCCTTGTTCCTCCCGCTGCCGCAATCACATAAAAATTGCTTTCTCATAGATTTGATCAACCAACTTTCTATTTAATTTTTTTAATCGATTAGGAAAAAAAGCCAGAGAGGTGAAGATAGGAGAATTTCGGAGATAATTAGGGAAATTATACCTTACAAAGGAGACTTTGTCATTATAAAATAGTGAAATTGTTTTTCCTTGTAAAGGTTTGATCCTAAACTTCCATCTTTATCTGCTAGACATTAATAGAATTAACTCTGGATGACATTGCCCTTCATAAAAAGAAGGGGATTATATGAAGGTTTTAAAAGTAATTTCCATATGTGTGATAGGCTTGGCCATAGTTTTGGTCACATTTAATGTAAGTAAAGAGTGAGATTAATGATGACAAGAAAAGCTGAAATATACAAGTGTATTGAATTAACTATGTATATTTCAGCTTAAATTATTTAAGAGTTATCTGGTTTTTTTAACCCCAAATTTCATAGATTTCAAAGGTTCTTTCTTCAAAAACAAAGGGGAAGCTTCTTACGGAACATGCGTGACAAACCATCAGTGAGTGGATGATACAAGCTGATGGAAGTTTCAACTTATACGAATAAACTTAGTAATAGGATAAAACCTAATCCAGCGACAGAAATAATAGTCTCAAGCAATGTCCAGGTTGCAAATGTTTCTTTCATACTTAAACCAAAATACTCTTTAAACATCCAGAAACCTGCATCATTCACGTGTGAAGCTATTAAACTACCAGCACCAGTTGCAAGCACGACTAATGCCAGGTTAACGTCGGATTGACCCAACAATGGAATGACTAAACCAGCAGTTGTCAAAGCTGCAACAGTAGCAGAGCCCAATGAAATCCGTAATATTGCTGCGATGATCCAGGCAAGTAATATTGGGGATAATGAAGTACCTTTGAATAACTCGGCCACATAGTCACCTACACCGCCATCAATTAATACTTGTTTGAAGGCCCCGCCGCCTCCAATAATTAAGAGCATCATTCCAATATGTGTAATCGCTGTTGTACAGGATTCCATCACAGTTTTAATAGGAATCTTTCGTGCCAATCCCATTGTATAAACGGCAACTAACAAAGAAATCAACATGGCAGTAGATGCATCACCGATAAAACGGATAATTTCGAGTGCTCGATTATCTTCAAAGCCCATTGTTTTTTGAAGCAAAGTAATAACCGTAGCAATTGACATTAAAATAACAGGAAGCATTGCGGTAAACACACTGATTCCAAAGCCAGGAGTGTCTTCTAGTTTAAATTCCTTTTGTTCACCTAAAGAGGCAATATTACCAGTTTTCGTAAATGAGTCTGGTACCAGTTTTTTTGCAAGCATAGTAAATAAAGGTCCAGCTAAAAAAACCGTTGGAATGGCGATAATAAAACCGTAAAGCAACACCTCACCAAGGTTTGCACCATATTCACCAGCAATGACTGTTGGTCCCGGGTGAGGCGGTAAGAAACCGTGTGTCACGGATAAAGCTGCCGCCATTGGAATGCCGAGATATAATATAGAAACCTTTAATTGTTTTGAAATGGCAAAGACGATTGGAATCAATAACACTAAACCTACTTCAAAAAATAAGGCAATACCGATAATGAATGAAGCAACGACGACAGCCCATTGAATATTTTTTTCTCCAAATTTGTTAACGAGGGTCATCGCAATCCGTTGAGCGCCTCCTGAATCTGCAATTAACTTGCCCAACATCGCTCCGAGTCCAAAGATTAAAGCTAAATGACCAAGTGTTCCGCCTAATCCAGCTTCAATTGATTTTACAATTTCAGCCATGGGCATTCCAAGTGATAAAGCAACGCCAAACGAAACAATGATTAATGAAATAAAGGTGTTTAATTTTAAACCCATAATTAATAGTAGTAATGCTAAAATCCCAACTGCTACAATGATTAATGGCATCGTAATTCCCCCGAATTTTATCTATTTGTGTGTATTAAGCTTCTTTGGTAATTTGCAATCTGTGAATAATCTTCTTGTTAGTCCTTTTCTTGCTCTATTCTTTTCGATAGTATTTGTTGTGACATCCAGAGGTCTTCTACTTTACCTTGAACATCATCAAAGTTTTGATGTAAGGACTCAATCATGAGGGCTCTATCTTTTGTTTTTATCGCTTCAATATAAAGTTCATGATTGTTCACAATTCGTGTAAAGTCATCGTACTTTTCCTTGAAACGCATGCGCATCGATAAAAGAATGAAGCTTTCCATAACGGGTTTTAAATTATTCCAGATCATAAGGATGTATGAATGATTAATTGTACAAATAATCGTTTCATGGAACAGGACATCTTGATATGAAAACTCATCCGCATCACTGTATTTGATTGCGACTTTCATCATTTCTAGTATTTTACTAAGTTCCTTAACTAACTCATTAATGTCCATCCTTACAAGCCGTTCAAATACAAACGTTTCTATGAGTAAACGTACATCATAAATTTCTGCTATTTCTTTTTCTGTTAAACCAATAACAACTGCACCCATTCTTTCTAATCGTATGATATTTTCGGATGCCAGTATTTTTAATGCTTCACGAACGGGTGACCGACTCACAGCAAAATCTGCAGCTAATTTATTTTCCGATAAAATGGTGCCGCTTCCAATACCGCCAGAAATAATACGCATTCTAAGCTCGCATGTTACACGATAGCCAGTGGAAGCTTTTGAAAGCCATTTTGCGGGATATAGAAATTCACCTGATTCGGCCATAAATTCACCTTCTTTCATCAATCAAGTATACTTGTATACAAGTATTATAACCAAGATTTTTAATTATGCAAGCGCTTTTTTAAACTCGTGCCTAGTCACGCTCTGATATTTGTCAAAGTAGATAGATATTTAGAATGACGGTTCAAATGGTAAATTAACAGGTTATGCAGGTGGTTTGTGGAGAAAGGAATGGCTTCTTCAGCATGAAAGGACATTTAATAAGGAAACGACTTAATACAAACCTACATTTTCATTAGCCTCTTTACTAAGTGCAGCACTCGCAAGAATGTTTATTTAATTGTAAACGACATGATTAATGCTATACTTGGTGGATAGATTTGACGTCTGAAAGGAGTTAAATATCTCGTGAAGTACATAAAACCGCAAATGAAACAGCTAATCAAAGACAATAAAGAATTACAAACGCGCTTAAAAGAGTTGATGGAAGAACACGACCTTGAGAAAAACTTTGCCCTTAAGGCTTTGTACCATTCAGAAGTTGCTGAAGGCGGAAAGTATCAGTTAGCATACCAAGCACTTGACTTGCCCAAAGGGTAGGTCATTTTTTTTGTGATAATTAGGTTTCTTTAAGATTACAAGTGTAACGACAACCCTTAAATCAGGAGATTGTATAAATATTTCCGGGTTAAATAAGGTTAACTTCACCAAAAAATAGGGATAATACTAAATCTATATATGTTGAACTTAAATTTTTCACACGCTTCAAATTGGTTTTAGGGTTTCATTCTGCACAGCAGGTTGTATAAGACGTTCCACCAGGCATAAGAGTGCCTTTATAACCCCTGTGAAGGACAAAAACGAGTCAGTTCGCCCGTGAAATGTCCTTCATAAGGACAATGAAGGACAAAAACCAGCCAGCTCGCCCGTGAAATGTCCTTCATAAGGACAATGAAGGACAAAAACGAGTCAGTTCGCCGTGAAATGTCCTTCATAAGGACAATGAAGGACAAAAACCAGTCAGTTCGCCCGTGAAATGTCCTTCATAAGGACAATGAAGGACAAAAACCAGTCAGCTCGCCCATGAAATGTCCTTCATGAGGGCAATGAAGGACAACAAACAGTCAGCTTGCCTTAGAAATGTCCTTCATAAGCCTATAGAGTTCGAATTTCATAAGTAGAGGCTTCTCAAGAACCTGTAATTGTTAAGTTCAAAATATATAGGGGTGAGATGTTTCTTCATTACGACCTTTTTTTATGAGCAAGTCTAAAGAAAGTCATTCCTTTACTTGGAATTTGGGCTTTAATTAGGTTATTTTAGTAATAAAAATCCCAATCTCTCATTTGTAGCGCAGAGAGATTGGGACTTTTTAAGTTATTTTATTTGTTTTTTTGCTCAAAAACAGACCAGTGTGTTGGGCGAGAAAGCAAGTGCGGTAATTTTGTATGTGTGTCGCCCTTCGCTGAGTTAATCTGAACTTGAGTGAGAAAGATACTATCGGTGAGATCAGCTCCTCTAAGGTCGGCGTCTCGTAAATCAGTCCCGATAAGGTCAGTCACTCTTAAATCAGCGTCTCGGAGGTCAGCAGCAATAAGGTATGCGCCTCTTAAGTCGGCTCCTCTGAAATCAGCACCTCTTAAATTTGCACCGATAAGATCGGCTCCTCGACGGTCGATTTTCCGACTTTTTTTGGAACTCTTACGTTGGCGGCGTGACTCGGTTCGCACTAGTTCGCTTGTCCTTAAAAGCAGAGCGTTTACATCTGCACGGTGTGATGGAACATCTAGTTCCATGAGTGAATCTGGACTAAGTTGAGTAAGCCGTTCCGTCTCGTCAAGCGCGAAGCTAAGCTCTCTGTGAATCGGACGAGACGCTTTCAACGTCAGAGCTTCGGCAAGATACCAGAGCATCTCATGAAGCTGTTGCAATTGGGAACACGTCGAACATTTTCTTCGCCGTTTCTGGACCTTTACGCCAGTCGGCTCCTCCGAACGTGACTTTGGAAACTTTTTGTCCTGCGCCGAAGCAGTCAAAAACAGTACACCCTTTAAATCCCTGCTGTCTGAGGCTGTTGTGAATACCGCAACGGCAATCCGATTGCAGATTGGGGCAGGGCTTGCCGGTGTCTTTATCGATTGCAAAATCTATCGAAGCTGCGAAGGGTAGTGCAACACAACACAATCCGAAGCAGTTTTCGCAGTCAGCACGCAAACTGTTGCGGCTAATGTCGCGTTTTGGATTTGGATAATCATGATTCTCAAACAATACGTGCACTTCCTTTGCTTCCGTATTACTTGCATATTCTACTATATACGTAAGTATATAGGATTATATTTCGGCGTTACAACTGTAACAGAAATAAAAGGGACATCCCATCTCAGGATGTCCCTTTCCGAGTTGTCTATCAAGCTGAAGCAGATTCTTTGACACTCGCCCAAACCGCTCTTTCTTTTTTGCCATGAAGGAAGTAGTAAAGTACAGAAGTTGTAAGGACTACAATGCCCATCATTACATACAGGGCACTATAGCCAGTTATTGGAATGATGAATCCAAGCAGATAAGGGCCGAAGCCAAGTCCTGCGTCAAGTGATATAAAGAAGGTTGATGTTGCCAGCCCCATACGATCGGGTGGAGTTAATTTAACCGCGATGGCCTGGGTGATTGATTGCATATTGCCGAAGCCGAGGCCAATAAGGATACCGGATGCTAATAAAGTTATGCTGTGGTTTGCTGAACTTAGCAACAGCATCCCAGCTGCGAAGATAATAAAGGCTGGATACATAATACAGTTTGCGCCTTTTCTGTCCATGATGCGGCCTGTGAATGGGCGTGATACCAATACTGCTGCCGCATATACGATAAAGAAGAAGCTTGCTGCGCTAACCAGGTTTATTTCCGTCGCATAGAAATTAATAAAAGAAAGGACGCTTGAGTAACAGAAGGCTACTGCCAGAGTAATGAAGGCGATGGGCAGTGCTTTTGGCTCGACAAAGTGGGAAAGCTTAAAGCCTTTTGGTTCAGCTGGCTTTGTTGTTGCTTTCAATACAGGCACATACAGGAAGAAGGCGGTTATCAAACTGATGACCCCTAAAACAAGACAGAAGCTAAAGATCATTTGGAAGCTTGTGTGCTGGCTCATATACAGTCCTATGAATGGCCCGATTGCTGTAGACAGGGTTGAACTCATGCTGTAGTAGCCGATTCCTTCCCCCCTTCTTGTTAACGGGATAATCTGGGCTACAATCGTTCCTGTTGCTGTGCTCGCTATACCGAGTGAAATACCATGTAGTAGCCGGTTAATTAGCAGGAAGGTAATACCGTAATTTAAAAAGTATAAACATGTCGCCAAAATAAAAAAGCTTAAACCAATAAACAACATTTTTTTGCGGCCGATTGAATCAATGATACGGCCGGTAAACAGCCGCCCAATTAAAGCACCGATAATAAAAATTCCGGTTACCAATCCGGCCTGGCTTGTAGAAGCATCAAATTCTTCTACTGAATAAACTGCCAGGATCACCAATAATAAATAAAAGACTAACGTTAAGAAAAAATTGACGGAGGAAACAATGATAAAATCCTTCGTCCACAGTTTAGGCTGATTCATTTTTCGATCTCCTTACGTAATATATTGTTCCGTATTTCTTCCATAATGCGAATTGCCTCGAGTTGTTCCTCTTTTGATATTCCTTTTAAAATGTCCTGTTCATACTGGTCAACCGTCACACGGACATCCTCATATATTTTTCTTCCGAGCTCCGTAAGCTGCATTCTTTTTTCGCGTCTATCTTTGCCGGGAACATGCTCCACATACTCCAGTTCCTCCAAACGGGTAATTGTCCTGGTAACAGTCGGTTTCTCCACACTCAGATAATTAGAGAGCTCCACTAGCGTTGCAGAACCGTAATTGGATAAGTAGTACAAAATAGACCATTGTGCTCTGTATAAATGATGCTTGCCCAGCTCTATATTCAGCCTGTTCTCAAAAGGCCGGTATAACATCAACAGTTGGTGAAAGAATTTTTGATAAGACTTTATTATAAACACCTCTTTGGGAAATTAGTTACCTTAGGTAACTGTATATATATTACAGGAACTTTAGCAATATGTCTAGTGTGCTTCTGAAAGTGTATATCATTATGATCAAGTAAAGAAGAAAACAAAAGTCACTTCCACACGAGGGAAGTGACTTTTTAGATATTACTCCATATTCTTAAGCATGTTTTCGATAATAGAAGATGAATTTTTTACATTTGCTTAAAATCTTCCCATTTCATAACTGCTTCTTCACCTGCGTCATCTGACGCGGAGCGGATGACTAGATATGGTACATTGTTTACATGTGCTACTTGTCCAACAGCAGCGCCTTCCATTTCAACGACATAGGGATTAAATGTCTTTAGAATCCAATCCTTTTTTTCGGCATTTGCGATAAATTGGTCATCTGTTGCAATCCGTCCTTAAAAACTTTTATTTGCAAAACAATCATTGAATTCATTAGTGATCTCCAACACAAACCAATCCGAGTCAAAAAATCCATATTGACACAACTTTCGGTATATGATATTTAAATAGTGGTTAGCACTCGAGCGTATAGAGTGCTAACCAAGTGGAAGTATGGATCAATCATTATGGCTTTTATATGAAAAGGGGAAACGTTAATGGAAAAAACGCAATTTAAAGCAGAATCTAAACGGCTATTGGACATGATGATTAACTCTATTTATTCTCAAAAAGAGATCTTTTTAAGAGAGTTAATTTCGAATGCCAGTGATGCAATCGATAAAATCTATTACGAAGCATTAACAGATGATTCTTTACGTTTTGATCAGGACAGTTACTTTATCAAAGTGGCCACTGACAAGGAAAACAGAACATTGAAAATCTCGGATACCGGGATTGGAATGACAAAAGAAGAGCTTGAAACTAACCTTGGGACCATTGCTAATAGTGGTTCATTAGCATTCAAAACGGAAAATGAATCGAAAGATGGGCATGATATAATCGGTCAATTTGGTGTTGGATTTTACTCATCATTTATGGTAGCGGACGTTCTTACTGTCATAAGCAAAGCGTTAGGCAGTGATAGTGCTTATAAGTGGGAATCTACAGGGGCTGATGGCTATACAATCGAGCCATATGAGAAAGATGTAGTTGGCACGGAAATTACTCTAAAAATCAAAGAAAATACAGAAGACGAAAATTATGATGAGTATCTGGAGGAGTACCGGTTAAAAGCGATTATTAAAAAGTACTCTGATTTCATCCGCTACCCCATCAAAATGGATGTGACTGAAAATAGGCCTAAAGAAGGAAGCGAAGACGAATATGAGGATTTTCAGGAAGAACAGACTATCAATAGTATGGTTCCGATTTGGAGAAAGAATAAAAGTGAGCTTACTCCGGAAGATTACGACAACTTTTATGCAGAAAAACGGTACGGTTTTGACAAGCCAATCAAACATATCCATATCAATGTTGATGGTGCAATAAGATATAGTGCCATTTTATTTATCCCGGAGAATATACCTTTTGACTATTATTCTAAGGAATACGAAAAGGGGCTGGAGCTCTATTCAAATGGTGTATTAATCATGGATAAATGCTCGGACTTGCTTCCTGATCATTTTAGCTTTGTGAAAGGAATGGTCGACTCGGAGGATTTGTCCCTTAACATATCCAGAGAGATTTTACAGCATGACAGACAGTTGAAGCTAATCGCGAAAAACATCAACAAAAAAATCAAAAGTGAATTGCAAAGTTTACTAAAGGATGAAAGAGAAAAGTATGAAGCGTTTTATAAATCCTTTGGCAGACAATTAAAATACGGGGTTTACAGTGAATTCGGAGCTCATAAGGAAGTATTACAGGACTTATTGATGTTTTACTCCTCCAAAGAGAAAAAGCTGGTAAGTTTAGATGAATATATATCAAGAATGCCGGAAGATCAAACATATATTTATTATGCTTCAGGTGAATCGCATGAAAGAATCGAAAAGCTGCCACAGACAGAGCTAGTCTCAGAAAAAGGCTATGAAATTTTATATTTCACCGATGAGATAGACGAGTTCGCCATCAGAATGTTAATGGCATATAAAGAGAAGGAATTTAAATCGGTATCAAGCGGTGATTTAGGGATTGAAGCAGAAGAAAACCAAAATAACACCGATTCAGAAGAGAGTGAAAACAAAGACCTCTTTGACTATATGAAAAATATTTTATCAGACAAAGTAAAGGATGTTCGGGTATCAAAACGATTGAAGTCACACCCAGTATGTTTATCTACGGATGGTGAAGTGACGATTGAAATGGAAAAAGTACTCAATGCAATGCCTGATAACCAAAACATAAAAGCGGACAAGGTTTTAGAAATCAATCCAAATCATGAGGTATTCAATTCCTTAAAGGATGCTTTTGAAAAAGATAAAGAGAAAGTAACTTTATATACAAATCTATTGTACAACCAGGCACTTCTAATTGAGGGATTGCCAATAAATGACCCAGTAGAGTTTACAAATGATATTTGTAAGGTAATGGTATAAAGAATGAGTGTAACCGAGCATGGGTTTTTCCCATGCTTTTTGCTCGGTTTTTCTTACCACTCAGCAATACTTCCGTCCTTATGTCTCCAAACCGGGTTTCTCCAGTTATGGCCAATTTCAGCCATGTTTCTCACATGATCTTCATTGATCTCAATTCCGAGGCCAGGTCGGTTGGGGATTTTTACATATCCATCCTCATATTCGAATACTTGATTATCCACGATGTAATCAAGTAAATCACTGCCCTGGTTATAATGAATACCTAAGTTTTGTTCCTGAATAAATGCATTGTGGCATGTAGCATCCACTTGCAGGCAGGCAGCCAAAGCAATTGGTCCTAATGGACAGTGAGGGGCAGCCGCCACATCGAAAGCCTCAGCCATTGAAATAATTTTTTTGCACTCTGTAATACCACCTGCATGGGACAAGTCAGGCTGGATGATATCAGCTGACAGGTCATGAAAATCAGTATGATCAACAAGTAAATCTTCAATATAAAATTCATCCATTGTTAATATCAGGGATTACTCATCATATAATTGGTTATATTCATCCCTTCCCTGATGGGAATGGGAGAACAGCGCGTGCGTTTTCTACACTTGTTGCTCTTATACACCCGGATTTAAGCACAATAAAGGATGCTTTTAGTGTTGAAGAGTTTTTTGATAAAAGAATTGAAGAATATTATGATACTCTCATGCAGGCAACTCAAGGGGAGCTAAAACCATTTTTAATGTTCTATTTAGAATGTATTAATGCCTCACTTATGAAGGTATTGAAGGAACTCCAGCGCTATGACAGAATTAAACATGTCAAAGAGTTATTAGGCAAAGGACATGCTCGAACGATGTTTGAAATTATTGCCCGCATGGAAGATGGAGATCATTTTCATCGTCAAATATTTGATGATATGTTGAGTGCATCGGCTTCTAGTATCGCCAAAAGTTTATCGAAACTTAAAGAACTAAATGTCATTAAATCTGGAGAGTCTAGAGGAGAATATGTAATATCTATTTTAGATTAATTTTGGTCAATTGCAGATCAAGGTAGGGATAGTATATAAATGAAGAATCGGCCACCTTAAAGTAAAACTTTTTTCCATCTGACGGGTGCTAGGACCAAATTAGAAACTTAAATGGGGTGGGAAAAATGGAAGAGAAAGTGATAAAAGCAATTCAAGATGATTATCCAGATGATTTTGCATATTGCTACGGGTGTGGGCGGATGAACGATGATGGCCACCATTTCCGCACGGGGTGGCACGGGGACCGTACGATCACGATTTATACTCCACTTCCAGAACATACTGCACTTCCTGGATTTGTCTACGGAGGGATAATGGCGTCGCTTATCGATTGTCATGGCACTGGGTCTGCTGCCTTGGCATTGCATCGTAAGAATGGCAATGAAGTTGGAGATGGCTCGGAGCCGCCTCGGTTTGTGACGGGATCCTTAAAGGTGGATTTTGTAAAGCCAACACCGCATGGCACTCCATTACAGGCACTAGGCACAGTGGCAGAGATTCATCCAAAGAAGTGGAGAGTCAATACAGAGGTTTATGCGAATGGAGAGCTTTGTGCCCGTGGTGAAGTCATCGCTGTGGTGATGCCTGATACCTTTTTGAAAAAATAAACCACCTTATAAATATATGAAATCGTCGAAAGGATTTCCTAATGTAATCTGGAATTCGATCGATGGAGAAACAGCTACGAAAGAAAATGAAAAAACTCAGTCTTGGCTGAGTTTTTTGTCGTTATAGAAATACCACACTTTTTAAGAAAAATAACAGGGCTCACAGTAGCAATTAAAAACTGCAATTTGTGCGCCCCGTCAATAATCTGATTTTCAGTCAAATTATAGAAAGCAAACTTTAAATGATAGGCAACCCGTGACGCTGGTAGACTGCCGCTTCAAGCTGGGATATCCCCTGGTTCTCTGCAAATGCAGCCAGCTTGTCGGAAACGTGCGGCGCAAAGTTCTTGGGAGGGGCTGTGTGGCCCATTTGCCTTTGGCGGGCAGCGTTTCTGTGTGCAAATGGGCCCCAAATCGCAAAGGTCAAACCAGGGTTTTGGATGTTCACAAAGAAGGTCCGTCCGTCAGTAGAAAAGGTAGGGCCGGCCAATTCAGAGTCATTAAGCAGGTTTTCAGCGAATACGTAGGTTTCTGCTTCCGGTGTAACACCAATAATTCTGTCTATACCGCCTCCATCTTCGGCAATCCATAAGTCTCCCCATGGGGTAATGCAGATGTTATCAGGCATTTCCAAATCATTTGCCTCCGATGATTCGTAGAAAAGCTCTAATGTGTTTGTCGCGGGAATATAGCGATATACTCGTCCTAGCTTTTTCGAACCCGCAGAGGTATCATCAAACCAAAATACACCGCCTGCAAAATACGCCCCCTCCAGGCGGCTGAACTGAATGCACCCTTTATCCTTTGCGTCAAGACTAGGTTTTTCAGGATTTACGTCCTTCCAAGTAATCCCGTACTTTTGCCCTGTATAAAAACTGCTTGCTGTAGCTGTTGACATCTCCTCGATTGCCGCTGCCTGTAGGGTACCTCCTTTTTGCAAGGCACCTGGCTTTTGGTTCCGGTCATTCGGTATGAATCGATAAAGAAAACTTGGGCTGGCATCTTCTGTTAAGTATACAATTCCTGTGGATGGGTCGATAGCAGTTGCCTCGTGGGAAAAGGCGCCCATTTCCCTGATAGGGGTTTTGGACATGTTGCTTTCAGGATCCTTCGGGTCTACTTCGAAAACGTATCCGTGTCCTTGATTAAGAGTCTCTTCGCAGGTGAGCCAGGTTCCCCATGGTGTTGCGCCTCCTGCACAGTTTCGGATTGTCCCTGCAGATGTTACGTATTCATCAATCACTTTACGGTTGGCACCGACAACCAGAGCGGTCGTGCCGCCAGTGTAAGACTTATCATATGGGTTTTTTCCTTCAACCGGAAATTGCGTATTACCGCTCTGCTCATGATTGCGCACAAGAATAGTAGAGTTTTTAGGACCCTGGAAAGCAGCCATGCCGTCAAAGGCTCCAGGGATTACACGACCGTCAGAAAGTTTTCCGCCTTGCTCGGAAATAATACGGTATTGGAAGCCTTTTGGAAGATTAAGGATTCCGCCTGGATCCTTTACTAAAGTACCATAACCACTGAAACTGCCTTTTGTCTTTTTTGCTGCCGCTAACACATTATGAGTACTATCTAGTGTAAGCGCACCGGTCGCTCCAAGTGCTAACGCCATCGTGCTCATTCCACCTACTTTTAAGAAGTTCCGTCTATTCATGTTCTTGTCCATTAAAAATTCCTCCTTACATTTTTTTGAGGATGAGATTCATGGAAGCAACCCTTTCACTAAAGTAACAGACAAAATTAAAGAGGCTGTTTAGCTATTATTAAATTTTATTAAGTTGGTAAAGATAGTTTTAAAGTTGCAGGACAAAGTATTAGGGAGTTTGCAAAGTCTGGCTTGCCAGTGGAGACTCTATAAAAATACAAAAAATCTTGTCGAAATTCTGTTTGTTCTGACTTTTGGCAGGGTACAGGTATGGTGATGTTTATACTTAACCTGCAGGGAGGAAGAGCTGAATGAGCGATGAGCGTAAGATAAATGAAAACAGTAAGAATGAGCAACTGGAGCAGTTTCGGGTTGATGATGAAGGCCAAAAACTGACGACCAATCAAGGGCTGAAGGTTTCGGAGGATGAGTTTTCTTTAAAAGCAGGTGAACGGGGCCCGACTTTAATGGAAGACTTTCATTTTCGTGAAAAAATGACACATTTTGACCATGAGCGAATTCCGGAGCGGGTGGTGCATGCACGCGGTTATGCCGCTCATGGTGAGTTTGAAGTTTATGAATCTATGAAAGAGTATACCAAGGCGAAGTTTTTGCAAGATCCAGCTGTGAAAACGCCTGTGTTTGTCCGTTTTTCAACGGTAGCCGGATCTCGCGGATCAGCTGAGACCGTACGGGATGCACGCGGTTTTGCGACGAAATTCTATACGGAAGAAGGGAACTATGATTTAGTAGGAAATAATATCCCTGTCTTTTTCATTCAAGATGCGATAAAGTTTCCGGATTTAGTGCATGCGCTCAAGCCTGAGCCGCATAATGAATTTCCGCAAGCCGCTTCCGCTCACGATACGTTTTGGGATTTCGTGGCTAACAATCAGGAAGCGGCCCATATGGTGATATGGACGATGTCGGACCGGGGGATTCCGCGAAGCTTCCGGATGATGGAAGGTTTCGGTGTACACACATTCCGCTTTGTCAATGATCAAGGGAAAGCGCATTTTGTGAAGTTCCATTGGAAGCCTGTACTTGGGGCGCATTCCCTTGTTTGGGATGAGGCGCAAAAAATAGCAGGAAAGGATCCTGACTTTAATCGCCGTGATTTGTGGGAGTCAATTGATAATGGTGATTATCCTAAGTTCGAGTTAGGAGTCCAACTTCTTACTGAAGAAGATGAATTCAAATTTGACTTTGATATCCTCGATTCAACGAAACTTTGGCCGGAGGAAGATGTACCGGTAAAAATCATCGGGAAGATGACGTTGAATCGTAACGTGGATAACGTATTTGCCGAAACGGAGCAAGTTGCCTTTCACCCAGGCCACGTTGTACCAGGAATTGATTTTTCAAACGATCCTTTGTTACAGGGACGATTGTTTTCCTATACAGATACACAGTTAATTCGCCTTGGAGGTCCAAATTTCCATGAGCTGCCGGTTAACAGACCAGTGTGCCCGTTCCACAACAACCAGCGTGATGGTTACGGCCGCCAAACGATTAATAGAGGGCAAGTCAATTATCATAATAATTCACTTGCTGCTAATACACCTGCCACAGTCAGTGAGGCAGAAGGCGGATATGTACATTACCAGGAAAAAGTGGAAGGGCGCAAAGTACGCAGCCGCAGTGAAAGCTTTAAAGACCATTTCTCCCAAGCAACACTGTTTTGGAACAGCATGAGCAAGCCTGAGAAAGAGCACATTATCGATGCCTTTAGTTTTGAGCTCGGAAAAGTGAAGAGCAAGTCTGTGCAGCAGCAAGTAGTCGATATGTTTGCCAACGTCAGCCTGGAATTAGCAACAGCGTTCGCAGGGGCGATTGGGGCCGTCCCACCTAAAGAGGGAGGCTCTGAGGTGACGAAAGCATCTCCAGCACTGAGCCAGCTAAATACAAAGAAAAAGCCTGATACACGTAAAGTAGGTGTTCTTCTTGGCAACGGGTTTAACGGCTCTGAAGTGCAGTCCGTCTTGGAAGCATTGAAAGCGAAAGGCATTCAGCCTGAAATTATTAGCGACAAGCTCGGAAAAGTAAAAGGAACTGACGGCAGCGCACTAGAAGCCGACCATACATTCTTGACGGCAAGTTCTGTTTTATTCGATGCCATCTATGCGGCTGGGGGAAGCGGTGAAAGCAAAAAGTTTCTTCAAGGTGCAGCTTACTTTGTTAGTGAGGCATTCTCACATTATAAACCAATCGGGGCGACCCATGAAGGCAAGCAATGGCTGGAAGCAGGTAATATGGAAAATAGCCCAGGTGTGATAAAAGGAGAAGATGTGAACGGATTTGCGGAAGAATTCGTCGAAGCAATTTCAGCTCACCGTCATTGGGACCGTCAACTTGTTTAAGGATAGATAAAACAGGGAGAAATCCTTTCTGTTTTTTTATGTTTCCAATAAAAAAGCACTAATGCGATTAGTGCTTTTTGGGGCCAATCAGGAATTACATTTAAATAGTAATTAAGCTTCTGCATAGTTCCAATCATAAACCGAGTGATCTGTTTCAAAATAGCTTTTAATAATGTCTTTATCAGAATGAGGAATTTTTTCTCCTTTTACAAGCTGGGCGCCATTAATACATCCGCTTGTCAACAGAATGAGATCATTTTCCTCGCTTAACGAAAGGGCGGTAAGGACCCCTTCATGGCGTGTCTGTCCGGTATGGATATTGCTTGCGTAGCGATTTGAAAAACCATCTAAAACATGTCCGATAATCTCTTTTGGATCATGAAAGCCGGGATGATCAACGGCCACAATGATTTCATCCACTTCCCCTTCGACGGTTTCAGCCATTTTTGGCATTTTCTCTTTGTCTCTTATACCGATTCCAGTTATCAGGACGATCAGGCGGTTGTATGTCAGTTTCTTTGCTTCTGTTACTAAACTTTTGAGCGCTACCGGTGTGTGTGCGTAATCTAAAATGATTTTTCGGTTGCCGTAGTCCTTCAAGATTTCAAATCTACCTTCGGGACCTTCGATTTGGGGCAAAACCAGGAGTATATTTTGTATCGAAAAACCTAAATGAAGCCCGGTGCATATGGAAGCGAGAAGGTTAGCCACGTTGTAATTTCCGAACACAGGCGTGTGAACGATAAATAATTCACCTTTTACTCTCAGTTCAAAAGAGGTCCCGTCGTTGGAGACTTTGATATTAGTCCCAATAACATCCGCAGACGAATCCTTGTCTAAACTATAAGTTAAAAGCGGGCCCTGAAAGGACTCGATGATTTCTGTTGCCATACCCTGATCATCGTAATTGACGACAGCTTTCTTCGCTTGATCAAATAACTTTAGCTTAGCTTTTTTATAGTTTTCAAAGGTATGGTGGAATTCTAAGTGTTCGGGAGATAAGTTGGTATGGATAGCAATATCAAAATCGATTCCTTCTACTCTTTTTTGTTCAATAGCAATAGAGGAGACTTCCATCGCAGCCACTTTGTCGCCACATTGATGGAAATTATTAAAGATTTCATGCAGTTCAGGGGCCTCAGGTGTTGTAGGTGTCGTTTTTTCGAAGTCTATGTTTCCTTTTGAAGACCATATCCCGGTCGTTCCAATTAAACCGGCAGGAGATCCAAGAAGGTTCAATAATGACGTAACGTAAGCTGCTACTGTTGTTTTCCCATTTGTTCCGGTGATACCTACGGTTAAAAGCTTCCGATGGACGTTCGTATAGAAAAGAATCGATAAGTGAGCAAGGAACACGCGTGCATCTTCTATAAGAAGAAAAGTTCGATCAGGGTATTTTGTGCTCAATGGCTTCAAAATGGCTTTGTTCTCACCGGCTAAGACTGTTGCTCCTTTTTTTATAGCATCTTCAAGAAAAGAATGGCCGTCATGATTTTCACCACTAATGCAAACGAAGGCGGAATTTTGTATAGCCTTTCTCGAATCATATAGTACAGCAGAAATCGTGTTTTGCTGTTGTCCCCATAAACCTTTAATACCTAACTGTTCGTGCTGTTCAAAATGGATTTTCATTGTCTGCTCCTTTAAAAGGTTATCGTTAAATAATAATGGATAATGTCATATGTAATATAAAGAAAATAACTATTTTTACATACAAAGCTTACCTTGCGAGAAGAGAATAAACCTTTAAGGAAACTACTTCCTTTATTCTTTTACCCTCTATTGAAATAATTATTCTTTCATTTCGATTAAGTAGATAGTAAACATGTATTCCATCAGCTTCTGCATATTTAGGATGGTCTGCTGTCTAAAAAAGGAACTATAAAAGAAAATGAGCGAATTTTGTCAAATTATCAGAAAATTAAGTACCATTACATTTTGGCGTTTTTTGTATTATTTTTTAATGTTAGTGTTATCTAATTAAAATAATCTCGTCATTTTAAAGTGGTAACATTTGGGGATAGAAAAGAGTTTGGGGGAAATAAATAAATTGAAAAGACTAATAGCATCCTTAGTAATGGTAGGTACTTTACTTGTCAGTAGTCCGTTGGTTAGCAACGCCGCCTTGGGAGATCAGACGTTAAAAAGTGGTATGACTCATAGTGATGTGAAGCAATTACAAGAATTTCTGAAGAAAAAGGGACATTTTAAGAGCAGCAGAACAACGACCTATTTTGGAACCGTTACGAAAAGTGCTGTCATTAATTTTCAAAAGAAGTATCGTCTACAGGCAGATGGAATTGTTGGGAAAAATACATATAAATCAATGGGGATTTCTAAAGGCGTAACACAAACGGTTAGTAGTGGCTCCTTTGGGAATCGGACTTTAAAAAGTGGAATGACTCACAGTAATGTGAAGCAATTACAAGAAACTCTTAAGAAAAAAGGATACTTTAAGAGCAGCAGAACAACAACCTATTTTGGAACAGTTACGAAAAGTGCAGTCATCAACTTTCAAAAAAACCATGGTCTAAAAGCAGATGGTATTGTTGGAAAAAACACTTTCAAAGCATTAGGGAGCTCAAAAACTGTTAGCACCAATGTTGCAGTAAAAGCGGCATCTACTTCTTCTAAGTCAGCGAAAATTGTATCAAACGCGAAAAAATATATGAATGTGCCTTATAAATGGGGAGGCAGTACGCCAAGCGGCTTTGACTGCAGCGGCTTTCTAGTGTATGTCTTTAAGCAAAGTGCGAATATTAGCCTGCCTAGAACGGTGTCCGAAATTTATAAAAAGGGCGTTAGGGTTTCTTCTCCAAAAGTTGGAGATTTAGTATTTTTCGAAACCTATAAGCCTGGTGCCTCACATGCCGGTATATATGTCGGAAATAATCAATTTATTCATACTTCCTCTTCTCAGGGAGTGACAATAAGTTCTTTAAGCAATAGTTATTGGTCTCCAAGATACCTGGGGGCAAAAAGAATATAAGTAATAAGATTACTGTTTTTTGATATTAATAGTTTGAAACAAGTGAGAAAAAAGACTATCTTCCCAGAGATAGTCTTTTATTTTGGGGCTATAATTGTTCCTAATCTTCGATATGCAATCTATTCTGCTATGATATATAAAGTCGAAACTTTTCCTAAAAACTCCTCCATGTTTTTACAAAATATCTAAAAAACTTTGGTTGTGATATTTGTAATTTAACAAATTGGAGAGATAACTATGAAGAAATTTGCGGCAATCCTTGTTCTAGTATTTAGTTTCTTTTTCTTAACCAGCCAAACTAAAAGCTTCGATCGTCAACAAACCTACGTAGTTGAATAAGTACAAAAATGGGGATAATATAACACAAACAAATAAAGATAAGAGGATTATAATGACACCATTTACTGCAAGAGTAATCGAGATCATTAAATCGATACCAGAAGGGAAAGTGATGACTTACGGGCAGATCGCAAAGCATGCCGGAAGCCCCCGTGGAGCCAGGCAGGTTGTACGGATTCTTCATTCGATGAGCAAAAAACATAAACTTCCGTGGTATAGAGTGATAAATGTCAAAGGGGAGATTGCTGTTAAAGATGACGAAGCGAATGTTTCGCAAAAGTTGTTCCTCCAGGAGGAAGGCATAGAATTTGATGGAAATAATCGTATAAATTTTGAGCTATATCAATTTCATCCAGATAGAGTCTATGAAGATCATGATCTTTTTTAAACATAAAGGCTGCAGGGGATATCTGCAGCCTTCCTCTATATAAGCGGGCTCTCGTTAAATCGGAACTCCGCTTATTTTACTTGCTATTGTTTCAGTTCTTTTCACTTCATTCTCTTTTTTACCAAAAAGCTCCTACGATTGCTATTCCGGCTATAGCTCCTAAGGCAATTCCAGCGCCGAAGCCCCAGCCCCAACCCCAACC
>NZ_RYZZ01000027.1 GCF_003989135.1 Peribacillus cavernae
CCCTGGCCTTTTCGTCAGCGACTGAATAAAAAATACGCTCAACAGTGGAGTAAGCAATTTGGTATTTTCGGCTACTATCTTGAATGGTCGTTCCTAGGACCTGTTCATAGATAAACAGGCGGAAACGCTGTGTATAATGCTGATGGGAAGCAACGGATTCAAAGGAAGCTGAAAATACTTCATGGCAATTCTGGCATCGATATCTGTTCACATAAAGATTTACATATAAAGGTTTATTAAGTATAGGTAAATCCCTTACTTTTCGTGTCCTTTTGTCATGGACAACCAAAGAGTGAAAACCACAATAGGTACAGCGTTCCTCTTCAGCTTTTTTCTCCACATGAACAAAATAATGAGTAGGGAAAATTTCTTGATTAACAACTTCAAATTCTGGCAATTCTAGTAACACGGAAAACACGTGAAAACCTCCTAATGTTTGTTGGCTAACTAACATTATTGCCAGGAATTCAAAAATGTTTTCCTTTTTTTTGTGCTAAATCACAAAAAGTGATGATGACGGAGGCTCTAAAGGTATCCCTCCTGCTTTGCTTTTTTATAAGGTTCACCTTATCTTTTCCTTTGAACTGGATTTCATTCTGCATAATTAAGTTACCTCTTTAAAGTTTAGGGACTTGAGTTAATCTAAAGCACTAAAGAACCCATCTAAGTGTTTAAATTTGATTCTCGATAGGGAATATATAACTACGACGAAAATAAAAGGAGGAATACTATATTATGGAACAACAAGAAGTTAAAAAATCCGTTGAAAACATATTGAACAACAGTACAGGCACTATGGCAACAGTTAAGACAAATAAGCCTCATTCCCGCTATATGACATTTTTTAATGACAACCTGAAACTTTATACCGCTACAAGCAAAGAAACGGATAAAACCGAGGAAATAGACCAAAATCCATACACGCATATACTTCTAGGCTATGATGGTGAGGGATTCGGCGATTCTTATGTGGAGTATTTAGGGAAAGTTACGATCAAGAATGATGAAAGTCTTAAAAAAGATTTATGGAATGAACACATGGAACATTGGTTTAACGGTCCTGAGGATCCGAATTTCATCGTTCTTGAAATTACCCCTGTTGAAATACGCCTAATGAACAAAAGAGGAAAAACTCCAGCAACGCTTGAATTATAGTAAGAGAAATGAAGACCAGTTGCCCAATGCAATATGGATTTCCTGAATGTGTACTTTGTAAGTTGCTTTTTGGTGGACAAGAACCATCTGATTCTCAAGTGGGGTAACTAGGATTTATGCAGGGTACTGAAAATGAAAACAGCATTACAAAGGAAACACAACCAATTTTCCACCAGACGAATCCGTCTCCATGTATGGATTCGTCTGTTTATCTTTATTAGCAAATTGGTAATTTTTATTTTGTTTAAGTAGTGTCCGTCTATTACATCTTTATCTTTCTGCCTTTCCACATGACAGAGCGTGAAATGTGCGTTCGATATAATGAATACATAAACAGAGCAATAAAGAATATAAACAATAATGGAAAGAAGATAACCACCCAACAACTGAAGTTACCTACTCTTCTAGTTAAAAACAAGAAATGCAGTCCATATAACAAATAAAGTACAATACTTATTCCTATCAGTACTGTATTGTCCCTTCGGATAGAAGCAACTGGAAGAGACGCTACAGAGAGTGCTCCTGCTATCCATACATTAATTAATAACATTACAAACCAATGTGTTGATTGAGATGCTGTTGCTAGTGTCTTCGTCCACCCTTCGATGAGTTGCCCCATACCTTCTGGATACATGCGAAAAGTGATCATGCCTTTCCCAGCAAAATTGCGAACTGGCAATTTATTAGCGGTAAAATTCTCACTAAGTGCAAAATCATCCATAATCGAATTTTTGGCTAACTCATGACCACCACTAAATAGATAGCTTTCTTTGTCACAAAGAATACATGGTCCAAATGAACCCGCTGTTTTGAATTTCTGTTTCCATATAGTAAATACATTGATACCTGTAAGGACGATAATATTGAAAACTGCTGATAGTTGCTCATACGCTTTTTCCATTTGATGAAAAGGCTGAACAGATAAAATACCTTTTGCATGCTGTTCCTGGTAGGCAGAAAGTAACTTTTTCAAGCTGCTTTTGTGTACAAATTTCACATCTGCATCCAGGAAAAGCAACCATTCTCCAGTAGCATGTTTTGCACCGTAGGCACAAGCGAGAGACTTACCTGAAGTGGTACCACCTACAGCTTCCTTATTATTTAATACCGTTGCACCATATTCGGTGGCTACCGCTGCAGTATGGTCCTCCGATGCATCGTCTACAACAAGTATTTCAAACGTTTGCCATGTTTGGCTGTTCAATGACTTTAATAAGTGAGGTAGACGGTTTGCTTCGTTTCTAGCCGGAATAATAATGGATACATATGGTATATCCGTAGATTCCTCATTCGCCTTGGGACGTGACAATGACCAAAACATTAAGGTACCACTTACTAAACCAACCAATGTCAGAATAATCGCCAGAAATAACATAATGTGCATACAGGTACCCCTCCTTAAATTAAATAGGATAGTTTTAC
Source organism: Peribacillus cavernae (assembly GCF_003989135.1). GTDB lineage: Bacteria > Bacillota > Bacilli > Bacillales > DSM-1321 > Peribacillus > Peribacillus cavernae. The sequence goes on from NZ_RYZZ01000027.1 coordinate 2,578, forward strand.
ACCTTCGTTAGAAATATCTCATTGCATGAAGAATCGTTCCTAATAGTCTGTTCACTCCGCTTAGTAATCAAATAGAATGCCTTTATCGTCATGCATTAGTTCCTGTGCAGCGATTCTGGCAGATAATAGCACAATTGGTACTCCAGCACCTGGATGTGTACTACTCCCTGTAAAATATAGATTAGAACAATTTTTTGCTTTCGCTTGCGGGCGCAGATTGTTGCTCTGGGTTAGGGTTGGCTGTAATCCAAAAGCAGCACCATTATATGCATTGAATTTCGACTCAAAGTCTAGTGGTGTTATACAGGTCTCGCTGACAATTTCGTTATCCATGTTTTCAAAACCCTGTATTTTTTTTAGTGTATCTAAAATGTAACTGCGGTAATAATCAATCGTTTCCTTGTTCCATTGATAATCTGCTACTTCTGCATTGGAGACAGGCATCAAAATATACAATCCATCTTTACCCTCGGGTGCCAGGGAAGCATCCATTTTCGATGCTATGTACACATAAAAAGACGCATTCGCCAGTTTATCTCCAGAAAAAATGTCATGGAGGTTTTTCTCCATTTTTTCATTGAAAATAAAGTTATGAACATGCTCAACTTCTTCATATTTTCTATTCATGCCAAGATATAATAGAAAACAAGAACAGGAGTATTTCATGTTATCAATCTTTTTGTCGGTATATTTCCCTTTGGCGCTTTTGTCACTTATTAGATTTTTCATGGCATATGGGAAATCTGCATTGCAGACCACAAAATCGGCAGATACTTTCTGATCATCTACCATAATTCCAGTTGCTTTATGATTATGAATGCATATTTCCTGCACATTTTTATTATAGAAAATGGTCCCGCCAAGTTCTTTAAAGAGTTTTTCCATAGCCAATGCCATCGTATACATACCACCTTTGATGAACCATACACCGTATAAAAATTGAATCATGGGCAGCATGGTATAAAAAGATGGACTGTTTAATGGGGAAATACCTATGTACAATGTTTGAAAGCTAATGATTTGTTTTAATCGTTCATTTTTAATATAGTTTCCGATAAAGTTATCCGCAGTATCGAATGCTCTCATTTTCAAAGCCTTTCTTAGCATCGGCAGGTTATAAAAGTCACTATGTTTGCGAAATGGCCTTTGGATTATGTCATTTTTGCCAACCTTAAACCGTTTATATATCTCATACAAATAGTTAAAGAAGCCTTCCGCATCCTCTTCGCTGATTGATTCAATCGTTTTTGTCAATTCTGTAAGGTCAGAGGTGATATCGATCGGATTGTCCGGAATATCACTGAAGTAAACCCGGTACATTGGGTCTAGCCTTTCCATTGGAATATAATCATCTGGATTGCGGTTGCAAAGCTCAAACACTTCCCGATACAATTCCGGCATCATGACGATACTTGGACCTAGATCAAACTTGTAGCCATCCATTTCAATTCGATTCATCTTTCCCCCAGGCGTGGATTCTTTTTCGTATACTTCTACCTGGTATCCAGCATGCTGTAGTCGTATTGCGCTGGCGAGCCCTGCAACACCTGCACCAACAACAATGACCTTCTTTTTCATGTACATTCCCTCATTTCATTAGATCGCGTTATTTCGCACTTGACTAGATGTCTTCTAATCTTTAATCATTTCATTTATTCGGTGATGTGATTGTCGTGATGCGACCACGGTTATAACGCTGGACCACGATAATTGGCAGGTTGAACAACAGGGCATAGAGAATCATAGCCCAGCCTGCCCATAATGGGTTCCATAAAAAAAACAATGGAGCAGGCAGAATCGACAGCCAATGCGTTAGCTCTGCGCGTTTTGTTTCTGCAGCAAAGGTTTTCAAGTCACTTATTTTGGTGCCATGCAATCCTTTTTTATCGTATCCTTTTTTAAGAAAAATGGTCCCGTCTAAAATTAATCCCTTCCATCTTTTCACGCGAAACAATTTCTGCCATAGTTTTCCTGACTTTTCCCACCAGAATATTTTAAACCAGTAACTTTCTCGCAGAAAAAAAGTGGAAGACAGTTTTAAACAAATGACAGAAATTAATAGATGAAAAAAAGTCCATGCGATAATATCAATTAAAATAATCCAAATGACGGGAAGTGAAATGATCGGCATGGCTATCCTCCTAAAATTTTGCGTTCATTACATTTAATAGCGTACTTTACAACAGCCATTTTCGAAACTTCTTTACGACATCCATGTCTTTATCCGTATAGGGTGGGAATTTATCTTGAACATTTTTATAATGATGTGCTTGATATGCTGTCTTTTCATAGCTACAGGATTGAAAACCCGCTTTACCATGATAGCTGCCGTGCCCACTTCGCCCAATGCCACCAAAAGGAACATGGGGGTTTGCGGCATGATGGATTACCTGATTGACACTGACAGTTGTTGATAGCATGTGGTGCTTGAATAATCGGATATGCTTCTTGTTTTCACTAAAAAGATAAGCGGTCAACGCATCACGCTGAATCACATGCTTAGATAATAATGTTTCTAGGTCCGCATATGGTATAACGGGTAATACCGGACCAAAAATTTCTTCCTGTAGGATAGCACTACCTGGTTTAATATCTGTAACCACTGTCGGTGCGATGAATAAATTTTCCGCGTCATGCGTACCACCGTGCCAAACATCACCTTGTCCCATAAAATTGATTATTTTTTCAAAATTCTTCACATGGCATATTCTTCCATAGTCATCACTGTTTTCCGGTTGGTCTCCATAGAATGATGAAAGAGTCGTAGAAATTTCGGATAGAGTTTTTTCATAAATTGACTGGTGTACATAGAGCGTGTCTGGCGCGATACAAGTTTGTCCTGCGTTAAGAAATTTACCCCAAACAACTTCCTGGATTGCTGCTTTAGAAAAGCCTGTCTCGTCTATGATACAAGGATTTTTCCCTCCGAGTTCTAGTATCATCGGAGTGAGTTGTTTGGCGGCCTGCTGTGCAACGTTTTTTCCCACCTGCTCACTGCCTGTGAAAAAAATCAGATCAAAAGGTAGTGAAGTCAATATCTTGGCAGTCTGTACATCCCCTGTTACAACCGCTAGCTGTTCCGGGGGAAATGTTTGACTGATAAGCTTTTTTAGTAGTTCACTTGTTGCTGGTGCATGTTCTGATGGTTTAATCACACAGCGATTGCCGCTTGCTAATGCGCTGATCGCAGGCATTAGTGCGAGTTGTAGCGGATAATTCCAAGGACTAATGATTAACACACAGCCGTACGGGTTCCTTATTTTGTCGATCGTTTCCACATAGCCAAATTTCAGGTGGCGGGATCGGGTCGACTTTATCCATTTCTCTAAATGCTTTACTACATAATCGATTTCATTCAATAATACTGCTATTTCAAAAGAAAAAGCTTCGAATGCTGGCCTTCCCATATCTAAAAGAAGCGATTGCATGAAATCTGCTTCCTGTTCTAAAAGCATCTTTTTCATACGCAGAAGTGTTTTCTTCCGCGCATCTATAGATGGAATGGAGCTAGTAAGGAAATCCTCGCGCTGTCTTTCAAGTAATGACTTCGGATAAAAATGGTCATGGTCAGCCATTTTGTGTGTCCCTTTTTACAATTTTATCACGAACCTGCTGGCCGCTCAGCGTGACCATTGGCATTCCGCCGCCCGGATTCACCGTTCCCCCGACAAAATATAAATTGTCGTAGCGTTCGCTTTGTTTTGGGTGTTTGAACCCTTTATTTTTCTTGCGGTCTGATAGCGTGCCATATATTGCACCACGGTCAGATCCATAGACATGTTTAATATCTTCTGGTGTCCATATATCCTTTGTCACAATGTTTTCGCGTAGATGATCCAGACCCATGTTTTCTAATTTAATCAGTACCCGTTCCGCGAATAGATCATAGTCTTGCTGCGTGAAAGGTTTACGGTCCTGAATATGCGGGATATGTGGCAATACTTTTAAGTTTTCAAATCCCTCCGGCGCTTGTGCAGGATCCGTCTTATTGACGTTTACCAAATAAATAACTGGGTCATCTGGTAGTTCGTGACGATGGAATATCTTATCCATTTGCTTCTCCATATTTTTTGCAAAGAAGAAATTATGATGGCCAAGCTGTGGATAGCTTTTTTTCACGCCCAAATGCATAACAAGACCAGAACTTGATGGTTCGAATTTCTTTTTCAACTTTTTTACATATTGTTCCTCTTCCTTGAGCAACTGTTCATAAGCTGGAATTACTTCCATATTCGAAATATAATAATCTGCGGTTAATTCTGTTCCATCTTCTAACAGAGCTCCAGTAATTTTGCCTTTCTTTTTTGTAAGTTGGGTAATTTGAGTTTCTGTATGAAACGTAACACCAATTTCCTTAGCCAGCTTCACGAGACCGTTGGCAAGATGGTGCATCCCACCAGGTACATACCATACACCTTGGTCATGCTGCATGTAAATCATCATATTTAATACTGCTGGTGCATCATAAGGGGAGGAACCAACATATTTGATAAAATAGGAAAGCATGTCCTGGAACTGCTTATTACTGATTCGTTTATCAATTGCTTGGTGCACAGTTGAAAATAGATCAAAGTTTTTTAACGCGCTGAACATGCCATTATATTGCATAATATCTTTCGTATCATCAGCACCATGCTTGAAGTAACTTTTCTCCGTCATATCATAAAGCTTCTTTGAATACTTAAGCAGCTTTCTATATTGACACATATCTCTTTTTTTCAATGTTGTATTCTTTGCTTGCATGTCTTGTAAATCTTCATATAAATCAATGATGTTACCATCAGGGAAAAAAGAACGCCACTGATGATTCAGCTTTACAGTTGGGACATATTCCTTCATGTTTTTCCCGCTAGCAGTAAACAATCTTTCAAAGCTTCTCGGCATAGTCAGGATGGATGGCCCTAGATCAAAGCCAAAACCATCTTGCTCAAGCCTATTCAATTTTCCACCTAAGTGACTGTTCTTTTCATATAAGGAGACTTCATAACCGCTTTGTGCAAGTGAAATTGCAGCGGATAGCCCCCCGAGTCCGCCACCGATAATCAGTGCGCTTTTATTTTTTGCCAATTAAAACAGCACCTTTCCATAATCAAGAGTAATTACTAAAAGCAGCGTTGATTTGCTTCATTTTTTCTTTTGTCATATAGTTTCGTTTCGATAAACACTTGTAATCATTGCTTCGCACAACATCCAGTATTCCTCTATAAACCTTAGCAGATAAATAGACAGGCTTTCGGCTATCAGCGTCAAACTGATCAATACTCAGCATAAAGTTGTTATATAACGATTCAGCACGTACAGCCAATTTCTCCCATAGGTTGATAAAATTCATAGTGATAAGACCATTTCGTAAATCATCCTGTGTATATTGAAAATGACTTAATTCATCTTTAGGCAAATAAATTCGGTTTTTCTCATGAAAATCTTCGCCAACGTCACGTAGAATATTGGTTATTTGCATGGCAGTGCCAAGGTCAATCGCTGCAGAGCGCAAATCTGCAGGAGATTTCGAAGCGATGACAGGCAACAGCATCAAACCAACAGATCCAGCTACATAATAACTATACTTTTCTAGAACTTGTAGTGTTTCTGGGATAGCAAAATTTATATCCATGGATTGACCTGTCAGCTGGTCATAAAACGGCTGGATATCCATTTCATATGTATTGAATACTTGCCTGAGTGCACGCCATAGTGGTTTATCTTTTTCTTCATAATCCCTGAATAGATCCAGCTCTTTAGTTAATTGTTTCAATGCCAGAATTTTTTCCATGGGTGTATGATTTCCATCAGCACAATCATCCGCGATCCTGCAAAAAGCATAGATCGCATAAACGGCCTTTGCCTTTTCAGAAGGTAGTTTTGAAAAAGCAAAATAAAAGCTTTTGGAATGTTTTTTTATTATCGTTTCACAATAATAAAAGTCTGCCTGCATTTGCTTTTTGTCCATAAAATCACATCCTTTATTAGTAATAATCAAATAGGATTTCTTTATCATCATGCAGTAATTCCTGGACGGCAATTTTGGCCGAAAGCAATACAATTGGAACACCTGCACCTGGATGTGTGCTACTTCCAGTGAAATACAGATTGTCACAATGTGTAGCTTTGCTTTGTGGCCGCATGTGATTGCTCTGTGATAGTGTTGGCTGTAATCCAAAACATGCACCATTATAGGCGTTAAATTTTGCTGCAAAATCTTTTGGTGTCATATACGTTTCTGACACAATTTCCTGATCGATTGTTTCAAATCCCTTAATACGTTTCATCGCTTGTAAGATAGAGTTGCGGTAGTATTGAATGGTTTCATCATTCCACTCATAATTTGCCGTCGATAAGTCGGAAACAGGCATTAATATGTACAATCCGTCTTTTCCTTCAGGTGCAAGAGAAGGATCCATTTTCGAAGCGATGTGTATATAAAATGATGCATCTTCCAGCTTGTTTCCTGCGAATATATCATGTAAATTTTGATCTAAGTTTTCATTGAAAACGAAATTATGAACGTGTTCCACTTCTTCATATTTTCGATCCATCCCCAGATACATCAAAAAGCAAGAACAAGAGTATTTCATACTATCAATTTTTTTATCCGTGTATTTACCTTTTGCTTCTGTATTTTTCACCAGGTTTTTCATGGCAAAAGGGAAATCGGCATTACAAACAACAAAATCCGCCTCTCGCTTATGTCCATCTAGATAAATGCCCTTTGCTACACCATTCTCGATCGCTATTTCTTCTACAGTTGTGTTGTACTGTATAGAACCACCAAGCTCTAGGAATAACCGTTCCATGGCAGTTGCCATTGTATGCATGCCACCCTTGATAAACCAGATTCCATATAGAAACTCAATCATGGGAATCATCGTATAGAGAGAAGGACCGTTATAAGGGGAAACTCCTATGTACAATGTTTGAAAACTAATCATTTGTTTCAAGTGTTCATTTTTAATATATTTATCTAAAAAGTGATCGGCATTGTCTAACGTTTTTAATTTCATCGCTTGTTTTAGCATAAATGGATTGAAAAAATCTGTTTGTTTGCGAAAAGGCCGTTGTATAAAATATTTTTTAGCTATGGTAAAACGTTTGTAAATCTCTTTCAAATAATCAAGAAAACCCTCTGCGTCTTCTTCACTGATCCCTTCTATTGTTTGCATTAATGTTGTTAGGTCTGACGAAATATCATAAGGCTGATCAACCTTATCCCCGAAATATACTCTATACATTGGATCGAGCTTTTCCATTGGAATATAATCATCTGGATCGCGACCACATAATTCAAAGATTTCCTTGTATAACTCCGGCATCATAACGATGGTAGGCCCTAAATCAAATTGATAGCCATCTTTTTCAATTCGGTTCATTTTTCCGCCAGGTAGTGCTTCTTTTTCCACTATTTCTACTGTATAACCAGCGTGTTGTAAGCGTATTGCGCTAGCTAAACCGGCTACACCTGCACCGATCACCATAACTTTTTTAGTCATATTACAACTCCTCAACATCACATCTATTTTGCCCATATTAACTGAAGGTAAACAAAAGTTAGCTTCATTATTCAACTAACATTTTATGTGAGAGATAGAATTCACAGTGACGCTATGAAATCTTTAAACATTATACAATATTACCTAAATTTGTACAATTTATTGTAACTTTCAAGGCTTTAGTTACTTATTTCATGCTCTATAAATATGAATTTTGTACAAGGTTGTGTTATAGTTCAACTATGTTTAAAGGGGTGTACAATTTGGAAGAATTACAAGAGAAGCGTTTTTACATTAAAGAAATTGCCGATTTGACAGGTCTTTCCGAGCAGCTTATCCGTAAATGGGAAAATAGATATCACATTGTACAACCGGAAAGGTTAGACAATGGCTATCGCGTCTATACATTTGATGATCTTTTGACATTAAAAGAATTAAAGAAGTTTAGAGACCAAGGGAAATCAATGAAACTAGCTATCCAAGCTACAGTCGCTAAACAGGGTACAACTGGTTTGATAGATAAATTGAACCAGGTGGAAAAAAGTCCCAATGTTGAAAAAATGGTGGAGAAAGGAACAGTTTATGATGAAGATGGACTCATGTTTTTGCTGCGACAATCCCATTATCAATATGGTCTCGATTTATTTTTGCAAAACACTGTTCGGCCCTTTTTAGAAGAAGTAGGTGATCTATGGGAAAAGGGTGAGTGGGATGAAAGTCAAGAAACAGTGTCCAGTTTGGTTGTAAAAGATTTTTTAACGCAGGTAAGCAGAAACTTCAATTTTAATTTGAAAGCTCCACATGCCCTTGGTTTTTGCCTCCCTGATGAACTTCACGAAATCCCGCTGCAAATCCTATTACTGCAAATGAAGATGAAGGGATGGAGAACTACAAGAATTGGAGCATCCCCTAAATTTTCAACGATTGAGAGACTTATTAAATACATGCAACCACAAAAGGTATTGTTTTCAGCATCAACTGTGATTCCTTTTCAACAGAATGAATACCTGTTGGAAAAACTTGATCAACTAGCAAAAAAATATGCGCATATTTTATTTCATATTGGTGGAGAAGGTATATGGGACTATACAAAAGTTGTGAAGCCAACATACATGCATGTATCATTTTCTGTTGAAGACATCACCACATCGACAGAATAACTTATTACAAGTCAGCTCTTACATGAATTCCTTGCCACCACAGTGTAAATATTTTACTTTTCTAAGTTAACAGGGATAGAGTGTCCTCTTGAAACAAATCGGTCTCATATCCCCTATTCATAGGAATTAGTTTGCCCAATTAATTTAATTATCATAAATAAATTTATCCATTTAAGGAATTACTAAAGTAAATCCAGAGAAATTAGGTGAGACTATGGAGATTAATCAGAACTACCAGCCAGGCGAAGTCGTCTATATCATTATTCGTAATCCACATGCACAGGATGTTGCCAATGTTCAACAAGCAGCTGTTGTGCAAGATCCAAGGAACCCTTTTGAATTAGCTCTCTTTGCACACGAGAATTACTTTCCATTTTCAGATGAGTTTGCCGTATTTAAAACTGAAGAAGAGGCGGAACAAGCCTATCAGGAAGCTTTTGGTACGCCTGATGCAGGTGATTTTTATGGTTAAACCATTTGTTCCACAACTCGTTTATGTTGAACCTCGTGCTTTAGAGTATCCACTAGGTAAAGAGCTAATTTCAAAATTTGATAATATGGGAATTGATATAAGAGAAACAACATCACATAATCAAATTCGGAATTTACCTGGTGATAATCATTTCCAGAAGTATCGAACAGCCAAATCCACTCTGGTAGTTGGGATAAGAAAAACGTTAAAGTTCGATACGTCGAAGCCATCTGCAGAGTACGCTATTCCGTTTGCAACAGGTTGCATGGGGCATTGTCATTATTGTTATCTGCAAACGACAATGGGTAGCAAGCCATACATTCGAACCTATGTAAATATTGATGAAATATTTGACGCTGCTGAAGAGTATATGGAAGAACGTGCCCCAGAGCCAACACGATTTGAAGCCTCTTGTACATCGGATATTGTTGGTGTTGACCACCTAACACATACGTTAAAAAAGGCTATTGAGTTTTTCGGTAAATCGGAGCATGGTCGTCTTCGTTTTGTTACGAAGTTTGCCCATGTCGATCATCTTCTAGATGCAAAACATAATGGACGTACGCGCTTTCGTTTTAGTATAAATGATGACTATGTTATTAAGTACTTTGAACCAGGAACCTCGCGATTACATGAACGGATTGAAGCTGCAGTCAAAGTTGCGGAAGCTGGATATCCACTAGGGTTTATCGTTGCCCCCATTTACTTACACGAAGGATGGAAAAGCGGTTATAAGGAAATGTTTGAAAAACTTGAGGCTGCTTTACCAGCTTTTGCTAGGAAAGACTTAACGTTTGAAATGATTCAACATCGCTTCACAAAACCAGCTAAGCGTGTTATTCAAGAAAACTATCCCATGACAAAACTAGAACTTGACGAATCGAAGCGAAAATGGAAATGGGGAAGGTACGGCATTGGAAAATATGTTTATACGAACGAGGAACAAGAAGATATTAAAGACACACTTGGTAATCATATTAAGCATTACTTCCCTGAAGCGAAAATTGAATATTTCACTTGATATAGATACTTGATGGACAGTAGTGTTTAACAGTTTTGTAATATGGGAGACGATTTGCTTATATTTGCATTTCATCTCCTAATTATCCAAACAACTTATTCAGCTTATTCTTTCGATACTGAAATATTGCATTTAACTTTTTTTCAACGTTCAACCGATGAACGATTCTACCAACAATAGCAAAGGGCAATGCATAATGAACAATATCATTCATCTCTGTACCATTATTTGTTTCTTTAAAATGATGTTGATGATGCCAAAATTTATATGGCCCGAATCGTTGTTCGTCCACAAAATAATGAGGGGCAGAAACGTGCGTAATCTCCGTAACCCAATTAAGTTTGATTCCGTAAAGAGGCTTTAGTTGGTAGGATATAATCATGCCAGGATACATATTCTGAGGTGGCACATCCTTAACTTCAAAACCCATCCACGATGGTGTAATCTCTGATAACTGATTAGGATCTGAAAAAAAATCCCACGCTTCATTTAATGATAGTGGAATTTGTTGCTTTGTCTCAAATGTATAGATTTTCAATGCACTCTCTTCTTCCTTTCTAACTTCCATGAAGTTCAATATATTAATTCCCTTTAGAGGTTCAAGTAAACATTCCAAAAAATTATTTTTACATGCTGTTACTCAAATAATCTAATGCAAGCTTTCATTAGATTATTATCCCTTTTCGATGAAGGTTTTCAGTACATTCTTGTAAATACTTACCATCATGTTCGGGATATCCTTCGTCTTCGTTTTTCACACCCAGACTTTCATCATTGTGGGCAGGACAGTTATTACCACGGTAATAAGGATCCTCCCACAATGGATCATTTCGATAGCCCCTTCGTTTCATTTCTTCCATAACCTTCATATGGTAAAGATAAAACTTGTATGGTGAATAGCCAAAAACATAGTCAACCGTAGCGTGTTTCCTACCCCAGCCATTGCCTCGTAGTGCACAGCATTCTCGGTGCTGACCTAGTAACTGTTGTCGGGGTAATTTTATTATTAAATTTTCATGCCATAAGCGCATTCTCTCAACCTCCTATTCCACGCCAAAACAACTCAATAATTTGTTCAGCTACTTCCTCTACTGTTTGATAAATTTGTTCTTGTCCATTATTAGTATAGCCAACTTTTAGTAGTGATAAATATGCATGAGTCGCAAACATAGGGTTGATTTCACGTATTTCTTTTTGGTTTATTGCCTCAATAAACGCATTTTCTATTGTCTGGTACATATCCACTTCTGCCTGGTTTATCTTTTTTTGTTGTTCAACTGAAAGTGTATTTTTTATCCCCTTCATAAATCCATCCATGTCAATATCAACAGTTGCTTTTAAATAAGTCTTTGCTATGTTCAGAAGGCGCTCCTTTAGTGGAAGATTTGTTTGAAGCAGCACATTTATTTTTTTACGTATTCGTGTCATCATTTGTATCATTATTTCGGTAAATAATTCACTTTTGCTTGCATAATAATAATAGACCGTCCTTACAAAATGAAAGACATATCCCGCTCGCATTGTCAAAAAGCTATTAACGCTTGGGCCCAGGAGCTTAAAACCTTCAATGATTATAAGATACAAGCAAACCTGGTCTTCCGATTTGCCATGAAAATGGATATTATTAAGCGCAATCCGATGGATTATGTCACATTGCCGAAATTAAAACATGAGATGGAATATAATGCGGAACTGGAAGAGAAAAAGTATTACTACACGCGAGAAGAGCTCAGGAGCTTTCTAGAGTCGATTCAGGACGATGACATGGCTTATACCATGTTTCAGCTACTCGTCTTCACAGGAGCGCGCAAGGGGGAACTGTATGCCCTGCATTGGTCGGACGTGGACTTCCACCATAAGTCGATCAGCTTGAAAAAGACATTGATTCACACGAGCGGCAAAAAGCAGCTTCTGACATCGAAAACAAAGGCCTCTCGGCGTGTGGTTAGCTTGGACGATGAAACTCTGGCGATCGTGAAGAAATGGCGTAGCAAGCAAATACAGCGCTATTTGACGTTAGAACTTGCCGCTCCTTTTCAATCTGATGATAAGCAACCCATCTTTACGGTCTATAATCAGTTATAAACATGAAATGGATTATTGTCGACTGGCTTACTTAAATGAAAAGCTGCAGCGGATTTATCTAAAGAACCCGGAGCTGCCACAAATAAATGTTCACGCCTTCCGGCATACACATGCCAGTTTTTGTTTGCAGCCGGTGCTTCTATCAAAGATGTACAAGTCCGCCTCGGCCATACCGATATTCAAACCACGATGGATATTCACACTCATGTGACCGACGAAGCGAAGGAGAAAACAGCCGAGATGTTCCAGAAGTACATGAAATTTTAGCTAGGGGTATTCAAGGGGTATTCAATTCCAAATTTGGACATGAAAAAACCCTCCTTACTCCATAAGAGCAAAGAGGGTAAACATTGATATACCAAGAATATTAACGCTTTGAGAACTGAGGTGCACGACGAGCGCCTTTAAGACCGTATTTTTTTCGTTCTTTCATGCGAGAGTCACGAGTGAGCAGACCAGCGGATTTCAATGAACCACGGTATTCCGGTTCAACTTGAAGCAATGCACGGGCAATACCGTGGCGGATTGCGCCAGCCTGGCCGGTGTATCCACCGCCGCTTACATTTACTAGTACATCATAGTTGCCAAGTGTTTCGGTAGCAACCAACGGCTGTTTCACTATTTCACGTAAAGCAGCAAATGGGATATATTCTTCGATTTCACGTTTGTTTACAATAATGCGGCCTTCGCCTGGTACTAAACGTACACGAGCAACTGAGCTCTTGCGGCGGCCAGTACCATAATATTGAACCTGTGCCAAGATAGTAACCTCCTTAGTAATTATCCGCGTAATTCGTATACTTCAGGCTGTTGAGCTTGGTGCTGATGCTCGCTGCCAGCGTATACGTGTAACTTTTTATAGATTTGACGACCTAGAGAATTCTTTGGAAGCATACCTTTGATAGCAAGTTCAAGCATTCTCTCAGGGTAGTTTGTGCGCATCTCAAGAGCAGTTCTTGTTTTTAGACCGCCTGGATGCATGGTGTGGCGGTAGTAGATTTTGTCAGTCAATTTCTTGCCTGTCAGATGGATCTTAGAAGCATTAATTAGAATTACATGATCGCCAGTGTCAACGTGTGGTGTGAAAGTCGGTTTATGTTTACCGCGTAAAATGGATGCTACTTCGGTAGCAAGACGGCCTAAAGTTTTGCCTTCAGCGTCTACAACGTACCATTTACGTTCAATTTCATTAGCTTTCGCCATAAAAGTTGTACGCATGATTACCCTCCTAAAAAGATCAATAATTATATTTATTTTCAATCACAATAAGACTTCCGGGGCTCATCGTGGGATTAAAATACATACCATATTATATTAAACGCTCCACAGGGCATTGTCAAGAGGATGTTACGCCAGGTTTAGTTGTCATACTTGGAAAGGTTTTCAATCTTCCTCATCATAATAAACCTTCCATAAGTACAAACCCTGCCCTGGTACTGTTTTTCCAGCAAAACTTCGGTCTTTTTTCTGAAGTATTTCCACGATGTCAACGGGCACTTTTTTGCCGGTGCCAATTTCAAGCAGGGTTCCGACCAGAATGCGTACCATATTATATAAAAAGCCGTTTCCGATAAAGCGGAATTGGAGCATGCCGCCTTCTACAAGCAGTTCAATTTCCCTTATTGTCCGCACTTTATCGGTTACTTCTGTTTTGGCCGAGCAAAAGCTTGTAAAATCATGAGTCCCCAGCAGGAAAGGGATCGCATCCTGCATAGCTTGATAATTCAGTTCGTATGGGAAATGATAGGCATATTTCCTCTGAAACGGATCTCTTTTTTTCGATAGCGATACCAGATAGCGGTATTCCTTGCCAGTCGCGTCGAACCGGGAATGAAAATCAGGAGTTGCTTCTTGCACACTGATGACTGCAATATCTTCAGGGAGCAGGGCATTCATCCCTTTCTCCCAATTTTCTGCCGGAAAAGAATAGGGAGAGTCAAAATGGATGACCTGCCCCTTTGCATGAACTCTCGAATCTGTCCGTCCTGATGCACTCACCCTGATTGCTTCACCTTTATGCATCTTACGAAGTGCTTTTTCCATTTCCGACTGAACGGTCCGCTTATCAGGCTGAACCTGAAATCCCGCAAACAATGTGCCGTCATAGGAAACAATACATTTATATCTCTGCATATTTCACCCTCAATATGAACGAAATAAAAGCAGCAGGATCGTTAAAACGGCAAGCGTACACAATAATAGTGTATCAACGGCATGCCAGCTTAACTGACGGTATTTCGTCCGTCCTTCGCCGCCCCGGTATCCTCGTGCTTCCATGGCTATTGCCAACTCTTCGGCTCTCTTAAATGAACTGACAAACAAAGGTACAAGAAGGGGAACGATTGATTTCACTCTCTCCTTAATGGGCCCGGATGTAAAGTCAACGCCACGTGCTGTCTGTGCTTTCATGATTTTTTCGGTCTCTTCCATCAAGGTTGGAATGAAGCGAAGCGAAATCGACATCATCAGTGCAAGTTCATGCACGGGCATTTTCCACTTTTTCAGCGGCCCGAGCAGCTGCTCCAAGCCATCGGTGATCGAGATAGGTGAAGTGGTCAGCGTCAATAGCGATGTTACTAAAATCAATAGGGTAAAACGAAACGAAATATACAGCCCTTGACGAAGGCCACCTTCATATATCTCAATAAATCCGAAATCATAAATAACATCGCCTTCTTTTGTAAACAAAATATGAAGCAACAGCGTAAATAAGATCAGGAACAGGATCGGTTTAAGGCCATTGAATAGAAACCGTGCCGGAATTTTCGAGAGTGCTATCAGTGCAAGAGTAAAAACAGCTAATATTCCATAGGTTATCAGATTATTAGCCAGGAACACGATACAAACAAAAAAGAAAACGAGCAATAATTTAGAGCGCGGGTCCATTCGGTGAACCAGGGAATCGAGCGGAACATAACGCCCGAAAATCATTTTATCCAGCATCAGCGGCTCCCCCGTTCCATAACCCGTTTAACTTCGAGGGCTAAATCTTCAATGCTTAAGCATGGATGATCGAAGCGGACTCCAAGCTCTTTTTGCAGCTTTAATTGGACACGGACTGTGTCAGGTACATCCAATCCCAATTCCATCAGCTGTTCCGGTTGGGAAAATATCTCGAAGGGTGTTCCTTTTTGATAGACAGTTCCTTGATGCATGATCACGATTTCATCCGCATATCTGGCAGCATCCTCCATACTGTGTGTCACCAGGACAGTGGTCATTCCCTGTTCTTTATGCAGTTGATAAAACATGTCCATTATTTCTTTGCGTCCGCGTGGATCCAAGCCAGCTGTTGGTTCATCAAGTACAAGCACTTCCGGTTGCATCGCAAGCATCCCGGCTATCGCTACCCGCCTCATCTGGCCGCCTGACAAGTCAAATGGAGACTTTTCCAGTATCTCCTCAGCAAGGCCCACCTGTTTTAACGCTTTTCTTGCCCGGATCTTTGCTTCTTCTTTAGGTATACCAAAATTGACAGGACCAAAGCAGATATCCTTTTCTACTGTTTCTTCAAATAATTGATGCTCCGGAAATTGAAAGACAATGCCGACTTTTTGCCGGATCGGACGCAGTTGTTTTTCCTTCCGGCCGGATTCAATGGTCCGCTCGCCGATGATGACCCGTCCCTTTGTCGGCTTGATAAGGGCATTCAAATGCTGCAGCAGTGTCGATTTCCCAGAACCGGTATGCCCGATGATAGCTACATAAGAACCGGGATTGATTTCAATATTGACATCATGGATTGCTAAACTTTCAAACGGCGTATTCATCTGATAGCGGTATTCTACATCCTGGAGTTCAATTCGCATAAATCCTTC
Organism: Peribacillus cavernae; assembly: GCF_003989135.1. GTDB lineage: Bacteria > Bacillota > Bacilli > Bacillales > DSM-1321 > Peribacillus > Peribacillus cavernae. The sequence goes on from NZ_RYZZ01000027.1 coordinate 18,621, forward strand.
ACCAACTCTTCTTCTGTTAAGTGGCTGTCAGCTAAATTAAGTCCTTGTTCACGTAAAGCCTTGCCTAATTTCACGGAAAAGGGGATGTCGAGACCTAATTCGACTAGCTCACCTTCCAACTGGAATATCTCATCGGGTGTACCTTGGCGATAAAGAAGACCCTGATTCATCACGATGATTCGATCGGCTTTTGCTGCCTCTTCCAGGTCATGTGTGATCGAGATGACAGTCAATATATTTTCGTCCTTCAATTCACGAACGGTATGAAGCACTTCTTCCCGCCCTCTGGGATCTAGCATAGATGTCGCTTCATCCAGGATAATGATATCCGGCTGTAAGGCAAGTACCCCTGCTATTGCCACGCGCTGCTTCTGGCCGCCGGAAAGATGGTGTGGCTCTTGATTAAGAAATTGATCCATCTGTACTTTATTTAGTGCATTCTGGACTCGTTCAACCATCATCTGGTGCTGTACTCCCAGGTTTTCTAAACCAAAAGCCACATCATCCTGGACGGTCGTCCCGACAAATTGATTATCCGGGTTTTGAAAAACCATGCCGACTTTTTTCCGGGCGTCCCATACAGTTGCTTCCGAAAGCTCTATATCATTGATAGTAATGGAACCTGATTCGGCAAATTGCAGTCCGTTTAACAGCTTGGCCAACGTCGATTTTCCCGATCCATTATGGCCTACGATCGCCAGCCATTCGCCTTTATAGACATCAAAGCTCACGCAGTCTACTGCATTTCGGTCCTGCCCCTCATATTTAAATGTTACATCGTTTAAGGAAACAAGTTTCTCCCCCATGCCGGACCTCCTCTTTACTCAAGCTATCCTCTGTTGTTTGGCTAATCTCTCCAAATAAAAATGGCGCTAATCCGGGTTTATGAGAAAACGATATTGATTTTCTATTAGAGTACAAACAATATTGTAACTCTTGAAGACCATTTTTGGATATAAAAAAACGCTGCACCCCTTCCACCGGATCCGTTTCCGGTAAATTAAGAGCAGCTTTTCCTTTCAACCCATTGCGCAATGGGTATCATCTTATGAACGCTTATACAAAGCGGGAAGGGGTACTTGAGCTAGACGCGAAGGGGAAATGTGGTGATATTCGCCAGCCATCGTAACACTCAAATAGCGTATTCTTGTAAGTACAATCTAGATGTTATAAGAAAAGAAAAAGGGCGAAGAACAAGTTAAATGTTCAACTGTCCTGCCCTTTTTATTCATGCTTAAACTAACTCAATAACCACTACTGGTGCACCATCGCCGCGGCGTGGACCCATTTTCATAATGCGGGTATATCCACCCTGGCGTTCTTCATAACGTGCAGCGATATCACTGAATAGTTTTTGAACGGCGTCTTGACCATCTTCAGCGTTTGCCACCTCGTTGCGAATATAGCTTGCTGCTTGACGACGGGCGTGCAAGTCACCGCGTTTGCCAAGAGTGATCATTTTTTCTACAACAGAACGTAATTCTTTTGCACGTGCTTCTGTAGTTTCAATCCGCTCATGGATAATAAGATCAGTAGCTAAATCACGAAGTAATGCTTTACGTTGTGCGCTTGTGCGTCCTAACTTTCTGTAACCCATTTAGAGATTCCCTCCTTTGTTGAAATTATATATATTCTGTCAATCAGCCTCACAACAAAAGGCTAGTTAACGAAAGCTAACTAGTCATCAGTCGTCTTTACGTAATCCTAAGCCTAATTCTTCTAGTTTTGCTTTCACTTCTTCAAGTGATTTGCGACCTAAGTTGCGAACCTTCATCATATCTTCTTCAGTTTTGTGAGCAAGCTCTTGAACTGTATTAATACCGGCACGTTTCAGGCAGTTATAGGAACGAACAGAAAGGTCAAGTTCTTCAATGGTCATTTCCAGAACTTTTTCCTTTTGGTCTTCTTCTTTCTCTACCATAATTTCAGCATTTTGAGCTTCATCTGTTAACCCGACGAAAATATTCAAATGCTCTGTTAAAATCTTGGCTCCAAGTGCAACAGCTTCCTGTGGACCGTTGCTTCCATCAGTCCATACATCAAGCGTCAACTTGTCATAGTTGGTCATCTGCCCGACACGCGTGTTTTCTACTTGGTAGGATACCCGCGCAACAGGAGTGTAGATAGAGTCGATCGGAATCACGCCGATTGGCTGATCCTCTCTCTTGTTTTGGTCGGCAGGAGTATAGCCGCGGCCGCGACGGGCTGTTAATCTTATACGCATGTGACCATTTTTGCCCAGAGTGGCAATGTGTAAATCCGGATTCAAGATTTCCACGTCACTGTCATGTGTAATATCCGCTGCGGTTACTGCCCCTTCACTCTGTACGTCAATTTCAAGCGTCTTTTCTTCATCGGAGTAAATTTTCAGAGCTAGCTTTTTTACATTGAGAATAATAGAAGTAACATCTTCTACGACGCCTTCAATTGTTGAGAACTCGTGCAGTACACCATCGATTTGAATAGAAGTGACAGCGGCACCTGGGAGTGAAGATAATAGGATACGACGTAAGGAGTTACCTAAAGTTGTACCATACCCACGCTCTAGTGGCTCGACGACGAACTTGCCGAATTTGGCGTCATCGTTGATTTCAACTGTTTCGATTTTTGGTTTTTCTATTTCGATCATCAATAAACCCTCCTTCAAAACGTCGAAACCTCGGCTAGTGAATGCAATATTCAAACGTAACCGAAATTCCCCATGTATACGTTCCCGATTGTGCGCAACAACTGAATGAACTATCCTGTAAGAATTCAGAAATTGTAATTGTATCCCATTATAGCCATGGAATGCAAATTCTATACAGAAAAATTATACACGGCGGCGTTTTGGCGGACGGCATCCGTTATGTGGAACTGGAGTTACATCTTTAATTGCAGTTACTTCCAGACCGGCAGCTTGTAGAGCGCGAATCGCAGCTTCACGTCCAGCACCAGGTCCTTTAACAGTAACCTCTAGAGTTTTCATACCGTGTTCAATAGATGTCTTAGCAGCCGTTTCAGCAGCCATTTGAGCAGCGAATGGAGTAGATTTACGGGATCCGCGGAAACCTAAAGCACCAGCACTTGACCATGAAATAGCATTACCATGGGAGTCCGTGATTGTCACAATAGTGTTGTTGAAAGTTGAACGAATATGTGCAATACCTGTTTCAATATTCTTTTTCACACGACGTTTACGTGTATTTGTTTTACGTGCCATGAAAAGTAACCTCCTTTACTGATTATTTTTTCTTGTTAGCTACTGTACGACGAGGTCCTTTACGCGTACGAGCATTGTTTTTAGTATTCTGTCCACGAACAGGAAGACCACGACGGTGACGAAGACCGCGGTAGCTGCCGATTTCCATTAAACGTTTAATACTAAGAGAAACTTCACGGCGAAGGTCGCCTTCTACTTTTAACTTATCGATGATGTCACGAATTTTATTCAGTTCGTCCTCAGTAAGGTCGCGAACACGAGTGTCTTCAGAAACACCAGCTTCTGCAAGAACTTTAATAGCAGTTTGTTTACCAATACCAAAAATATATGTTAAAGAAATGACAATACGTTTGTCACGTGGAATATCTACACCAGCAATACGTGCCATTGGTGAGTGCACCTCCTTCTTATTAGCCTTGTTTTTGTTTATGTTTAGGGTTTTCGCAAATAACCATTACTTTGCCTTTTCTGCGGATAACTTTACACTTTTCACAGATAGGTTTTACTGATGGTCTGACTTTCATTGCTATCTAACCTCCTTATACAGATCGGAGCGTAACCAGATTATTTAAATCGGTATGTGATTCTGCCGCGAGTTAGATCATACGGGGAAAGCTCAACCGTAACCTTATCTCCAGGCAAGATGCGAATAAAGTGCATACGAATTTTACCGGATACATGAGCTAAAACAGTATGACCATTTTCTAATTCTACCTTAAACATTGCATTCGGCAAAGTCTCGGTGACTTTACCTTCAACTTCAATTACATCGTCTTTCGCCATTAAATGATGCTCCCTTCTGTTCAAGCAATATATGAGGAATATCAGGATCCTCATGTAAGTCTTGACCGATTCCGCAGCTGACATACTCCCTGACAAAAGAGAAATAATTAGCCTTGGGCATAGGTTTGAATAGCATGGGAGATGTTTGAAAGATGCACGCCTGGCATAGTCTCTTTCAATCCTCTATATAATGACTCTTCGTAACATCCAAGAGCCGCTGCGTTTGTTCATCAATGCTGCCTACTGGATTTCAAGCTTTTAGTCTTCATGATAGCCGATAGCCGTTAAGCTTAGCACCGATATCAATGCTGATGATATCTCCCTCATGTAATCTGAAACGGAGTTTTCCATTTGATCATTAACGCAATTCCCCAAGCAGTTCCACAACATCTCTAAACACCTTATCAATATCCTGCTGTCCATCAATATTGCGAACATAGCCTTTATCTTCATAGAAATCAAGAAGAGGCTTTGTCTGCTTCAAGTTCACGTCTAAACGATTCTGTACCGTTTCTTCATTATCGTCCGCACGCTGATAAAGCTCTCCGCCGCAGCGGTCGCATTTCCCTTCAACAGCTGGAGGATTAAACACTAAATGGTAAGTGGCACCGCAGTTTTTACAAATACGCCTGCCGGTTAAACGATCCATAAGGATGTTTTTGTCAACCTCAATATTAATCACATAATGGATATTGCGATCAAAATCGGCAAGAATGCTTTCAAGCGCTTCCGCCTGTGCCGCGGTACGAGGAAAACCGTCCAGCAAAAAACCCTTCTTGCAATCATCTTTGCTTAATCTTTCACGAACGATGCCGATTGTCACTTCATCAGGAACAAGTTCACCTTTATCCATGAATGATTTCGCCTGTAAACCTAGTTCCGTACTATCCTTGATCGCCGCTCGAAACATATCTCCGGTAGAGATATGAGGGATGTCATATCTTTCTACGATTCTTTCAGCCTGGGTGCCTTTTCCCGCGCCAGGAAGGCCCATTAACACTAGATTCACTTTATTTCCCCCTCAAACTCTATAATGGGTTTTGGGAACGTCGCAAGTCCCCAAATCTCATTACTTTATAAAACCTTTATAATGACGTTTCACTAATTGTGCTTCAAGCTGCTTCATCGTATCCAGTGCAACGCCTACTACAATCAGAAGGCTTGTTCCGCCGATCTGGGCTGACTGGGGCAAGTTAGCGAGTTTAATAAAAATGACCGGTAATACAGCGATAACTGCCAAGAAAATAGAACCTACGAACGTTAACCGGTATAAAACACGCGTTAAGTATTCCTGTGTGTTTTTACCAGGTCTGATTCCCGGGACATAACCACCTTGCTTCTTCAAATTATCTGCCATTTGTTCAGGATTAACTTGAATGAAGGCATAGAAATAAGCGAAAGCAATGATGAGAGCAACATAGACTACCATTCCAATCGGATGTGTATAATCAAATGTTTTATCAATCCAGCGTGTTATATCATTTGGGCCAAAAAACGATGCGATCGTCCTTGGAGTAATAATGAATGCCATCGCGAATATTACTGGAATAACCCCTGCAGCATTTACTTTTAGAGGCAGGTGGGTAGACTGGCCACCTGACTGTTGAGCACGCTTGGCATATTGAATCGGTATTTTACGTAAAGCTTGTTGGATAAAGATAACAGCTACAACAATTGCAAGGATGGCTACTAAAATAAGGGCTATAGTCACAATTCGCAGAAAAAGCTGTTCCCCTGCATTTTCAAATTGCTGGGCGTAGATCTGGTTAACCGTCGATGGGATACCCGCGACAATTCCAGCGAAGATAATGATAGAGATTCCATTGCCGATGCCCTTAGATGTAATCAGCTCCCCTAACCACAAAAGAAAAGCTGTTCCCGCCGTTAATACAGTAGCAATAAGCAAGTACGTTCCGATACCGGGATTTTCAATAAGCATGCCACCGGCCATGTTATTAAAGCCGTAAGACATCCCCAATGCCTGGATAAAACCAAGAATAATGGTAGCATAGCGGGTAAACTGAGCTAATTTACGACGGCCAACTTCCCCTTGTTTCGACCATTCAGTGAATTTAGGGACAACGTCCATTTGAAGCAGCTGAATGATGATGGAGGCAGTGATATACGGCATAATCCCCATAGCCAAGATTGAAAAGTTTTGCAGGGCCCCGCCTCCAAAGGTATTTAAAACACCAAAGACGCTTAGCTGATCTTGATTTGCTAACAAGTCGGCGTTCACACTCGGTACAGGGATAAATGTACCAATGCGATAGACGACTAACATTAACAGGGTAAATATGATCTTGTTTCTTATATCACCCACACGCATAAAGTTGGAGATCGTACGAAACATTAAATCACCTCAGTTTTACCGCCGATAGCTTCGATAGCTTCTTTTGCAGTAGAAGAGAATTTGTGAGCTTTAACAGTAAGCTTTTTCTCAACGTTACCTTTCGCAAGAATCTTGATTCCTGCCTTTTCTTTACTGACGATACCTGTTTCGATCAATAGAGCAGGCGTAACTTCAGTACCGTCTTCAAAGCGATTTAAAGCATCAAGGTTAACGATTGCATAGTCTTTACGGTTGATGTTTGTAAAACCGCGTTTTGGCAAACGTCTGAATAAAGGAGTTTGACCTCCTTCAAAACCAGGACGGACACTGCCGCCGGATCGAGCGTTTTGACCTTTATGACCTTTACCGGCTGTTTTACCGTTTCCAGAACCGATACCGCGACCTTTGCGCTTAGTTTCTTTACGGGAACCTTCTGCAGCTTTTAATTCATGAAGTTTCATGTTGGCACCTCCTTGTTAAGAGAAAAATTATTTTATTGTTCTTTTATAGTAACAAGATGAGCAACTTTGTTAATCATACCGCGAATCGCAGGGTTATCATCATGAACAACTGTTTGATGCATTTTGCGTAAACCCAGTGTGTTAACTGTAACGCGTTGGTCATCAGGACGACCAATCAAGCTGCGAGTGAGGGTAATTTCTAATTTACTAGCCATTTGATTTCCCTCCTTATCCTAACAGTTCTTCTACTGATTTACCACGTAACTTAGCTACGTCCTCAGCGCGTTTTAGTTGCGTTAATCCTTCGAGTGTTGCGCGAACCATGTTGATCGGTGTGTTTGAACCTAAAGATTTTGATAGAATATCGCTTACCCCGCCTAATTCGAGAACTGCTCGAACTGGACCGCCAGCGATAACACCAGTACCTTCAGAAGCCGGTTTTAAAAGAATATGGCCTGCGCCAAAGTGGCCGTTCACAAGGTGTGGAATTGTTGTACCAACCATAGGTATTGTGATTAGGTTTTTCTTTGCATCTTCGATTGCTTTACGGATTGCATCTGGTACCTCTTGGGCTTTACCAGTTCCAAAACCGACGTGGCCGTTCTTGTCACCTACAACAACAAGTGCAGAGAAACGGAAACGACGTCCGCCTTTCACAACCTTCGCCACGCGGTTAATCGTAACTACGCGCTCTTCAAGTTCTAATTTATTAGGATCAATACTACGACGCATCTGTTTTGTCCCTCCTTTTTCCATTAAAATTCTAAGCCGTTTTCACGAGCAGAGTCAGCTAATGCTTTAACACGACCATGGAAGAGGTAACCGCCGCGGTCAAATACCACCGTTTTGTAACCTTTCTCAACAGCGCGTTTCGCAATTAGTTCGCCAACTTTTCGGGCTGCATCAGCATTGCCAGTAGCTTCTGAGCCGATCTCTTTGTCAAGAGTAGAAGCACTTGCTAGCGTTACGCTGTTTGCATCGTCAATTAATTGTGCGTAAATGTGTTTGCTTGAACGGAACACATTTAAACGAGGACGAACTTCAGTTCCGGAAAGCTTTGCACGTACACGTGCATGTCTTTTCCTGCGAACAGAATTTTTATCAGCCTTCGTAATCATTTACGTCACTCCTTTCATTTACCTATGCGGCATTACTTACCTGTTTTACCTTCTTTACGGCGTACATATTCGCCTTCGTAACGGATACCTTTGCCTTTGTAAGGTTCTGGGGGACGAACATCGCGGATATTTGCTGCAAGAGCGCCTACACGTTCTTTGTTCGCACCTCTAACGATAACTTTTGTATTAGAAGGAACTTCAACTTCCACGCCTTGTTCCGGTTCGATCTCAACTGGGTGAGAGTAACCTACGTTAAGGATAAGTTTAGTGCCTTGTTTTTGCGCACGGTACCCGACACCGATAAGTTCAAGGGACTTTTCAAAGCCTTTGGATACACCCTGAACCATGTTTGAAATAACAGCGCGAGTGGTACCGTGTAATGCACGATGTTCTTTCTCATCAGATGGACGAGTTACTGTAAGGACATTCTCCTCGACGCTGATTGTCATATCAGGATTAAAAGATCTTGTTAATTCCCCTTTAGGGCCTTTTACTGTGACGTTGTTTTGTTCAACCGTTACAGTTACGCCAGAAGGGATTTCAATAGGTTTTTTACCTACGCGTGACATCTAGTGCACCTCCATTCGTGTAAGAAATATATTACCAAACGTATGCGAGTACTTCTCCACCAACTTGTTGAGTACGAGCTTCCTTGTCAGTTAGGAGCCCTTGAGAAGTAGAAACAATTGCGATACCTAAACCGTTAAGAACGCGTGGAACTTCCCCAGTCTTTGCATAAACACGCAAACCAGGTTTGCTGATGCGTTTTAAACCAGTAATTACACGTTCGTTGTTTGCACCGTATTTAAGGAAGATACGGATGATACCTTGTTTGTTGTCTTCGATTAGTTCAACATCACGTACGAAGCCTTCACGCTTTAAAATTTCAGCGACTTCCTTTTTGATCTTGGAAGCCGGAACCTCCAATTTTTCGTGACGAACCATATTCGCATTACGGATGCGAGTAAGCATATCTGCAATCGGATCTGTCATGACCATTATTATTTACCTCCTTCCCAAAATCGGGTTTACCAGCTAGCTTTTTTCACGCCAGGGATTTGTCCTTTATATGCAAGTTCACGGAAACAAATACGGCAGAGCTTAAATTTACGATACACAGAATGTGGACGTCCGCAACGTTCGCAGCGGGTGTACTCCTGTACTTTGTATTTATGCGTGCGTTTTTGCTTCACGATCATAGATTTTTTAGCCACGTTTTCGCCTCCTCTATTTAGAGATTACTTCTGGAACGGCATTCCGAATTGAGTAAGTAGTTCACGAGCTTCTTCGTCAGTATTAGCAGTCGTTACAATAACGATGTCCATACCACGAACCTTGCTCACTTTATCGTAGTCAATTTCAGGGAAGATCAGTTGTTCTTTAATACCCATTGTGTAGTTACCGCGGCCGTCAAAAGATTTCTTTGAAACCCCACGGAAGTCACGTACACGTGGCAAAGATACAGAAACTAGTTTATCAAGGAATTCATACATACGCTCTCCGCGTAATGTAATCTTCGCACCGATAGGCATGCCTTCACGAAGACGGAAGCCGGCAATAGATTTCTTCGCTCTTGTTACCACAGGCTTTTGTCCGGTGATTAAAGTCAACTCTTCAACAGCATTATCCAATGCCTTCGAGTTAGCAACAGCGTCACCCACACCCATGTTCACTACAATTTTTTCAACTTTTGGTACTTGCATTACAGATTTATAGCTGAACTTGCTCACTAGAGCAGGAGTCATTTCTTTTTGGAATTTTTCTTTTAGGCGGTTCATTAAGTGTACCTCCCTTCTTCATTGACTTATTTATCTAAAGATTCACCTGATTTAACAGCTACGCGTACTTTTTTGCCGTCTTCCACTTTGTAACCAACACGAGTCGGTTTTCCTGACTTTGGATCAAGCGGCATTACGTTAGACACGTGAATAGCAGCCTCCTGGCTAAGGATACCCCCTTGTGGGTTCGCCTGAGATGGCTTAGAGTGCTTTTTCACGGTGTTTACTCCTTCAACAAGCACACGATTGTTTTTAGGATATGCTTCAAGGATAACTCCTTGTTTGCCTTTGTCCTTACCAGAGATGACTACGACTTTGTCACCTTTTTTAACATGCATCAGCTTCGCACCTCCTTGAAAGGCTTTTACGAGATTTATCAATTATAGTACTTCTGGAGCAAGAGAAACGATCTTCATGAAGCTGTTGTCACGAAGTTCACGAGCAACAGGCCCAAAAATACGAGTTCCGCGTGGGCTCTTGTCATCACGGATAATTACACATGCATTCTCATCGAAACGAATGTAAGTACCGTCAGGACGACGTACACCGCGTTTAGTACGAACAATAACTGCCTTAACAACTTCACCCTTTTTGACAACGCCTCCTGGTGTTGCTTGTTTTACTGTACACACGATGACATCACCGATATTTGCAGTCTTGCGGCCTGAACCACCAAGAACTTTTATAGTAAGAACTTCACGAGCACCAGAGTTGTCAGCGACTTTTAAACGAGATTCTTGTTGAATCATGTACGAAACCTCCCTTCGGAATTAGCATAATCCGAATATTGCTTAGATAATTACTGCTTTTTCTACTACTTCAACTAGACGGAAGCGTTTAGTTGCGGAAAGTGGACGAGTCTCCATGATTCTCACAGTATCGCCAGCTTTCGCCTCATTTAACTCATCATGAGCTTTAAGCTTTTTAGAGTACTTTACGCGCTTCCCGTAAAGAGAATGTTTTTTATAGGTTTCTACAAGAACAGTTACCGTTTTATCCATTTTGTCAGATACTACGCGTCCAGTGTAGATTTTGCGTTGGTTACGTTCGCTCATTCTGCAAACCTCCCCTCATTTATCGATTGTTGACACCGATCTCTCTTTCACGAACTACTGTTTTCATACGAGCGATCGATTTGCGCACTTCACGAATCCGTGCTGTATTTTCAAGTTGTCCAGTGGCTAACTGGAAACGAAGATTAAATAGCTCTTCTTTAAGAGATTTTACTTTTTGTTCAATTTCGGCAGTGGTAAGGTCTTTAATTTCATTAACTTTCATTTGATTCACCACCAATTTCTTCTCGTTTGACAAACTTAGATTTGATTGGAAGTTTGTGTGCTGCAAGACGTAATGCTTCTCGTGCCACCTCTTCAGATACACCGGATATTTCAAACATGATCTTGCCAGGCTTGACAACCGCAACCCATCCTTCAGGAGCACCTTTACCGGAACCCATACGCACTTCCAGAGGTTTAGCAGTGTAAGGCTTGCTTGGGAAGATCTTAATCCAAACTTTACCGCCACGTTTCATATGACGAGTCATCGCGATACGGGCAGCCTCAATTTGACGGTTTGTGATCCAAGAAGCTTCTAAGGCCTGGAGACCAAACTCACCGAAATGTACTTCAGTGCCGCCTTTTGCATTTCCTCTCATCTTACCTCGGTGTTCCCTACGGTATTTTACGCGCTTAGGCAATAACATATTATTTTCCTCCTTCCTCAGATTTCTTCTTAGTAGGAAGAACTTCTCCACGGTAGATCCATACTTTCACGCCAAGCTTACCATAAGTAGTGTCCGCTTCAGCAGCAGCATAGTCGATATCAGCGCGAAGTGTGTGAAGTGGAACTGTTCCTTCGCTGTAATGTTCAGCACGAGCAATATCTGCACCGCCAAGACGGCCAGAAACTTGTGTTCTTACTCCTTGAGCGCCAGCACGCATCGTACGTTGGATTGCCTGCTTTTGAGCACGTCGGAAAGAAACACGGTTTTCTAATTGGCGAGCAATGTTTTCAGCAACTAATTTTGCATCAAGATCTGCTCTTTTGATTTCGATAATATTGATATGAACGCGTTTAGCTGTTAATTGGTTTAATGCTTTACGAAGTGCTTCAACTTCAGTACCACCTTTACCGATAACCATTCCTGGCTTCGCAGTATGAACAGAAATGTTAATGCGGTTAGCAGCACGTTCGATTTCTACTTTTGATACGGAAGCATCGCTTAAACGCTTCGCGATATATTCACGAACTTTAAGGTCTTCATGCAAAAGAGTTGCATAATCTTTACCAGCGTACCATTTGGACTCCCAATCACGGATGATCCCGATACGCAAACCGACTGGATTTACCTTTTGACCCACAGATTATCCCTCCTTTTTTTCTGATAAAACGATAGTAATATGACTAGTACGTTTGTTAATAGCACTCGCACGGCCCATGGCACGAGGACGGAAACGTTTTAACGTTGGTCCTTCATTCACGTATGCTTCTAAAACAACCAGGTTATTGATATCCATTTCGTAGTTATGTTCTGCATTCGCAACAGCAGATTTCAGAACCTTTTCTACGATTGGAGAAGCAGCCTTTGGAGTTAAGCGAAGAATCGCTACCGCTTCACCTACTTGCTTACCTCGAATTAAATCAGCGACTAAACGGACTTTTCGAGGAGCAATACGAACTGTTCTAGCAACAGCTTTAGCTTGCATGAGATGCCCTCCTCTCATTAACGTCTTGTTTTCTTGTCGTCACTTGCGTGACCTTTGTAAGTACGAGTTGGAGCGAATTCGCCCAGCTTATGGCCTACCATATCTTCAGTAACATAGACCGGTACGTGTTTACGACCATCGTAGACAGCGATTGTGTGACCGATGAATTGTGGGAAGATTGTTGAACGGCGAGACCAAGTTTTCACAACTTGCTTCTTGTCACCTTCATTTAACTTTTCTACCTTAACCATCAAATGCTCATCAACAAAAGGTCCTTTTTTCAAACTGCGACCCATGTAAGTACCTCCCTTCGTGATTGTTCTACGGTTCCTTGTATGAACCGTAGTTCAACCCCGTTATTTTTTACGATTACGAACGATGAATTTATCGGATTTGTTTTTCTTCTTACGTGTTTTGGCGCCAAGAGTTGGTTTACCCCAAGGAGACATTGGAGACTTACGTCCGATAGGAGCACGGCCTTCCCCGCCGCCATGCGGGTGATCGTTCGGGTTCATTACAGATCCACGAACAGTTGGGCGCTTGCCTAACCAGCGTGAACGTCCAGCTTTACCAATGTTGATTAGTTCGTGCTGCTCGTTGCCTACCTGGCCTATAGAAGCACGGCAAGTTGCAAGAATCATACGAACCTCGCCTGAATTTAAACGAACGAGAACATAACGTCCTTCTTTACCAAGAACCTGAGCTGAAGTACCGGCCGAACGCACTAGCTGTCCGCCTTTTTCAGGTTTAAGTTCAATGTTATGAATGACAGTACCAACAGGAATATTTGCTAGTGGAAGAGCGTTTCCGGTTTTGATGTCAGCCTCAGGGCCGGACATAACCTCCATACCTACTTGCAGGTTTTTAGGAGCCAGGATGTAACGTTTTTCTCCATCCACATAGTTAATTAATGCAATGTTTGCAGAACGATTTGGATCATATTCGATAGTGGCAACGCGCCCTGGTATACCATCTTTATCACGTTTGAAATCAATGATACGGTATTGACGCTTATGGCCGCCACCTTGATGACGAACTGTTAACTTACCTTGATTGTTACGGCCGCCTTTTCTTTTTACAGGAGCAAGCAATGATTTTTCCGGTTTGTCAGTAGTGATTTCAGCGAAATCAGAAACCGTCATGCCGCGTCGGCCGTTAGAGGTAGGTTTATACTTTTTAATCGCCATGTGTATTTCCCTCCTTCTCTAATGAATTAAGCTTCGAATAATTCGATTTCTTTACTATCAGCAGTTAACTTTATAATCGCTTTACGGCGCTTGTTCGTATATCCTGTGCGATTGTTCATGCGTCTGAACTTGCCTTTATAGTTCATAATGTTAACTTTTTCAACTTGTACATCGAAGATTTCTTGTACAGCATCTTTAACTTGAGTCTTGTTAGCTCTTACATCCACTTCAAACGTGTACTTCTTCTCATTCATTAAGTCTGAAGAACGTTCAGTGATTACGGGGCGCTTAATGATATCGCGTGCATCCATTATGCAAGCACCTCCTCTACTTTTTCAACAGCTGATTTAGTCAAGATCAATTTGTTGTGTGATACAACATCAAGAACATTTAGACCATTAGCCTCCACAACAGTAACACCAGGAATGTTACGGGCGGACAAAGCAACTTTCTCGTCTAAACCGTCAGTTACAACTAACGTTTTAGCATCGATGGAAAGTCCTTTTAGAACAGCTGCGAATTCTTTTGTTTTTGGAGTTTCGAATGAAAGGCTCTCAAGAACTAAAATGTTTTTTTCTAATGCTTTTGAAGATAGTGCGGATTTTATCGCTAAACGGCGTACCTTTTTGGGTAACTTATAGCTATAAGATCTAGGGGTCGGTCCGAATACAGTACCACCGCCTCGCCATTGTGGTGATCGGATAGAACCTTGACGAGCACGCCCAGTACCTTTTTGACGCCATGGTTTGCGTCCGCCGCCTGCAACTTCAGAACGATTTTTCACTTTATGAGTTCCTTGACGCAAGGAAGCTCTTTGCATGATGATTGCTTCGAATAATACATGATTATTGGGCTCAATACCGAAGATTGAATCGTTTAGCTCAATATCGCCAACTTGTGATCCACCCTGGTTGAACAATGTAACTTTCGGCATTCTAATGCTCCTCCTTTCTCAGAAATTACTTAGATTTAACCGCACTTTTCACTTTTAATAGCGCTTTTCTTGCACCGGGTACATTACCTTTGATTAAAAGTAAGTTGCGTTCCACGTCCACTTTAACAATCGATAAGTTTTGAACAGTGATTTGTTCTCCACCCATGCGTCCAGGCAATGCTTTCCCTTTGAATACACGGTTCGGAGCAACAGGGCCCATTGAACCAGGGCGACGGTGATAACGGGAACCGTGAGCCATTGGCCCGCGAGATTGTCCATGGCGTTTAATAGCGCCCTGGAAGCCTTTTCCTTTTGAAATTCCTGTTACATCTACGATATCGCCTTCGGTGAATACATCAACTCTGACTTCCTGACCCATCTCGTAATCGCCGAGATTTGCATCGCGGAATTCGCGAATGAAGCGCTTAGGAGCAGTGTTTGCCTTTGAAACATGTCCTCTAGCTGGTTTGTTAGAAAGTTTTTCGCGCTTATCTTCGAAACCAATTTGAACTGCTTCATAGCCGTCTACCTCAACTGTTTTCTTTTGAAGCACCACGTTCCCGGCAGCTTCCACTACAGTTACGGGGGTAAGTTCACCATTTTCAGCAAATACTTGAGTCATACCGATCTTTCTTCCTAAGATTCCTTTGGTCATTAGTCACACCTCCTAGATTATCTTTTATAATTTTTATATCAGTTTACAGTTTGATTTCAATATCCACACCTGATGGCAGGTCTAAACGCATAAGTGAATCAACTGTTTGTGGAGTTGGGTTCACGATGTCGATTAAACGCTTGTGTGTACGCATCTCGAATTGTTCACGAGAATCTTTGTATTTATGAACCGCACGCAAGATTGTATATACAGATCTTTCGGTTGGTAATGGAATTGGACCGGATACAGCCGCACCAGAACGCTTTGCAGTTTCAACGATTTTCTCAGCAGATTGATCAAGAATTCTGTGATCATATGCTTTCAAACGAATACGAATTTTTTGTTTTGCCATTATTTTCCCTCCCTTTCGCCTATTTTTTAAATAGACCTTCTCAATGGAAATTTCCCACACACGTGCCATGGCAAAGCGGCCGGGTGTGTCAGCAACCTTCCATATCATCGCAGTCAAAGACCAACATTGTCTATTATACATAAAACACACTGTCTATGCAAGGTAATTCTGCACTTTTCCATGTGTTAGACACTTTTACTATTATACATAGTCAGCCATGCAATTTCAAGATAATCTTTAATCATATTTGGCTGTAATTATTTTTGTCTACTATATTTACTCCTTACCCACAAGCGAGATGGCCAAGGAAAGACTTACCTCGTGATCTCTCAGCTTAAAAAAGGAAAGTATTTCGGGGAGGGGAAGCATTACTTTTAATTTGAAATAACAAAAAAAGCAAACGGCGTCCCGTCTGCTTTTTTAAATATTTCTTTAAGCGCAATTTCAGTTATTCACTGATTGTAGCTACAACGCCAGCTCCAACAGTACGTCCACCCTCGCGGATAGAGAACTTTGTGCCTTCTTCGATAGCAACTGAAGCGATAAGTTCAACACTCATTTCGATGTTATCGCCAGGCATAACCATTTCTACGCCTTCAGGAAGATTACAAATACCAGTTACGTCAGTAGTACGGAAGTAGAACTGTGGACGATAGTTGGTAAAGAACGGAGTATGACGGCCGCCTTCTTCTTTAGAAAGAACGTAAACTTCAGCTTTAAACTTTGTGTGCGGGTTAATTGTGCCAGGCTTAGCTAAAACTTGGCCACGTTGGATATCTTCACGAGCTACCCCACGAAGAAGAGCACCAATGTTGTCTCCTGCCTCAGCATAGTCAAGAAGCTTACGGAACATTTCTACACCTGTAACAGTTGTAGATTTTGGTTCTTCAGCAAGACCGATGATTTCAATTACATCACCAACTTTAACTTTTCCGCGTTCTACACGTCCAGTAGCTACTGTTCCACGGCCAGTGATTGAGAATACATCCTCAACCGGCATCATGAATGGCTTGTCAGTGTCACGTGTTGGAGTTGGGATATACTCATCAACTGCAGTCATAAGTTCGTTGATTTTTTCTTCCCAAGCTGCGTCACCTTCAAGAGCTTTAAGAGCAGAACCTTTGATTACTGGAATATCGTCGCCAGGAAAATCATACTCAGAAAGAAGGTCACGGATTTCCATTTCAACTAGTTCAAGCAATTCTTCGTCGTCAACCATGTCGCATTTGTTCATGAATACAACAAGGAAAGGAACACCAACTTGACGAGAAAGAAGAATGTGTTCACGAGTTTGTGGCATTGGACCGTCAGCAGCAGATACAACTAGGATTCCGCCATCCATTTGAGCAGCTCCAGTAATCATGTTTTTAACGTAGTCAGCATGTCCCGGGCAGTCAACGTGTGCATAGTGGCGTGTTTCAGTTTCGTACTCTACGTGTGCAGTAGAGATTGTGATACCACGTTCTCTTTCTTCTGGTGCACCGTCGATTTGATCGTACGCACGAGCTTCAGCTCCACCAACTTTAGCAAGAACAGAAGTAATTGCAGCAGTTAAAGTAGTTTTACCATGGTCAACGTGACCAATTGTTCCGATATTAACATGTGGCTTAGAGCGATCGTATTTAGCTTTTCCCATTAGGATTTTCCTCCTTAAAATTATAAATTAATTTAAGTATATGGTGCTATGAAAGCCGGAATTTCTCCGCTTTCACAGCTTACATAAGTAGTTATACTTTAATAAGAGATGAAAATCAATTATTCACCTTTATTTTTTTTCACAATTTCCTCGGAGATGCTCTTAGGTACTTCTTCATAGTGATCGAAGTGCATAGAGAATGTTCCGCGGCCTTGTGTATTAGAACGTAGAGATGTTGCATAACCGAACATTTCAGATAGTGGAACCATCGATTTAACCATCTGTGTGTTGCCGCGAGCTTCCATACCTTCTACACGGCCACGGCGAGATGTGATATCTCCCATAATATCGCCCATGTATTCTTCTGGAATAACAACTTCCACTTTCATTACAGGTTCTAAGATAACTGGTTTACATTTGGATGCAGCATTTTTAAGAGCCATAGATGCCGCTATTTTAAATGCCATTTCGTTGGAGTCAACGTCATGGTAAGATCCATCAAACAATCTAGCTTTAATGTCAACCAGCGGGTATCCAGCGAGTACACCATTTGCAAGCGAGTCTTGTAGACCTGCTTGAACGGCAGGAATGTATTCACGAGGAACGACACCACCCACGATACCATTTTCAAATTCGAATCCTTTTCCTTCTTCGTTAGGAGAGAATTCAATCCAAACATGTCCGAATTGTCCGCGTCCACCAGATTGTCGTACGAACTTACCTTCTACCTGAGCAGATCCACGGAAAGTTTCGCGATAAGCAACCTGAGGAGCGCCAACGTTTGCTTCTACTTTGAATTCACGGCGCATACGGTCTACAAGAATATCTAAATGAAGCTCCCCCATACCAGCAATGATAATCTGACCCGTTTCTTGGTCAGTATGAGCACGGAAGGTTGGATCTTCTTCTTGTAACTTTTGAAGAGCTGTAGTCATTTTATCCTGGTCAGCTTTTGATTTAGGTTCAATAGACAAGGAAATAACCGGCTCTGGAAATTCCATTGATTCTAAGATGACAAGACTTTTCTCGTCACACAGAGTATCACCAGTTGTAGTATCTTTTAGACCTACCGCAGCTGCGATATCTCCGGCATATACCTTAGAAATCTCTTCGCGGGAGTTTGCGTGCATTTGAAGGATGCGTCCTACACGTTCACGTTTTCCCTTAGTAGAGTTCTGTACATAAGAACCAGAGTTCAAAGTACCAGAGTATACACGGAAGAATGTCAGTTTACCAACATAAGGGTCAGTCATAACTTTAAATGCAAGAGCTGAAAATGGCTCATCGTCACTTGATAGACGAGTTATTTCTTCATCAGAATCCGCAAGAGTCCCTTTAATTGCAGGTACATCAAGCGGTGATGGAAGATAATCAATGACAGCATCCAGCATTAATTGAACACCTTTGTTTTTAAAAGCCGACCCGCAGATTACCGGATAGAATTCTACGTTAACAGTACCTTTACGAATCGCAGCTTTGATTTCTTCGTTAGTAAGATCTTCTCCGCCAAGGTATTTTTCCATCAACTCTTCATCTAATTCTGCTACCGCTTCGATTAACTTTTCACGGTATTCATCTGCTAGAGCTCTGTGCTCATCAGGTATTTCACGAACTTCAATATCAGTTCCTAAGTCATTTCCGTAAAATACAGCTTTCATTTCCACAAGGTCAATGATCGCTTCAAATTCATCTTCCGCACCGATCGGTATTTGAATTGGATGTGCATTTGCCTGAAGACGTTCATGAATTGTTTTTACTGAATATAAGAAATCAGCACCAATTTTGTCCATTTTGTTTACGAAAACTACACGGGGAACACCATAAGTTGTAGCCTGACGCCAAACTGTTTCAGTTTGAGGCTCAACGCCTGATTGTGCGTCAAGTACAGCCACTGCACCATCAAGGACACGAAGGGAACGCTCTACTTCGACTGTAAAGTCTACGTGTCCCGGTGTATCGATGATGTTTACGCGGTGGCCTTTCCATTGTGCGGTAGTCGCCGCTGATGTGATCGTGATACCACGTTCTTGTTCTTGCTCCATCCAGTCCATCTGAGATGCACCTTCGTGAGTTTCACCGATTTTGTGAATACGCCCGGTATAATAAAGAACACGTTCTGTTGTCGTCGTTTTACCGGCATCGATGTGAGCCATGATGCCGATATTACGGGTGTTTTCTAAGGAGAACTCTCTTGCCATTTGGTCTTTCTCCTTCCGTATATGAGTAGTATGATTTTATAGAAAGAATTAATTTTACCAGCGATAGTGGGCAAAAGCTTTGTTTGCTTCAGCCATCTTATGAGTATCTTCACGTTTCTTAACAGAAGAACCAGTGTTGTTGGCAGCATCAAGGATTTCGTTAGCTAAACGCTCTTCCATCGTTTTTTCACCGCGAAGGCGAGAGTAGTTTACTAACCAGCGAAGTCCAAGAGTAGTACGGCGTTCCGGGCGCACCTCAATAGGTACTTGGTAGTTCGAACCGCCTACACGGCGTGCTTTAACTTCTAATACTGGCATAATATTTTTAAGAGCTTGATCGAATACTTCGATCGCCTCTTTGCCAGAACGTTCTGAAATAATATTGAATGCTGAGTAAAGAATTTTTTGTGATTTACCTCTTTGTCCGTCAACCATCATTTTGTTGATCAAACGAGTCACAAGCTTGGAATTATAAATTGGATCTGGTAATACGTCTCTTTTTGAAACAGGGCCTTTACGAGGCATAAATATTCCTCCTTTCGATTAAGTTCTTATTTTCTAGCAGATTATTTTTTTGCAGCTTTCGGACGCTTCGTACCGTATTTGGAACGACCTTGCATACGATTGTTTACACCAGATGTGTCAAGCGCACCACGAACGATGTGATAACGCACCCCCGGCAAGTCCTTTACACGTCCGCCTCGGATAAGCACCACGCTGTGTTCTTGAAGATTGTGTCCGATACCTGGGATATAGGCAGTTACCTCGATACCGTTTGTCAAACGAACACGCGCATATTTACGCAATGCAGAGTTTGGCTTCTTCGGTGTCATTGTCCCAACACGTGTACAAACACCACGCTTTTGCGGTGATGATACATTGGTTTGTGATTTTTTAAAGCTGTTGTAGCCCTTGTTTAGCGCTGGAGATTTTGATTTCTCTACTTTAGACTCGCGTCCTTTACGCACTAATTGATTAATTGTAGGCATTACTTTTCCTCCTTTCACTTTTTCGTTCTAGTCCCACACATCCAGGTGGTTCATAAAAGAGCAAAAACAAAGTTTTTGCGGAATGAGCCGCAAAAACAGTTTTACTTTTTAATGGCAACAGTTGCTGCTCCGACATCAATGCCGCATGCTTTTCCCAGCAATTTTGTCGAATCAACGTATGTGATTTGAACGTTTAATTCCTTGGCAGTTTCAACAACCCTGGATGTCAGAAATATATCTGCATCTTCGGCTATAATTACCTCTTGAATTAAATCGTTTTTAAGAGCTCTCACTGTTTGTTTCGTTCCTATAATCACTGACTTTGCCTGTAGTACTTTTTCATAAGACATCGGTCATATCCTCCAAAGCTGTTACAGGGTATCATAGGAGCACCTTTGCTATAATATCATCCCTTGAATAGAAATGTCAACTGTCTTTCAAAAAGTATTTCAACAACAAATTACATCATAAAGGGGAGGCTGGCTCATGAGAGTCAGCCTCCGTTGTTATCAGTCTACAGTTACAGTTTCTTCATTAAGGTCTTTCGCAAAAACAGGCTGCGCCTTTTTGTATCGGGGCATGCCAGTCCCGGCAGGAATAAGCTTACCGATGATTACATTTTCCTTAAGGCCAAGCAGTTCATCGCGCTTACCTTTGATTGCAGCATCTGTAAGTACTCTTGTAGTCTCCTGGAAGGATGCGGCGGACAAGAATGAATCCGTTTCAAGAGAAGCTTTTGTGATACCCAGCAGTATCGGACGGCCTGTTGCTGGCAATTTGCCTTCTAATAAAGCTGAGGTATTAGCAAGAGTAAACTGGTGTATATCGAGTAATGTTCCCGGAAGCACATTGGTCTCCCCTGCATCGATTACACGTACTTTACGAAGCATCTGTCTTACCATTACCTCGATGTGTTTATCGCCAATTTCTACCCCTTGCATACGGTATACCTTTTGAACTTCACGAAGCAAGTATTCTTGCACATGCACAACGTCTGTTACTTTCAGCAATTCCTTCGGGTCAATTGAACCCTCTGTCAATTCCTGGCCGCGTTGTACATATGAATCTACAGCCACTTTCAGACGCGCTGTGTATGGAGCTGTATAAGTACGTGATTCTACGGCACCCTGAATCACGATTTCCTGCTGTTTATCCCTAATTTCATTGATGCCAACGACAGTTCCTTCAATCTCAGTAATAACTGCTTGACCTTTAGGGTTTCTCGCTTCAAAAATTTCCTGAATACGAGGCAAACCTTGAGTGATGTCATCCCCAGCAACTCCACCAGTATGGAAGGTACGCATTGTTAACTGTGTACCAGGTTCTCCGATGGATTGTGCAGCTATGATGCCGACTGCTTCACCCACTTCAACTTCTTCGCCAGTGGCAAGGTTTCGGCCGTAACATTTCTTACATACACCATGGCTGGTGTTACATGTAAAGGCTGAGCGGATCCAAACCTGTTCTACACCGCTGTCCTCAATATACTTAGCCAGATCTTCAGTAATTAACCCATTTTCGGCCACAATCACTTCATTCGTTTCCGGATGTTTGATCGGTTTTCTTGCATAGCGGCCGACTAAACGTTCTTCTAAATGCTCAATGATTTCAGTTCCGTCTTTAAGTGCAGCAACCAGCAATCCGCGGTCTGTTCCACAATCGTCATCACGGATGATTACATCCTGGGCAACGTCTACGAGACGGCGAGTAAGGTAACCGGAGTCGGCTGTCTTAAGCGCTGTATCAGCAAGGCCTTTACGAGCACCGTGAGTGGAGATAAAGTACTCTAACACGGTTAAACCTTCGCGGAAACTTGATCGGATCGGCAGTTCGATAATACGTCCGGCCGGGTTGGCCATCAATCCACGCATACCGGCAAGCTGTGTAAAGTTAGATGCGTTACCACGGGCCCCGGAGTCGCTCATCATGAAGATTGGATTACTTCGGTCCAAGGACTTCATCAGCTTGGACTGGATTGTATCCTTCGCAGCACTCCAGATGGAAATTACCCGGTCATAGCGTTCATCTTCGGTGATTAACCCTCGTCTGAATTGCTTTAACACGTTATCTACTTTCGTTTGTGCTTCTTCAATGATTTGCTTTTTCTCACTTAATACTACGATGTCGGCAACACCAACTGTGATACCAGCCTTAGTTGAGTGTTTAAAGCCAAGATCCTTCATGCGGTCTAGCATTTTAGACGTTTCAGTGATTTTGAAGCGTTTGAATACTTCCGCAATGATATTCCCAAGAATTTTTTTCTTGAATGGATCAATAATTGGCTGAGCCTGTATAAGTTCTTTAATGTTCGCACCTTTTTCTACAAAATACTTCTTGGGAGTCTCCTCTTCAAGATTTGTTTTTGTAGGTTCATTGATGTATGGGAACGATTTAGGCAAAATTTCATTAAAAATCAGTTTCCCTACAGTTGTAAGTAGAAGCTGATTATTTTGTTCTTCTGTAAATGTTTCGTTTTTTAACGAAGCAGCATTCACGGCTACCCGAGTGTGCAAGTGTACATATCCATTTTGATATGCCAGCAATGCTTCATTTGTGTCCTTGAAAGACATCCCCTCACCGATCGCTTCTTCTCTTTCAAGCGTCAGATAATAGTTGCCCAATACCATATCCTGAGATGGAGTAACAACCGGTTTGCCATCTTTCGGGTTTAGGATGTTTTGCGCCGCTAGCATAAGCAAACGGGCTTCAGCCTGAGCCTCAGAAGATAACGGAACGTGCACAGCCATTTGGTCGCCGTCGAAATCTGCGTTATAGGCAGTACATACGAGCGGGTGCAGACGGATCGCACGGCCTTCAACCAATGTAGGTTCGAATGCCTGGATGCCCAGTCTGTGAAGTGTAGGTGCGCGGTTAAGCAGCACTGGATGCTCCTTGATTACGGATTCAAGAACGTCCCAAACTTCAGGGTGTAACTTTTCAATCTTGCGTTTCGCTGATTTGATATTGTGCGCTAACCCTTTTTGGACCAGTTCTTTCATTACGAAAGGCTTGAACAGCTCGATAGCCATTTCCTTGGGCAATCCGCACTGATACATCTTCAAGTTAGGTCCTACAACTATAACGGAACGGCCAGAATAGTCAACACGCTTACCAAGAAGGTTCTGACGGAAACGGCCTTGTTTACCTTTAAGCATATGAGAAAGAGACTTCAATGGCCGATTACCGGGTCCTGTGACAGGTCGGCCGCGACGGCCATTATCGATTAATGCATCAACTGCTTCCTGAAGCATCCGCTTTTCATTTTGCACGATAATGCTTGGAGCGCCAAGATCCAATAGCCTTTTCAAACGATTATTCCGGTTGATTACACGACGATACAAGTCGTTCAAGTCAGATGTAGCAAAGCGTCCGCCATCAAGCTGTACCATTGGGCGAAGCTCCGGCGGAATGACCGGCAATACATCCAGGATCATCCAGGATGGTTCATTTCCAGAGTTACGGAAGGCTTCTAAAACTTCCAGACGTTTAATAGCACGTGTCCTGCGCTGTCCTTGAGCTGTTTTGAGCTCTTCTTTCAACGTATCTACTTCTTTTTCCGTTTTGATGTCCTGAAGAAGTTTTTTGATAGCTTCAGCACCCATTGAAGCCTGGAACTTCTTCCCGTACTTCTCGCGGTATACACGATACTCTTTTTCAGATAAAAGTTGTTTCTTCTCTAAAGAAGTATCACCTTTTTCCGTTACAACATAGGATGCAAAGTAAATTACTTCTTCTAAAGCGCGCGGTGACATGTCCAGGACAAGTCCCATACGGCTAGGAATGCCTTTGAAATACCAAATATGTGATACAGGTGCCGCCAATTCGATATGTCCCATGCGTTCACGGCGTACTTTAGCACGTGTTACTTCTACGCCGCACCGATCACAGACTACACCTTTATAACGGACACGCTTATACTTACCGCAATGACATTCCCAGTCCTTTTGAGGTCCGAAAATTCTTTCACAGAACAAACCGTCTTTTTCTGGCTTTAAGGTACGATAGTTAATTGTTTCTGGTTTTTTCACTTCACCGTGCGACCAAGAACGTATCTTGTCCGGCGAAGCAAGACCAATTTTCATATACTCAAAATTATTAACGTCTAGCAAGGGGCCTACCTCCCTTTTAATCTCGGGTTTTACCCTTATTGCTTAATATGGGGACAGAATATCATTTATAAAACACAATTAAAAAGTTAGATCCAGCCTTAGTCAGTTGTAATTGCGTTTGTGTTGACCCCTGCTTCAGAGGTAACCATGTCTTTTTCTTCAGAATCAATTGTCAATGTATCCTGCTGATTTACGTCGTCTTCGTCTTCTAAGTCACGCATTTCAATCTCACGATCGTCCGCAGAAAGGATTTTAACATCCATACCAAGACTTTGAAGTTCCTTGATCAATACCTTAAATGATTCTGGTACTCCAGGTTCCGGAACATTTTCTCCTTTAACAATCGCTTCATATGTTTTCACACGTCCAACGACGTCATCGGACTTAACGGTAAGAATTTCCTGAAGAGTGTAAGCAGCACCGTATGCTTCCAGTGCCCAAACCTCCATCTCACCGAAACGCTGGCCGCCGAACTGGGCTTTACCGCCAAGGGGCTGCTGGGTAACAAGGGAGTAAGGGCCAGTTGACCGGGCGTGCAGCTTATCATCAACCATATGGGCAAGCTTGATCATATACATGACACCAACTGATACCCGGTTGTCAAATGGTTCACCTGTACGGCCGTCATAAAGGACCGTTTTGGCATCCCGAGCCATTCCCGCTTCCTCAATCGTAGACCAGACATCTTCTTCACGCGCACCGTCAAATACCGGTGATGCGACGTGAATGCCCAGCGCACGCGCAGCCATTCCTAGGTGGAGCTCCAATACCTGGCCGATGTTCATCCGTGAAGGAACCCCTAGAGGATTCAACATGATGTCTACCGGTGTACCATCCGGTAAGTATGGCATATCTTCTTCTGGAAGAATGCGGGAAATAACACCCTTGTTTCCATGGCGGCCTGCCATTTTATCCCCTTCATGGATTTTACGTTTCTGGACGATATATACGCGCACGAGCTGATTAACACCCGGTGGAAGTTCATCGCCGTCTTCGCGGTTGAATACTTTTACATCGTGAACGATTCCGCCGCCTCCGTGAGGAACACGAAGCGATGTATCACGGACTTCACGAGCTTTTTCTCCAAAAATCGCATGTAAAAGGCGTTCTTCGGCCGTAAGTTCAGTTACTCCTTTAGGAGTTACCTTGCCAACGAGCAAATCACCGTCTTTTACTTCAGCGCCAATACGGATGATTCCGCGTTCGTCGAGGTTGCGTAGTGCATCTTCCCCGACGTTAGGGATATCACGCGTAATTTCTTCAGGTCCAAGTTTTGTATCACGGGATTCTGACTCATATTCTTCAATATGAATCGAAGTATACACATCATCTTTCACAAGACGCTCGCTCATGATGATGGCATCTTCATAGTTGTAACCATCCCATGTCATGAAGGCTACCAGCACGTTGCGGCCGAGTGCTAATTCGCCTTTTTCCATAGATGGGCCATCAGCAAGGATTTCACCTTTTACAACTCTGTCCCCGACTTCTACAATCGGGCGCTGGTTATAGCAAGTTCCCTGGTTGGAACGAATAAATTTCTGCATACGGTATTTGTCAAGATTGCCTTTGACTTCCTGGCCATCGACTTCCGCAACACGGCGCACCCATACTTCACGTGCTTCCACATGCTCTACGATTCCTTCCTGTTTACAGATGACAGCAGCTCCGGAGTCCTTGGCTGACACATATTCCATGCCAGTACCGACACGCGGTGCTTCAGGCTGCATTAACGGAACAGCCTGACGCTGCATGTTTGCACCCATCAGAGCACGGTTAGAGTCATCGTTCTCCAGGAAAGGGATACAAGCAGTTGCAGCTGATACAACCTGTTTAGGAGAAACGTCCATGTAATCGACACGGTCTCTCGGAACGACTGTATTTTCACCCCGGAAACGGGCAACAATATCTTCATCAATGAAAGATCCATCATCTGAAAGTCTGGCATTCGCCTGGGCTACTACATAGTTATCTTCTTCATCGGCAGTTAAGTAATCGATGCGATTTGTGATCTTGCCTGTATCAGGATCGACACGGCGGTATGGAGTTTCGATGAATCCAAAACGATTTACCTTGGCATAACTTGATAATGAATTTATCAAACCAATGTTTGGTCCCTCAGGCGTTTCAATTGGACACATCCGGCCATAGTGGGAGTAGTGAACATCCCGTACCTCGAAGCCTGCGCGCTCTCGGGTTAAACCGCCGGGGCCTAATGCAGACAGACGGCGTTTATGCGTCAGTTCTGCGAGCGGGTTCGTTTGGTCCATGAACTGGGAGAGCTGAGAGCTTCCAAAGAACTCCTTGATTGAAGCAATAACCGGGCGGATATTAATTAATTGCTGAGGTGTAATCGTGTTTGTATCCTGGATGGACATTCTTTCACGTACTACACGTTCCATACGGGACAAACCAATCCTAAACTGGTTTTGCAGCAATTCACCGACCGAACGAAGGCGACGGTTGCCAAGATGGTCGATATCATCAGTGATGCCTACAGAATGGAGAAGGTTAAAGAAATAACTGATCGAAGAAATGATATCAGCAGGTGTAATGTTTTTTACCTGATCTGAAACATAAGCATTTCCGATTACATTGATAACCTTTTCTCCCTCCACGTCACTAGGGGCATATATCTTAATTGGCTGTAGAAGTGTTTCATCTTCTACTACCCCGCCTGCAGGATGATACGTTTTAAATCCAACGCCTTCTTCAAGATTTGGAGTAATTTTATCTAACGTACGGCGGTCCAGCAAGGTGCCTTTTTCCACGATGATTTCCCCTGTTTCAGGGTCTGCCAGCGTTTCAGCAATCTTCTGGCCGAATAAACGGTTCTTAATATGAAGCTTTTTATTTATTTTATAGCGTCCAACGTTAGCTAAATCATAACGTTTTGGATCGAAAAAGCGGGATACTAAAAGACTTTTGGCATTTTCTACAGTGGGAGGCTCCCCCGGACGAAGACGCTCATAAATCTCAAGCAATGCTTTGTCTACGCTTTCGGTATTGTCCTTTTCAAGCGTGTTGCGAATGTACTCATTATCGCCAATTAAGTCGATAATTTCTTGGTCAGAACCGAATCCAAGCGCACGAAGCAATACGGTTACTGGAAGTTTTCTCGTGCGGTCAATCCTTACATACACGACGTCCTTGGCATCTGTTTCGTATTCGAGCCACGCTCCACGGTTCGGAATAACCGTTGCTGTGTAGCCGCGTTTTCCGTTCTTATCCATCTTTGCATTATAGTATACACTTGGTGAGCGTACTAACTGAGATACAATAACGCGTTCTGCACCGTTGATGATAAATGTACCTGTTTCAGACATAAGAGGGAAATCACCCATGAAAACATCCTGGTCTTTTACTTCCCCTGTTTCTTTATTAACAAGACGTACCTTTACCCGAAGCGGAGCGGAGTATGTAACATCACGCTCTTTTGTTTCCTCTACAGAGTACTTTGGTTCTCCAAGGCTGTAGTCAATAAATTCAAGCGACAAATTGCCGGTGAAATCCTCGATAGGAGAGATGTCCTGGAACATTTCTCTTAACCCTTCATCAAGAAACCATTGATAGGAAGCAGTTTGGATTTCGATGAGATTCGGTAACTCTAAAACCTCGCTAATTCTTGCATAACTTCTGCGCTGGCGGTGTCGTCCATACTGAACAAGTTGACCTGTCAACTGATTCACCCCTCAAATCAAGCGTTATAAAAGATCTAGTGCCAATAGAAAACAATGTTTTCCAAAGACAAAAATAAAATGGTTTTTGCTTTAAAAACCACTATTTCCATAAATCCACCTATTATTTATATATTTTTTCCAAGTTATACAACTTCTAAACAACCCTTGCATAAAAACTGCCTACTAATGGAAATTATATATATGCATTATTTAATAATAACATAGCAAAAAAACAGAGTCAAACTTTTTTAGACACTAGAATGTAATAGCCTTTTTTCTTTTGTACCACTTCCACATTCCCAAACAACTGATCTAATTTCTCGATCGCTGAAGGCGCTCCCTGTTTTTTCTGGATGACGACCCAGAGTATGCCTCCGGGCATCAACCTTTTGAAACTATGTTCAAAAATTTCTTGAACTACTTTTTTACCGGACCGGATTGGAGGGTTTGTGACTATAGCGGCAAATCGATAGGAATCAACTTGTTCAAACCGATCACTTTCGTGAATGACAACATTCGAAATGCCATTGGTCTTCGCGTTTTCCTTTGCAAGTTCAACTGCCCTGCTGTTTATATCAATCATTTCGACTGTTGTTTCAGGGAAAGACGCAGCAATCGAAAGGCCGATAGGACCATATCCACAGCCTACATCCAGTAAGTTCGCTTTTATATCGGTATTCATATGAAATGCTTCTATCAGAAGGCGGGATCCAAAATCGACTTCGTTTTTAGAGAATACACCATTATCACTTTTAAAGCGAAATGCTCGTCCCCGTAGTGTGAAATCCCAGTATATGGGGTTGCTTGTGACATCAGGTTTTTGAGAGTAGTAATGTTCTGCCATAGTCATCTCCTCCTATCAGAAAGGATAAAATGAAGTTTTAAAAAGAGAAGATAGTTGAAGAATCGGGAATTTCGCCCGAATTATATTAGCTTGCCTGCAACCAGGACTGACATACACTCTTTTTTGGCAAAAAGGCGATGCAGGCTTTTTTGCAGTGAAAAAAAGCCCGCCAGTTACAGCGAGCTTTCTCTATTACGCAGCAGGGTTATTTAACTTCAACGCCTGCGCCAACTTCTTCAAGTTTAGCTTTAACTTCTTCAGCTTCATCCTTAGAAACGCCTTCTTTAAGCGGCTTTGGTGCGTTGTCAACAAGATCCTTTGCTTCTTTAAGTCCAAGACCAGTGATTTCACGCACTGCTTTGATAACTTTGATTTTTTGGTCGCCAGCGCCTGTAAGAATAACGTCAAATTCAGTTTGCTCTTCAACAGCTCCACCTGCAGCAGCCCCGCCAGCCATTGCTACAGGAGCAGCAGCAGTTACGCCAAATTCTTCTTCGATTGCTTTTACAAGGTCATTCAGTTCTAAAACAGTCATAGATTTAACTTCTTCAATGATTTGTTCTTTAGTCATTGTATGGTTCCTCCTTAAAAGGTTAGGTTTTTTTAATTATAGTAGCTTTATCCTGAATCTTAACTTACGCGCCTTGTTCTTCTTTTTGGTCTGCAACGGCTTTCGCGGCAAGAGCAAGGTTGCGGATAGGTGCTTGCAGCACGCTGAGCAGCATAGATAGTAAGCCTTCGCGTGATGGAAGTTCTGCAAGAGCTTTGATTTCATCTGCTGATGCAACATTGCCTTCGATAACTCCAGCTTTAATTTCTAGTGCATCATGTTTCTTCGCGAAATCGTTAAGGATTTTCGCTGGCGCTACGACATCTTCTGTAGAGAACGCAATTGCGTTTGGCCCAGTTAAAGATTCAGTTAAGCCAGAAAGTTCAGCTGCTTCGACAGCGCGGCGTGTTAAAGTATTTTTATATACCTTAAAGTCGATGCCTGAGTCACGAAGCTGTTTGCGCAGTTCCGTTACTTGAGCAACCGTTAAACCACGATAATCAACAATGACCGCTGTTTGTGCAGATTTAAACTTATCAGAAATCTCATCAACAATTTGTTGCTTTTGTTCGATAACACTGTTCATCCTTACACCTCCTGTACATTTGCTTTAAAAACATTCATACCGCCCAAACAAAAAGCCTTCATATCTGGCAGACATGAAGGCAGTAATTTCAAAAATCATAGTCGGCTGACTACTTTTTATCGAATTACCTCGGCAGGATATTAAGCTCAAGGGTTTGAGCACCTACTGTCTACGGTATAAATGATATTCATTTATAACAACAAAGCTGATTATACCAACAATCGTTTTGTAATGTCAACATATTTCATATTAAAAAGAAGAAGGGTCGACTTTCACACCCGGGCCCATTGTAGTCGTTACAGAAATATTTTTCATGTAAGTACCTTTTGCAGCCGCTGGTTTTACTTTCATTAAAGTTTCAAAGATTGTTGCTAAGTTTTCGGTTAGCTTGTTATCTTCGAAAGAAACTTTTCCAATTGGAACATGGATGTTTCCAGCTTTATCTGCACGGTATTCAACTTTACCAGCTTTGATTTCATTAACTGCTTTTGTTACATCAAATGTAACGGTACCAGTCTTAGGATTTGGCATTAAACCTTTAGGGCCCAATACACGTCCGAGTTTACCAACCTCACCCATCATATCCGGAGTAGCAACGATTACATCAAATTCAAACCACCCTTTTTGGATTTTGTTGATATAGTCAGTTTCCCCTACATGATCAGCGCCGGCAGCTTCTGCTTCTTTTGCTTTTTCGCCTTTAGCAAAAACCAATACGCGCTGCGTTTTACCAGTTCCGTTCGGAAGCACGACAGCCCCGCGGATTTGCTGGTCAGCTTTCTTAGGGTCTACGCCCAATCGAAAAGCCGCTTCAACAGTTGCATCGAATTTAGCAGAGTTTGTTTTTTTAGCAAGATCAATAGCTTCAGTTACAGAGTAAGCTTTAGTGCGTTCTAAAAGCTTAACAGCTTCTAGATACTTTTTACCTTTTTTAGCCATGTTTAAAGTCCTCCCATATTGTGGTTTTAGCGGAATAACCTCCCACGAACAAAAGCGCAAGCGCCTACTAATGATGAACGGCTAAGATCGCCACGTCCTGTGGCAACGCCGTTCTAATCCACATCCTGTGGACCTCCGACAAGCATAAGACAAGCATCTGTATGGGGAGCAGTTTTCTCCCCATCAGATGATTGACTTATGACCTCGAGGGGCTAGGCGCTGGAGCTGGATGCAGATAACCTAGATAAGTTATCTGCATAAAAATCAATCTATAGTTACCAGAACAAAGGTTGCGAATGAATCGCAACCCCGTAAGAAACGCGCAAGCTTTCGCAAGCGTCAGTCTTCGATAACGATACCCATGCTGCGAGCAGTACCTTCGACCATACGTATTGCAGACTCTACGTTTGCTGCGTTCAGGTCAGGCATTTTAGTTTCAGCAATCTCGCGCACTTTATCACGCTTGACTGTGGCAACTTTTTTACGGTTAGGTTCACCAGAACCAGACTCAATACCAGCTGCTTTTTTAAGCAAAACGGCAGCAGGTGGAGTTTTTGTAATAAATGTAAATGAACGGTCTTCAAAAACCGTGATCTCAACAGGAATGATAAGACCAGCTTGGTCTGCTGTACGAGCGTTGAACTCCTTACAGAATCCCATAATGTTAACACCAGCTTGACCTAAAGCAGGTCCAACAGGCGGTGCCGGATTAGCTTTACCAGCGGGAATTTGAAGTTTAACCATTTTAATTACTTTTTTAGCCACGAAACACACCTCCTTATCGTCCGTGATGTGGTAATAGGGTGCAAAGCCCTCCCACTCATCTGATTCTTTATATATAAAATAAAGAATTTTGCAAGTTAGTTCAGGTCTCACTCGAGACATACTGACCTATGAAATATTATCATTTTTCGAATCTAATATCAAGTTATTTCAGATTATATTTTTTCCACCTGGCTAAAGTCCAATTCAACTGGTGTGTCACGGCCAAACATATTCACAAGGACTTTAATTTTGCTCTTATCTTTATCCAGCTCTTCGATTGATCCAGTGAAGTTTGCGAATGGACCTTCCCTGACCTGTACCGTATCCCCGATAATAAAGTCAACTTCGATTTTCTGCTTATCCATGCCCATGCGCTTCAGCACCATTTCCACTTCGTCAGGAAGAAGCGGAGTTGGCTTAGAGCCGGAGCCTGCTGAGCCGACAAATCCAGTTACACCTGGTGTGTTGCGGACAACATACCATGAGTCATCGGTCATGATGATTTCTACAAGCACATATCCAGGGAATACTTTCTTTTTCGTAACCTTCTTCTTACCATTTTTAATTTCAGTTTCTTCTTCTTCCGGGACCACGGCCCGGAAAATTTTATCCTGCATCCCCATGGATTCCACGCGTTTTTCCAGATTTGCTTTCACCTTATTTTCATAACCGGAGTAAGTGTGAACGACATACCAATTTTTCTCCATTTACTAGGACTCTAGAGTCCTTCCCTCCCCGCACCTTTTCTTTTGTGAGGCCTCACCAGCTGTATGCCAAACGGCTTGATAGAGTTTCAATCACCATTGTTGCACAGATTGTGCACCCATCCTTGCATAGATAAAAAAAGCAAATTAAAAAACCCGTTTCCGGGCCTTCAGTTGTGTTCCTTATTATTCTATCACTATTATACCTTATTTTCGAATCTCTTATTCAAGAACTAAACGAATTAATTCAGAAATACCTAAATCGACGACAGCAAAGAAAACGGACATAATTGCAACAGTTGCAACAACAATTACTGTATACCTGCTAAGCTCTTTTCTTTTTGGCCAGCTTACTTTTTTCATCTCGCGAACAACGCCGCTGAAAAAGTCGCTCATGAATGTAACCCCCAACCACTGTATGGATAGCACTTTCGCTTCTATTTAAACTGTTACTTTGTTTCTTTATGCATCGTATGGGCGTTGCAAGTACTGCAGAATTTCTTAATTTCAAGGCGTTCTGGACTAGACTCCCTATTGCTTTCAGAAGTGTAGTTTCTGGAATCGCAGTCCGTACAAGCCAGGATTACCTTCTTTCTCATATCGCACGCCACCTATCTATACATCCTTAAAAACCTTATCACGGCTTACTTTTATTGTCAACACGAAAAGCGGAAGCACCTTTTGTAAAAGGAACGTCGACTAAAACCCGCCACGTCCTGTGGCGAACGTCGACGTCAGCACATCCTCGAAAAGCTATCGCTTTCCTTTTGTTATAAGGTGATCTCTCTCACTTCCAAATAATGTTCGAGTTTTCTTTTTACACGCTGGAGGGCATTATCAATCGATTTCACATGGCGGTTCAATTCCCCGGAAATTTCCTGATAGGATTGTCCATCAAGGTACAGGGCCAGGACTTTTCTTTCCAGATCACTCAACAGCTCGGCCATCTTCAATTCAATATCATCGAATTCTTCCTTGTTGATAAACAAAGCTTCGGGATCGAGGATTTTTGTCCCTGAAATGACATCCATCAGTGTCCTGTCCGATTCTTCATCATAGATGGGCTTGTCCAGGGAAACATAAGAATTAAGCGGGATATGTTTTTGTCTGGTTGCCGTTTTGATAGCCGTAATAAATTGCCTGGTAATGCAAAGCTCGGCAAAAGCTTTGAAGGAAGTAAGCTTGTCTCCCTTAAAATCGCGGATCGCTTTGTAAAGGCCAATCATACCCTCTTGAACGATATCTTCCTTATCAGCGCCTATCAGGAAATACGTACGGGCTTTCGCTCTTACGAAATTGCGATATTTATGGATCAGATAATCGAGCGCTTCACTGTCACCCTTGTGCACTAATTCCACAAGTCCATCATCTTCAAATTGCAAATATTTATCATTTAGTTTCCTTCCGAAGTTGACATCCATGTTTTAACCCCCCGAACGCACACAATAGATAGAAATATTATACAGTAGAGAATTTTTAGACGTCAATCACTCAAAGCTGTCCCCGGCGCCATTTTTCAAAAATTTCAGCCACTTCATCACTGAGGGCAATCTTGGAAGCTGGCTTTTTTTTCGTCGTTCTTTTGACGCTTTTTTCGATTTCCCGATCTATATGATTCATCTCATTGAGAAGCTCGCGGGCAGATTTCCGCAATGCCCCTTGTCCAAAAATCACCCATTGTTCCGTAAAATCAGAGGTGGCTACGTGAATTTGTGTTTTGATATTATTCAAGTCGCTTGCCAGCTTTTCAATCCGTTCATCCGCTGTTTCATTTTCCTTTGTGAAAATTACCTCTATTTTATAATTTTCATATTTGCGCTGGGTTCCCTGGACAAAATGGGCATCAAAAACAATGATGACACGAAAACCGGTAAACGCCTGGTATTCAGCCATCCTTTCAATTAAACGATCTCTGGCAGCTGAAAAATCCCGTTCCTTTAATTCTTTTAGTTCCGGCCATGCCCCAATAATATTGTAACCGTCCACCAACAGAATGTTCATCGTTTATTCCCCTAAAGGGTGCCTTTTACGATAAACCTCATACATCAATAATCCCGCGGCGACGGACGCATTCAATGAACTTATCATTCCTGCCATTGGCAAGCGAATCAGAAAATCGCATTTATCTTTTATCAGCCTGCCCATGCCTTTGCCCTCACTTCCAATAACGAGGCCAATCGGCATGCTGCCATCCATGCTGCGGTAATCATCGCTTCCTTTTGCATCCGTACCGACGATCCAGACACCTCGTTCCTTCATTTCATCTATTGCCCTTGCCATATTCGTTACACGCACAACCGGAATGTACTCGATTGCCCCGGTAGATAATTTCGCCACCGTTGCCGTCAAACCAACAGCTCTCCGCTTCGGGATTATGATGCCATGTGCCCCGACGGCATCCGCTGTTCTCATAATCGATCCCAGGTTATGCGGATCTTCAATTTCATCCAGTAAAAGGAAAAAGGGCGCTTCGTTTCGTTCCTCGGCCCGTGCGAACAGGTCATCCAATTCAGCATAAGAGTAAGCTGCCACCTGTGCAATGACACCTTGATGGTTTCCGTCAGACATTTGGTCGACTTTTTTCTTTGGAACGAATTGCAGCAGGACCTGTCTTTCCTTAGCAATGCCGATGATTTGCTGCATTTGCCCTTTTTGAGAACCTTCAGCAATCCAGATTTTATTGATTTCCCGCTCAGACCGTAACGCTTCCAAAACCGGGTTTCTTCCAATAATGAATTCTTCGCTCATTTGTTCATCTCCTTTCCTCTTCAATGAATTGAATCGATTGAATAATGATTTCTTCGAGCCGCTCGTTTCGTTCTTCCAAATAAAGGTAACCGATTAGCGCCTCAAAAGCGGTACCATACCGGTATGTTTGCACATCCGTGTTCTTAGGGACCGTCCCGGACTTTGCATTCCTTCCTCTTCGTACGACCGCCAATTCCTCTTCTGTTAGCTTTTCCCTTTCGAGGAGGAAGTGAACCATCCTGCTCTGGGCCTTCGCAGACACAAAATGTGTTGCTTCTCTATGCAAAAGGTGCGGCTTGACGGCTCCTTTTTGAATAAGGTGATGCCGGATATACGTTTCAAATACGGCATCGCCCATGTATGCGAGCGCAAGGCTGTTGAGAATTTTCTCATCAATTTTGTCTTCATAAGGAAGCATGCCTCATCCTCTTTTCCATCTTGTACCCTGCGGTGTATCTTCGAGGATGATATTCATGCTCTTTAGACGGTCGCGAATTTCATCAGAAAGCTGGAAGTTGCGGTCCTTACGAGCTTGGATCCGCTGTTGAATCAGCTTTTCAATTTCTTCATCAACAAGTGTTTCCTCTTCTATTGACAGCCCGAGTACATGAAACAAGTCTTTGAATTCATCGATGAAAGCTTGAATGACTTCTTTATCGGTATTCTTTTCCATCAAATAATAGTTTGCCTGCCTGGAAAGCTCGAACAACACAGAGATTGCATTCGCTGTATTAAAATCGTCATCCATTTCTTGAATGAATTCTTCATGGATACGATTGATTTTTTGAAGCCATTCCTGATTATTTTCCGTTAAGCCGTCGCTCGAGCTCTTGCGGTGCTTCAGGTTCTGATAAGATGTTTTTAAACGGTCCAACGAGGCTTTCATATTAACCAGAAGCTCTTCACTATAGTTAATCGGGTGACGGTAATGGACGGATAACATGAAAAAGCGCAGCACCTGCGGGTCATGCTTTTGAATGATATCATGTACCAGAACGAAGTTACCCAATGATTTGGACATCTTTTCATTATCAATATTGATATACCCATTGTGCATCCAATAGTTTGCAAACGGCTTGCCAGTCAGTGCCTCCGATTGGGCAATTTCATTTTCGTGATGCGGGAACGCCAAGTCCTGTCCGCCTGCGTGAATGTCGATGGTATCACCGAGATATTTCTTCACCATCGCTGAGCATTCGATATGCCAGCCAGGACGGCCTTTTCCCCATGGACTGTCCCAGGATATTTCGCCTATCTTTGCCGCTTTCCATAAGGCAAAATCAAGAGCGTCCTGTTTCTTTTCACCGACTTCAATCCGGGCGCCAACCCGCAATTCATCGATTGATTGATGGGATAGCTTTCCGTACGTATCGAACTTGCGGGTACGGTAATATACGTCTCCTTCTGATTCGTAGGCATAGCCCTTTTCAATCAACGTTTCAATGAACTCGATAATGATACCCATGTTTTCCATCACACGCGGATGGGCATCCGCTTTCTTGCAGCCAAGCGCAGACACGTCTTCATAATAAGCATTAATAAAACGATCGGAAATTGTCGGCACATCCTCACCCATCTCTTTGGCTGCACGGATTAGCTTGTCGTCGACATCAGTAAAGTTGGAAACAAACTGAATATCGTAGCCGCGGTAGCCGAAGTATCTGCGAACGGTATCAAATACGATGGCCGGTCTTGCATTCCCGATATGGATATAGTTATAAACAGTCGGGCCGCATACATACATTTTGACCTTTCCTTCTTCTAATGGCTTAAATTCTTCCTTTTGCCTTGTTAATGTGTTATAGATTTTGATTGCCATTTTAGTTGACCCTTTCTTTTTTTAAGTTTTCCAATTCTGTTTTACAAGCAGCTATTTCCTTTTCCATTGCCTTGAACCGGTCAGCGGTTGGATCAGGTAAGTCTGTATGATTCAGGTCTTTCACTTTCACACCGTCCCTGATGACGACTTTTCCCGGAATGCCTACGACGGTTGAATTAGCGGGCACTTCCTTCAGGACGACAGACCCGGCTCCGATTTTCGAATTTTCCCCGATCGTGATCGATCCGAGGACCTTTGCTCCCGCCGCGATTAAGACATTATCCTTTATTGTAGGATGCCTTTTCCCTTTTTCTTTACCCGTACCTCCAAGAGTAACTGCCTGGAACACAGAAACATTATCGCCGATCTCACAGGTTTCCCCGATCACAACACCCATTCCATGGTCGATAAAAAACCGCCTGCCAATCCTAGCGCCAGGATGGATTTCAATTCCTGTAAAAAAGCGGCTGATTTGCGAAATCACCCTTGCAAGAAAATAAAGCTTTTTGTTGAAAAAAGCATGTGCCAGCCGATGGCTCCAAATCGCATGGAGTCCAGAATAAGTAAGGATCACTTCGATATAACTGCGTGCTGCGGGATCTTGATCAAAGATTACTTCGATATCTTCTTTAAATACTTTAAACACGATTGTTCCCTCCTATTAGAAAAGCGCAAGCGCCTTGTTCAGCCCCGACAAGCATAAGACGAGCAGCTGTATGGGGAGCGATTTTCTCCCCATCAGATGATCGGCTTATGACCTCGAGGGGCTAGGCGCTGGAGCTAGACACCATTCCCATTGAAAAGTTGTACTTCTTATAATGTTAGAAAAGCGCAAGCGCCTTGTTCAGCCCCGACAAGCATAAGACGAGCAGCTGTATGGGGAGCGATTTTCTCCCCATCAGATGATTGGCTTATGACCTCGAGGGGCTAGGCGCTGGAGCTAGACATCAGTCATAATAAAAAAGCTATCATTTTAAAAAAACACATAAAAAAGCGCCTCTGTATAAAGACAGAGACGCTTTCTGTGCGCGGTTCCACTCTGTTTGGAATGTATTTTATCCAGGCATCATACCTGCCTTTCGATAATTGCCATCCCCAACTCTTTTCCCGATAACGGAGGAATCGCCGCCTTTGCCTACTTATAAGAGGTTCAACAAAGGACTCAGGGGTGCATTTCAAGTAATGAGCGGCTTGAACCATTTTCACCAAATATGGTTCTCTCTGCAAAGCATCATATCTTTACTTCTCCCCATCTACGCAGTCAAGTTTAAGATTAATTATTACTATATTATACTTGTTATGAATCGTTAATGTAAAATTCCTTGCAGACGCTGTTTAATTTTTTCTTCGCCTAATAGCGCGATTGCCTTGGGCAGGTCGGGTCCATGGGTTTGGCCAGTGGCAGCGGCACGAATTGGCATGAACAGCTTTTTGCCTTTCTGGCCTGTGTTTTTTTGGACAGCTTTGATTGCTGACTTAATTTCACCAGCGGTAAATTCCGCAAGCTTGTTTATTTCTTCAAGGAAAGCGGCGATAACCTCCGGGACCTGTTCCTCCGCAAGGACTTCCTTCGCCTCATCTTCATACTCGATTTCATCTTTGAAGAACAAAGGTGAAAGTTCAACAATTTCCGCTCCGTAACTCATCTGTTCCTGATAAAGGGCAACGAGATTCCGAACCCAGTCGTTTTCCTCTGCATTCCTATTTTCAGATACCTTGCCGGCTTTGATAAGATGAGGCACCGAAATTTCCACAGCACGGTCGAGCTCGAGTTGCTTTACATATTGGTTGTTCATCCAGGTAAGCTTTTGCTTATCAAAAAGCGCTGGCGACTTCGATAATCTGTCTTCATCGAAGAGCTTGATAAATTCCTCTTTTGAAAAAAGTTCTTCTTCTCCGGCCGGAGACCATCCTAAAAGTGCAATGAAGTTGAAAAGGGCTTCTGGCAGATAACCGATCTCTTCGTATTGTTCAATGAACTGAATAATCGATTCATCTCGTTTGCTCAGTTTTTTCCGGCTTTCATTGACAATCAGCGTCATATGGCCGAAGACCGGCGGTTCCCAGCCAAAAGCTTCATAAATCATTAATTGTTTCGGCGTGTTGGAAATATGGTCATCACCGCGCAGAACATGGGAGATTTCCATCAAATGATCATCGATAGCAACAGCGAAATTATAGGTAGGAATTCCGTCTTTCTTTACGATTACCCAATCTCCGATGCCATCTGATTCGAAAGACACATCTTCTTTGACCAGATCGGTAAATTGATATACCTTTCTTTCAGGGACAACGAATCGGATGCTTGGCTCTATTCCTTCTGCCTCAAGCTTTGCACGATCTTCATCTGTTAAGCGGCGGCACTTTCCAGAGTATTTCGGTGTTTCATTCTCAGCTATCTGGGCTTCTCGCTCTGCTTCAAGTTCTTCTTCCGTACAATAGCATTTATAGGCAAGCTCTTCTTCAAGCAACTGTTGATACAGTTCCCCATAAATATCATTGCGTTCAGATTGGCGGTACGGCCCATACTCTCCACCCTTATCGACGCTTTCATCCCAATCCATCCCAAGCCATTTCAAATAGCTTAGCTGGCTTTCTTCCCCGCCTTCAATGTTGCGCTTTTGGTCGGTATCTTCAATCCGGATGATGAATTTTCCGCCCCTATTCCGGGCAAAAAGATAATTGAATAAGGCCGTCCGCGCATTTCCTATATGTAAATGTCCGGTTGGACTTGGTGCATAACGCACACGAATCTCGCTACTCATCGTTTGACGCCTCCTATGCTCTACATCTCAAATATCCAGTATCGTTCTATTCTACCATCTCAAGGTAAGAGAATAAAGCACCCTGCAAGACTACAAATAGGTTTAGTTGGCTTTTATCAATAAAACCACAGCCTGGGATGCGACCCCTTCGCTTCTCCCCGTAAATCCAAGCTTTTCAGTCGTGGTCGCTTTCACATTAATCTGTTCTGTTGATGCCTCGAGCAGCCCAGCGATCCGCTCTCTCATTTGCCCGATATAAGGGGCCATCTTAGGACTTTGGGCAATGATCGTGCAATCTATATTTCCAAGTACATATCCTTCTTTTTTCACAAGCTGCCAGACATGCTCTAAAAGCTTCGCTGAATCTGCATTTTTAAATTCAGGATCTGTATCCGGAAAATGCTTGCCAATATCTCCAGCACCAATTGCCCCGAGGCAGGCATCGGCCACTGTATGAAGCAATACATCTGCATCTGAATGGCCTAATAACCCTTTTTCATATGGGATGGTCACTCCCCCTATGATTAACGGGCGGCCTTCCACCAGCTGGTGTACGTCAAATCCCTGTCCGATTCGAAACATGGTTCTAATCTCCCCTTTTGTTCCATCCGTATTAAGTACGAGTTTTATGTAAAATCGCTTCCGCTACATAGAGATCTTCCGGTGTCGTAATTTTGAGGTTATCATAATTCCCTTCAATGATCATTACAGCTTCGCCAATCCTTTCAAGAAGGCTGGCATCGTCCGTACCTAGAAATTGCTCCTCCTCTGCTCTTTCATGCGCTTGAATCAGGGTGGACACGCGAAAAGCTTGTGGTGTCTGCACTGCCCACAAGCTCGATCGTTCCACGGTTTCGACCACCGCTTTATCTTTTGCTTTTTTGATTGTGTCCTTTACCGGCACCGCGGTTACTGCCCCTCCATACTGGAAAGCAGCGTCGGCTAGCTCCCTGACAAGACCGTGCCCGATAAATGGGCGCGCCCCGTCATGGATTAAAACAATCGAGTTTTCATCTATGTGCTTAAGTCCGTTAAAAACGCTCTGCTGCCGTTCCTTCCCACCTGGAACCAGTTTTTTGACCTTTTTTAATTTATACTCGCTTATGATAGATTGAAACATTTCTTCTTCGGCTGGATTAATGGAAAGAATAATGCCGCCACATTCCGGATCAGTTTCAAACACCTCAAGCGTATAGGCAATAATCGGTTTTCCGGCAAGCTCAATAAACAGCTTGTTCTTTGCCGCTTTCATTCTAGTGCCTCGCCCTGCCGCAGGAATGACCACTTCATAGAACATAATGCTCCTCCCTACTATAATGCTTTTTCCAAAAGTTTAGGCTTGGCAAAAATCATTCGGCCCGCAGATGTTTGCAAAACACTCGTTACAATTACTTCAAGACGTTTTCCGATATGGTCACGGCCGCCTTCCACGACAATCATCGTGCCGTCATCTAAGTAAGCAATACCTTGATTTTGTTCCTTGCCATCCTTAATAACTTGTACATTCATTTCTTCTCCAGGCAGTACAACCGGCTTCACGGCATTCGCTAAATCATTGATATTCAGTACCGAAACGTTTTGGAATTCACATACCTTATTTAAATTAAAGTCATTGGTTACAACAATTCCATTCATTACCTTCGCGAGCTTTACAAGCTTGCTGTCCACTTCCTGAATATCTTCAAAATCGCCCTCATACATTTCCACGTTTACTGATAATTCTTTTTGAATTCGATTAAGGATATCCAACCCCCGGCGTCCCCGGTTTCTTTTTAATGCGTCAGAGGAGTCGGCAATATGCTGAAGTTCTGCTAACACAAATTGGGGGATGACAATTGTTCCCTCCAGGAATCCAGTCTGGCAAATATCCGCAATCCGTCCATCGATGATCACGCTCGTGTCCAGAATTTTGACAGGGCTGCCTGCTGGTTCCGCTTCATCGGAATCGGATTCGCCTTTCTTCTTGTTGTTCTTGGAAAAGAGAGTTAATAGTTCATCGCGTTTTTTAAACCCTACCTGGAATCCAAGATAGCCGAACAGCAGCGTTAATAAGATCGGTGCAGCGGTATTCAAAACAGGGACTTGGATAGCGTTTAAAGCATACCCTATTAAAAAGGCAACAAAAAGGCCGACAATCAAGCCAAGACTCCCAAAGATTATATCGGTAATAGGGGCCTTTACAAGAAGTTCCTCGAACCATTTAATGAAATCCACTACATAATCTACTGCCCAAAAAGTAAAAAGATAGAATATAATAGCACCTAAGATTACAGCAACATAAGGATTGTTTATAAATGCAATATGATCTGCATGTAAGACGGTTAATAATTCAGGAATAAGGAAGATTCCCAGAGTTCCGCCTATTATTAAGAAGCATGCTTGTATAATGCGTTTTAACATCCCTTCACCTCCTTCTACTCATTATTAACAAAATCAACAAAATGAAACCATATTAAAGAAGGTTTTTAAAACGGTATGGAAAGGCAATGGAACTATATAGGAATCGGGATAAGTAAGAGAGTAAGCGAAGATAATCAAACAGGCTTTCTTACCACTAGACTAGCACCCAGATAGTTAGGTGTCAAAAAATATCACCCTGATCCGCACTTTCAAAACAGGGGCATTAATCAAGCTGGACCGAGAGGAGTATATGTTCTCTATTTTATATTTTTCTTTCTGTGACCAGCTGATTTCTTAACATTCTTAGACCTTCCTGAATCTTTTTTGCCCGGACCTCCCCGATTCCTTCCACATCATCTAATTCTCCTACTGTCGCGTTTGTTACATTGGTAAAGTTCCCAAAACGGTTCACAAGGTTTTCAACAATGAGCCCGGGAAGCCGCGGGATTTTATTTAACATCCGGTAGCCTCTTGGGTTGACACTCTCATCAAGATGAATATAACCATTATAGCCAAGCACTTTCAAGAGCACGCTGTCCTCAAGGATCTCCTGCTGAGCCAGCTCCGAGAGGCGTTGAACGGCAGTAGCTGGTTTTCCTTCCTTTTCAAACGAATAATCTTTAATAAGAAGTGCCCCTTCTGCTTCCGAATCTGATAAAAGCTCATTCATCTGAAGCCGGATCAGCCTTCCTTCTGTACCAAGTTCATTTAAATAGGACAGAAGCTCCCCTTTTATTCTAAGCACCATTACATAACGGTGGAATACCCGCAACAGGTCAGCATACGTTACAATCTCTTCGAATTCCAAAAAGCTTAGATCGGAAATGCTCTGCTGTAGGACCGCTTTGTATTTTTCCAGCGTCTGTATCGCAAGATTGGCTTTTGCAAGAATCACAGCAATATCCTTTAGTGCATAACGGAGATCCCCCTGGTAAAGCGTTATGACATTCCGGCGCTGTGATATGGCAATGACTAAACTCTTTGTTTCCCTGGCAACGCGTTCTGCGGTACGGTGCCGCATTCCTGTCTCTGTGGAAGGGATAGCCGAATCTGGCGCCAGCTGTCCGTTAGCAAGGATAATTTTATCAGCTTTTTCATTCAAAATGATGGCCCCGTCCATTTTGGCAAGTTCATAAAGCGTGCTCGGGGTACATCGACAATTAATTTGAAATCCCCCATCCACGATTGACTTCACTTTTTCGTTATAACCTACCACAATAAGCCCGCCTGTATTCGCCCGAAGAACGTTATCAATCCCTTCCCGTAACGGCGAACCGGGAGCGACTATTCGCAAGATTTCATGCATCGTCTTTTCATGTACTTTTTTTTCTGTCATGCTTACCCTCCTAAAGCATAATGAAGAGCTTCGGCAACTGTCGATACACCCACAATCTCAATGCCTGCAGGGGCAGTCCACCCCCCTATGTTATTAGAAGGAAGGATCATCCGTTCAAACCCAAGCTTTGCCGCTTCCTGGACGCGCTGCTCGATTCTGGATACCCGTCTGACTTCCCCGGTCAACCCTACTTCACCTATAAGGCAATCCGATTGTTTAGTAGGTTTATCACGAAAGCTGGAAGCAATACTGACAGCAATCGCCAGGTCTATTGCCGGTTCATCGAGCTTTACTCCCCCGGCCACTTTTAAATAGGCATCCTGATTTTGCAGAAGCAATCCTACTCTTTTTTCCAATACTGCCATTAACAATGATACCCGATTGTGATCTATGCCGGTTGCCATCCTTCTTGGATTTCCGAAGCTCGTCGGAGAAATTAATGCCTGCACTTCAACAAGGACAGGCCGGGTACCTTCCATTGAAGCAACTACCGTGGATCCGGATGCGCCCTGTGATCGTTCTTCAAGAAAAATTTCAGACGGATTTTTTACCTCTTCCAGACCATTCTCCTTCATTTCAAAAAT
This sequence comes from Peribacillus cavernae, assembly GCF_003989135.1. Classification (GTDB taxonomy): domain Bacteria; phylum Bacillota; class Bacilli; order Bacillales; family DSM-1321; genus Peribacillus; species Peribacillus cavernae. The sequence goes on from NZ_RYZZ01000027.1 coordinate 62,780, forward strand.
ACCCATCTCATTAGTTGAACCAAAACGATTCTTTACCGCACGGACAATCCGGTACGTGTGGTGCCGCTCACCTTCAAAATAGAGAACAGTATCGACCATATGTTCTAAAAGCCTCGGTCCGGCAATCGAGCCTTCCTTTGTAACGTGGCCAACAATAAAAATTGCAATTTCATTCGTTTTGGCAATCCTCATTAATGAAGACGTGCATTCCCGAACCTGCGACACACTTCCCGGTGCCGAAGTAACTGCCGCCTGATAAACAGTCTGAATCGAATCAATGATAACCAGATCCGGACTGACCTCTCCAATGGCCTGTTCGATGTAATCCATATCGGTTTCCGAATAAACATAGAGATTGTCAGAGGTGGCGCCAAGCCGATTAGCTCTTAACTTTGTTTGCTTAACCGATTCTTCCCCTGAAATATATAAAACCTTTTTCTGTTTCCGTGCCAGTTGGGAAGAGACCTGCAAAAGAAGGGTAGACTTTCCGATGCCCGGATCTCCGCCGATTAAAACAAGCGACCCCTGGACGATTCCACCCCCGAGAGCACGGTTTAACTCAAGCGAATCAGTCGAAATTCGCGGTTCCTGGGATGTCTCGATGGTAGTGATCGGGGCAGCTTTCCTCCGATCCGTGGTACCTATTGCCAACTCTGAATGAGCAAAGGCTCCCCTTCTGGCAGGCTTCGTAACCTCAAACTCTTCAACCATCTTGTTCCATTCGCCGCAGCCCGGACATTTGCCCATCCATTTAGCAGACTCATACCCGCACGACTGGCAAATAAATTTTGTCTTTTTTTTCGCAACCATATTTTCTTCCTTTCTACTCGAAAGTTCAAAAAGTTGTACTTTCGTATCGTAAAAAAACGCTACTATATAAGATATTAAATAGAGACATGGTTTAATCCTGCTAAAGTTTATGAGCAAATAATTACAACTTTTTCAACGCTCGTTCGAATTTTGCAAAATTAAGCGAACGTAACTTTTCAAAAAAAGCAAAAGAGGTACACGGCATTGTCGCGTGTACCTCTGAGGTTTACATTACTCATTCACAGAAGCGGCTTCTACTTGTTTTACGGTAAATTGACCGTTTTCTACATCCATCAATATCCGCTGGCCTTTTTGGACATTGCCTTTCAAAAGCTCTTCTGACAGATAATCTTCTATATGCTTCTGGATTGCCCTTCTGATTGGTCGGGCTCCATATTCCGGATCATAGCCTTCTACTGCAATTTTTGCTTTAGCCTCTTTCGTAAGCTCTAACAGTATATCCTGATCCTTTAATCGGGCAGTAAGCTGATCGGCCATCAACGATACAATCTCATTTAAATGTTTTTTCTCAAGAGCATGGAAGACAATGGTTTCATCGATACGGTTCAGGAATTCAGGGCGGAAGGCTCTCTTAAGCTCCTCCATTACCTTTCCTTTCATATTCTTGTAATCCTGCACTTCATCCTGGATGTTAAAGCCTACATATTTATTGCTCTTAAGTACTTGTGCACCCACATTTGAAGTCATAATCAATATCGTGTTGCGGAAGTCAACTACGCGACCTTTCGAATCAGTTAATCTTCCATCTTCAAGGACTTGAAGCAAGATATTAAATACATCCGGATGCGCTTTTTCAATTTCATCCAGCAGCACAACCGAATATGGTTTTCTGCGAACTTTTTCCGTTAGTTGGCCGCCTTCTTCATAGCCCACATATCCTGGAGGAGATCCAACAAGACGCGAGGTTGAGTGTTTCTCCATATACTCTGACATATCAATGCGGATCATCGCATCTTCATCGCCAAAGATAGATTCGGCTAGCGCCCGGGCAAGCTCTGTTTTCCCTACACCAGTAGGGCCAAGGAAGATAAAGGATCCTACCGGCCGTTTAGGATCTTTAAGCCCGGCTCTTGCACGGCGAACTGCTTTCGCCACAGCAATCACAGCTTCCTCCTGTCCAATGACACGTGAATGAAGCAGTTGTTCCATGTTCAATAATTTATCCGTCTCTGTTTGGGCAAGTCTTGTTACGGGCACGCCGGTCCAGTTGGACACAACGATTGCGATGTCTTCGACAGTAACAGCGCTATTTTCCTGCCCTTGTTTTTCCTTCCAAGACTTCTTCGTTTCTTCCAATTGCTCTCTCAAACGTTGTTCTGTATCACGAAGAGATGCCGCCTTTTCAAACTCTTGGCTTTGGACAGACGAATCCTTTTCTTTTCTTACTTCATCAAGCTTTACTTCTAATTCTTTTAGATTTGGCGGTGTTGTATATGAGCGTAAACGCACCTTGGAGCCCGCCTCATCAATTAAATCGATCGCTTTATCTGGCAAGAAACGATCGGAAATATACCGGTCTGATAATTTAACCGCCGCATCAATTGCCTCATCGGAAATGGATACACGGTGATGCGCCTCATATCGATCGCGAAGCCCTTGAAGAATCCGAATCGATTCATCAATAGTCGGCTCGTTAACCTGAATAGGCTGAAAGCGGCGTTCAAGGGCAGCGTCTTTTTCAATATATTTACGATATTCATCAAGTGTTGTCGCACCAATACATTGAAGCTCTCCTCGTGCAAGGGAAGGCTTCAGGATATTTGAAGCATCAATCGCTCCTTCTGCCCCGCCGGCACCGATAAGTGTGTGAAGTTCATCAATGAACAGGATGATATTGCCCGCCTGGCGGATCTCATCCATTACTTTCTTTAAACGATCTTCGAATTCACCGCGATACTTGGTACCGGCAACGACCGTACCCATATCCAGTGTCATAACACGTTTATCCCGTAAAATTTCAGGCACTTCATTGTTAATAATCTGCTGTGCAAGACCTTCAGCAATCGCCGTTTTACCTACACCAGGTTCACCAATGAGCACCGGGTTATTTTTTGTACGGCGGCTTAGAACTTCAATTACCCTCTGGATTTCTTTGCTTCTGCCGATAACCGGATCAAGGCTTCCTTCCCTGGCAATCACAGTTAAATCACGAGCCAGGCTATCCAGGGTAGGTGTGCTGGCACTGGCAGAGGAGGCTCCCTGATGTCCGCCTGACTCATTGCTGCCCAAAAGCTGCAGCACCTGTTGGCGGGCTTTGTTCAGGCTAACACCAAGGTTGTTAAGAACCCTCGCAGCCACGCCTTCTCCCTCACGGATAAGGCCGAGAAGGACATGTTCTGTACCAACGTAGGAATGACCCAGTTTTCGGGCTTCGTCCATCGATAGCTCGATCACCTTTTTAGCTCTTGGCGTATAGTGAATCGTCTGAGCATTTTCCTGGCCGCGGCCAATAAGATTTTCCACTTCTTTTTGGATTTTATCCGCCCCTAATCCGAGCGCATGCAATGCCTTTGCGGCAATCCCTTCACCTTCACTGACCAATCCCAGCAGAATATGTTCGGTGCCAATATTGTTATGTCCTAAACGAATAGCTTCCTCTTGGGCTAATGCTAATACTTTTTGGGCTCTTTCGGTAAATCGGCCAAACATCATGGGGTATTTCCTCCTTCAGAATTGTCTTTTTTCTCTAATTCAAATCGTTCTCTAATGAAAGCAGCACGTCTTATATCCCTATCATGGGGACGGAGAGGGCCGCCTGCATACTTTTGTAAAAACCCCGGCTGAGTCAAGATCATTAACTCATTCAGGATACATTTGGAAATATCTTTTATATACCCCAGATCTATTCCCAATCTAACATCGGAAAGACATCTTGCGGCTTCCTTTGTTTCGATGATCCGGGCATGCTGCAGAATACCGAATGAACGGTAAACTCTATCTTCTAATTGTATGTTAGAGGTTTGCACTAATGCTTCCCGTGCCGATCTTTCCTGGGCGATAACTTGCTGTACGACGCTCGTTAAATCCTCCACGATATCCGTTTCAGACTTGCCAAGTGTAATTTGATTGGAAATCTGAAAGATATCGCCGAGCGCTTCACTGCCTTCTCCATATATCCCTCTTACAACAAGGCCTAATTGGTTAATCGCTGGAACCAGATGATTCATTTGGTTTGTCAGTACCAGTCCCGGTAAGTGCATCATCACCGATGCACGCAATCCAGTTCCAACATTTGTCGGACAGCTGGTCAGATAACCGCGTTCTTCATCATATGCATAATCAATATTTGCTTCGATGTAATCATCAATGACATTTGCTCTAAGCAAAGCTTCATTTAACTGCAATCCAGAAAACAGGCATTGAATCCGCAGATGGTCTTCTTCATTTACCATGATGCTAACTTCCTCATTTTCGGACACAAGGCATGCTCCATATGGTGAATCTTCCGCTAAATGGGGACTGATTAGGTGTTTTTCAACTAGGACCTGCTTTTCAAGGGGCTGAAGATTTTCTATTTGCAAAAACTCCAGCTTCCCGATTTCTGGAATCTCTGCATTTTTGATACGATCCTTTATTACATTTATAATCTCCAAAGCTTCTTCTTGTGAAAATAATGTAGAAAATGAAAAGTCTTTAAAGTTCCTTGCAAGACGAACCCGGGAGCTTAAAACAATATCAGAATCGGGTCCCTCCTCATTCATCCAGGAGCTTGCTGCGTTTTCCAAGAAATGTTCAAGACTCAAGACTGCTTCCCTCCTTCATCACCCTTGTTTACTTCCTTTTCCAATGTTCGGATACGGTCACGAATTTCTGCAGCATTCTCGAACTCTTCCTGTTCTATAAACTGTTTTAGAGTTTGTTTTAAATCATTGATTTGCTTTCTTATATGAATGCTTCCGCCAATTCTTTTAGGGATTTTACCATGATGCGATGTATTTCCGCTGTGTACCCTCTTTAAAATGGGATTCAATTGATCTTTAAAGGTTTCATAGCATTCGGCACAGCCAAATTTACCGACATGGACAAACTCCGGAAATGAAAGCTTACATTGTTTACAGCGAAGCACTTCTTTTTTTGGAAGGGTGTTCGGCTTTGCCTGTTGAAAGCCCGGTTCTATGTTTAATAATCCTGCTAGTAAATTATTAATCGAAAAACCAGATCCCCCGTTCAGCATGAACATTTCACCTTTTTCCTGGGCGCACTTCTCACAAATATGGACTTCAGCCTTTTCACCATTGATAATTTTTGTAAAATGGAGGGTTGCCGGTCTCTGGTTACATTCCTGGCAAATCATCTTCATCACCTCTCGAACCACTTTATTTATATTTTAAAGTTGTAAGCATAGCTTTTAGGATTCTCGCCCTTAACTCATCCCTGTCGGGTAAATCAATATATATCACGGATCTATCCATGACACTTAACATGATTTTTGCTTCCCGTTTATTCACAATATCTTCACTTATCAGCCTGCTGATTACTCCTTCAGCGGTTGCCTGGGAAATACGGGATCCAATTAGAGATAATAATTGATCAACCAAGTCAGCGTAATCATATGAGGTAACCTTCATTATACGGATATAACCACCGCCGCCTCGTTTACTCTCCACTACATATCCTCTTTCGATAGTAAATCTGGTATTAATGACATAATTAATCTGAGAAGGAACACAATGAAACCTATCCGCTACTTCACTTCTTTTGATCTCTAAAATATCCTTCTCGCTCATTTCTAATATCTGCTTTAAATAATTCTCAATGATATCTGATATATTCCTCACCCAACCTCCTCCAATCTGACTTTGACTATATTTGACTATTATTATACAACGAAAATGAAATTATTCAACAATATTGCTTTTGTTACACTATTTATTTTCGCCCACATTTATGTATTTGCATACGTCTAAATTTTCAATTGTGTGTATTACTTTTATACCTCATATTCAATAAGGTAAAACCTTTCGTTTGCTTGGCGACGTCCTCCTTGCTCCTCTTCATTATTAATAAGTTGAAGAACGAAGAACCTCATTTTAAGTGTTCCATCCTCAAACAGGAGTATTTATCATATCTTACGGTTCCCATCCCGAACATGAGTCCTTATCATACTATTTACCCCAGTATGCTTGAAACATCAAAAAAAGATCAGCCTCATCGACTGGTCTTTCGTTTGCTTGGCGGCGTCCTACTCTCAGGATGTGCTGACTTTTCCGTTGCCACATGGATGTGGGGGTTTTAGGAGAAACTCCTTAATCTCCCAACTCCCATAGGCGCTCGAGCTCAACTTCCCTGTTCGGACTCCTGGATGGCGATGAGCGGCGGATCTCTTCGTCAGCTTCCTTCGCTCCGGTCCTCGTACTTCTTGTTCCTCCCCCATTCAATTTAGTGGAGGGATATAAATCTGCTCAAATCATCTATTGTCCGATCATAAATTCCCCTAAACGATCATAAATCTGAATAATCGCTCTTAATTGGGAATATGGTAGGATTCCGGCAAGGTTTCTTCCAGAACCTCATAGGACTTCTGCTCAATATTTCATCTTTCCTATTAGAGAAACTTCGATCGATCATAAATTTCGATGATCGCTCTTACATTTGGATTAACGCTCTTAAATCCGAATAATCGCTCTTACCTCTTGAATAATCGCTCTTAACTGGGAATATGGTAGGATTCCGGCAAGGTTTCTTCCACAACCCATAGGAATTCTCCTCAATATTTTATTGGAAAAACTACGATCGATCATAAATTTCGATGATCGCTCTTACATTTGGCCTATCGCTCTTAAATGGGAATATGGGCTACTATATCCAGGTTTTCGTTTTCTTTATTTTATTTGAAGTTGCATTCTACTTCTTTCGTGTATTTCTCCATCTTCAGTTTTAATATATCAAAAAAGACCAATCTCATCGACTGGTCTTTCGTTTGCTTGGCGGCG
>NZ_RYZZ01000028.1 GCF_003989135.1 Peribacillus cavernae
GATACTAATCGATCGAGGACTTAACCAATAGAAAAGCGGAGGCGACTGCACAGCTTCGACAGACGTTGGTCGACTTAAATCGCCACATCCTGTGGCAACGTCGACACTAGGACGTCCTGTCCGTCGGAGAGCCGGCACTGCAAATCCCGGTTTTGGATTTGGAGGGACGGATCGAAACGGCCGAGAAGCTAGGAGCCGGAGCTAGACAGCATGAAATGATACAAAAATGCCTTATCTGTTATCTAGTTTTGAAGGAACAAGTTCCTTTACGATGTTTGGTGACGATGGCGAAGAGGTCACACCCGTTCCCATTCCGAACACGGAAGTTAAGCTCTTCAGCGCCGATGGTAGTTGGGGGATCTCCCCCTGTGAGAGTAGGACGTCGCCAAGCAAGCGCAAGACCAGTCGATGAGACTGGTCTTTTTTGATGTATTAAAACCGAAGGTTGAGAAATACACGAAAGAAGTAGAATGCAACTACAAATAAAATAAAGATAACGTAAACCTGGATGGGGAGGAGCAAGGAGGTCGAGGAAGCGAGAGAGCGAGGACCGGAATGTACTATGTACATGAGGACCGGAGCGAAGGAAGCTGACGAAGAGATCCGCCGCTCATCGCTATCCAGGAGTCCGAACACGGAAGGTAAGCTCGAGCGCCGATGGTAGTTGGGGGATTAAGGAGCTTCTCCTAAAACCGCCACATCCATGTGGCAACGGAGAAGTCAGCACATCCTGTGCAAGTCCTGTGAGAGTAGGACGCCGCCAAGCAAACGAAAGACCAGTCGATGAGACTGGTCTTTTTTGATATATTAAAACTGAAGATGGAGAAATGCACGAAAGAAGTAAAATACAACTTCAAATAAAATAAAGAAAACGAAAACCTGGATATAGTAGCCCGTTTTCCCATTTAAGAGCGATAGGCCAAATGTAAGAGCGATCATCGAAATTTATGATCGATCGTAGCTTTTCTAATAGGAAAATGAAAATATTGAGGAGAATTCCTATGGGTTGTGGAAGAAACCTTGCCGGAATCCTACCATATTCCCAGTTAAGAGCGATTATTCAAGAGGTAAGAGCGATTATTCGGATTTAAGAGCGTTAATCCAAATGTAAGAGCGATTATCGAAATTTATGATCGATCGTAGTTTTTCCAATAAGAAAAGTGAAATATTGAGGAGAAGTCCTATGGGTTGTCAAAGTAATCTTGCCGGAATCCTACCATTCTCCCAATTAAGAGCGATTATTCAGATTTATGATCGTTTAGGGGAATTTATGATCGGACAATAGATGATTTGGGCAGATTCATATTCCTCCACTAAATTGAATGGAGGAGGAGCAAGAAGTATGAGGACCGGAGCGAAGGAAGCTGACGAAGAGATCCGCCGCTCATCGCCATCCAGGAGTCCGAACACGGAAGGAAAGCTCGAGCGCCGATGGTAGTTGGGGGATTAAGGAGCTTCTCCTAAAACCGCCACATCCATGTGGCAACGCAGAAGTCAGCACATTCTTTTGAAACTACTTGTTTGCCCAGGAAATAATTGCTCTATGTATTAAAAGATCGAAAAACTTCACAGCAGACATACACTGAAAGCAAATGTGCAACATACATTGTTATAGGCAATTAACCCTTTCTCCGAGACTATTCAAACAATTGTATACAATAGCCGTTTTTTGGGGAGAATGTAGGTATGGAGGTGGAGATGTTGAATTCAACAGCAGCCAAAGATTTAGTCGGGGAAGCGTGTGTAGTTTGTGAAGAAGTTAAATCGGTGGGGATACATCTTTATACGGCATTTATTTGTAAGGAATGTGAAAAGGACATCATTCATACGGATACGGATAATCCGAAATATAAGTATTATTTAAAACAGCTCAAAAAAGTGAATAACCCTGAAATATACTCATGAGTTTTTTTTTGAAGAGGGGGAGTCTCTGCTTACTAAGATAAATGCGTTTTATCGAAAGCGGGGCTCCTATTCTGTATTTGACACAATATTTTTCCCCAGCATGGTAAACCAGTTGCTTTAAGTTTGATAGAATGGATGTATTACTTATTAGAGGAAGATCAGGATGAATCAATCAGTAACCCCAATATTCGATGTACTTTTAAAGCATAAGTCAAATAAGCCGGTATCGTACCATGTGCCAGGGCATAAGGGCGGACTTGTTTTTACAGAGAGAGGACGGCAGGATTATCAATCTCTGCTCTCTTTAGATGTTACAGAGTTGAACGGCCTCGATGATTTGCATGCACCTGAAGGGCCGATACTTGAAGCACAAAGGCTGCTTGCTGATTTATATAAGGTGCGTGAAAGTTATTTTCTAATCAATGGTTCGACAGTTGGTAACCTAGCGATGATTTTGGCCGTTTGCAAGGCAGGTGATACGGTGTTGGTTCAGCGTAATTGCCATAAATCGATATTGCATGGATTAATGCTGGCAAATGTAAAGCCGGTATTTATTTCACCGGCGTTTTACCGGGAGTGGGAAGTTGCTGGAGGAATAGACAGCCTTGTGGTTGATGAGGCATTGACAAAGTATCCGGATACTAAGGCGGTTATTCTGGCATTCCCTACTTATTATGGGATTGGAAACGATGAAATTTCAGCAATAACAGAACTGGCCCATAAAAGAAAAATCCCTGTACTTGTGGATGAGGCACATGGAGCACATTTTATTTTGGGCAGTCCTTTCTTGCAGTCCTCATTAACGGCAGGGGCAGATATTGTTGTTCATTCAGCGCATAAAACGCTCCCAGCGATGACGATGGGCTCATACTTACATATAAACAGTGATCTGATAGATGCTGATCGTGTCCGCTTTTATTTACAAATGCTGCAGTCAAGCAGCCCTTCCTATCCAATAATGGCATCGCTTGATTTGGCACGTTCCTATTTGGCCTCGTTTTCGGAAGAAGACAAAATGGTACTGGGTGAAAAAATTACTGACTTCCGGCAACAGCTAGATCGTTTGCCGGGAATTATGTTATTACAATCAGCGGAACTTGATCGATTAAAAGTAACAATCAGGGCAAAGAAGGGCATAACAGGTTTTCAATTACAGAAAACCCTTGAAACGAAAGGGTTGTTTACGGAGCTTGCCGATACGCAAAATGTATTGTTTGTATTACCGCTGTTAAAGGCTGAAATGGAATATCCATTTTCTGAAACTGTTCAGAGGATAGGTGAAGCTGCAGCTGGTATGGATACGCCGTTATCTGTGCCTGTCGGCGTAACTGCTGTTTATGGACAGGAAAAATCAATCAGTGAGCTTAAACTGAGCTATTCGGATATGAAGGAGAAGCGGAAGATGCTTGTGCCGCTAGAGGAGAGCAGCGGCTCGGTAGCGGCCGAGATGATCATTCCATATCCGCCTGGAGTTCCTTTGGTAATGGAAGGCGAATTAATAGAGGATGTAAAAGTGAAACAGCTTGAAGATGTGATCACTAAGGGAGCGCGGTTTCATGGAGGAAGCCATTTGGAAAAAGGGCTGGTATGGGTATTTGAATAATGCCTACCTGGGATTGCCATGAATGGTGTATACTTATACCGCATAGAGAGAACGTGGAGGGTTATCGGATGAGTCGTGGATTGTTTATCACAATGGAAGGGCCTGAAGGGGCTGGGAAAACTACGATATTGCAAAAGCTGGGAAACTTCCTCGGAGGTCTTGGATATAATATATTGCTGACCAGGGAACCAGGCGGCATCCCTATTTCCGAGCAGATCAGAGAAGTCATTTTAAATAAAGAGAACACGGAAATGGATGGAAGAACGGAAGCGTTATTGTATGCTGCGGCAAGAAGGCAGCATATGGTCGAAAAGGTCATCCCCGCAATGGAAGAAGGAAGGATTGTCTTATGTGACCGTTTTATTGATAGTTCACTGGCCTATCAAGGTTACGCCAGAGGGTTAGGGATGGAAGAGGTTTATGGTATTAATCAATTTGCCATTGATGGGGTCATGCCGGACATTACCTTTTATTTCGACATCGAACCGGCCGAAGGTTTGAAGAGAATCCAGACGAATGATAACCGGGAAGTGAACCGCCTCGATTTAGAGGAATTGAATTTTCATGAAAAGGTAAGAGTAGGTTATTTGAGGACCATTGATAAATGGAAAGAAAGATTCATTATCATAGATGCATCCCAGGAGATTGAGAAGGTCTTTGCAGATACTAAAACAAAGCTCCTCGAAAAATTGGATAAATGTCAATAAACTCTTTTTTATAGAGATCCAGCCGCTTCAGATAGTTATGGCAAAAATGCCTGTTTTGACTCTTTGGAGGGTATAGATAACTGTTATATGAAAGAAATAAAAGGTCTAACATAAATAGAATAATTTTTGTTGAGCGGAGGATGATAGAGATGAAAATGATCATTGCAGTAGTTCAGGATAAAGATAGCCATCGCCTTTTAAGCGAGTTGGTAGACCACAATTTCAGGGCAACCAAGCTTGCGACAACTGGCGGCTTTTTAAAATCAGGGAATACGACATTCATGATCGGCATCGATGATATCCGTGTTGATAAATGTCTGCAAATCATTAAAGAAAACTGCCAGTCGCGCCAACAATTAGTGGCACCGGTATCCCCAATGGGAGGGAACGCCGATTCATACGTTCCCTATCCGGTCGAAATTGAAGTCGGCGGAGCCACTGTCTTTGTACTGCCCATCGAAAACTTTTTGCAATTTTAACGACTGAAGGCATGGTGGAATTGTAATGAAAATCAATCAAGAACTCCATTTGAAGATGGATAAAGTAAGGCAGGATGCAAGACAGGTTCAGTCGGGAGACGGCAAGTTCCAGCAGCTCGTCCAAAAACAGGATCAAAGAATGCAGTATGACGCTTTAAATAAATTACTGGGCGATATTCAGGGTGCGGGAGAAAGGCTTAGCAAAACCCGCACCTTTAAGGACCTAGCCAAGTTTAAAACACTGGTAAAACGTTTTGTCCGGGAAGCTGTTGACTTTGGGATGGACTTGAAGCAATCGCATAGCTGGAATGCATATGGGCGAAGCAGGCCGCTGAAAATTGTCGAAACCATTGATGATAAGCTTGTCGAACTTACAGAAGAAGTCATGCGCACGGAAAAAAGTTCAATTGATATTTTGGGGAAAATCGGTGAAATAAAAGGGCTTCTGATTAATTTATATACATAAGGCAGTTGATTTGAGTTGACAGGAACGTGGCAGGAACTAAAGGCAATTCAACCCGAAGTCATGACGATGCTGAAAAACAGCATCACCAAAGATAGAGTGGCCCATGCGTATCTTTTTGAAGGAGAGAAGGGGACAGGAAAGAGGGAAACAGGCCTTGTATTTGCAAAAAGCTTGTTGTGCAAGCATCCTGTAGATGGTTATCAGCCCTGTAATGAATGCCTTAATTGCAAACGGATTACTAGTGGAAATCATCCCGATGTCCATATTGTCGAGCCCGAGGGACTTTCGATAAAAAAAGAACAGATTAAAAACCTCCAGGAAGAATTCTCAATGAAAAGTGTTGAGTTAAACCGAAAGATTTATCGGATTGTCCATGCTGATAAGATGTCGATACAGGCCGCGAACAGCTTGCTCAAATTTTTGGAAGAACCGCAGTCAGACACGGTTGCCATCTTGATGACTGAGCAGATTCAAAGGATGCTGCCTACCATCCTATCCAGGTGCCAAATATTACCGTTTAAGCCTCTCTCTCCGGAAAATGTAAAGAAAAGGCTAATAGAACACGGTGTTGATGGGCAAACCGCTTCTGTCATTTCCATGCTCACCCATAACTTTGATGAAGGTTTGGAGATAAGTGCCGAGGAATGGTTTGCACAAGCCCAAAAAATAGTGTTAAAATTATATGAAGTGTTAAAAACAAACCCAATGAAGGCGCTTGTTTATCTTCATGAGGAATGGTTTTTGCACTTTAAGGAAAAAGAGCAGTTAGACAGGGGTCTGGACTTACTATTTTTAATCTATAAGGATTTACTATACATTCAGTTGGACAAGCGGAACCTGGTTATTTTTCAAAATAAACTCGGGGAATTTGAATCTCACGCTCTTCATCTTTCCCAGAGGAGCCTTGCTGACAAAATGGGCTTTATTTTGGAAGCGAAGAGGAAGCTGATGTCCAATACAAATCCACAGCTGTTGATGGAACAGCTTGTGCTGAATTTGCAGGAGGGATCATCATTTGTATGATGTTGTAGGCGTCCGCTTTAAAAAAGCGGGCAAAATATACTACTTTGAACCGGGCGAGCTTATGATTCCCAAGGATGAATTTGTTATAGTCGAAACAGTCCGCGGAGTAGAGTTCGGTAAGGTGGTAATAACCCGGAAGCAGGTAGATGATAACGATGTTGTGCTGCCACTGAAGAAAGTGCTTCGAATTGCAGATGCCAAGGACAGGCTGATTGTCGAAGAAAACAAGTTGGCTGCGAATGAGGCATACGATACATGCGGCAAGAAGGTTGAAGAGCATCAGCTGGACATGAAGCTTGTTGATGTTGAGTATACATTTGACAGGAATAAAGTCGTGTTTTATTTTACGGCAGACGGACGCGTCGATTTTCGGGATTTAGTTAAAGATCTTGCAGCCATTTTCCGAACCAGGATCGAACTGCGCCAGATTGGTGTTCGCGATGAGGCGAAAATGCTTGGAGGAATTGGGCCTTGCGGCAGAATGTTATGCTGCTCCACGTTCCTTGGCGACTTCGAACCTGTATCGATTAAGATGGCAAAAGATCAGAATCTATCGTTGAATCCAACGAAAATATCAGGACTATGCGGCCGTTTAATGTGCTGTTTGAAATATGAAAATGATGAGTATGAAAGTGCTAAGGAAATGCTTCCTGACTTGGGTGAAATGATAAAGACCCCTGGTGGAAAAGGCAAGGTAGTTGGGCTTAATATTCTAGAACGAGTACTTCAGGTTGAATTAATCGAACAAGAAAGAGTATTAGAGTATACTTTAGATGAGATTCTAAAAGAGGAAGCCGTTTCTATTCAAGCCACAGATTAGTAAGGTGGTGTGAGAGCGTGGATAAGAAAGAAATTTTTGATTCGGTGACTAGCATGGAAACCCAAATCGGTAAGTTTACTGCCCAGCTCGGGGAGTTAAAGCAACATTTAGCGGAGATACTGGAAGAGAACCATTCGCTCAAGCTTGAAAACGAGCATTTACGGCGTAGATTAGACCATATAGACGCTAAAGGCTCTTCAGAAAATGGTTCAAGGAAGTCGAAGAACCGGCTGGCCTCCAAAAGCGAAAAGATTCCTGATATCGGGGAAGGTTATGATAACTTGGCCCGCCTCTATCAAGAAGGGTTTCATATTTGCAACCTTCATTTTGGAAGCCTCAGAAAAGAGGGCGATTGCCTGTTCTGCTTATCATTTTTAAATAAAAAATAAATCCAGGGGATGACTCATAAGCGGTCTGACGCCCTCTAACGGGGAGTCTGCACCTTTCTTTTGAATCAGCCTCTTTTTCTTGCTGAATTATAATCAGGACGTGGAAAAAGCTGTCAGCCGGAGGAGGATAAAGACGTGCTTGAATTAAAAGGGGATGAACGCCTCGATTATTTGCTGGCAGAAAAGCTGCGCATTATTCAAAGTCCAACGGTATTTTCGTTTTCTTTGGATGCCGTGCTTCTGTCTAAATTTGTTCAAATACCCATCCAAAAAGGCAATCTTGTCGATTTATGTGCAGGCAATGGAGCGATACCCTTATTATTGAGTACCCGGACAAAAGGAAAGATTACCGGAGTTGAAATCCAAGACAGACTTTTTGACATGGCAAAACGAAGTGTGGAGTATAACCAGCTTTTAGGACAGATTACAATGATTCACGGGGATATAAAGGACATTCCCAATGAGATCGGATATGACAAGTTTGATGTCGTAACATGCAATCCTCCCTATTTCCCTACTCCTTCACAGGATGAAATTAGTCAAAATGAGCATTACGCAATTGCGCGGCATGAGATTCTTTGTACGCTGGAAGATGTCGTCCGCGTCAGCAGCAAGCTTTTGCGTCAGGGCGGGAAAGCAGCATTTGTACATAGACCGGGCCGTTTGATGGATATTTTGAGTTTGATGCGGAGGTATCGATTGGAGCCGAAACGGCTGCAATTTGTTTACCCAAAAGAGGGAAAAGAGGCGAATGCCATCCTTGTAGAGGGCATTAAAGATGGAAGCCCGGATTTAAAAGTGCTGCCGCCGGTTGTCGTCTATAATGATAAACATGAATATAACCCGGAAATCAGAAGGATTTTGTATGGAGAATAATGAGCATTTTTTTTATGTATTGCGCTGTATTGACGATAGTCTATACGCAGGTTATACGAATAATCTGGAAAAACGGATAAAGCTCCATAACGAAGGCAAAGGTGCCAAATATACACGGGGACGCGGACCTGTTGAGCTTGTGTATCATGAAGGCTTTGCGACAAAAACAGAAGCGTTGCAGGCAGAATACCGCTTTAAACAATTGGAAAAAAAAGAAAAAGAAAAATTTATTATAAAGGAGGCGAATCCAGCAGATGTGGCAGCAGAAAAGCTTTGAAAACGAGGGAGACAAACCGGCTTTGTATTTAGTGCCGACACCGATCGGCAATCTCGAGGATATGAGCTATCGGGCATTAAGAATCTTAAAGGAGTCCGACGTGATTGCAGCGGAAGATACGAGAAACACAAAGAAACTTTGTAACTATTTCGAAATTGAAACGCCGGTAATCAGCTATCATGAGCACAATAAGCAGGCAAGTGGAAAACATATTATCAACCGGCTTCTGTCCGGACAAGTGGTTGCTTTGGTCAGCGATGCTGGAATGCCAACAATCTCAGATCCTGGCTATGAATTGGTAAAGGAAGCGTTAGAAGAGAAAATTACCGTAGTTCCCTTGCCGGGGGCAAATGCAGCATTAACGGCGCTGATTTCATCAGGTCTTTCGCCGCAGCCGTTTTATTTTTACGGTTTCCTGCCGCGAAGTACAAAGGAAAAGAAACGGGAATTGGAAACTCTCAAAAAAGTTCATTCAACATGGATTCTATATGAATCCCCGCACCGTTTAAAAGAAACATTAAAAGCAATGCTTGAGATTGTGGGAGACAGGCAGATTGTCCTGTGCAGAGAGCTGACTAAAAAGTTCGAGGAATTTATCCGTGGCACTCTCAGCGAAATGGTGACCTGGGCGTCTGAAACGGAAATCAGGGGGGAATTTTGCCTCATTATTGAAGGCTCTGGGATATCGGAGGAAATCAATCAAGAGAACTGGTGGGATAGCATGGAACTGGAGACACATGTCAACCATTATATAGGTGAACAAAACCTCAGTTCAAAAGAAGCGATTAAACAAGTGGCAAAGGACCGAGGCATCAGTAAAAGGGAAGTCTATCAAGCGTATCATATAGGAAAAGCGGAAGCGCCCTGATTGCCGTTGTGACTGGCTAAGCCACGGCGCACGAGAAAAATCCTGATTTCTGAAGCTAGACACCAGTCATGTTGATAAGCTGGTTTTCCTATTTAATGAAAAAAGGCTTCCGATGAGGGAAGCCTTTCATAGTTGATTATTTAGCGGTTTCGAAGTTTCCTTGGATTTCTTTAAGAAGCTGTTCTGCACCTTCACGGCTTAGAATTAACTTTCCACCAGCAAAAGTAAGGTTATCATCAGAGACCTCTCCAGTAACCTGACAAGTCATGCTAGCTTTGTATTTTTTCAAGATGATGCGTTCATCGTCCACGTAAATTTCCAAAGCATCCTTTTCGGCAATGCCTAATGTGCGGCGTAATTCAATCGGAATGACCACACGTCCCAATTCGTCAACCTTACGAACAATACCAGTAGATTTCATTTTGTTTTTCTCCTCTCAGAATCTAGTACCTATTTTTTTATTTTTTTCGTCATTATTCGACAATTTTCTTCTCAAACTAATAATACCAGCCATTCCCAAATCCGTCAATGATTTTTATTTCCTAATTCTTCAATTAAAAAAGAGAGCTAGAAGCGGCTTTAAATCAGGGTTTGTCACCATAAACTTTAAGATGTTAAAAAAAGTTAAAGGTAGTGTCCACTAATCCTTTAATAGATTAGTAAATTTCATATTCAAATCCCCCTCCTCTGTTCGACAAATATCGACAAAAGACTACAAAGCCCTTTTTTATAGGATAAGAAAGTATAACTTTTTCAATATGAACTGGTCTGGCGCAAGCAGCCTAGCTCCGACGCACAGGACGTGTCGGATATTAGTTGACGTTCCTCTTGAACAAGGCGCTTGCGTTTTTCTTATTTGAATAAGAATCATTTTTAAGATAACAGGAAACTGCTAAAATGACAGGTGTATAAGTATTATAAGGACAATGGGATTTATTTACAAACTATCAGACTTATAAATAGAGTAATTTGTTAAATTTCATTCGTGAAGCTTCTTAACTATTGCACATTCTTAAATTTTTAGGTATATTTTGTTGAAGAAAACTGGAGGGAACATAATGAAGGATAAGTTAAAGACATTTTATATCACTACCCCGATTTATTATCCGAGCGGAAACCTGCATATTGGACATGCATATACAACAGTTGCCGGCGATGCAATGGCCCGCTATAAACGAATGAGAGGCTTTGATGTCATGTATCTAACAGGGACAGATGAGCATGGCCAAAAGATACAGCGGAAAGCGGAAGAAGAAGGAATCACGCCGCAGGCATATATCGATAATATTGTTTCCAGGATCAAGGAACTTTGGAGCAAGCTGGATATTTCTTATGACGATTTTATCCGTACGACTGAGGATCGTCATAAGACAGTTGTTGAAAAGTTATTTAAACAGCTGCTTGATCAAGGAGACATCTATTTAGATCAATACGAAGGATGGTATTCAGTTCCCGACGAAACCTATTATACAGAACTCCAATTAGTTGATCCAATTAAGGAGAATGGCAAGGTTGTCGGCGGCAAAAGTCCGGATAGCGGACATCCCGTGGAGCTCGTCAAGGAAGAATCCTATTTCTTCAATATGGGTAATTATGCCGATCGTCTGCTTCAATTTTATGAAGAAAATCCTGAGTTCATTCAGCCGGAGTCCCGTAAAAATGAAATGATTAATAATTTTATCAAACCGGGACTTGAGGACCTTGCTGTTTCAAGGACTACCTTTGATTGGGGAATAAAAGTGCCCGGGGATCCGAAGCATGTGATTTATGTATGGATTGATGCCTTATCGAACTATATTACCGCGTTAGGGTACGGCACCGATGATGATTCCAAGTATTTAAATTATTGGCCAGCAGATGTACATATTGTCGGAAAAGAAATCGTGCGCTTCCATACCATTTATTGGCCAATCATGCTCATGGCTTTGGATCTGCCGCTTCCGAAAAAAGTCTTCGCCCATGGCTGGCTGCTGATGAAGGATGGCAAAATGTCCAAGTCGAAGGGGAATGTAGTCGATCCCGTAACACTGATTGACCGCTATGGCCTTGATGCGCTTCGTTATTACCTGCTTCGTGAGGTACCATTTGGCTCAGACGGAGTTTTCACTCCGGAAGGCTTTGTGGAACGGATTAATTTTGATCTTGCTAATGATCTTGGCAATCTTTTGAACCGGACGGTCGCAATGATTGATAAGTATTTTGATGGGGTTATTCCCAACTATAAGGGTTCCGAAGGTGAGTTTGAAAAGTCATTGCTGGAGATGAATCAAGAAACGGTCGCTAAATACGAAGAAGCAATGGAAAAGATGGAGTTTTCCGTTGCCCTTACAACCGTTTGGCAGCTTGTCAGCAGAACGAATAAGTATATTGATGAAACACAGCCATGGACGCTCGCCAAAGACGAAGCGAACCGTGAGGAACTGGCCAATGTGATGTATCATTTAGCAGAATCATTAAGAAGAATTGCGATTTTGCTGCAGCCTTTCCTGACGCAAACCCCGGGGAGAATTTTTGAGCAGCTAAATATCACCAATGAAACATTAAAAGCGTGGGACAGTCTTGAAGCATTCGGCCAAATCCAAGCCGGGACGAAGGTTCTGAAAGGAAGCCCGATTTTCCCCCGGTTAGAGATGGCGGAAGAAATTCAATATATTAAAGAGCAAATGCAAGGCGGTTCAGCGAAACAAGAAGAATCTAAAGAAGAAACAAAACCAGAGGAAATTCCCGAAGTGGCTGAAATTACGATCGATGATTTCATGAAAGTTGAACTGCGTGTCGCACAAGTGCTTGAAGTCGAACCAGTGAAAAAAGCAGACAAGCTTTTAAAGCTTCAACTTGACCTTGGCTATGAAAAAAGACAGGTCGTCTCAGGAATTGCGCAATACTATAAACCGGATGAGCTAGTAGGCAAAAAAGTCATTTGTGTGACCAATTTAAAACCTGTGAAACTCCGTGGAGAACTGTCCCAGGGTATGATCCTTGCCGGAAGCTCCGAGGGAAAACTGGCTGTGACAACTGTTGATGACTCTTTGCCAAATGGCTCTAAAGTAAAATAGAATATTCCCTCAATAACATAGAAATGTTTCACATGGAACATTTTTATGTTATTTTTTTAGGCCTCTGACCGACTCACTCTGTCCTTCGCAAGAATGGTTAGTTTGAAAAAAAATAAGCAAAATAAACAGATTCAAGACAAATTGTCTTTCATAATGTACATTTACTTTTAAGAATGTAATATATTTGCTGCTCAAATGAGAAACATGAAAGCTTCTATTACGTAATACATTAATGCTTGAAAGGACGATAACGATGTTATTTGATACACATGTACATTTAAATGCAGACCAATTTGAGAAAGACTTGGAAGAAGTCATTGAAAGAGCTAAGTTGGCAGGCGTATCAAATGTAGTGGTGGTAGGCTTTGACCGTCCAACTATTAGGCGTGCGATGGAGTTGATAGAACAATATGACTTTATGTATGCGAGTGTCGGCTGGCATCCCGTGGATGCTATTGACATGGTTGAAGCGGATCTGGAATGGATTGAAGAGCTTACACGTCATCCTAAAGTGGTGGCTATTGGCGAAATGGGCCTTGATTATCATTGGGATAAATCTCCGAAAGAAATTCAAAAGGAGGTATTTCGGAAGCAAATCCAGCTTGCTAAGAAGGTAAAGCTGCCTATCATTATTCATAACCGGGAAGCAACTGCTGATATAGTAGAGATTCTAAAAGAGGAGAATGCTGCTGAAGTCGGAGGCATTATGCATTGTTTTAGTGGAAGTCCCGAAACGGCAAAGGAATGTGTAGAAATGAACTTTTACATATCTCTTGGAGGGCCGGTTACATTCAAAAATGCAAAGAAGCCCAAAGAGGTGGCTGCCGAAATACCACTTGACCGTCTTCTGATCGAAACTGATTGTCCCTATCTTGCTCCCCATCCATACCGTGGAAAAAGAAATGAACCGTCCTTTGTCAAGCTTGTTGCGGAGCAAATTGCCGAAATTAAAAATGTGACGATGGAGGAAGTGGCGGAGGCTACGGAAAAAAACGCAAAAAAATTATTCGGCATCAACTGACAGATTATGCTGCCGGTTTGCCGCTAAGTTTGTCCGAAAACGTCATCCGAGTTGAAAAAGTCACCGATGTAGTGGAAGAACCAGTTAACTTTGCGGTTATTACCAAAAAAGATAACGTTTGTTGAAGGGAAAGAGAAAATGGTTTCGCATTCGGAGGAAATGATGAAAAAGATAAAGGAAATTATTGTTGTCGAAGGCAAGGACGACACAGTGGCGATAAAAAGGGCTGTCCATGCCGACACAATCGAAACAAATGGATCAGCAGTTGGTGAAGCCGTAATAGAGCAAGTAAAGTTAGCCCAAAAAACACGTGGTGTTATTATTTTTACTGATCCCGATTATCCAGGACAAAAGATAAGAAATACAATTGCAGAGCAAGTGAATGGCTGCAAGCATGCTTTTATTTCGAAAAAGGAGGCTCTTCCCAAGTCTGGAAGAGGAATTGGCGTGGAGCACGCCTCACCGGAAGCAATCAGGACTGCTTTAATAGAAGCACAAACCATGGATGAAGAAGCAAAAGAAGAAATTACCCAGCAGGAGTTGATGGAGGCGGGTCTGGTTGGTGGACCAGGATCAAGGGAGAAGAGAGAGAAACTCGGGCTGATCTTGAAAATTGGTTTTGCCAATGGGAAACAGCTCCATAAAAGGTTGATGATGTTTCAAATTTCAAAACAAGCCTTTCATCAGGCATTAGAACAGATTAAGCAGGAGGAAAGACATGGATAAGGATATTGCAACTCCCGTCAGAACAAAAAGAATACTCGAGAAATATGGCTTTTCTTTCAAGAAGAGGTTAGGCCAAAACTTCCTCATCGATACCAACATCTTAACTAGAATTGTGGATCATGCCGAATTGTCAGGGCAAAGCGGTGCGATTGAAATTGGACCGGGAATCGGGGCATTGACCGAGCAGTTGGCAAAAAGAAGTAAAAAGGTGGTGGCGTTTGAAATAGACCAGCGGCTGCTCCCGATTTTAGAGGAGACCCTTTCTCCGTACGATAATGTCAAAATCATACATGAGGATATTTTAAAGGCAGATGTGGCCCAGGTCATCAGTGATGAGTTCCAAAGGATCGAGGATTTAATGGTCGTGGCCAATCTTCCATACTATGTAACCACACCGATCATTTTAAAGCTGCTTACAGACACCCTTCCTATTCGCGGGATCGTTTGCATGCTGCAAAAGGAAGTGGCTGATCGAATTGCCGCAAGGCCGGGTACAAAAGAGTACGGGTCGCTGTCCATCGCTATTCAGTATTATACCGAAGCAGAAACGGTCATGATTGTACCTAAAACGGTATTTGTTCCACAGCCAAATGTTGATTCTGCCGTAATCAGGCTCAAAAGACGGGAACAACCGCTTGTGGAAGTGATCGATGAGGAGTTTTTTTTCACTATAACAAGAGCAAGCTTCGCACAGCGGCGCAAAACAATTTCGAATAACTTAACAAGCCAGCTACCGGATGGAAAGGCCAAAAAGGCGAGCATCCTCCAGGCTCTTGAACGAAGCGGGATAGACCCTGCCCGAAGAGGGGAAACATTGTCGATTGAAGAGTTTGGCAAACTTAGCAGCGAATTATATGGCTTTTTTAAAGCAGATATGACTTAAACAGAATAGCTATTCAAAATGCAGGAGCCAGACAAAGGCTCTTTTGTTTTAGAAATACATCACCAATTTGTCGACGGACGCATAGCCTATCAAGAATAATGATTCCGACAGGGCAGTAAAATGCATCTTGTCTAGAGGTGAGTCCATGCGTATAGAAGTGAACGATATAGTCGGACGGAAATCCTACGAATGCGATGTCTTATTTCGTATTATTGATATTAGGGTTACCCAGGGAAAACAGGAAGCGATCCTTTATGGCGAAGATATTCGTTTAGTTGCTGATGCCCCATTTCAGGACTTACTTGTAATTAATGATGAAGAAAGGAGCAGCCGTCAAAAGACGAACAATGCTCTTCAGGAACAGTCATTTCTGCTTTTTTCACAAGACAAAGAGTTATTAAAGCAAAAGAGTGAATATCAATCAAGCAATGGCTATCGCTATAGAGGCGATTATTTTCAGATCCCCGGCAGGGTGCTTCATATTGATGGAGATCCTTCTTACTTAAGAAAATGCCTTGATGTATATGAGAAAATCGGGATTCCAGTAAAAGGAATCTATTGCAATGAAAAGGAAATGCCGGAACGAATCGGTACGCTCATCGATGATTACCGGCCGGACATATTGGTAATCACTGGACACGACTCCTATTCAAAATCAAAAGGGAAGAAAAAGGACTTACACGCATATCGGCATTCCATGCATTTTGCTCAAACAGTTCTCGAAGCAAGAAAGAAGATCCCGAGCCTGGATCAATTAATCATTTTTGCCGGAGCCTGCCAGTCCCATTTTGAATCGCTGATCCAGGCGGGAGCTAATTTTGCAAGTTCACCGGAAAGAGTGAATATCCATGCGCTCGATCCCGTTTATATCGTAGCAAAGATAAGCTTTACCTCATTCAGGGAATATATCCATGTCTGGGATGTCCTGCGCAATACCTTAACAGGCGAAAAGGGATTGGGAGGAATCGATACAAAAGGAGTTCTCCGTACGGGGTTGCCTTATCATATTTCGAAGGAAGAATGATGGCTGCATGATCATGATTGCAGCCTATTGGTTTTAGCAGCGAAAAAAAGCAGAAGAGAATATTACCGATCCTTTACATATTTTTTCAATTTTGGATCTATACTAAATGAAGATTCTAACGTAGTATTCTTACCGCTGATAGGTCATTCCGATCTGCTTCCACTAAGTCATTCCTTACAAATGGATGCTAAAAGCTGCAGTACTGGAAGCGCAATGCTGGGTAATCGGCGAAATTTGCGTAAAAAAAACCATTGACAAACAAATTTAAGTGCTGATATAATTTATTATTTTGTTTGACTTTAGGTTAGAGTTTGTGATATACTACACTCAGTGAGGTGGACCGAAATGCCAAAAACTTTAGCTGATATTAAAAAAGCGCTGGACTCCAATCTAGGAAATCGGTTGCTTTTAAAAGCGAACGGCGGAAGAAGAAAGACGATTGAACGTTTTGGAACGTTAGCGGAAACTTATCCGGCTGTATTCGTAATTGAGCTCGACCAGGATGAGAATGCATTTGAAAGAGTCTCATACAGCTATGCTGACGTATTAACGGAAACCGTAGAATTAACATTTTTGAATAAGCAACAAGAGATGTAAATCTTTGTGGGCAGCAAACTTAGTTTGGTGCCTTTTAGTTTGTCCAAAAAAAGGCTTAAATGAAAACGGCATGATGAGAGAAGCTAATAATGTGTCAGCATGTGAAAGGGGTTGTTCTATTTGGGCAGAAGAAAAGGCATTATGTCAGAGGGATTCAAAGAAGAACTGGCAAAAGAGCTTGGGTTTTACGATACAGTCCAACAAGAGGGCTGGGGCGGAATACGAGCCCGTGATGCCGGAAACATGGTGAAGCTTGCAATTGAAAAGGCGCAAAGTCAAATGATAGACAAACGCTAACGTTTTCACGCGGGTAAACTGGTTATCGATATAGTCAATTACTACTCATGCTGAGACAAATAACGAATAACGGGCCAGATTTCCTCTACTGCGGGCTGTATGAGGAGTCCGGCCCGTTTTACATTTTCAGGATCGTTTTGGATTGGATTACAGAAGCTGATTGATGTTCCTCTCCTTGTAAAATTCAATGTCCTAGCATTGCAAATAACCGGGAAAAACCTTTAGAATGGATACAGATGTGATAAAATAGGACAAGAACTTTTAAGAACGTTAAAGTAGGTGGAAATATTGAAGCTTATGGAGAAAGCACCGGCTAAGATTAACTTAGCGCTTGATGTGCTTTTTAAGCGGCCGGATGGGTACCACGAAGTAGAAATGGTCATGACTACTGTGGATCTGGCAGATAGGATCGAACTTAAAGAGGCAGGAAACGGCAGAATTCAAATCATATCCCATAATCGCTTTGTTCCGGATGATAACCGAAACCTGGCTTATCAAGCGGCTGCTTTATTAAAAGAGCGATATCGCATAAATAAAGGTGTATCCATTTCGATTGAAAAAAATATCCCGGTAGCGGCGGGCCTTGCCGGTGGAAGCAGTGATGCCGCCGCCACATTACGAGGCTTAAATCGGCTATGGCATCTTGGTTTATCATTGGATGAGCTTGCTGATATCGGTGCGGCAATTGGATCGGATGTGTCATTCTGTGTTTACGGCGGAACCGCATTAGCGAAGGGCAGAGGGGAAAAAATTACCCATCTGCCTGTCCCCCCTAAATGCTGGGTTATTCTCGCCAAGCCGACAATCGGTGTTTCGACGGCAGATGTGTATAAACGGCTTAAACTGGAAAATGCTGGCCATCCTTATGTAAAAGAGATGATTTCAGCCATTATCCATAATGATTATCACCAATTATGCGGAAATCTTGGGAATATTCTCGAGCAGGTAACGCTGCCGCTTTATCCGGAAGTTGCCAACATCAAAGAACAAATGAAGACATTCGGTGCCGATGCAGTGTTAATGAGCGGAAGCGGCCCGACAGTGTTCGGGCTGGTGGAACATGATTCACGGATGCAGCGCATTTATAACGGGTTAAGGGGATTTTGCCATCAGGTTTACGCGGTTAGAATGCTTGGGGATCGAAATAGTCTTGAATAAGCACGTACAATAATGATATATTATCTTTAAATATTCGGAATTAAACAAAAGGGGGTGCAGCCATGAAGTTTAGACGCAGCGAGAGGCTGGTGGACATGACGAACTATTTATTAGAACATCCGGGCCGGCTTGTTTCACTCACCTATTTTGCTGAAAGGTACAGTTCCGCTAAATCTTCCATCAGCGAAGATTTAACGATTATTAAAGAAACGTTTGAATCACGTGGGATAGGAACGCTTAAGACTGTTCCCGGTGCGGCTGGCGGTGTAAGATTTATAGTTAGTATCCAAAGGGATGAGGCTTTAAGCTTTATTGACGAAATGTGCGGGATTATTTCAAGCCCCGAAAGACTATTGCCAGGGGGATATTTATATATGACGGATATTCTCGGTCAGCCGGAGATTGTAAATAAGGTCGGCAGGATCATTGCAGCCGCTTATGCTGATAAAAAAGTCGACCTGATCATGACGATGGCGACGAAAGGGATTCCGCTTGCGTACGCGGTTGCCAATCATTTGAATGTCCCGGTTGTGATTGTCCGCAGGGATAACAAAGTCACAGAGGGTTCTACTGTCTCGATTAATTACGTCTCCGGCTCATCCAAGCGGATTCAAACGATGGTCTTATCCAAGCGAAGCCTTGCTGAAGGTTCAAATGTGTTAATTGTCGATGATTTTATGAAAGCCGGCGGTACTGTCAACGGAATGGTCAGTTTGTTAGAGGAGTTCCACGCAACTGTTGCCGGAATTGCCGTTTTGGTTGAATCGGAAAATACAGAGGAACGGCTGATTGAACAGTATCTTTCGTTGATCAAATTATCGGATGTAGATGAAAAGGATAAAAAGATTAATGTCAGCCGCGGAAACTATTTTACAAAAACCAGTTAAGGCTGGCCGTGGAAAATAGAGGAGGACCAGAAATGAAATCAGTATATACAAAGGAAGCACCGGCAGCAATTGGACCATATTCACAGGGAATCGTTGTGAATAATCTATTTTTCAGCTCCGGGCAAGTTCCGCTGACTGCCGATGGGGTAATGCTTACGGGTAATGTTCAGGAGCAAACCCATCAGGTATTTAAAAACCTAAAGGCTGTTCTGAAAGAAGCGGGAGCAACATTCGAGACAGTTGTCAAAGCCACTGTTTTTATTAAAGACATGAATGACTTTTCTATAATAAATGATGTTTATGGTGAATATTTTTCAGCACATAAACCAGCAAGATCCTGTGTAGAGGTGGCACGCCTCCCGAAAGATGCTCTCGTCGAAATAGAAGTTGTAGCGCTCGTTAAATGAAAACGGGCTTTTTTTTGTACAATTCTAAAAATTTTACATTTATATAGAAGGATTATATTGTCCTTTTGTTGAATATGTAGGGTAAGTTTTAATTATGTTGAAGAGGTGGTGAACAGAATGGAAGTGACTGACGTAAGATTACGCCGCGTAACAACAGATGGACGCATGAGGGCGATTGCTTCTATCACGTTGGATAATGAGTTTGTTGTTCATGATATCCGTGTAATTGACGGTAATAACGGTTTATTCGTAGCAATGCCGAGTAAACGCACTCCGGACGGAGAATTCCGCGATATCGCTCATCCCATTAATTCTTCAACTCGTGGGAAAATCCAGGAAGCAGTATTGACGGAATACCACCGTTTAGGGGAAATAGAAGTAGTAGAATTAGAAGAAGCTGGAGCTTCCTAATCAATAAGAATTTTTTGCATCGAGAGCCTGCTTCCTAAGTAGGGCTCTTTTTATTGAGTTTTACATACTATTTACTCTGCCTTCTTTTCAGATACCCCCCAACCATTTAGTCGACATCCCTTTAGAACAATGAGCTTCCGCTTTTCTTGTCAAAAATTTGTACTTTCATCTGTTGCCTTGAAAACATTCCATTTTTCATATAATATTTTTAATGGATAAAAAGGTAAAATGGAGGCTTATTATGAGTAATCGCTATGCGGTAATTTTGGCCGCAGGACAAGGTACCAGAATGAAATCAAAGCTCTACAAGGTTTTACATCCGGTTTGCGGAAAACCTATGGTACAGCATGTGATTGATCAAGTCAATGAACTTACGATAGAAAAAATTGTTACGATAATCGGACATGGTGCAGAGCTGGTTAAAGATCAGCTTGGGGATGCATGTCAGTACGCTCTTCAGGAGCAGCAGTTAGGAACGGCACATGCAGTAATGCAGGCAGAAAGTGTTTTAGCGGGTAAAGAAGGGACCACATTGATCGTCTGCGGCGACACCCCGCTTATCAAAGCTGAAACAATGGCAGCGCTTATCAAGCAGCATGAAAAAATGGAAGCGAAGGCGACTGTTTTGACAGCTACAACCGGCAATCCAGCCGGATACGGAAGGGTAATTCGCAATACGAACGGCTTCGTTGAGAAAATTGTTGAACATAAAGATGCAACTGAAGCGGAAAGAAAAGTAAATGAAATAAATACCGGGACGTACTGTTTCGATAATAAATCGCTTTTCCAAGCTTTAAAGGAAGTATCAAATGACAATGTTCAGGCCGAGTATTATCTTCCGGATGTAATCGAAATCCTTAAATCCGAAGGTAAAATGGTTACAGCTTTCCAAACTGATAATTTTGAGGAAACGCTGGGAGTAAACGACCGGGTAGCTCTTTCCCAGGCCGAACAGATTTTAAAAAGACGTATAAATGAATATCACATGAGGAACGGTGTTTCAATCATTGATCCAGATCATACGTATATAGAAGCAGATGCAGCCATCCGGCAGGATACAGTCATTTATCCAGGCACCATGATCAAAGGAAACAGCCAAATCGGTGAAGATTGTATCATTGGGCCGAATGCTGAAATCAAGGATTGTGAGATTGGCAACCGAACAGTTGTCCGCCAGTCTGTTGCCCATGACAGCAAAATTGGATCTGATGTCGCAATTGGTCCATTTGCGCATATTCGGCCAAAATCCGATATACATGATGATGTGAAGATTGGAAACTTTGTCGAAATCAAAAAGTCGGTATTTGGCCGAGGAAGTAAGGCTTCTCATTTAAGCTACATTGGGGATGCGGAAGTTGGTACAGATGTGAATATTGGCTGCGGTTCGATAACGGTGAACTATGATGGGAAGAACAAGTATTTGACCAAAATTGAAGATGGTGTGTTCATTGGATGCAACTCCAATTTAGTCGCCCCCGTTACAGTGGGAAAGGGAGCTTATGTGGCAGCCGGCTCTACCATTACTGAAGATGTTCCGGGACAAGCCTTATCGATCGCTCGCGCTCGTCAAGTCAATAAAGAAAACTATGTCCAAAATATAAAATTCAATAAATAACCCAGTGGAGGTTCATCATGTCGAATCAGTATTTAGATCCTAATTTGAAGGTTTTTTCTTTAAATTCCAATCTTTGCTTAGCAGAAGAAATAGCTAGATCAATTGGCGTAGAGCTTGGTAAATGTTCAGTAACTCGTTTTAGCGATGGTGAAATCCAGATCAACATTGAAGAAAGCATTCGAGGCTGTGATGTGTTCGTCATTCAATCTACAAGCCAGCCTGTTAATGAACATATAATGGAAGTCTTAATCATGATCGATGCCCTTAAGCGTGCTTCTGCAAAAACGATCAACATCGTTATGCCATATTACGGGTATGCCCGCCAGGACCGCAAGGCGCGAGCACGCGAGCCGATCACTGCCAAGCTTGTAGCGAATCTATTGGAAACAGCGGGCGCGACTCGTGTTATTACACTTGACCTTCACGCTCCGCAAATTCAAGGCTTTTTTGATATCCTGATCGACCACTTAATGGGTGTTCCGATTCTTTCGGATTACTTTAAAGCGAAAAATCTAAACGACATTGTCATTGTCTCTCCAGATCATGGCGGTGTAACCCGGGCACGCAAAATGGCAGACCGCCTGAAAGCGCCGATTGCAATCATAGACAAACGCCGTCCACGCCCAAATGTTGCAGAGATTATGAATATCGTTGGTAATATCGAAGGAAAAACGGCTATTCTAATTGATGATATCATCGATACTGCCGGCACGATTACTCTGGCTGCAAATGCTTTGGTCGAAAATGGTGCGACGGAAGTCTATGCGTGTTGTACTCACCCTGTTCTATCCGGACCAGCCATTGAACGTATCCAGAACTCTAGAATCAAAGAGTTAGTTGTTACGAATACAATTGCTCTTGCTGAAGAAAAAAAGATAGGGAAAATTGTTGAATTGTCAGTTGCTCCATTAATCGGTGAAGCGATTATCCGCGTCCATGAAGAGCAATCGGTCAGCACACTATTTGATTAATAAAAAAGCGGAAGCGCCTTGTTCAGCCCCGACCAGCATAAGGCGAGCATCTGTATGGGGAGCGGTTTTCTCCCCATCAGATGATTGACTTATGACCTCGAGGGGCTAGGCGCTGGAGCTAGACAAATAGAAAAGCGGAAGCGCCTTGTAAAAAGGAACGTCGACTAATAGCCGCCACGTCCTGTAGCGAACGTCGACGTCAGCGCCTTCTGCGCAAGTCCTTTTTCAAAAATATGTTTAGTTTCGTGCATATTAGGGTATTTATTAAGTAAGAGCAAACATGTAGATTGGGAAGGTGAAGAAATATGAGTAACGTACTTGCAGCTAAAGAACGAAAAGGCAATCGCCGGTCGATTTTAACACAGTTAAGAGGAAATGGGGAAATACCCGCTGTTGTTTATGGAAGTGAAAATAACAGTACGGCCATTTCGGTGAATGGTGCAGACTTTCATAAAACGATAAAGGAAGTAGGAAGAAACGGAATTATTTCGTTGGATGTCCATGGGAAAACTCATAATGTAATGCTTACTGATTATCAAAAAGACCCATTAAAAAATGAAATTTATCACGTGGACTTTTTAATCGTGGACATGTCAGCTGAATTAGAAGCGCAAGTGAGGGTTAATCTGGTCGGCGAGGCAAAAGGAGTCAAAGATGGCGGTGTCCTTCAGCAGTCTCTGCATGAAGTTTCCGTGTCGGCAAGACCGAAAGATATCCCGGAAACGATCAATGTAGATGTTACCGAATTACAAGTAGGAGATGTCATCACGATTGACGATATGAAAAAGGGTTATAAGATAAGCATCAACCATGAAGATGAGGAAGTGATTGCTTCTGTTCTTGCTCCTAGGCAGGAAGAAGAAATCAATAGCGGTGAACAACAGGATGGAGAAGTCCCTGAAAATGAAGAGGGACGTGAAACGCCTGCTTCTTCTTAAGCGGAGTCAAGCGAATAATTGAAATAATCATGGTATAATAGGCGTAACCTAAATGGGTTACGTCTTTTATACTTATATGGGCAACAACAGATAGAATTTTATGCAGTTTTACAAGGCGCTTACGCTTTTGTTCTAAGAATAAGGTCTTAAGCCGCTTGTGTGAGGATGTAAAGAAGGGTACAATTTTGACGGAGTGTGAAAAATGAAGATTTTTGTTGGTTTAGGAAATCCCGGGAAACAATACAATCAAACAAGACATAATATAGGTTTTGAAGTCATAGATGAGTTGTCAAAAAAGTGGGATATCCCTTTAGATCAGGCGAAGCATAAAGGCATTTACGGAACCGGAACAGCGGGGGGCGAAAAGATATTATTGCTTAAGCCGCTGACATACATGAACCTTTCCGGTGAATCGATTGCGGCTGTCATGAATTTTTTTAAAGCGTCAATAGAGGATGTCGTCATTTTATATGATGATCTAGATTTGCCAGTCGGAAAAATCCGTCTGCGTCAAAAGGGGAGTGCCGGCGGTCACAATGGGATCAAATCGACGATTGCACATCTTGGAAGTCAGGAATTTAACCGGATTCGTATTGGCATTGGGCGTCCGGTCGGGAGAATGTCAGTGACAGATTACGTTTTAGGCCGCTTTTCTAAGGAAGAGTGGGGCGAAATGGGCAATGTCATTGAAAAATGTACTAAAGCTTGCGGGGAATCGGCACAGAGGCCGTTTTTACAAGTAATGAATGAATATAACGGATAAAGAGTTTCCGGGAATACGGAACTATTTAGCTGAGCCATGAATAAGACCTTCCTGTTTCGGTTTATACTAGAAATAATAAGCGGGAATAGGGGGTTAAGGAATGGCTCTCCATTACTATTGCAGGCATTGCGGCACAAAAATTGGAACTCTGCAGGAACAAATGCTTGCAACAGAGCAGTTGGGTTTTAATCAGCTTACTAATGAAGATCGGCAAGAAATGATTGTTTATGATTCTGCAGGAGATATCCGTGTGAAAGCTATATGTGAGGACTGTCAAGAATCATTGCAGAAAAATCCCGATTTGCACCAAAATGATTATATTATCCATTAAGCGGAAGGGGCTTTGGTAAAACCAAAGCGTTTTTTCCGTTTGTTTGGTTTTGATTAAAGCTCATTCATAGAAAAGCGGGCAATGGAAAAATGGTAGACACGGTTATTATGTAAGAGAGGAGGGGCGAATATGAATGGATTGAAGGATTTATTCTCAAAACACGATGATGTCCAATCATTGATTACGGGCATCGATGAAGGACTGAGAGAACAACTGGTAGCCGGGTTATCCGGTTCCTCGAGATCAGTGCTGATTGCATCCATATATAAACAAACGAAAAGGCCTATTTTGATAGTTACGCACAATCTTTTACAAGCCCAAAAGTTTCATGAGGATTTATCTGGTTTTTTACCTGAGGATGAATTATTTATTTATCCGGCAAATGAACTCATCGCAGCAGAGCTGAGTGTTGCTAGTCCCGAACTCCGGGCACAGCGTATTGAGGCATTGAATTATTGGTCGGCAAGCATAAAGGGGATTGTGATTGTGCCGATTCCAGGACTGCGTAAACTGCTGCCCCCAAAAGATGTCTGGAAAAAGTACCAAATAACATTTACAGTTGGAGATGACCTTGATCTGGACGAAACACTGCGTACTTTAATAGCAATGGGCTATCAAAGGGCTGAAATGGTTTCGACACCGGGTGAATTCAGTTTAAGGGGCGGGATTATTGATCTTTATCCAATTACAGAGAGTAACCCGGTCAGAATCGAGTTATTTGATACAGAAATAGATTCCATTCGATCTTTCTCGATAGAAGATCAACGTTCCATGGAGAAGCTGTCATCGGTTCTCATTGGCCCCATGACCGAAGCCTTGCTGGAGCCGAAACATATTGAAAGCATGGCTGAAAAGCTGGAAACGGGGTTAAGTAAGAGCCTAAAGAAAGTAAAGAATGAGAAAACAAAGGAACAAATGGTCCAGACTATCGATTACGAATTGGAACAGCTTAAGAATGGTACAAAGCCTGAGCAGATTTTCAAGTATCTTAGCCTGGCTTATGAAAAACCAGCTAGTTTACTAGATTATCTCCCAGTAAACGGGCTGGTGATACTAGACGAAATCAGCAGGATTCAAGAAATCAATGAATCACTTGAAAAAGAAGAAGCAGAGTGGTATACCGATTTGCTAAGTGAAGGACAGATTGTTCATGATGTAAAGTTATCCCACAAGCTTCCAGAATTAATTCTTGGATCTGGCCGGCCGTTTGTGTATCTGTCCCTGTTTTTGCGGCATGTGCCGCATACCAATCCACAGAATATCCTGAACTTCACCTGCAAGCAGATGCAGAATTTCCATGGGCAGATGCATGTGTTCAAATCAGAAATTGAACGGTGGAAAAAGGGGAAATACGCTGTAGTCGTACTCGCGCCCGATGAAGAAAGGGCCAAAAAGATAAACAGGGTGCTTGCCGATTATGAAATTGAAGCAGCAGAACTTTCTGAAGGCTCAAAGCTCATTTTCGGAAAGGTCCAAATCCTGCAAGGAAATGTAAACACTGGCTTTGAGCTGCCGATGCAGAAATTCGCGGTGATTACCGAACAGGAGTTATTCAATAAAAAAACCAAAAGATCCGTCCGCAGGCAGAAGCTTTCCAATGCGGAGAGAATTAAAAGCTATTCCGAGCTCAAGGTCGGTGACTATGTCGTTCATGTTAACCATGGGGTCGGGAAATACCTTGGGATTGAAACGTTAAGCATTAACGGCGTTCATAAAGATTATCTTCATATCCGTTATCAGGGCGATGATAAATTATACGTTCCGGTTGACCAGATCGACCTGGTTCAAAAATATGTCGGGTCTGAAGGGAAAGAGCCAAAGCTTTACAAATTGGGCGGAAGTGAATGGAAGCGGGTTAAAAGCAAGGTACAATCGTCTGTTCAGAATATCGCGGATGATCTAATCAAGCTGTACGCAGACCGTGAGGCAGCGAAAGGCTATGCTTTCTCGCCGGATGGCGATGTCCAGAGAGAGTTTGAAACCGCTTTTGTTTACAATGAAACAGAAGATCAGCTGCGCTCTATCAACGAAATCAAAAAAGATATGGAACGCGAACGGCCAATGGACCGTCTTCTTTGTGGTGATGTAGGGTACGGAAAAACCGAGGTGGCCATCAGGGCAGCATTTAAAGCGATCATGGATGGGAAACAGGCAGCCTTTCTTGTCCCGACAACTATTTTGGCGCAGCAGCATTATGAAACTCTGAGAGAGCGCTTCCAGGATTATCCGATAAATATCGGACTTTTAAGCAGGTTTCGCACGAAGAAACAGCAAACAGAAACGATTAAGGGACTAAAAGCTGGTACAGTCGATATTGTTGTCGGGACACACAGGCTTCTGTCAAAGGATATTCATTACCGTGACCTCGGCCTGTTGATCATTGATGAGGAACAGCGTTTTGGTGTGACCCACAAGGAAAAAATTAAACAACTGAAAACAAACGTGGATGTTTTAACCTTGACAGCGACGCCTATTCCAAGAACACTTCATATGTCCATGCTCGGAGTAAGGGATTTATCAATCATCGAGACTCCCCCGGAAAATCGCTTTCCGGTCCAAACATATGTCATGGAATACAATGGCGGCTTGGTCCGAGAAGCGATTGAAAGAGAATTAGCGCGGGAAGGCCAGGTTTATTTCCTTTATAACAGGGTAGAAGATATAGCAAGAAAAGCAGAAGAAATTTCCATGTTAGTCCCGGATGCACGTGTTGCGTATGCTCATGGGCGAATGACCGAGCAAGAATTGGAATCGGTTATGTATGGTTTTTTAGACGGGGAATATGATGTGCTGGTAAGCACGACTATCATCGAAACCGGTGTCGATATACCAAATGTGAATACACTGATTGTGCATGATGCGGATAAAATGGGACTTTCGCAGCTTTATCAACTCCGTGGCCGAGTGGGCCGCTCCAATCGGATTGCTTATGCCTATTTCACATATCGAAAGGACAAAGTCCTTGCGGAAGTCGCTGAAAGAAGGCTTCAGGCAATTAAGGAATTCACCGAATTGGGTTCAGGATTCAAAATTGCGATGCGCGATTTATCTATTCGCGGGGCAGGGAATCTACTGGGGGCAGAACAGCACGGATTTATCGATTCTGTAGGCTTTGATTTATATTCGCAAATGCTGAAAGAAGCAGTGGAAGCCCGGAAGAACGATAAACCCTTAGATGAAAAACCTCAACTTGAAATTGACCTGGATGTAGATGCCTACATTCCTGACTCTTATATTTCTGACGGACACCAAAAGATTGAAATGTACAAAAGGTTCAGGGGTATTTCATCTCTTGAGGAATTCGAAGAGCTCCAGGAAGAAATGCTCGACCGTTTTGGGGAATATCCGGACCAGGTTGCCTATTTATTTCTTATTGCAGAGGCTAAGATTTATGCTTCTCAGGCAGGTATTGAAAGCATTAGGCAGGCAAAACAGGATATTTCCATACTCATCTCAGAAAAAGCAAGCAGCAATATAAATGGTCAAAAGGTTTTTCAATTAAGTTCAAAATATGGACGTACGGTTGGTCTTGGGATGGATGGCAGCAGAATGAAGCTCGTTCTGCACACAAAAGGCATAGCGGCTGAAAAGTGGCTTCATGTATTGTTTGAACTTGTTAAAGGCTTGCTGCTTGTAAAAAAGGAGAATCAAACAATAGCATGAGGCGAAAGATATCTACGGCTATATCCTTCTGTTTGCCTATAATGGGAAGGACAACTCAAGAAAAGAAAAATTCAATCAAAATGTATAGAACTTTCCATATGAAAAATAATAAGTTCTAGTATGGTATCATTTTTTTTAAAAGGGTGGAATCGCCACCAAAAAAATCAATTAGTGAAAGAGGGGCAACACAAGATGAAAGCAACTGGTATTGTTCGCCGAATTGATGACTTAGGAAGAGTTGTTATTCCAAAAGAAATCCGTAGAACTCTTCGCATCCGTGAAGGGGATCCATTAGAGATTTTTGTGGACAGGGATGGAGAAGTAATCCTTAAGAAGTATTCTCCGATCAGTGAATTAGGAGACTTTGCAAGAGAATATGCAGAAGCTTTATTTGATAGCCTTGGTAATCCTGTATTGATTTGTGACCGTGATACGTATATTACGGTCGCCGGAGTTTCCAAGAAAGATTATCTGAATAAAAGTGTCAGCGATTTAGTTGAAAAGTCGATGGAAAACCGTAATTCCTTGATTGAAACCCCGAAAGGAAGCATTAATTTAATAGATGGAATCGATGAGGATGTTCAATCCTATACGATCGGTCCGATCGTTGCGAATGGCGATCCGATTGGAGCAGTCATCATTCTCTCCAAGGAGGGAATGGTCGGCGAGGTTGAACAAAAAGCGGTCGAAACAGCAGCAGGATTTCTTGCAAGACAAATGGAATCCTAAAAGGCGGGCTCCGCCCGTCTTACATACGTTTGAAGTGAGGGCAGCCGTAAGCTGCCCTTTATTGTGGGCCTTCCGCTTTTCTTATTGTATAGGAAACTACAGATTTAATTTTATGTGGTGAAACATAAAAGGGAAAGGGAGTAATCGGAATAATGAAGAATGATCTGGCCATCATTGGCTTGGGAGCTGGGGATCTGGATCAGCTTCCATTAGGCGTTTATAAGAAGCTGAAGCGGGCTTCCGTATGTCTCGTACGAACAATCGATCACCCCGTCATTAAGGAATTGAGCGCGGAAGGAGTCGTCTTCGAGAGCTTTGATGAAATCTACGAAAAACACGCTGCATTTGAAGCCGTATATGAAGAGATTTCAGAAATGCTCCTTGAAAGGGCTGAACGGGAATCAGTCATTTATGCCGTTCCGGGACACCCTATGGTTGCTGAAAAAACCGTTCAGCTTTTATTAGAAAAAGGCCCGGAACGGAATATTTCTATTACAATAGAAGGTGGCCATAGTTTTCTTGATGCGCTGTTCCAGGCTGTGAAAATCGATCCGATAGACGGGTTTCAGTTATTGGACGGTACCGCATTAGTAAGAGATGATCTGCATATAAACCAGCACATGATTATTGGGCAGGTTTATGATTCCCTAGTGGCCTCTGAGGTGAAGCTTACCTTGATGGAAAAACTCCCCGATGAACATGAGGTTTATCTCGTTAAGGCTGCGGGAAGTAAAGAAGAGGTCGTAAAGAAGGTTGTTCTGTACGAGTTGGACCGTCAAATGGATGAATTAAGCAACCTCACAAGTGTATATGTTCCACCAGTGAAAAATGAAGCGGAGCGTTACAGGGACTTTCCTAAGCTGAGGGAGATCATTGCATGCTTAAGGGGTCCGGATGGCTGTCCCTGGGATAAAAAGCAAACCCATGCAAGCTTAAAGCCTTATTTAATAGAGGAAGCCTATGAATTGATAGAGGCAATAGATGAAAAAGATGATGAGGGAATTATTGGCGAACTGGGCGATGTTTTATTGCAAGTCATGCTTCATTCCCAGATAGCAGAAGACGAGGGAATGTTTACGATCGATGACGTAATTGAGGGAATTTCGGCAAAAATGGTGCGCCGCCATCCGCATGTTTTTGGGGCTGTGAAGGTAAGCGGTACAGAAGAGGTATTGGAAAACTGGCAAAAGATAAAAGCGGACGAGAAAGCTGGCGAAACGATAAGAGGGAAGTCATTGCTGGATGAAGTCGGTAAATCTCTGCCTGCCCTCATTCGGGGACTTGAGCTGCAAAAACGTGCAGCAAAAGTCGGGTTTGATTGGAAGGATGTAACAGGTGTCTGGGATAAGGTGAAAGAAGAGATAACCGAACTTGAAGTTGAGTTTAAGAAAGAAGATAATATAGAGAATATCAGAAATGAACTTGGCGATTTATTCTTTACGCTTGTGAATGTAGCGAGATTCTATGGGATACAGGCAGAGGAAGCAATGAACGCGGCTAATCGAAAGTTCTATAATCGGTTTACATATATTGAATCACTTGTAAAACAAAGCGGTAAAAGCTTCGGTGATTGCTCCTTGTCTGAATTGGACAATTTCTGGGAAGAGGCAAAAGCAAAGGGATATTGAGAAAGGAGGGGTAAAGCATGTCGATGCGACTGGATAAGTTTTTGAAGGTTTCCCGTCTGATCAAGCGCCGCACACTAGCAAAGGAAGTAGCTGATAGAGGAAGGGTTTCCATTAACGGGCAGCAGGCAAAAGCAAGCTCGACTGTGCAGGCCGGCGATGAATTGTCTGTTCAGTTCGGCCAAAAAAAGGTAACGGTGGTCATCAATCGAATCCAGGATACAACCAAAAAAGAGGAAGCGGCTGATATGTACACAGTAATCAAGGAAGAAAAAACAGCCGAAGGGAATGGTCTGTAGGGCTTGTTCTATTTCCTGAACTGACACATATACTTAAAGAAAAATGTGTTACTGTGAGGGATGAAGATGAGCCAATATTTTGACCCGGCACAAAACAGTACAAAGGGAACAGTACAGGAACATGATGTTATCATGCGAGGGCGCCGTTTATTGGAGATAACCGGTGTTAAACAAGTGGAAAGCTTCGATAATGAGGAATTTCTTTTAGAGACGGTGATGGGCTTTTTATCAATCCGCGGACAAAACCTGCAAATGAAGAACCTGGACGTAGATAAAGGAATCGTTTCAATCAAAGGAAAAATTTATGATTTGATTTACTTGGACGATCATTCAGGGGAAAAAGCTAAAGGGTTCTTTGGCAAGTTGTTCAAATGACGTTATCCGTACAATTTTACACTCTGGTGGCGATGATTGGGATGGGCAGTTACTTTGGGGCTGCCCTTGATACGTATAATCGCTTTTTAAAGAGGTCAAAGAGAAAAAGCTGGCTTGTCTTCATAAACGATTTCTTATTTTGGGTCGTTCAAGGCCTGCTAATCTTTTATGTGCTATTTTTAGTAAATGAAGGTGAATTGCGCTTTTATTTATTTCTAGCCCTGTTATGTGGTTTTTCTGCTTATCAGGCGCTATTTAAAAGCGCGTTCAACAGATTTCTGGAATCTGTGATCCACTTTTTCATCACGACTTCAAAGTTTATCGTAAAATCATTTCAAACTCTCATCTATCATCCGATCAAATGGTTGATATCTGGTATTGTTTTCCTGTTTGTCAGCTTGGGAAAAGGAATTTACTCTCTGATCCAGTTTATTTTTAAGCTGATAAACTCGGTGTTATCGATGATTATCCGTCCTTTTATCTGGATATTAAAGGTATTTTGGAATTACTTGCCGAAATCTGTTACAAAAAACGTCGGGAAGTTTTATAATAAAGGTACAGGATTTTTTAACAGTTTAAAGAATGTAATAAAGAGAGTCGCAGCGAAATGGAGAAACAAATCTGATTGAGGAGTGGATAAAATGGGTAGCCTCAGGAAAAAGAAAGTGGCAAAAATCGAATCCCCTTATGTCTTCCAACAAGAAAAGAAGATGCAAACGGTGGGGAAAAAGAGGCGCGGCCTTGTACGCCGGCTGACTTTTTATGCAGTATGTGCTGCTGTCATTTCTGTCCTGGCTGTCACTGCTCTGATATCGCAAGCAGCTACTCTGAAGGAAAAGGAAGATAAGCAGGAGCAACTGCAAAACAGGCTTTCTAAGCTTGAAAAGAACGAAGAACTTTTAAACGAAGAGATTGTTAAGCTTAATGACGATGATTATATAGCCAAATTGGCCCGCAGAGACTATTTTTTATCTGATAAGGGTGAAATTATCTTTAATCTGCCTAAAAAGAAGGGAGACAGTGACTAATATTGACACTGTTTTTTTCCTTTCGTTATAATATAATGTAAAGTGATCTTTAACATTTCTAAGGAGGAACATTTTTTTTATGTCAATTGAAGTAGGCAGCAAGTTACAAGGTAAAGTAACAGGCATTACTAATTTTGGGGCGTTCGTTGAGTTGCCTGAAGGTTCAACAGGACTTGTTCATATCAGTGAAGTTGCTGACAATTATGTGAAAGATATTAACGATCACCTTAAAGTCGGCGACCTGGTAGAAGTGAAAGTCATCAATGTTGAGAAAGACGGTAAAATTGGCTTGTCTATCAAGAAAGCTAAAGACAGACCGGAAGGACAATCTTATTCTGGGCGCCCACGCCAGGGAAGAGGAAATGATAATCGTTCCAAAGACTTTCGTTCAAAGGGAAACTTCCAGCCGAAGGAAAACTTCGACCAAAAAATGGCGCGTTTCTTAAAAGATAGTGAAGAGCGCTTATCTTCTCTCAAGCGCAATACCGAAACAAAACGGGGAGGCAGAGGAGGAAGGCGCGGATAAACTGCTGCTGAAAAACAAAGGTTTAGCAATTTTCAAATAAAAAAATTTTTATATATAAAGGCAGGCTCTTTACCAGAGTCTGCCTTCTTTTACTTTTACGTCTTTTAGCATAGGCACCGTTGTAATAATAGCTATTGCCTGATTTTTATTACAGAATTAATTATCAACAAAAAATTTACCATTTGCCGTGGCAGAAAATTATTACTGTTTTTATCTACAAAAAATAGATAAAAAATGTCCTTTTCTTATCCAAAATAAACATCTTACCATTATTTTTTTCTTGTTTCTTCCAAAAATCTGTTCCGTTATGGATAATCGAAGAGAAATTCGTCGAACTTTTCTCATCTGTATTTACAAGATTGTGACAAAGTTATAAAAGAAGGATACTTATAATAAAAGACAACAAATCGAATGGGAGTGTTTCTCAATGGAAAAGATTGAACGTAACGTAATAGAGCCCATTGCTGACGTTCATTTACAGGAAGCCAAAACAGATGCAATCAATTGGTTCAATCATCTTCAAGCGAAAGTAGAAGATATTTTTTTGAGGAAGGGATTTGTACTGGTTATCATTGGTTTTCTGCTGGGACGAGCCCTTATTCTATCTCAGCTAGCCCCATTTGGATTGCCATTTTTCGCCGCTGTTTATCTTATGCGCCGTGACAAAGCACCGCTATCGCTGCTTGGACTTGTTGCCGGATCGCTTACCGTACATTATTCAAATGGAATCACGATGTTTGTGTCCGTCCTTCTCTTGATGCTCATCTATAAAATCAAAAAACCCGGATTGGAAGGACAATTTAAAACGATGGCGATTTATGTATTTGCCTCTCTTGCTCTAGTTAATTTAGCGGAGCATTACATTAGGAATCGCAGCATTCAAATATATGATGGAATGATGATCGGGGTCGAGGCAGGGCTTGCGATGATTTTAACGCTTATCTTCATACAGTGCATCCCCTTATTATCTGTTAAAAAAAGAACACAGGCATTGAAAACCGAAGAAATTGTAAGTGTTATCATTTTGCTAGCCTCCGTTATGACCGGAACCATCGGATGGGCAATCTATGATCTATCCATTGAACATATATTATCAAGATATCTCGTTCTGTTATTCGGATTGGCCGGAGGAGCAGCGATCGGATCGACAGTTGGTGTCGTTACGGGCCTGATTTTCAGCTTGGCCAGTATTGCCAGCCTTTATCAGATGAGCCTGCTTGCCTTTTCGGGATTGCTTGGCGGACTTTTGAAAGAAGGGAAGAAGATGGGGGTATCATTTGGCCTCCTGATTGCCACCTTATTGATTGGTTTATATGGAGAAGGGTCAAATAATATCATGCTTACAATGTACGAATCTTTTTCATCGGTTCTGCTGTTTCTGCTGACGCCTTCATCAATCATCGGAAAGATTGCCAAGCATATTCCCGGAACATCGGAGCATTCCAATGAGCAACAACAGTATATGAGAAGGATGAGAGATGTCACCGCACAACGGGTTACTCAATTTTCCAATGTTTTTGAAGCATTATCGGATAGTTTTACACAAATAGATGAACGGGGGCAAGCGGAAGAGGAGGACGAGAAGGAATTGGACTATTTCCTGAGCAATGTTACGGAAAAAACATGCCAGGTTTGTTTTAAAAAAGAACAATGCTGGTCAAATAACTTCGATACAACCTATGAAGGTATGCAGGAAATTATGCATCAATTGTATGAAAATGATGGTGTGCTGCCGCAGAATACAGCAAGAGAATGGGGAAAATACTGCACGCGCAGTCCACAGGTTATTGCAGCCATATCACAGGAGATGACGTTTTACCAGGCAAATCAAAAAATGAAAAAACAAGTGAAGGAGAGCAGAAAGTTAGTGGCGGACCAGCTTCGCGGCGTTTCTGCCGTGATGGATGACTTTGCTAAGGAGATTCAAAGGGAAAGGAAAAACCATGATCTTCAGGAGGAACAAATCTTGGAGGCAATCCAGGATTTTGGCTTAACAGTTGGACATGTGGAAATTTACAGCCTTGAGCAGGGAAATGTCGATATTGAAATGAGCGTCCCCTATTGCCATGGAAGAGGAGAGTGCGAAAAGCTCATCGCTCCGATGCTGTCAGATATAATCGGGGAAACGATCGTTGTGCATTCAGAAGAATGTGCAGCCTATCCAAGCGGACAATGCCATGCTGTGTTCAGGACGGCAAAAAAATATGCCGTAGAAACAGGGGTCGCCCATGCGGCTATGGGTGGCGGTTTGGTATCAGGTGACAGTTACACAACGATGGAAATAGGCGGCGGTAAATATGCGATAGCCATTAGCGACGGAATGGGGAATGGGGAGAGAGCCCATTTTGAAAGCACAGAGACACTGAAGCTGCTTCAAAAGTTCTTATTATCCGGAATAGAAGAAAAAATAGCGATAAAATCAGTAAACTCGGTACTATCACTGCGGACAACAGATGAGATTTTTTCTACGCTTGATTTAGCGATGATAGACCTGCAGGATGCAAAAGCAAAGTTTTTAAAAATTTGTTCGATCCCGAGCTTCATCAAAAGGGGCGACAAGGTTATTAAAATTGAATCCAGTAATCTGCCTATGGGGATCATTCAGGAATTTGATGTAGATGTTGTGAGTGAAGAATTAAAGGCGGGTGACTTACTGATCATGATGAGCGATGGCATTTTCGAAGCGCCTAATCATGTGGAAAACTTTGATTTCTGGATGAAGCGCAAAATTAAGGAATTGCAAACCGATGAGCCACAGGAAATAGCAGATCTAATTCTGGAGGAGGTCATCCGGGCCCGGGGAATGATTGATGACGATATGACAATCGTCACCGCAAAAATAAAACATAATACCCCAAAATGGGCTTCGATTCCGGTCAATTCTTTTCAAAAAAGAGCATAACGCCGATTATTTACGAGCAGGCAACAGGAACAAACGAAAAGGAAATGAATCTAGTATAAAATCTTCCCTTTTAGTCAAGGATGGTAACACTATTGATGAAGGGGAGATTGTCATGAAACCAGGAACTCTGCGTCAAATCTTATTGATTACCGATGGCTGCTCGAATCAAGGGGAAGACCCGGCTGCGATGGCAGCGCTTGCCCGCGAGCAAGGGATAACGGTAAATGTGATCGGTGTAATGGAAAATGATGTGATCGATGAGAACGGAATGAAGGAAATTGAATCTGTTGCTCTTTCAGGTGGTGGCGTTAGTCAAATTGTTTATTCTCAGGCGCTTTCTCAAACCGTACAGATGGTAACGAGGAAAGCGATGACACAAACCATCCAAGGAGTTGTCAATAAAGAACTGCAGCAGATTCTCGGCAACTCGGTAACAATGGAAGACCTGCCGCCGGAAAAACGCGGAGAAGTAATGGAGGTCGTCGATGAGCTCGGTGAAACGAGCAAATTGGAAGTATTGGTTCTTGTCGATACAAGTGCAAGCATGAAACACAAGCTTCCTACCGTAAAAGATGCTCTTTTGGACCTGTCGTTAAGCATGAATGCCCGACTAGGAGATAATCAATTTTCTGTCTTTGTATTTCCCGGGAAAAAGAATGATGTCGAAAAACTTCTCAATTGGACTCCAAAGCTTGAGGTGTTGACAAAGGTTTTCCCAAAGCTCACTACTGGCGGGATTACACCAACCGGACCAGCCATTAAAGAAGCCCTTGATTATTTTGATCAAAAACGTTCATTAAGGGGATTGTTATCAGATGATGATGAACAATACTTTGAGGAATCAGTGTAAGACTCTGCCTGGCAGTGTCATTACAGGAAAATGGCATAAAAACAACTATAAAATAATTAAGGAATTAGGATTCGGCGCCAACGGCATTGTCTATCTGGCAGAAAACAACAGGCAATATGTAGCGCTAAAGCTTAGTGACAATGGCGTGTCGATCATCTCTGAGATGAACATTCTTAAAGCCTTTTCCAAGGTCCAGGGATCCGT
The DNA here is from genome assembly GCF_003989135.1 of Peribacillus cavernae. Taxonomy (GTDB): domain Bacteria; phylum Bacillota; class Bacilli; order Bacillales; family DSM-1321; genus Peribacillus; species Peribacillus cavernae. The sequence continues at coordinate 36,700 of NZ_RYZZ01000028.1, forward strand.
CCTCGGGCCTTCTTTTTTGGAAGCGGATGATTATGTGAAAAATGGTAAAACGATGCCGTTTTATGTAATGGAATATATAAAGGGCGATGGTTATCTCGATTTCATTCAGAAAAAAGGAACATCATGGATGGGAGTTTTCATGCTTCAGCTATTATCAAGTTTGTCAGTGTTACATAAACAGGGGTGGATTTTTGGTGACTTGAAGCCGGAAAATCTGATTGTTACCCTTCCTGCTTATAAAGTGCGCTGTATAGATGTAGGGGGGACAACTCTAACAGGAAGATCTATAAAAGAGTTCACTGAGTTTTTTGATAGGGGATACTGGGGAATGGGCTCGAGGAAGGCCGATCCACAATATGATTTGTTTGCTGTAGCGATGATTATGATCAATTCTTCTTATCCAAAACGTTTTCAGAAAAAAGGAGAAGGATATACACAGCTTAAAGAAATGATTAAGCAAAACAAAGATTTATTGACTTATCAACCTATACTGGATAAAGCTCTTTCAGGAAAGTATTCTTCTGCTGATGAGATGCGAAATGATTTAATTGGGTTCTTAAGCAGACATTCCAGTAAAAAAAAGGCGCCAGTATCGGGACAGACTGGAAATGCGTCGAAAACACGGCAGGCGAGAAGGGCTCAAAACTATAAGCAAAAAAGCAGAATCAAACGTAAATACGGCGCTCTTGAAACAGTCCTATTGGTGACAATCGTTTCATTATTATACATTTTGTACATATATGGCCAGCTACTATGATATAGTTAATGTGTTAATTTTTCTCGCTATATTTGAAACCAATTTAACTTTGAAACGTATTATTAGGGACGGGCAAGTAAGTTGCTCGCCAGTCGCCTTTGAAAGCCAGAGGTAGAATCCTATGTTTAAGAAAAAAATTCTTGATTACATTTATAAACATGATCTAATACCTGAAAAGTCAAAGCTGCTTGCCGGAGTGAGCGGAGGGCCCGATTCCCTTGTCCTGCTGCATTTTCTTCATGAAATAAAGGAAGAGCTTGGTTTTGAACTGGTAGCCGCACATGTTGACCATATGTTCAGGGGAGACGAGTCTTATCGGGATTACCTTTTTGTCGAAAAGGTTTGCAGGGAATGGAGGATACCGTTTGAAGGAAAGCGGATCAACGTTCCCCAATATATGGATATCACTGGCGAAAGCATGCAAAGTGCCGCAAGAAAGCTTCGTTATGCCTTTTTTGAAGAAGTGATGGATACATACGAGCTATCTGTTTTGGCTTTAGGACATCATGGCGATGATCAGGTCGAAACGATGCTGATGAGGATAACTCGCGGGGCAACGGGTATGGCAAGGGCTGGAATACCAGCGAAAAGACCACTTCATGATTGCACTGTCATTCGTCCATTCCTTCCAGCGAGCAAGGATGAAATTTCTGAATATGCCAAGCAAAACGCCTTGATACCCAGAATCGACCCCAGCAATGAAAAAGATGTCTATTTACGTAATCGTTTTCGCTTATCGGTCCTGCCATTCCTGAAAAGGGAGAATCCAAAAGTACAGGAACACTATCAGAGATTCAGCGAAGAGCTTTTTGAGGATGAGGCGTACCTGTTGGAGCTTGCCGGTGAACGATTGGAAACCGTTTGGATTGAGCGGAAGAACGGGTATGCGTCGATACAGATTGAACCCCTTTTGGCGATGCCAAAACCTTTACAAAGAAGAGCTATTCAACTAATATTAAACTATCTTTATATAGAGAGACCTTCATCGCTTTCAGCATTACATATTGACCAGCTTTCAGCTTTATTTATGAGTCCTCAACCATCAGCTGAATTGCATCTCCCGGATGGACTGATTGCGGAAAAATCATATAACACAGGAATCTTTCGATTTTTCCAAAAAAAAAGCCCGAACTTTTTTTTGCAGGTACAAATTCCCGGTGATACTATTCTCCCGAATGGGTATAAAATTAAAGCGCATTATATAAAAGAGAAAATCCCTGAATCAGAAGGGAATGATTCTTTTATCTTTCGGGCAGCAAAAGCCGATCTCCCATTAATGGTCCGTACCAGGAAGGACGGGGACAGAATGTCTGTAAAAGGATTGGGCGGCTCAAAAAAGCTGAAGGATATTTTCATAAACGAAAAAATCCCATTGTCAGAGCGTAATGTCTGGCCTGTTGTTACCAATCAAAAAGAAGAGGTCATCTGGCTTCCGGGGTTGAAGAAATCGGAACAGGGACTGGCAGGGTACGATGATGAACCGTCTTTTATTTATTTAGAATATAAAAAGCTTACATCTTCTAGGGGGCAATCAAACGGATGACCATGCAAAATGACATTGAAAAGGTATTAATCACTGAGGAAGAGATTCAGGGGAAAATCAAAGAGCTCGCAAAACTGCTCGAAGATGAGTACAAAGACAGCTTCCCGCTGGCAATCGGCGTGTTAAAGGGCGCAATGCCATTTATGGCGGAATTGTTAAAACATATTGATTCCCATCTGGAAATGGACTTCATGGATGTTTCAAGCTACGGGAGTTCGACCGTATCTACCGGTGAGGTTAAAATCATCAAAGATCTCGATACCTCAGTAGAAGGCCGCGATATCTTGATTATTGAAGATATCATCGATAGTGGTTTAACGCTTAGCTATTTAGTGGAATTATTCCGTTATAGAAAAGCGAAGTCGATTAAAATTGTCACACTCCTGGATAAACCAACCGGCAGGAAGGCGGATATTAAACCTGATTATACAGCCTTCACCGTACCTGACGAATTTGTAGTGGGATACGGGCTCGATTACGCGGAAAGATACCGCAATCTTCCTTATATTGGTGTATTGAAACCGGAAATTTACGAAAGCAAATAGACTGCTTTCACCTCAATGTTTATCTGATTATCTAAAGATGTATTAATTAATTGTAATACAATTATTTTCTATGATAATATTTACTATAGTTTGTTTTAAAGTGGGAGGAGGTAAGGAATGAATCGGATCTTCCGTAATACCATATTTTATTTACTCATCTTTTTGGTCATCATTGGGATTGTAAGTATTTTTAACAATAACAATGAGCCAACTGTTAATATTACCCAGGATGAATTTTTTGAACACTTGGATAAGGGAGAAGTAACAAATTTCACGATGCAGCCTGAACGATATGTGTATGAGGTGCGGGGGCAGCTTGAGAATTATGAGAAAGACAAGTTTTTCCTTACTTATGTGACAGATAGCGAAGCTACGCAGGCGCGTATCAGCGGGGCTATTGAAGATAATAAGGTGGACAAAACCGAAGTATTGCCGGCAAAGGAATCAAATGGCTGGGTAACATTCTTCACTTCCATCATTCCGTTTGTCATTATCTTTATTCTTTTCTTTTTCTTGCTTAACCAGGCTCAGGGAGGCGGCGGCGGCCGTGTCATGAACTTCGGGAAAAGTAAAGCTAAGTTATATAACGATGAGAAGAAAAAGGTGCGTTTTAAGGATGTCGCGGGTGCGGATGAAGAAAAGCAGGAATTGGTTGAAGTCGTTGAATTCCTGAAAGACCCACGCAAGTTTGCCGAACTGGGTGCCCGTATTCCAAAAGGTGTCCTGCTTGTGGGACCTCCTGGTACAGGTAAAACCCTGCTTGCAAGGGCCGTTGCCGGGGAAGCGGGTACTCCGTTCTTCTCGATCAGTGGTTCCGACTTTGTTGAAATGTTTGTCGGGGTTGGTGCATCCCGTGTTCGTGACCTTTTTGAAAATGCGAAGAAAAATGCTCCATGTATTATTTTTATTGATGAAATTGATGCAGTTGGACGTCAGCGTGGTGCGGGTCTAGGCGGTGGTCATGACGAGCGTGAGCAAACGCTTAACCAATTGCTTGTCGAAATGGATGGCTTTGGCGGAAATGAAGGAGTCATCATCATCGCGGCTACTAACCGTGCTGATATTCTTGATCCCGCGTTACTCCGACCAGGCCGTTTTGACCGACAAATTACAGTGGGCCGTCCCGATGTTATCGGCCGTGAAGCAGTGCTTAAGGTTCATTCTCGTAATAAGCCATTAAGTGACGGTGTTAATTTAAAAGCGATTGCCCAGCGTACACCTGGTTTCTCAGGTGCCGACCTTGAAAACCTATTGAATGAGGCAGCGTTGGTGGCTGCCCGCCAAAATAAAAAGAAAATCGATATGTCTGATTTGGATGAAGCCTCAGACCGCGTAATCGCCGGTCCCGCCAAAAAAAGCAGGGTTATCTCCAAAAAAGAACGCAATATTGTGGCGTTCCACGAAGCCGGCCATACGATTATCGGTCTGGTACTGGATGAGGCGGAAATCGTTCATAAAGTTACCATTGTTCCACGAGGGCAGGCTGGCGGCTATGCTGTCATGCTTCCTAAGGAAGATCGTTTCTTTATGACAAAACCGGAGCTTTTGGACAAAATCGCCGGTCTCCTTGGAGGACGTGTGTCCGAAGAGGTCGTCTTCGGGGAAGCGAGTACAGGTGCTCACAATGACTTCCAGCGCGCTACAGGCATCGCGAGAAGCATGGTGACCGAATACGGAATGAGCGATAAGCTTGGACCGATTCAATTCGGCCAGACACAGGGGCAGGTATTCTTAGGCCGTGATTTCAACAATGATCAAAACTACTCTGATGCTATTGCCTATGAAATAGACCTGGAAATCCAGCGCATTATCAAGGAATCCTACGATCGTGCTAAAAAAATTATCACCGAAAATAGGAGTAAACTCGATATCATTGCCAATACCCTTCTTGAAGTTGAAACTCTTGATGCAGAACAAATTAAGAGCCTCTTTGACACCGGGAAATTACCGGATCGTGATTATACAGCTATCAATGGCAGATTGGATAGTGACGACGATATGAAGGTAACGATCCAATCTAAGAAGGAAGAAAAGGAAGCACTTCTTAAGCCGCTGGATGAAAGAAATCCCGACCCAATGGAAGTAAGGGATGAAGATACAAACCCACCTGGAATTGAAGAAGGAAATCCGCAGGATAAGCCGCTTTCCTTCCCGAATGAAGATGAGCCAAAAAAATAATCATTACATTCTTATTAAGGCATTTCCCGAAAACGGAGATGCCTTTTTTTCTATTTAGGAAAGGCTAGACATATTTAGAGAGGACTCCTTTTTACAAGGCGCTTGCGCTTTTCTTGATAACGGAGAAAAAAACAAGTATGGTATGATGTGGGTGAATAACTTTGGCGGAGTGATGAGATAATGATTTTTGTTTTGGATGCAGGGAATACAAATACAGTATTAGGCGTATACAATGAGGATCAACTAAACTATCATTGGCGAATTGAAACGAATCGCCATAAAACCGAAGATGAATACGCAATGATCATTAAGTCATTATTGGAGCACGAAGGCTTGTCCTTTCGCGACATCGATGGGATTATCATTTCATCAGTAGTTCCACCGATAATGTATGCTTTAGAGCGTATGTGCAAAAAGTATTTTAAAGCAAAGCCGCTTATTGTCGGCCCTGGAATCAAGACAGGACTTGACATTAAATATGAAAATCCAAGGGAAGTAGGCGCAGACCGGATTGTTAACGCAGTGGCTGGGATTCAGGAGTACGGCAGCCCTCTGATCATCGTCGATTTTGGTACGGCTACAACGTATTGTTACATTAATGAAGACAAACAATATATGGGCGGAGCTATTGCGCCGGGAATTGGCATTTCGACAGAGGCGCTTTATTCAAAGGCTGCAAAGCTTCCCCGGATCGAGATTGCGCGGCCTGAGGATATTATCGGCAAAAACACGGTAGCTGCAATGCAGGCAGGCATTTTATTTGGTTATGTAGGCCAGGTTGAGGGGATTGTCGGCAGAATGAAAGAGCAAAGCCTAATCGATCCTACAGTAATAGCAACCGGAGGGCTCGCCCATTTAATTGCCAACGAATCGGATACAATTGACATTGTCGACCCGTTTTTGACTTTAAAAGGATTGCAGTTGATTTATAAAAGAAATAAAGACCAACATAAAAGCAGGTAATACACCCTGGAAAGGGGCATATAGGATGAACGATTATTTAGTAAAGGCTTTGTGTTATAAAGGACAGGTAAGAGCTTACGCTGTTTCTACCACCGAAACAGTAGGGGAAGCACAAAGGCGCCATTATACCTGGCCGACCGCTTCTGCAGCACTGGGCCGATCAATAAGTGCCGGCTTAATGATGGGCGCGATGCTTAAAGGGGAGGATAAGCTGACGATAAAAGTCGAAGGAGGGGGCCCGATTGGTGTCATCTTGGTAGATAGCAATGCAAAAGGAGAAGTACGGGGTTATGTCACCAATCCACAGACCCATTTTGACTTAAATGAAAAAGGAAAACTGGATGTTCGGAGGGCGGTAGGAACAGAAGGGACTTTGTCTGTTGTAAAGGATATAGGCCTCCGTGACTATTTCACGGGACAGGTTCCGATTGTTTCCGGGGAACTTGGAGAAGACTTTACCTATTATTTTGTAACTTCGGAACAGGTACCCTCATCTGTTGGCGTTGGCGTTTTGGTTAATCCCGACAATACAATCCTTGCTGCAGGGGGATTCATCATTCAGTTAATGCCTGGAGCAGAAGATGAGACAATCAGTCAAATTGAAGATCGGCTGAGCAAAATCCCTCCCATTTCTAAATTGATTCAACAAGGATTAACACCCGAGGAAATCCTTGAACAGGTATTAGGGGATGGAAACGTGAAGGTCCTTGAAAAAATGCCGGTAGAATTTAAGTGCCAGTGCTCACGTGAAAGGATTGGGAATGCTCTTGTCAGCTTAGGGAAAGCAGAGATCCGCGATATAATCGAAACGGAAGGACACGCAGAAGCCCACTGTCATTTTTGTAATGAAAAATACCAATTCTCCAAGTGTGAGTTGGAAGAGCTGGAAAAGGAAGCAAAATAGCCTTTTACATCCAAGAGCAGATGGAGGAAAAAAGAAAAAAGTAGGGTCGATTCCCTGAAATGATGAACTGAGATACCGTCAAAATAAAAAAGCTGCAAACAACGATTAGACCAAATAATGCAAACATATTGACATTGGTGTATGAAAGCTGTAAATTTTAGATAAAACCAATAAAAATACTCGGTATTAGGAGTGGAGAATATGGCAAATACAGTAAATTCAATAGTCGATTTAATCGGACAAACACCAATTGTAAAATTGAACCGAATTCCAGATGAAAACAGCGCAGACATTTATTTAAAACTGGAGTACATGAATCCTGGAAGCAGTGTCAAAGACCGTATCGCACTTTCAATGATTGAAGCAGCGGAAGAAAGCGGCGATTTAAAGGAAGGCGTTACTATTATTGAACCTACCAGCGGCAATACAGGCATTGGCTTGGCAATGGTGGCCGCTGCAAAGGGCTACCGCGCTATTTTGGTTATGCCGGAAACAATGAGTATAGAGCGCCGCAATCTACTTCGTGCCTATGGGGCAGAACTGATATTGACACCAGGCCCTGAAGGGATGAAGGGTGCCATTGCAAAAGCGGAAGAACTTGCAAATGAAAACGGCTACTTTATGCCGCAGCAGTTTAAGAACAAAGCAAACCCTAAGGTACACCATGAGACAACGGGTAAGGAAATAGTAGAGCAAATGGGTGACCAGCTCGATGCGTTTATTTCAGGAATCGGAACTGGAGGGACTATTACTGGCGCTGGTGAAGTGTTGCGCGAAAAATATCCCGAAGTGAAGATTTATGCGATTGAGCCTTCGGATTCACCAATTTTATCTGGCGGGAAACCAGGTCCTCATAAAATACAAGGTATCGGTGCAGGGTTTATCCCCGAGATTTTAAATACTGAGTTATACGATGAAGTTATTCAGGTCGGAACAGATGAATCATTTGAATATGCCCGCCGTGCTGCAAAAGAAGAAGGAATTTTAGGCGGAATTTCTTCCGGAGCTGCTATTTCTGCCGCCGTACAGGTGGCAAAAGAACTCGGCAAAGGCAAAAAAGTCCTCGCGATCATCCCAAGCAATGGAGAACGCTACCTGAGCACACCGCTTTATAACTTTGAATAATAAAGGCGAATAAAGAAAAAAGCAGAGCCCTTCAATGGACTTTGCTTTTTTTATTTAATTTTCCTCCGTTAATTAGTAAACTCTAACTATGATTGTCTAATTAAGATACAGGGGCTGAATGAGTTGGAGAAACAACGGGAAGTGTTTGCAATCAATATCCCATTTGATCACAATGACGTATTTCACGTTTACAAAATATTATCCTCTTCTGTCTCTACCCACATGATGCTCGAAAGTGGAAGAGGGGGCCGCTTCAGCATGATAGGCCTAAATCCGGTCGCCGAGCTGTCCGGTAAAGCTGATTTGCTGACAATAAGAGAGTTTGATGGACGGACAGAGCATCGTCAAGGAAACCCGCTACATTCTTTAAAGGAATGGATGGCAGAGAGAAAAAGCAAACAGAATGACGATTACCCGGACTTTCAAAGCGGTGTCATGGGCTTCATCAGCTATGACTATGTCCGTTATATAGAAAATCTCCCTGCTGCTGCAAAAGATGACTTAGAAACGCCTGATATTTATTTTCTGGCGTTTGATGAAGTGATTGTTTACGACCATCAGGAACAGCTGCTATGGTTCATGTATGCCTGTGGCCAAGATGAAAAAGACATGGCATTGGAAAAGCTGGAATCAATGAAACATCAATGGATGTCGGTGAAAGCTGAGCCTGAAAGCCGCAATACGGAGACATATATTAAACCGCTTCAAGAAAGCGTTTCTTTTACAGAGGATCAATTTAAAGAGGCTGTAGAGAAAATCAAGAATTATATTTCCGAAGGAGATATTTTTCAAGTGAATGTATCGGTCCGGCAATCAAGCCCTCTTTTTGCACAACCGCTCGATGTCTATGAACAATTAAGGCTGTTAAACCCTTCTCCTTATATGGCATATATTCATACTCCAAGTTTTCAAATTGTCAGCGGTTCACCTGAGCTTCTGGTTAAGAAACAAGATACCCGGGTCAGCACAAGGCCGATTGCAGGAACCCGCTCAAGGGGGGAAACGGCTGAAGAAGATGACCGGCTTGCAAGGGAGCTGGTTGAAAATGAAAAAGAGCGTGCTGAACATGTGATGCTTGTTGATTTAGAACGGAATGACCTTGGTAGAGTGTGCGAGTACGGCAGTGTCAAAGTGAATGAATTTATGGTTATAGAAAGGTATTCTCATGTCATGCATATTGTTTCAAATGTACTGGGAAAGCTTGCTGAAGGCAAGGATGCTTTTAACGTCATTGATGCCGTCTTTCCAGGAGGGACAATAACCGGGGCCCCTAAGGTAAGGACGATGGAAATCATTGAAGAACTTGAACCTGTCCGCCGTGGAATATATACAGGCTCAATCGGATGGATAAGCGACTCAGGAGACATGGAACTGAATATTGTCATCAGGACGATGCTTGTGAAAGATGGAATCGCCCATATTCAAGCGGGGGCTGGCGTTGTCATCGATTCAAACCCGGCATCTGAATATAAGGAATCACTGAAAAAAGCGATGGCGCTCCAGAAAGCCAAAGAAAGAGCAGAAACAGAAACAGCAACAGCAACAGAAAAGGCGGAAAACCGATGATTCTCATGATTGATAATTATGACTCATTTACCTATAACCTTGTCCAGTATCTTGGTGAAATCGGAGAAAAATTACTTGTAAGGCGCAATGACCAAATCACGATTGAGGAGATCAAACAGCTTGCGCCGGAGTTTTTAATGATTTCACCTGGGCCATGCAGCCCCGATGAAGCTGGAATAAGTCTTGAAGCCATTGCAACTTTCGCAGGAAAGATGCCCATCTTTGGAGTGTGTCTTGGTCACCAATCAATCGGCCAGGCTTTTGGCGGGAGGGTTATTAAGGCGGATCGCCTGATGCATGGGAAAACCTCTCTGGTATATCATGATGGAAAAACAGCGTATGCCAATATCCCTAATCCTTTCCCAGCTACCCGTTATCACTCGTTGATCATCGACCTGGATTCACTCCCTGATGGCTTTGAGGTTTCAGCCTGGACAAAAGACGGAGAAATTATGGGGATTCGGCATAAAGACTTTCCCATTGAAGGGGTACAATTTCATCCCGAGTCGATTATGACCGAAAGCGGTAAGCAACTCTTGCAAAACTTTCTGGAAGTTTATCGGGTGAGGCAAAAGGAGAACTTTGATAGGCTGTTTACTAAATAAGCATAGCTTTTTCAACTTGTATTGGTGTCTAGCTCTGACGTAGCCGCAAAACGTGGCTGGTGCTAGTCGACGTTCCTTTTTAAAAGACGCATGCGCCTTTCTTATAGAATAGAGGGATATATATTATGTATATGCACGTGAATGGACAAATTGTAAACGAGGGTGAGGCACACATATCACCATTTGACCATGGATTTTTATATGGGCTTGGTGTGTTTGAGACGTTTCGTATTTATGATGGGCATCCCTTTTTGCTGGATGATCATATCAACCGGATTAATAACAGCCTGAAAGAATTGCATATCCTCTATGTGTGTTCCCGTCATGAGATAGAGAAAATATTGCAAGAGCTTCTGTATGAAAATGGATTGCGAGATGCCCGGATCAGATTGAATATTTCTGCAGGGGCTGCGCCTGTAGGACTTCAAACGTCGCCGTATCAAAGACCGAACATTCTTCTGTTCATGCAGCAAATGATAGTACCGCAAGGACTGCAGGAAAAGAAGGGAATTCTTTTAAAAACACGCAGAAATAAACCGGAGACATCCGAACGGTTAAAGTCCCACCATTATCTTAATAATATGATTGCAAAACGGGAGATAACGGCTAATCCGGATTCTGAAGGAATTTTTTTAAATGAAGATGGATATCTTGCCGAGGGAATTGCCTCCAACCTGTTTTGGGTAAAAGACCATACATTGTATACCCCGGCGATTCAAACGGGCATTCTAAATGGAGTTACACGCCAATTCGTACTGAAGCTTGCAAAGAAATCGGGTTTTGTAATTCAGGAAGGGTTGTATAAAATAGAGGATATCGGCACTGCTGATGAGGTTTTTTGTACGAACTCGATTCAGGAAATTTTCTCTGTTGGTGAAATTAAAGGCATAGGATCGTTTCAAGGAAGGAGCGGAACGGGTACCAGCTTTTTATTTGAAGCTTATCAAACATATCGGACTTTGCTCTATAGCAGGAATGAAATATAATTATAAGGAGACAAATATGAACTCGTCGATTCTTCAATGCGGTCCTTATACACTGGACTACGAAAAAAAGACTTTAATTATGGGGATTTTGAATATTACTCCTGATTCTTTCTCCGACGGCGGAAGGTATAATCAGATCGATACTGCGCTGCGGCATGCAGAACAGATGGTTAGGGATGGAGCAGACATCATTGATATCGGCGGTGAATCGACCCGTCCTCATCATACGGCCGTTTCGGAGGAGGAAGAATTAGAACGCGTGCTTCCGGTTATTGAAGCCATTTCAAATAGGATTGATATCCCCCTATCGATAGATACATATAAAGCTGAGGTAGCGCGTCAGTCATTAGAAGCGGGGGCCCATATCATTAACGATGTCTGGGGTGCGAAAGCCGATGATCAAATGGCAAAAGTAGCCGGTGAATATGGGGTGCCGATCATCCTGATGCATAACCGTGACAATCAAACCTACTCTGATTTTGTCCGTGACGTCTTTTATGACTTATACGAAAGCGTAGCACTTGTGAAGAAGGCAGGGGTTGTTGATAGAAATATCATCCTCGATCCGGGAATTGGTTTTGCGAAAGACCTAGCGTTAAATTTGGAAATGATGCGAAATCTTGATAAGCTGGTATCATTGGGTTATCCTGTTCTGCTCGGTACATCAAGAAAATCAATGATTGGGCACACCCTCGATTTACCAGCGAAAGAGCGGATGGAAGGCACGGGTGCAACTGTGTGCTACGGTATCCAGAAAGGCTGCCAGATCATGCGAGTACACGATGTTAAGGAAATCTCTCGTATGGCTAAAATGATGGATGCTCTTGTTGGAAAGGGTGACTATAATGGATAAGATTTTTGTGAATCAGATGGAGTTTTACGGCTACCATGGCGTGTTTCCTGAGGAAAACAGGCTTGGACAGCGGTTTGTCGTTGATCTGGAGATTGAATTGGATTTATCAAAGGCCGGTGGAAGTGATAATCTAGAGGATTCGATAAACTACGGAGAGCTTTATTCGATTTGCAAAGATATCGTGGTGGGTAAGACATTCAAGCTGGTGGAGTCCATTGCCGAGAATATTGCCTCCGAAATTCTGTCGAAATATAAAGAAATTCAATTTTGCACCCTTAAGGTATACAAGCCAGACCCGCCGATTCCCGGACATTACAAATCGGTTGCAGTGGAAATTAGAAGGGGACGGTAGATTGGAGAATATTGCATATATTTCAATGGGGTCTAATATCGGCGACCGTGTCAATTTTTTCAAAAAAGCCATCCAGCTTTTGAACCAGGAGGCAGGGATTCGGACAGTCGGTATCTCCTCGCTGTATGAGACAGATCCGGTAGGGTATCTTGAGCAGGCCCTTTTTTTAAATGCTGTTCTCAAGGTGAAAACATCCTATGGACCTGAAGAATTATTGGGAAAGTGTTTAAAGGTAGAACAAATCCTTGGGAGAAAAAGGGAAATACACTGGGGCCCTCGTACATTGGACCTTGACATTTTGCTGTATAATCACGAAAATATTGAAACAGAGAATCTTTCTGTTCCTCATCCTCGGATGCTAGAACGAGCATTTGTAATCATTCCCTTGCTGGAATTAGACCCAGACATCATGCTTCCGAAGATGGAGACACCAATGCATGAAGTTCTGGACGAGATAAAGGATAAAGAAGGAGTTCGATTATGGAAGCGGAAAAATGGGGCAGACGCATTCGCGCTTTTCGAAAGCTAAAGGGATATACGCAGGAAGGATTTGCGAAAGAAATGGGCGTTTCCGTTTCGCTGCTGGGTGAAGTCGAAAGGGGAAGCCGAAAACCGACGGATGGTTTTTTGGTAGAGGTGGCTGAAATGCTTGATGTTTCACTTGATGAGCTAAGGCCGCCGGAAGTTAAATAATAGAATTCACTTCAACAAAGGAGGAACATAACGTGTTAAAGATTGGCGATATTGAAATGAAAAACCAGGTCGTCCTCGCACCGATGGCAGGGGTCTGCAACTCCGCATTCCGTTTAACGGTAAAGGAATTCGGTGCTGGCCTTGTTTGTGCTGAGATGGTCAGCGACAAGGGGATTGTATATAAAAATGAAAAAACGATGAATATGCTTTATATAGATGAAAGAGAAAAGCCGCTCAGCCTGCAGATTTTTGGCGGAAAAAAGGAATCATTGGTCGAGGCCGCTCAGTTTGTCGATAAAAACACCAATGCTGATATTATTGACATCAATATGGGCTGCCCGGTACCGAAAATCACAAAATGTGATGCAGGTGCAAAATGGCTTCTTGACCCTGATAAAATTTATGAAATGGTTTCTGCCGTGGTAGATGCAGTTGATAAGCCAGTCACCGTTAAAATGCGCATGGGCTGGGATGAAGATCATATTTATGCGGTCAGGAATGCTCAGGCAGTTGAACGGGCCGGCGGGAAAGCTGTTTCCCTGCATGGAAGAACGCGTGTTCAAATGTATGAAGGAAAATCAAATTGGGGTATCATCCGTGAAGTCAAAAACTCTGTCAACATTCCAATCATCGGTAACGGTGATGTTGAAACGCCACAGGATGCGGAACGGATGCTAAAAGAAACAGGTGTTGATGGTGTTATGATCGGCCGCGCTGCACTCGGCAATCCATGGGTGATTTATCGTACGATTAAATACCTCGAAACAGGCGAATTAATGGATGAGCCAACGGCACGTGAAAAAATCGATGTCTGCCTCCTGCATATGGATCGCTTGATTGCCCTGAAGAACGAAAACGTTGCAGTCCGTGAAATGCGCAAGCATGCGGCTTGGTATTTAAAAGGAATCGGCGGCAACGCAAGAGCAAGAAAAGGCATTAATGAGTGTAACACAAGAGAAGATGTTGTAACGCTTCTTCATGGACTTGTCGAAGAAGTAGAGGCAAAGGAACAAAACATTCAGGCAGTCTAAGGCATTTGACATTATCTGCACCTTTACCTATAATACGCTTAATCCGAACTGCCAGTACTCCTGGCAGTTTTTATATGGGCAAATAACAGAGTTTTTTGAGATAAAAGACTGTTCGATTCGATTACTTTGTGTGAAAATATAAAAGGAATGCAAAGTTCGGCGATCGAACTACTATATAAAGCAGCGATAATAAAGATGGAGATGATGATCATGAGTCATGAGGAATTAAATGACCAGCTCAAAGTAAGGCGTGAGAAAATGCAGGCTATGCGAGACAATGGACAAGATCCGTTCGGACGCAGATTTGACCGCACACACCTTGCTGAAAAGCTTGCAACAGCATACGGTGATTTAAGTAAAGAAGAATTAGATGACAAAAATATCGAGGTTACTCTGGCTGGACGGGTAATGACTAAGCGTGGTAAAGGGAAGGCTGGGTTTGCCCATATTCAGGATATCAGCGGCCAAATTCAAATTTATGTCCGTGTCGATGCTGTCGGCGAAGAAAACTATAAAGTTTTTGATCAGACTGACCTTGGCGACCTGGTTGGTGTGAGCGGGACCGTCTTTAAAACGAAGGTTGGCGAGCTCTCGATAAAAGCAAATGATTTTATCTTCTTAACAAAAGCGCTTCGTCCGCTTCCAGATAAGTTCCATGGACTAAAGGATGTCGAAGAAAGATACCGCAAGCGCTATGTTGACTTAATGACAAATGAGGAAAGCAAAAAAACTTTCATTATGCGAAGCCGTATCATTCAGGCGATGCGCCGCTACTTAGACGACCATGGCTATCTGGAGGTTGAAACGCCGATGATGCATTCCATCGCCGGAGGAGCAGCCGCGCGTCCGTTCGTTACTCATCACAACGCGCTTGATATGGAATTATTCATGAGAATAGCAATTGAGCTCCATTTAAAACGATTGATCGTGGGTGGATTGGAAAAAGTCTATGAAATCGGCCGCGTATTTCGTAATGAAGGTGTATCCACGAGACATAATCCCGAATTTACCATGATCGAACTATATGAAGCCTACGCTGACTACGGGGATATCATGAGCTTAACGGAAAACCTCATCGCTCATATCGCGCAGGAAGTACTAGGGTCTACTACTGTTCAATATGGTGAATACGAAGTGAACTTAAAGCCTGAGTGGAAACGACTTCACATGGTAGATGCCGTTAAAGAGTACACTGGCGTAGACTTCTGGAAGCAAATGAGCAAGCAAGAGGCTCATGCGTTAGCCAAAGCACACGGAATTGAAGTGAAAGAAAACATGGAATTCGGCCATATCGTGAATGAATTCTTTGAACAGGTAGTTGAAGAGAAATTGATTCAGCCTACCTTTGTTTATGGACATCCGGTTGAAATTTCCCCGCTGGCTAAGAAAAACGAGGAAGACTCTCGTTTTACGGATCGTTTTGAGTTATTCATTGTAGGTCGTGAGCATGCAAATGCCTTCACTGAACTTAATGATCCAATTGACCAGCGCGAGCGTTTTGAGGCTCAATTAAAGGAACGCGAGGAAGGAAATGATGAAGCGCACGAGATGGATGATGACTTTATCGAAGCGCTAGAATACGGCATGCCGCCAACAGGCGGGCTCGGTATAGGCGTGGATCGCCTAATCATGCTGCTGACCAATTCACCATCCATCCGTGATGTATTGTTATTCCCATTAATGCGTCATCGGTAATAACATTATCGTCCAGGGCCGGTCTTTCAAGTTTTTTAGAGGAAAGTCAGCAATTTACTCGACTCTAAGAGACTTGTGTGGACCGGTTTTTTTATGGATTAAATATCTATGAAAAATAAATCGTTGCCGAAAAAATAAACAAAGAGCGATTGTTTTTATTAGGGTTTTTATTATGTTAGAAAAACTTTAAAAAAGATATTGTGCACTTATTATAATGATGGTATATTTATATCTGTTGTTGCAAATGAGTTGCACAGAGATTACAAACTTACAAATTTTTTTAAAAACCTCTTGACTCATATGATGGTAAAATGGTATATTAATAAAGTCGCTTCTAAGAGAAGCCATAAGAACTTGCTCTTTGAAAACTGAACAAAACAAAGCGCCAACGTTAATTTTAAAGGTGAGCATACACTTTAAAAGCAAATGAGCAAGTCAGACATTTCTTCGGAGAGTTTG
>NZ_RYZZ01000029.1 GCF_003989135.1 Peribacillus cavernae
TTTAGGCTGTTGCATTTGATTATACAACTAGCCTTTAAGAAAAATATATAAAAAAGGAAAAACTCCTTCGTTATCATCCATTAAAAAAGACGTCCGCAACATTGCAGGAATCAGAATCACCTGTTCGTTTATTTCGGATATTTATGAACTGGCGAAGATGCTGCAAAACCAGAAAGATGTTGACGTTATCGAATACAAAGATTACATTCAAAACCCAAAACCAAATGGGTATCAAAGTCTGCATATGATATTGGAAATCCCCATTTTCATGTCTGACCGGGAGGTAAATATATTGGTTGAAGTCCAAATTCGGACCATTGCCATGGATTTCTGGGCGAGCCTGGAACATAAAATCTACTATAAATACAACAAAGAGGTACCCGAACATTTAATTGCAGAACTAAAGGAAGCCGCAACCACAGCAGCCACATTGGACCGCAAGATGGAGCAGCTCCATAAAGAAATCACTGTTTATAAACAAGAGGATGCCCATAAAAATGATGAATTTCTGTCGAAAATCAACGATGACAAATATTCGATTCCAAAATTTTTTTTTAGAAACGTTCCTTCAAAACAGTGAGACATTAAATAAGAAGCTTGAATAAACAAAATAGAATGGATGAGAGAAGCGGAAATCCGCTCTCTTTCCATTCTATTTTTGTATTACTCCCTTCCACGTGGGTTGAATCGTATTCTTAGATAGTAAATGATTTAGTTGTGTTTACTGCACAGTTTTTCTATATCAACCAAGCTAGGTACCCGGTCTAATGTTGTGGAATCCGGTGGTCCCTGTTTACTTCTCCGTCAGGTGATCCATTATCTGGGGCCTTTATTTTTATAGCTATTAATAATGAGATCACGCATAAAACTGCAATGAGTGTAAAGGTTGGCTTGAAACCACCAAGTGCGGTAGCGATAAAAGATCCGGACAATGCACCGAGACCAAAACCTTGGTAAATCACACCATAATTTTTTCCCTGGTTTTTCAATCCGAAGAAGTCAGCGACAATGGCTGGGAATACGGTAATATTGCCGCCAAAACAGAAGGCAATGCCTGCCACACAAGCAAAGAACAAAGCGTAATTCAGTTCTGCAAATCCTAATAAAGTCACGGCTATAGCTGTCACTAATAATGAACCGGCCACTACTTTAAGACGGCCGACTCTATCGGACAAGGCGCCGAGAACGATCCGGCCGGTTGTATTGAAAATGGCTACTAGTGCCACTGCATTTGCAGCCGCCGCCACATCCAGTCCAGCCAAGCTGACGCCAATATCTTTCACGATACTAATTAGGTATAAGCCACTCATGCAGGCAGTGAATAAAATGATAAACAATAGGTAGGCTTCCTTTGTTTTCAACATTTCTTTCACTGTATAATTTTTGCTCTGCACTCCATTAAGGGTTTGTGCCCCGCTGCTTAGTTCCGCCTCCCGTACAAGGAACGATCCGCCAACAATCATCACCATAACAATCAATCCCCAATAGAAAAACGCTTGGGAAACGCCTACGGATTCTATTAGTGCTTCGTTAATGTATTTGAATATCAAGCTTCCTGTACCATAGGCACCAACCGAGATTCCGGAAATAAGCCCTTTTTTCTCAGGAAACCACTTTATAAGATTGGATAAAGAAGTAATATATGCAGAGCCATCTGCAAAACCCACCACTACACCCACGAACAGATAGAGCATCCACAAAGACGAAATTTGAGAACTAAGTATTAACCCTGCTCCCAACAAGATACCAGAAAAACGAATTAGACGGGGAAGTCCCCATTTATCCTGCAGCTTACCGGCAAACAGCGTCGAAAATGCCAATGCAAAGCTTGTAATAGAGAATGTTATCGCAACCGAGCTCAATTCCCAGCCAAACCGTTCCACCAACGGCTGATTGAATAAACTCCAAGTGTAGATTGTACCTAACCCCATCTGCACAACTACGGTTCCAAGCACAATGAGCCATCGATTCCCATTGCCTGCTTTCATTAGATCTCCTCTTTTCTTCCGGTTTATTTTCTAAGGTGTCACAAAAGAGGATAAATAGTAGTGTTAGTATGAATTACCAGCCATTTTTCGTTGTTTGGTGAAAATTGTACCAATCGGCAATGGCTATCTTTTGCAGAGTTTCCCACTAATTAATTGTTATAACGCATACTCCCATAATCCAAGTTTTCCTTTCGCTGGAATGAATTCATCTAACATCTGCATGTCCTTCACTTCCCAAGCAAAACCTCCCACTGGAAAGTCACCTAAAAAATAGTCATTTCCCGATACGATTCGTCCATCCTCCAGGACTGCCCATGTCTCGTTGTTTTCAGTCACCTTCAAACATTTTTCCAGGCTGCATACAGCAATGATCATACCATTTGGAAGATTCTCCTTTATATACCCATGCTTACCAAGCAACGACTGAATGGCAACATGATTACAAACAGCCTTATCTATTTTTTTACTTGTGTGAATTGCCAGGGGTCCACGATAATTTGTTTTCCATGACCTTGTTTCATATTTGGCCTCTCTTAAAACAAAAAGGCTTGCCCAAGGCTGGATTATCGATAAAACCTTCATTCCAACTGCCTCCAACTTTATGAAAGTTTACTTTGGAATATAGTGTCCGAGTAAAACATGATTCCGATTCAATTTCCTCGGTTATCCAGGCCATCATTCAAACTTTTCACTTGGAAGCGGAAATAGAGATAGAATATAATCCAGATTATTACATATAAAAGGATGAAAATTCCGATTCCAGCCGATAATCCATTTAAGCTGAATGGTATCCAGCCAACTAAGAAAGAAAGGAAGAAGTACAGTATACTAACTATCATGAAATGCAGAATAGTCTGGGATAATAAACTCCATTTATCTATTTCAAATAATAAAGTTGCTGTAGTAAAAAACCAGCTGCATAAAAGGCAGCCTATCGCATTTTTCACGAAAATCTCACTATCCAATGCGGTTACATCCCCAAAGCCAATTATGCCAAAACTTATCCCGACAAAACTGCGAAGTAAAAGTGTTTTCATTTTGATCCCTTCCTTTTCTATTGAAATGCTTTTTTAATTCCTTGAACATAATGGCGAGAAACATAATCTTTTTCCCCTGAATTAAAATACACACACAAAGTTCCGTTGAAAGAAGCTTCAAATCTGCTTAATTCATCTAAGTTTGCGATGCCAATTTAGAAATTGATTACGTGGAAGGTCCTTTTCCAGCTCATATAACCTTTCTTTCATTTCAAAAAGTCCCTTGTTTCGCCCGCGCCATTATAGAAGTACTCTCTGTAAACAAACAGATAATTTCCTCAGCCCGGAAAACATGCTGCATTTCTCCTTTCCTTCCGATAAAATATGGCCGTTTCTTCTCCTTCAAGAGATCCATCAGTTCCTTCACATCCTCATTCCATTCATGATTCCGAATAAGTACCTCTATCTCTTGGAACTCTTTATCTATCTCTACCTGTATTTTCATCTTTGTGGACCTCCTTTGCTTGTAGTTTAAGTATATTGATTAACGGAAATAACACTTGTGATTTCCAGCTACCTGTATGTAAACACCACTAACTTGCATAAAATATGCTTTCAGTTACATCGATATTTTAGTAATAAAAGTATAAGCACCTTCGAACAAGGATGAAAAAAATGGACAGCAAATAGCATGAAAATAATGTAAAGATCAGAACGGAGAACCAATTTATCAATGGATTCAGGTTCACCAAAAAACCGGTAATAACCCAGATATAATTTGTGGAAACCAACAATCATAAAGCATGTACATAACCGATCGAAGAAAAATATATGTTTTGTGAGAAGGAAAGTGTGCAAGCTTTTCTCAAATATATCACGTTTAAGAAAGAACAAATCCAAGGAGTGAGGCAAAGTAAATCGGACGAGTCGAAAACTTGTCCTATTATGATGAAGTGGTTTAGTGGAAAGAAGAACATCTGACTTTTCAAAAAGTCCAAAGCCATGGAGTACTTAGAAGGTACATCAAGTCTAACTATACCTAAGCCCATATTCAGGGAAGTAAGAAAGGCTGATTCTTAAGCGGCCATTTGTGAGATATTTTGATGGAGTAAACTTAAAAAGGTCAATTCATTTTAGCTATGTTTCGGTATTGTCTCTAATTCTGATTCCCCTCCCCTAATCACATTTTTTCCCTGGCTTAAAAAGGTTTCATAAGGGAAAAAGCTTTTTATGTGTTATTTCGTAAATCTAAACATTTAACAGGAGGGGTATGGTGAGAAATCCTATAAAGAGATTAGATAAGGATAATGTCACGGTTATTGATAGCAGCGTTGCAAAAAAATCCATGGTTGGGACATCTTTCGGCAATGCTATGGAATGGTTTGATTTTGGAATTTACTCTTTTTTGCTGTAACAATGGGAAAGGTATTCTTTCCTGAAAATTGATCCTTCTTTTCAGTTAATTTATGCTTTCGCTACTTTTGCAGTTGCTTTTATAGCAAGGCCAATTGGAGGCATATTCTTTGGAATGCTTGGAGACCGCATTGGCCGTAAAAATGTTTTGGCTTTAACTATGATTCTAATGGCTGCTGCCACACTGAGTATAGGACTTATTCCCGGTTATGCAACATTGGGCATTGCAGCGCAGATTTTGCTTCTTCTGGCGAGACTGGTACAGGGATTTTCCACAGGAGGAGAATACGCAGGGGCCATGACATATATTGCAGAAACAACTCCCGATAAGAAACGTACTTTCATGGCTAGCGGCCTGGAAGTTGGAACACTTGTCGGTTATATTGCAGGGGCCGGTTTGGTTACAGGACTGACCTTTCTGCTCGGAAATGAAGCCATGGTGGAATGGGGCTGGAGAATAACATTCTTTATTGCGCTCCACTGGGCTTGATTGGCTTTTATTTCCGAAACAGCTTAGGTGAAACTCCGGCGTTTGAAGCGATGAATGAAGCTATAGATGAAGGAAATCAACGTACGTCACTAAAAGAGATTTTTGTTGAACATAGGAAAGCCCTGTTAATTTGTACAGCTATTGTTATTTTCTATAACGTGAGGATCCAAGTGAAATAAAAGAAGTGCTTAAACACCTGGAAAAAGCCTTATGGTGGCAAGAAGAGGTAAATGGGCAGGTGAAAGCCAACAATAAATATGAGGGTGCCAATGTGAACCCTTCATAAAGACTAACGATTGCTGAAGCCATAAAGACACAAAAAAAGGAGCTGCCGCAGCAGCCAAGTCTTATTAATTAACGCACCCAGTAGTTGAATAATGAAATTAAAGCCTTTCCCCAGGTATTCCATTCTCAAATTCAAATTTAGCTGTTTGTGCATAGTTTAGATCCTTAACCAGCCACGGAAACCCCTTGCAGCATAGTAGGATTCCGCTCCATTGTGGTACACAAATACAGTGTCGTAGCGACAATCACAAAAGATGGCCCCGCCAAGTTTTCTAATATTAGCAGGAGTTTGCACCCAACTCGATGTTTTCATATCGAAATTTTCAAGTTTCTGCAGCTCCCGGTATTGTTCTTCTGTTAAAAGTTCAATTCCCATGGTAGTTGCCATATCAATAGCGTTATTTTCTGGTTTGTGTTTTTTTCTTGACTCCAGTGCTTTACGGTCGTAACAAACACTTCTGCGACCTTTAGGACTTTCTGGTGAACAATCATAAAAAATGTATTCGCCCGTCTTTTTATCATGGCCAACAACATCCGGTTCACCGCCAGTTCCCTCCATTTCATTGAGCGACCACAGTTTTTCAGTATTATCTTCAATCTTAGCTTGTACTTTAGCCCATTCGAGACCTTTATGTCGGTGCATGTTTTTCTCAAAACGGGCTTCCAAAGTTCGTAGTAGTTCTTCACGTTGTTCTAGTGACAACTCCTTATTCCTCTTTGTCATATTAGTTTCCCCCTTGGGTTGTCCTCATAATTGAATAAGGACTAAACTGCTCCTTAGTACAATAACTTCAACAAAGATGCGTTATCCTTCTTAGATAAACGCACCCAATAGCCATCCATGAAGCGCAAAAATCAGCGCTTCACCACAGAGAATGAAAATTGGTCTCTATGTCGATAATGTTTTAATGGCTGGCGAAGAAGGTCGTTGAACTATGGTGCCTTTGAGCCCATCCGTTAGTCTGACTCCGACGACCACGGTGTACCACCGACTGTCGCGCCCTTTATGGGTAGCACTTATGGGAGATTAATCCTTTTTTGGTCGTCGCGCTAGCCTCAACTTAATTGGAGGTTTTTGTTTAACGATTTACCAAACTCAATCAGATCACTCATAAGGCTCAGCCTTTTTTTAAAAAGTGTTTTTACTGGGTCTATTTTGTTGTGGTTTTTTCTGGATTTTGAGCTTTTTTAATTTTCATGGGAGTTGAACAAAAAACCTTAAAACATAAAAATGATTATTCTATAACAAAAGATAAGAATTTCAATATAACATCCTTCATGCTGTAAGGTATTCAGCAATTACAATATTTCGATACGTGTAACAAGGATGCATCCACTCAAATTCTTCGGTCACCTCACAGTCAAGAACGATATTTCTCAACTTCTCATATTCTTCCTTCCACTTTTTAGCTTTAATTCAACCTTGTGATTCATTCTACTATTTGTCATCAAGGAACACCCCACTTAAATTTTTCAATCAGCAAACAGTTAAGAACCATCATTTTCAATTTCTCCAATTCTTTCGGTCACTTATTAGCTTCACTTGAATATTCATCAACCTTGAATCATTTTCCATGACCCACTTGGCAAGCCTGCTTGAATCGGTTAAGGTAGACCAAACCGAAACTCATTCTTCTTCCTACATGCGGTTACTTCTTCTTCAACACCCCAATGCGATTTTAACATCTTACATATTTGCGTTTGAAACCAAGCTTCCCTCTATCAATTTCTTTTTGAATACTTTCGTAAGCGTTTAGGAAACTGCTTTTCTTCTTGTCCCGTTTGACTTCTACTGTCCCTACTTCCTTCGCTGTCTCGACTGCCTTTTCATGTAGCGGCAAATATGAAATCGCTACGGTGTATAGAAAATTATTCATAGCGGATTTCGTTCGTTCTGGTGAATGATGAATCGAATTTTTCACAATATCAAGCATAATGGAAATCTTGCTTACGGAAAATTCATTGTCTAGGCGATTCCCTAAAAGCCAGCAATAGCAACTCCAGCCCGCTGACATTCTCAACTCGTCACCGCTAGTAATCCATTTATCAGCAACGTCTTGTGCAAGATCTGATTCTGATAAAGTTACTGCTACCACATAATCGGACAGCATATAAAAATACGCTCCATCCATCCAACGATCAAAATCCGACTCAGTCATGGCTTTTGGGTCTGCAATAATGCCTGCAAAGTACATAGAATCGTAGTTACCTGTGGCATAAAGCTCTTCAGCTAATCGTTGATTTATTTTTATTTTCTTTGCGATTGGCTTCATAGCACCTGTTGCCACGCCAAAAAGCGGCTCGTGCGCACCATTGGATATGTAAATTTTTTTAGCTCGTTCCTTACCAAGAGCTTCAAGCTCCTGCATAACTGTTTCGAGATCCATAGTATTGTACATCCTTCCTTAATATTAGTTCCCATTTAATTGTAACCAACTAGTTTATATTCTCTATCAACTCGTCAATACGTCTCAATTTTACCATTAATCTTATTGAAATATTCTGCCCCGTTAGCCACGCATGCAGCAGAGCTGCACCACAGAGAATGAAAATGGTTTGGAAGTGTCAATACTGATACTGACCTTAATCCAATAAACCAGAATCCATAAATCAATGAATGTCGTGGCTCTCCATTTTTTTATAAGGAATAAAACGAGTCTTCATTAGTAGTGCCTTTTTACGAGATTACAGAAGATTATTTTCATGGTAGTTAAATAAGAAAACAATTGTATCAGACTATAAGTGCTGATTATTCTTTTGGTGCAGGAAATACCTTTATAATGTCTGTGACGACTTTTTGCCCGTCTTTTTCACTGAATGCTACTGTTACACTAATATTATCTTTGAAACGTCCTGAACTCAGGGATTAATTCTTCCATTATGATGAACTTTGTTTCTATCCCATCCACCAAACCAACTAGTTGTGCACCATTTTTACTAGCTACTTCCATTGTTATTAATTCAGGTTTTCCGCCCAAATAGTCCAAGGAATACTTTACCTTGAACTTCTCCATTTTGGCCCATCTTTGTCGCTACCCTCTAATAAAAAAGCACATGTCCACCTGCTAATGAAACATCTGATTGAAGTGGTAGCCAGCATTGTGGTCGGCTCTGCGGTTGCAATTATCTCTTCCTTTCTTTACGCTGTTTGGATCCAGCTTAGCCCATCTCTGATAACCAGTCTAGTCCCGCGTTCCATCACGACACCAGTCGCGATGGACGTATCGAAAACCATTGGAGGAGTTCCCACCTTGACAGCTGTGTTTGTGATCATAACTGGCATAACAGGATCCATCGTGGGACCGGGAATGATACGGTTACTTAAAATAGAGAAAGCTACGGCAAAAGGACTCATGCATGGGATGAGCTCACATGGTGCTGGTACATCAAGGGCATTTGAAATCGGAGACTTAGAAGGCACATTCGCTAGCCTGGCCATGATTACAGCAGCCATCATCACGATCATATTGGCCTATACCATTTTTCCGGCATTGCAGAATGAGCTAATTATATAACACACATAGTGTCTAAGAGCAGGTTCTTGTGTATATCTGAAGAGAAGCTGGTTTAATGCGTGACATATGGGATAAAGAGGGTATGAAAAGTTCATGTTTTTTAGTTATGGAATTAGCATAGAATTCACATTGCAAATAGCTGATTTTGATATCAATTTCTTCTTGGTCGGTTTCCGACAGCCCCTTCGTTTGATAATAAGCTGTGGATCTTGACATATCTAGCAATTCACATTGATGCTTAATGGATCGTTCACCGTTATTGAAATCAATTAAGGCTTTCTTTTCTTCAACTCTAAGACCTGTTGTTGTTTTTTTTTAAGCCAGTTCATGTCCACAGTCAGCTGCCCAATCTGATTGATCAGATCCTCCTTTTCGGCAGCATGTTCTTTTTTCATATTTTCAATTTGAGAAGATTTCTTGTCGAACACGGTGGGCAATTCTGTCCTCCATCGACTGATGAGCTGTGGGCTGACACCATGCTTCTGGGAAATCTCATTCAGGGTACTTTCTTCCCTGAGTATTTCTAAAACAACTTTTGCCTTTTCTTCTGGGGTATAGGTTTTCCTCTTTTTACTCATAGTGTTAGTTTATCTTATTTTATGATTTTGTGTGTCCAACACTATGGGTACATTATAGTCTACTATCTCTTAAATCCTTAAGCTTTTCCCATTCTTTTTTTCGCACTTTTCTCTCTTGTTCTTTAAAATATGAAATATCATCTTTTGTCATACCAGATGAATAGCATCTTCAAGTTCTTTACCACTTAGCCCCCAAAAGAAAATCCCATTCACTCATAATATGTTCCACCAATCTAAAAAGTAATAGTAATTATTTATTTCTTTATGAGCATTCTACTCATCCTCATCTTCTTCATGTTCAATTTCTAAGCAAGATAGGAGGTCATTCCAATTATTTGGATATGCATTACTTCCTTCCCAAACAGTGTCTCTTTGACCTTTGTATTTTACTGCAAGCTCCCATTGTGTTCCATCGCAAACGCAAGGATCAATATACTCACTGTTCCAATAATCAACATGGATAGAATTGAATTTATCTAGTAGCTTACTTGTTTCTTCTTTTGAATACTTTTTTTCAATCGGAGCCTCACACCATAGGGTTGTAATCAAACATGCTGAATTTTCTTTGAAAATTAAACGATACGTATCATATCCCCCGTATCCACCAATTTCAAAGTAAATTCCCTCAACTTCTTGAGCAGAGCCATTAATATCTATGTCCTTGAGTCTTTTTAGCCATTTTAAGATAATACCTTCTTTAAAAAAGCTATGAAGCAATCCTTCACTAAATCTTTCTCCTCGAATTGCCCTCATTATAAGTGCAAGGATACATTGGGCATCTAATAATTCTACCTCCGTATTTCGCATAACTCTTGTATTCCATTTAAGTCCGTTATCTTCTAAAATTGAACCATAATTAGTGAGCTTATACTCTGTATGGCTTTGTGAAAAGTGATAGAATTCATCAACAAACATTTTTACTAGCTCATCATAATTTACAAACGGCATTTGAATTGGGTGCTCAGAACTCCCATCATTTTTACGATCGAAAATCCAGTCACCAAAATTCTCAGTATCAGATAGTTTACCAATATATTTTGTGAGAACTTTAAACTTACTATATGAATTTCCATCTTCAGCGAATTCCCGCCACTGATTAAAAATGGTGCTTAGCTCCTTATCAAGGTAGGTAAATGCCTTTTCTTTAATTTCTAAAGGGACTCCGTAATACGCTTCTGCAATAGCCCCAGTAATCGCTGTCAAAGTATCACTATCACCACCGACTGAAATCGCAGTACGAATAGCATCTTCAAAGGAAGTGGATTCCAAGAAGGCTACTATTGCCTGCGGTACCGTTTCTTGGCAAGTCTCATTAAATTGGTATGTTTCTCTGATTTCATCAATTGTGAAATCTAAAGAATAATAATTTCTATTAATCTTTTTTCGAATCTCACTTTTAGTAAATCCACGCCTCGCCATAAGTATTGCTACAGATGTAGCCTCAGCACCTTTAATTCCCTCATCATGATTATGAGTTATCCCAGTGACGATTTCAGATAATCTGCATGCTTCACTTTCAGTCCTTGCAGCAAACCCGACAGGACTTATTCGCATAGCCGCCCCATTTCCAAAACTATTATAAGGTTTAGGATTTTCACTAAAAACCCATTGTCCAAACATGCCACCATAACCGCAATTTGGATACTTACATCCGATTTCCTTCATAAATTTAATGGTCATATTTTCAAGCAATGAATAATAATCACTATCGAAATCATACCCGCCAAATGAAGGCTCCATTATTTTCTCTGTTTCCATAATTGCTTTTGCAACGGCAAGACTCATAATGGTGTCATCTGTTGCTTGGCAATCATCACTAAACAAGTCAAAGTCCTTGCTTCTATGATTATTGAATTCAAAACGAGAACCAACAATATCACCTATAATCGCACCAATCATCAACTATCCCCCTTCCCACACTCTTTATTAATCCACGGTATCGAGCGCATTTTTAAGTTTATCAAAATGGTTAATAAGCCATTCAAAATGTTGAATATACAATTCTGAGTTGTGTATATCTGCTTCAACTGAATATAGAATCCTTTTTGCTACACTTTTTTCCCGGCTGGTGTACCACTCAAGGGAAATACCACATGAATTTTCAATCTTATCTTTTTTCGATTCAAGCTTTGAAAAAGACTCTGGGTTGTAAACATAAATCCCTATACGCAGTATTTTCTTTTTAAGAAGTTGAAAAAATAAATGGTAGTCAGGACTGCCAACTGTAACATCATACCAGTTTTGACCAAAAGGTTTTCTCGAACCAATATCTTCTGATCGGCCTTGTTCTGCACAATACCGAACAAAGGCAGTCCAAAAATCTAATTGTAAGTCTGTCGTTGCAGATGATAGTTCACCGTTTGCCGTTTCCACTGTACCAGGCATAATATCATCCTCGGTAATTTCAGGAACTTCATCTCTTGATTCGTTTACAAAAGAGATATGGAGCAGTTCAGTCATCTGATCTTCATCTTTAAAACGTATGTCCCAACGCTTCTCAATGAATTTTAGCATTTTCATACCACGTTTAAGGATACGCTCGGCATCCCAATCAGATTCATGAGACACTTCAATTTCAGAATGTGAACCATCTTGATAACCACGACGTCCATTTGTCTTTGATACTTTCTTATCTTCAAAACTATCATTCTGTAAAGCAGAATTTACACTCTGCGATAATGGTAGAAGATTTCCAAGGGAACCTGATAATATTTTGATTTCGCCATCCGTATATTGGCGGAACTGATTCCTCCAATACCATTTAGTTGGTGTTTGAGGAAGTATATGCTCAATCGTAACTTTGTCTTTCTCTACTTTTGTAAAAGGTGTCCACCCAAGTTTTTCAATACCTGTTTGTTCAGCTTTTCCATATTCATATTCAAATAAAAGATAACGTAGATCACGCCAACCATAAAATCCATCACCATTGGAAAAATTTTTACCCATCCGAGTAACAAATGTATCAATCGTGTACTCCATATCCCAGTCAGTTGTATCATTCAAAGATGTTGTAACTTGATCAATAGCCAGTTTTCCCATATATACTTCACGCGTTTTTCGGTAATAATGACTACTTTGATAGCTAGACTGATAAGCAGCCATTCTGAAAGATAAAAATATAAAACGTTCAATAGCGCAAAATAAATCGACTCGTTCGTTAGATGAAACTTCTTTATCTAACGAAAGTGATACAGTAACGAGCGGTCTAAAATAGCCAATTCCAATTCGATTAAGACGCTCTAACCAAAGTTTTTCTTCATGAGTTAAACTACTAAATTGCGGAAAATAAGAATAAAACCAGTATTTTGCTACATCTTTCAAACTATTAACATAATCTGCTATGTCCTTTGGTTCAAGTTTACTTATTGTTTTTACAGTAGCATCATCAGTAGGCTTCGGAATATCATCATCTTCATCAGCAAATTCTATATCTGTATTTTCTGGAATTTCTTCCTCAATCGCTTCAACCTGCTTATCAAATACATTTTTTGCGGAGAATTTATTCAGTAAGAATTTTATGTAGTCATCGCCTTTTTTACGTGAATAATTAAAATACATAATCCAATGAGCTCTTAAAAATTCATCATCAGAAAGTGGTGAATGTTGATTTCGGCCAAGCTGGTAATAAACCTCTTTCCATCCATCGTTTATTTGTTTTCTCATTTCTGCTTTATCCATCACATCCAATTGTGAATCATCATATAGCGTAGTCAAATATATAAGTCGATTCTTAAGTAATTCAAGATTCGTTAGTTTCTTACCTCGATTATTCATTGTCTCAAAAGCAACGAAAACATCGTAATCATCTTCAATTTCATGAATATTAAACATCAACTGTAACGTAAGTTTACGAAATAAAATTTCTATACCCTCAATACCTTCAGTTACATACAGTTTTTCAAGGCAATCTGCAAAAAAGTCCTTTGCATATTTTAAATTTTGTGTGTAGTAAGTTTCATTTACCGCTCCGCTGTACGGCTCTTCATATACCCTAAAAATAAGATAATCAGCACTAGGATTATCTGTCTCATATCCAAACAAGTATGTTGTTATTAGGTTCTGTGGAGGGCGTTTCTGTGATATATATTTTGACCGTAAGGATTTTAAGGTTTGATAGCAAAGAACAATCTCATCTTCGCTTTTGTCAACATTACATTCTAGGTTCTTCACGAAAGATACTAACTCGTTTACAAGTATAGAAAAGGTGGTAAGACGTTGTTGTCCATCAACAACATGATAAGCTTTATAACCTGATTCAAGCAGCCACTTATCGTTTCCCCAGCTTTTTGTTTCTGACTTTGGAACTGCTTTTAGAGAAAGTAACCCCGTATAGTGATATCTATCCTCCTGCAGATTCATTACATCATCCCAAAAGTCCACAAGCTGGGCCTGCTTCCAAGCGTAACCTCTTTGATAATCTGGAATGCGAAACAATTTATTTTGATATAACTCAGAAAGTGATTGTAATTCGCTCATAATTTTTCTCCTATTTCCATTAAAATTTAACTGTTTACTTTAATTATACTGGATACACAAAGACCATACACGAGCTATCGTAATTTTTCTTACACCGCCTACAATGTCTCCTTCAAACACAACCAAAATTTCGACTCCCTCTCGATTATCAACATAAAAACAACCCTTAAAAATGCGGTAAATAAGCCATTTCCAAGGGTTTCAACATTATTTTTGTATAACCAAGTAAACTCCTCCGAAAATACCCATTCCGAACCCGTATTCTTCCGTTGTCGATAATATAAAGATTTCCTACCGAACCCCAATTTTGAGTGTTTTTTGATTCAAAATTGACCATTTTCCGTCTGTTTTCCCGCATTTTTTTCATAAAAAATCACGAGTTGAAAAGAGTTTTCCGACTGAAAAGAAACCGAAATAAAACCGTAAACCGAGACAGGACAAGGGTTTGTACCGAAAAAGACCCGAAAATTGAAAAAGTTTATTTTACCGAAAACCGAGTCTGAATCGGAAATGTTTATTTTAAGTGAGAAATGTTTATCTTTGGGTTACAATTTTAACTCCAGCAGTGCGACCGTTTCAACGTGTGTAGACTGAAATTGACAACACAAGGAGATGTTGGTGGGTTTATCAACAAATCCTATTTGGAACCTTACTAAAAGGAGCGACTAATAACAAACATATAAAGCAAAAATTGGCGGGATGAGTCCGGTTCAATACCGCCTTCACACCAGCCAATTAACTGCTTAGTATAACCTCTAACTTTTGTAGGCACACCAGTTTAACGTCCTACTTCGCTTTTCCCTTGAATTGGGATACTTCTACTGTTCCTCCATTCCATCAAGATGCTTTGACCCAAAGTTATCGAGCAATGCACGCACTTCATCTGTTGACTCTGTGCTCATTAATTGATTTCTTAATTCACTTGCCCCTCGAAACCCACGGACATATATCTTAAAAAAGCGATGAAGAGCCTTGAACGAACGCAGCGAATATTTATCATGAAGATCGAGATGCAGCCTTAAGAGATCAAGCAATTCCTTACTACTATGATCTTTCGGCTGCTTTTCAAAGGCAAATGGATTTTTGAAAATACCACGCCCAATCATAACCCCATCAACACCGTATTGATGAGCGAGCTTTAAGCCAGTTTGACGGTCAGGGATATCCCCATTGATTGTCAAGAGTGTATCTGGTGCCACCTGGTCACGAAGCTTCTTAATCTCCGGGATTAGTTCCCAATGAGCATCTACTTTGCTCATTTCCTCTCTTGTACGCAGATGAATGGAAAGATTAACAATGTCTTGTTTCAATATGTGTGTTAGCCAGTCGTGCCATTCGTCTACATCAGTGTAACCAAGCCTTGTCTTTACACTTACGGGCAATCCTCCTGCTTTTGCTGCTTGTATTAAACCTGCTGCAACTTCTGGACGACGGATAAGGCCGCTTCCCTTCCCATTCTGTGTCACATTAGGTACAGGACAGCCCATATTGATATCCACACCCCGAAACCCAAGTTTCGCCATACCAATACTCATTTGCCGAAAGTATTCAGGCTTATCCCCCCATATATGAGCTACAATTGGTTGTTCATCCTCTGTAAAAGTCAAACGCCCACGCACACTTTGGTTCCCCTCTGGGTGACAATAACTCTCCGTGTTTGTAAACTCTGTAAAAAACACATCAGGTCTGGCTGCTTCACCCACTACATGGCGAAAAACAACATCCGTCACATCTTCCATTGGTGCCAGTATAAAAAAAGGTCGTGGTAAATCACGCCAAAAATTGTCTTCCATATTCAAATCCTCTCATTATGGGATATCAGTCCAACTCCTTATCCCAAAATTAAAAGCAAAATGTCCCTGCTTCTTTTACACTTATACCATGCTTAAGCACTTTTTAACAAACTGATTGGAAATGTTTATTTTTATAAGTTATTGTTTATTTTACCTTCACAATCTCTGTACTACCAAAATAAATTCCTGCTAAATTCTTCCCCATCAACCAGCATTCCACTGTTCGAGTTAAAATAAAGTTTTGCTAAAAAAGACTGAAAAGAAAATTGGAAGAGCACTGGATTGACAAGGGTTTAACAGGAAAAAGACCCCGAATTCGCAAAAGTATTTTTTACGAATCAGGGTCAGACTGGCAATTGTTTATTTTAACTAGCAAGAGCATTTTTTAATTAAACATCTTCAATTCCAAATCCGTCACGACTTCTACGTGAGTAGTCTGCGGAAACATATCCACCGGCTGCACCTCAACCGTCTTATACCCGCCATCCTCCAAAATCCGCAAATCCCGCGCCAGCGTTGCCGGATTACAAGACACATAAACAACCTTCTTCGGTTTCATATCAATAATCGTTTGCAGCAGCGCTTCGTCACACCCTTTACGCGGTGGATCAACAACCAGAACATTAGCCTTGTTACCCTGCTTGTACCATTCTGGAATAACAACCTCCGCTTCCCCGACTGAAAATTCCGCATTATCAATCCCGTTCAATTCAGCATTCCTTCTTGCATCCTCAATCGCTTCTGGAATAACTTCAACGCCAAACACTTTCTTCGCCTTTTGAGCTAGAAACAAGGAAATCGTCCCAATCCCACAGTAAGCATCGATGACCGACTCTTCTCCAGTGAGCCCGGCATACTCTAATGCTTTGCCATACAGCACCCTAGTTTGATCTGGATTCACCTGATAAAACGACAAAGCCGAGATGGCAAATTTGACATCCCCAATATAGTCGTAAATCACGTCATTCCCCCAAAGCACCTTTGTTTTCTCACCGAGAATCACATTTGTCCGTTTTGAGTTCACATTATGCACAATCGACTTCACATGCGGCAGACGGACCACAATTTCTTCGACGATTTTATTTTTCTGAGGAAGGTCAGCTGTTCTGGTAATGACCACAACCATAAGCTCCCCTGTTGTTTTCCCATAACGAGCCATAATGTGGCGGAGAGTTCCTTTATGCGCTGCTTCATCATATGCCTGAATCCCCTGCTCGCTGCAAATTTCCTTCACAACCTGAATCGCTTCATTAACAGCAGGATGTTGGATCAAGCTTTCATTCGTATCAACAATCTCATGGCTTCGCGGCTTAAAGAACCCTGCAATGAGTTTTCCGTCTTTTTCTCCGACCGGTACCTGTGCCTTATTTCGGTAATGCCACGGCTCTTCCATGCCCAGAATTGGGTGTACCTTGACGTCTTCCAATTTCCCAATTCGCGAAAGGACCTCACGTACTTGCTTTTCTTTAAATTGGAGTTGTCCTTCATAACTTAGATGCTGGAGCTGGGTTCCTCCATATTTATGTGTTTCAGAAGCGGGCACTTCAATCCGGTGCTCGCTTTTTTCGTAAAGTTTAATCAGTCGGCCAAATCCGTAGCCTTTATTGGTTTTGATCACTTTAATTTTTGCCTTTTCGCCCGGGAGCCCGTCTGGTATGAAGATTGGGTAACCATCTACCTTTGCCACCCCTGCTCCATCATGGGTCAGATCCTCGAACGTCACATCTATATAATCATTTTTAGCGACTGGTGCTGTTTTTTTCATGTGTACTTCCTCTTTCTATAAAGATCAATATCACATTTTACCATACATCGTTATAATTAAAAATTCATTCCGGGCTTAGTCACAAAACACCTAAACTCTTCATAAAATAATATAACAAATTTTATCCCTAGAGCCTCGAGGTGTTATGTATAAAAATCCTATTTCTAAAGCAAAATAAGAAAAAATAGGTGAGGTGAGTAGAATGGGATTATTCAATGCTATATCTGCGTGGAATGCTTCCAGACTTGAGAGGCATGTTTCGAATATGGAGGAAAAGGGGTTATGTCCTGACTGTCGCGGCAGGGGGTTTAATGCCTATGCTCCGAATGAGTATAACTATTCGAACGTGTACGACTGCTCCGGATGCAATGGTACTGGTTCCTTTACCGACTGGGCTGAATCAAATGGACAAATCTAATGATAGATGTCAAAACTAATTCAATTTTTAACATCCAAAAGGGCTGATTATGTTGGGAGATTCCCGCGAATCAGTCCTTTGGATTGGAACAGTACAAGCTTAGCACTTCCGACGCAGGTTTTAACTTTAAATTGAAGGCATAATTAATTGTTTTTATTCATTTGCCTATGATCGATTTCTAAAGAGATTTATAATAAAAAACGGTTGTATGTAGTTCCCCATTTGCTGACCGTGCATAGTTAGGGATTCGTCCCGATTCAACATAATCTATTGAAGTATAGAGGTGATTAGAAGGATCTCCTTCTCTTGTATCAAGAACTAAAAGCGACCTGCCTTCTTGTTTTGCTGTTTCTTCAGCTTTTTGCATTAATGAACGGCCAATACCATTACGTCTAAAATCAGGGTGGGTCATTAATTTTCCGATTTCCCCTCTATGCCTGCCGTTCTGCTGAGTGCATAAATGTAATTGGACGCTCCCAGCTATCTCATTGTTTATTTTGGCCACAAATAAAATCACATCAGGTTTTATTACAGTTTCCCAGTATTTTTTCGCCTCTGAAAGCTGCATTGGCGGCAGAAAACCAATGGACGCACCATCCTCAACTACCCTTACCAGAAGCTCCGATAGCCTATCAATATGTACCCCAATTGATTTTACTTCTTCAATTTCCACTTCACTAAACAACACAAACACCTCCAATGGACTGCTTTCTTTATCCAACCATTCAAATAAGCCTCCTGTTTGTTAAAGAAGGAAAATTTGATTATATCAAAAACTCCATATGTTTTTTTTCTTCTTTATAATAATCCAATCTGTCTTGCAGAGTACCTGTATGGAATTCAAACTTATGGCCATCCAGATCAGTAAAGTAAATAGACTTTTTATCGCGCTCATCTCTCTCACGACTTGAATTTACATGTAGGTTCTTTAGTTTTTCATGCATCTCATCGAAGTCTTTTTCGTCAATTGAAAAAGCTACATGTGTATAGGACTCATTTATTTCGTTTCTTGGAATATCTTTTTCTAAGTTAACTGGATTTTAATATAGAATAAACATTTGTATCATAAGGAACACCATTTTGATACATATAGTTTCTTAAAATCCCTTCTTTTTCAAAGCCTAATTTAATTAATAACTGATTAGAAGCATGATTATCAATAAAAACAACTGCCCCAATACGGGTTAAGCCAAGTTCATTAAATCCAAATGAAACTACTTTTTTCACCGCTTCTGTAGCATACCTTTTTCTCCAGTAATCAGGATGGAGTTCGTATCCAATTTCAGCTCTCTTATATTTAGGTGACCAGGCATGAAACCCGATTGTGCCAATAATCCCTTCTTTGCCCTTTAATTCAATTCCCCATCTAATACCCCTTTTTTCGTTGTAGTTTTTAGAAAAAGCTTCAACAAATTGCTTTGCTTGGTCCAGGGTAGTTAATGTATCCTGTCCATAAAAACGTGTTACAGCATTATTAGAAAAGCAATTAAAGATTCCATGTGCGTCCTTTTCTGTAATTTCTCTTAAAATTAACCGCTCTGTTTCAAACACTGGAAACATTCTACCTCTCCTTTAATAAAACACCATTTATTTGCCATATTTCCGTATAAGTCAATTGGGTGTATCACAAACATTTTAACGTAAAACCCACGCTAAGACATTTCAGGTAGCAAAAAAAATGATTTTTCCTTCGCTAAGGGGATAATCGTCTTCTTAGCCTATCACACCCATTAGCCATCCATGAAGCGCAAAAATCAGCGCTTCACCACAGAGAATGAAAATTGGTCTCTATGTCGATAATGTTTTAATGGCTGGCGAAGAAGGTCGTTGAACTATGGTGCCTTTGAGCCCATCCGTTAGTCTGACTCCGACGACCACGGTGTACCACCGACTGTCGCGCCCTTTATGGGTAGCACTCATGGGAGATTAATCCTTTTTTGGTCGTCGCGCTAGCCTCTACTTAATTGGAGGTTTTTGTTTAACGATTTACCAAACTCAATCAGATCACTCATAAGGCTCAGCCTTTTTTTAAAAAGCGTTTTTACTGGGTCTATTTTGTTGTGGTTTTTTCTGGATTTTGAGCTTTTTTAATTTTCATGGGAGTTGATTAGGGAACACCCACTACTTCACTTTCAGTCTTTTAAATAATTGGAAGTAGATAATTAATGAGCATTCTTGTAAACCCTTCCATTTTTCCACATAGCAATAAAAGATGAAAGGGGATCTTTTTACTAAATTGCACTTATAAGAACGGTCTTTCACATAACTGTTTTATTTATTGTAAGCGCTTTCTTCGTTGGCCTCACCAAAAGAAAGTACCGTATCATAGGAGTAGCTGGCTGCTTTTAATCCATCGATAAATCGATAGTAGATAGCAGTTGTGTTTGAACGGTTTTGCTGTGACCAATCATGGTTCTCAAAAAAGGATTTGCGCAGCTCTGCAGTCAGCTCTAACTGGACACCGGCTTTCAGCTGATTATCATTGACAATGTTCTCATCATTCGTACCACCAATGTCAGAAGGCGCTTCTTCAATACGAAAGCCTCGTTTGCGAAGAGAATGTCCGATCATTTTCTTAAAGGTTTCGTTTTTTCCACTGAGGAACACAATTGATTCTTCTCCCCGATAACCATGAATGGATAAAACGGTCATGGAATCCTGAGCCATTTTTCTGCCTATTGGCTCGTCAAAGCTTACAGATGTGAGATGTAATATCTGATTATTACTTGGTTTTATCCCTTCAAATAAATAATAAGAATACCTCATTTGTTCTGCCAGACCTTTGGCTGCTTCCGATGTTCCAGGTTCAATACTTCCGCCGTGAATAGCGATTATGGCAATATTACTGTATCTCTGCTTATAATTGATTGCATAATCTTCATTTAGTACTTCATGTTCACTTAGCTGCTCATATGAATCGTAATAATTATCACTTGCATAAGATATAATACAGCCAGTGGACAAAATTAAAGACACAGATAGTAACAACAAGATGTACAGTTTGGACATTTTATTCATTCTAATCACCTCTATATATAATATTGGTGTTGGAATGAATTGGTCCCATTTTTTTAATTTTTTTACTATTCTGTCACCTAAGCGTTTCAAATAAAATGTCAGGCCAATCTAGAAAGGATAGTCTAACCTTAATAATCCTATTAATAACACAACTTAGGAAACAGCCTTATACCAAAAATCATCAGAGTAATTTTGGACTTTTGTCTATTTAATGTAAAGTTTTATTCTTTTAGTGACAAAGTAGCTAGTTATAATTCCTATAAGAAAAGGGATTTTTGAAGAAGTACCTGTTCTGATAACACTTCTTTCTAATTCGTGAAATTCATAGTTACTATACATTAACCAATCGATTTTCTTCATATAATATAAAAAAAGACCACCGCAACGAGTGATCTTCCTGGGATTATTGATTGGCCGGGTCATCAGGTAGCTTTCCTGCCGGAACAAATACATCAAAATGGCGATAATGATTGACGAATTCCGCCGGGGCCAGCCCACCAAATTCACCATCAAGGTTAAGTTGCATTTTGTCTTTTGTGGCGACTTTAATTCGGTTTGCCTTTGCGTATATGACGTTTCGGTCATTTACATGCTCACCGCGAATAGCAAGAGTGGCGATCCGGATAAAGTCGGCCAGATTCGTTTTTTTCAAAATCAGCATCGTGAACATGCCATCGTTCAATGAAGCATCAGGTGCCAGTTTTTCAAAGCCGCCGACAGAGTTCGTGTTAGCAACCAGGAACAGCATGATTTCGCCTTCAAAAATCCTGCCGTCATACTCGATAGTAACTTCCGTCGCTCTGATGGATGGCAGCATTTCAATGCCTTTCAAATAGTACGCCAGCTGTCCGATCATCGTTTTCAGCTTGCTGGGCACTTCATATGTCAATTCGGTGAGGCGTCCCCCGCCCGCAATGTTAATAAAGTACTTTTCATTCATTTTCCCGATGTCGATTGGCATCGTGTGCCCTGCTGCAATAATATCAGCCGCCGCCTCGACAGACCGGGGTACCTGAATGGCACGCGCAAAGTCATTAGTTGTTCCTACAGGAATGATGCCAAGCTTCGGTCGCCTTTCCGCATCCGCAAGCCCATTGACGACCTCGTAAATGGTTCCGTCACCACCGGCCGCAATCACGACATCATATCCTCGTTCAATTGCGATACGCGCCGCGTTCGTTGCATCGCCTTCTTCTGTTGTCGCGTGGCAGGACGCTTCGTATCCAGCTTTTTCAAGCTTCGCCAGCACTTCCGGCAAATGCTTTTTAATCGCTTCCCGACCAGACGTTGGATTGTAGATCAATCTTGCTCTTTTCATTTCCCATCATCCTACTTAATATAAATGAATTCCACATTTTACATGTTACCGATTTATGTACGAAAAAGCAATGAAGCATAATCCATACATTTATTACAGCCCGCGCTTTTCCTTTAAATAGGAAAACCTTCCTTATACACTTCTTCCCATTTTAATCACCTTTCTATATTACCTTTAAAACTGCTATACAATCAACTTTATTAAGCCTTATCATTTTCTGAAATTTTAATATCGATAAAACCACAGGTAGATATTTACATGTTTCACAACTTCAAGAAGAGGTATAAATAGTAGTACAAAAATGACTTTTTAGAAAACGGAGGAAACAAAGCAATGGCAAGAGGATTTCGTTTAGGTTTTGTTCTTATTCTTTTATTTAGCGTTATCTTATCCGCTTGCTCCGGCGGCTCAGATGCAAGTGATAAAAATAAAGACGGAAAAGTAGTCGTCAATTTCCAGACATTCTGGGGTTCGGAAACAAGAAAGCCTGTTATTGATAAAATTGTCTCTGACTTTAACAAGTCACAGGACGAAATTGAAGTAAAGCACACCTTCGTTCCATGGGGGGATATCTGGACGAAGAACACGGCAGCTGTAGCAGCAGGAAATCCTGCTGATGTCATTGTAAATGACCTTCACTCCGTGGCACACCGCGCGAAAAACGGACAGACCGAAGACTTGTCCCAGTACTTGGGTGAAGACCTTAAAAATACACTTTATCCAAACCTGTGGGATTCGGCATTATATCAGGACAAAGTTCACGGAGTTCCGTTTGCAACCGATAACCGCCTGCTATTCTACAACAAGGATGCTTATAAGGAAGCCGGCCTCGATCCGGAAAAGCCGCCAACCACATGGCAAGAGCTTGAAGAGCATGCAAAAAAGCTTGATGTGAAAAAGGGAAATAGCTATGAGCGCGTCGGCTACTATCCATTATGGGGCAGCTTTGGTGCAGCCAGCTGGATGTCGAACGCCGATGACGGCAAAGGGTTTATTGAAGGAGACAAGATGTATTTTGCCACAGCTAATAAAATCGAGGGCCTTGAGTGGGTTGCTGATTGGCAGAAGCGCCTTGGCAAGAAAAATGTTCAGGCGTTTGAAGCTGAATTCGGCAGTGGACAAACGAATCCCTTTATTTCAGAGAAGGTTGCAATCTGGACTGATACGGCAAACTTCTACACCCAAATTCGTGACTCTAAGACTGATATGAACTTCGGAGTAGCTCCGATTCCTGCTTTCAAAGAAGGCGGCCGTAACTGGAATGAAGGCGGCGGCTTTGTAATGGAAGTGCCAAAAGGCGCGGAGCATCCAAAGGAAGCAGCTACGTTTATCGAGTATTTAACAAGCGAAAAGGTCCAGTCGTATTGGGCTGAAAAGAACTTTGACATTGTGGCCAACAAAAAGGCCGCAGATAGCGTAGTCAATGCGCTTGAGGGTGACGGCAAACTGGTTTACGAAAGTGCGATAAATAACTTGAAAGACACACCATTCCACTCTGTACCGGTGAAGTATCCGGACTATAAAAGCATTGTGGATCCGATCATCGACAATGCCGTCCAAGGCAAGATTTCACCGGAACAGGCATTGAAGAAAGCGGAAAAAGACGTAAAGAACAGCGCGAAATAACACATAGCTACTTTGCTTCAGGAAAATATATAAAATATTACAGAAAAAAGGGAAGTCATCGGACTTCTCTTCTTTCTGTAACGTGAGAGGAGCTTTATGATGAATGAAACGGTAATAAACGAAAAAGAAAAACCATATCCTCCCGAGAAAACAACTGAGCTCGACGTTACTTCAGCAGCCCTTCCTAAAGCAGCTGTGCTTTCAAAAAGAAAAAGAAATAAAGGCGGCAAAACAGAAAACCTAATGGGATACCTGTTCATCTCTCCATGGATTGTGGGCTTGCTTTTCTTAATGGCAGGACCGCTTCTTTTTTCCTTATATGTAAGTTTCACCGATTATAATATTACCTCGCAAATGAATTTCGTAGGACTCGATAATTATAAGCGGATGTTCACAGAGGACAATTTATTTTGGACATCGTTATGGAACACCCTTTATTTCGTGATATTTTCAGTACCTTTGACGACAGCAGGCGCTGTATTTGTGGCCCTTCTACTGAATCAGAAAATCCCCGGTATGAAAATCTTCCGGACAATTTACTATCTTCCTGCGGTACTTTCCGGGGTAGCTGTTTATTTTCTATGGATGCACCTATTAAGCCCTTCAACCGGGCTCGTAAATACGATCCTTGACTGGTTTGGGATCAACGGTCCTGCGTGGCTGTTCGATCCGGAATGGACCAAGCCTTCGCTTATTTTGATGAAGCTGTGGAGTGTCGGCGGCGGCATGCTGTTGTATCTCGCAAGGCTCCAGGGAGTGTCACCGGCGTTATATGAAGCCGCAGACCTCGACGGAGCGAATGCTTTTCAAAAGTTCTTCCATATCACCCTGCCGATGCTGACGCCGATTATTTTCTTTGACATCATTACAAGCACGATTTTCTCCTTCCAAATCTTCCAGGAAGCTTATGTAATGATTCAGGGAGGAGACCTCAGCTCGTCCGGCGGATTAGAAGGCGGACCGGCGAATTCCTTGCTATTCTATAACCTGCATATGTGGAACAACGCGTTCAAGATCTTCAATATGGGTTACGCTTCAGCAATGGCATGGTTCTTGTTCTTTATCATCATGATTCTGACAGTCTTTCATTTAAAATTCAGCAACAAATGGGTGCATTACGATGGAGGTGACAAGAAGTGAACAATGAAGTGAAGTTCTATCAAACGAGAAGATTTAAAACAAAAACCAAAAACACCCTGGTGCTTGCCATCTTGATATTGGGCAGCATCGTACTGCTGATACCGCTTTGGTGGATGATTTCGACTTCTTTGAAAACACCTGCCGAAATCGCCCAGCATCCTCCTTCCCTTATCCCGGAGTCGTTTCAGTTCTCAAACTATTTCGAAGCCTGGCAAACCGGCGCGTTTACGCGCTGGGGGCTTAATACACTATTTATCTCCGTGATTGCGACAATTGGCCATGTATTCGTTAATTCGTTTGTGGCTTACGGATTTGCCAAGATCAAGTTTAAAGGCAGAAATGCACTGTTTGTCATTCTTCTGGCAACAATGCTGATTCCTGCTTTCGTTACCCTGGTGCCCCAGTACATTATCTTTTCAAAGCTCGGCTGGGTAAATACGTATCTGCCGCTGATCGCGCCAGCCTTTCTTGGAAGTGCCTTCTATATCTTCCTGCTTCGCCAGTTCATGCTGACGATTCCGGATGAATTAAGCGAAGCGGCAATCATGGATGGAGCAAGCCACTTCAAAATTTGGTGGCACATTATGCTTCCGCTAACGAAACCGGCGCTTATCATTGTCGCGCTGTTTGCCTTCAACGCTGCATGGAATGATCTATTAGGACCACTATTATATCTGAATGATGAGAATCTATATACGCTGCAGCTCGGTTTGCAAACATTCAAAGGCAACGTACAGGTCCAATGGCATTACTTAATGGCGATGTCATTCACAGTCATGCTTCCGACTTTGATTCTCTTCTTTATCTTTCAGAGGCATTTTATTGAAGGAGCCAATCTCTCTTCCGGAACGAAGGGATAAGGAAAAGCCTTTAAAATCAAGGTTTTCTTAGTTAATCAAACGTTTGATTAAATTGAATCATAACAAGTCTAAACTTGAAAAATAAACCGCATGGATCGTTTGA
Source organism: Peribacillus cavernae (assembly GCF_003989135.1). Lineage (GTDB taxonomy): Bacteria > Bacillota > Bacilli > Bacillales > DSM-1321 > Peribacillus > Peribacillus cavernae. The sequence goes on from NZ_RYZZ01000029.1 coordinate 25,764, forward strand.
GATCCATGCGGTTTATTTTTAGAACTGCTTATAGCGGTTTTCCCATAATTGCAGTTTTAACAGGAAAACCATTCGGGTTGGTTACGATTTCTTCCTTGATTACACTGTAGCCAAATGATCGGTATAATTGAATATTTTTCGGAAGGGATACCCGGACTTTGCATCGCATTTCATTTTTGTTATCTTGTTTAGCATGATTTTCCAGCCAGATTAACATCGACTTCGCAACCCCTTGCCCCCTTGCATGTGAAGGAACTGAGACACGTGAAAAGTAGAGGTAATGATCCTCCATTTTGAATCTTGCAGAACCTATTGGAATGTCCTCCTCAAAGTGAATAATTGCCTGTTCCGAATCGTTCCTAACCGAATTAAGAATCAAGGATACAGTTTCATTCAGGGCGCTTGAAGGAAATTCAAGAGTTCGATATTCCTCGAAAGCCTCCAGCATTAGTTGATGCATGATATGAATATCTTTTTCAGCTGCCACCTTGATCATTTATTCTCACCTTTCCACTTAATAAGCTTGAAGAGTCTTTATTTTATTTCGGTTTACGAGATGTGCCGATTTCACTTATTTCCGCCTTCTCACCCATCAAAAAATAGTCAAAATCATTCCTATAACAAATAGGAGAATAGTAGGCAGTTGTTTCAGTAACTGGCAATTGCATCACCCGCCTTATTTCCTTTCTAATCATATAGCTGGCCTAATGAGAACTTACTTTAATCTACATGATAGGCTTTATCATTATTTTAATATGCCTTTGACCTTTTCATCCTTTTTATTCTTTGGTTTATTTTCTGACTCTCGTGGTAATTTTAAGTATATAAAGGCAAGGAGGTTAACAAATGGGCCTATCTACGAATCTTGTTTCTCTTTCTCTTGGTTTGAGTGTGCTCCTTTTTACTGGATGCAGCAATGAAGAAATATCAAAGGATACGGAGCAAGCTGCTAAGCAGGTCGAACAAAAGGCGGAAGAAGCTACAGGACAAGTGAAGGAAGAAGTTAAGCAGCTTTCTGATACAGCGAAAAAAGAAACCCCGGTAATCGTTCAAAACATGAAGGATATCTATAAGGAGGGTGACCAGAAGATAAAAGAAAACACCCTTCAAAAAGGTGATAAAGCCACCGTCAAAAAAGATGCCTATCTGGCATTAAATCCTGAAGCTTACGATGAATTATATCAACTAATAGAAGTAAATGATTTAAAAGGTGTTGAAAAAATAGAAAAGGAAAAGCAGGTATCGGCTATTAACAAGGACAGCGAAGTAGAAGTAATTGAAAGAGATGTCCGCCGAACCAGGGTTAAAATGACGGATTCGGGTAAAGAAGGGTATTTGCCTACAACGTTACTTGAACCCGCCAAATAACGATTGCACATCAATGTGTCAGTGTGCATTTGAATGGATCCCCTTTCATCCGCACCCATTATTATTAATAAGGACTTACTTAGCCTTGGAAGCTGCCAAGGCTTTTTCTAAGCGCTTTAGACAAGCTCCTTTAAGGTCGTTTCCAAATCTGAATAATGAAAAGTAAAGCCGCTATCCAGCAGTTTTTCAGGTAGACAATTCCGGCCAGTGAGAGCCAGACTTGGTTCCGTCTTCATTAGTAAATAAGCCCCCAACCAAACGAACGGAGCCGGTGCCGGAGGATTCCAGCTTTTTCCCATTGCTTTTCGTAACGTTGCCATGAATTGTTTATTGGTGACAGGATTAACAGCATAACAGCCTTCCAGCTCACTTACCCAATCATTTATTTGAACAGCATCCCAGTGTATATACTTAATTCTGTCTTCCATGCTGGATTTCCCTCTTGTAAGGATAACCACTTCATACCCGTGAGCAGCCAGAAACTCAGCCACTGATTGACCTAGGAAACCTGAACCGCCAGCCAATACGACCTTTTTACCCATAAAATGAAATCCTCCCTATCTCCCTATCTATTAATCGATAAATCTTTCCTTGAATTCAGGGGAAGGTAACATACAGCTATCTTGCTTTCCAAACCACTTATAGCGATTCTTAGCAATAATATCGTAAAAGAAATCCCGTATCGGTCTTGGTATGATTCGCAGGATGGATACAAGTTTCCAAGCCCCTTTCAGGTTTTTACAGATTCTCAATACAGCCGTGGATTTTGTATAACTTTTATCATTTTCTATCAAAACAATGCTGTTCAACTTCTTAGATAATCGATACCGCTCAATTGTTTCTTGCCCCAAATCACTCTGGAGCGAACCAAACTTAAAGTGAGCAACAGGATCCCTTTTTAAAATAAATTGTACACTGCTGTTACAGAGGTTACATATTCCATCGAATAAGACAATGCTGTCCATTTTTCCTCACCTCAGTATATGAGAATAACTACCTTATATCATATGTTCTATCATTATTGTATATCTAATTTTATCATTTGAAGATTTATTTGATTGCTTCACATCTTAACAACGAGAATAATCAAAATTTTAGACTTGAACCTTACGCAACGTAATGACTTTAACCGAAATAGGAAATGTTTATTTCAACTTATATAGTAAATTTAGTTATAATTGTAGAGAATAGTTTGATAAACTTTTTCCACTAGATCCTTTGGGTTACTAGTGGACAATTCATAATAAAGAGGGAGAATAGGTATGGAAGTATATCAAGCAACATTGTCAGATCTAAAAGAGGTTTCTAACTTATTTAATTTGTATCGCATGTTCTATAAACAACCATCTGATCTAAATGGGGTCGAGCTTTTTATCTCTGAACGCTTGAAAAATCAAGAGTCTGTTATATTTGTCACCGTGGATCAAGGTGAATATTTGGGGTTTACTCAACTATATCCTTCCTTCTCATCTGTTTCGATGAAAAGAACATGGATATTAAATGATTTATACGTGCATGAAGAAGCAAGAAGGAAAGGTGTCGCTCAAAAGCTTTTAGAAAAAGCCAAAGAATATGCCCTAAGCACAGGAGCAAAATCATTAGAGCTTCAAACCGCTCCAGATAATAATGACGCCCAAAGGCTATATGAAAAGAATGGATATAAAGTAGATTCATCATTCTTGAACTATGCTCTAAATTTAGTACAAAGTTAAACCACATATTTTTAATTAATGTTTCGGAACCTTCCGAATAACAATACCCTTTGGCGCTCAAGGGGTTTCAGCTTATCACCATTTATCGTTTATGCAGGATTTTATACCTCGTTGATCCATCAACGCTTTTCGGGTTCTGAAGAAGCTTGTGGCTGCATAAAAAAAGGAGTTCATAAAAAGGTACTGCTTTTGATTCTTCTCCTAATACATCAAAACTTCAAGCACATTGGTAGTTAATGTATGGATCATCAGGAAACTCTTTTACCAATTTTAAAAGTATTTCGTTAGATTCTTTTTGCTTGCCTTCTTTTCGCAAATCATTTGCTCTATCTAATTCTTTTCGTACAAACCTTTTCCTCTATATCTTCTTTGTTCCACTCTTGCTCCCGATCGTTTAGACATTAATTAAGAAAAGATTCCTTTCGTAAAACCAAGGATGCAGTTCATTTGGTATCTATTCATTTATTTCCCATTGTGGATTCCAGACAACTTCCCACAAATGGCCATCTGGGTCTTGGAAGTAGCCAGAGTATCCACCCCAAAAAGTGTCATGAGGCGGGTCTGTTATATTAGCACCAGCCTTCTTTGCCTGTTCCATTACCTTGTCAACTTCTTCTTTACTTCCTACATTGTGACCAGTAGTAAATTCGGTAGGACTTGATACGGTCTGATTAATCTTTGCATCATGTGCGATATCTTTGGCATTCTTTATAAATTTATAAGTATTCTATTCCACTCCACTTTCTAAAATAAAGAAAGTTCCATTACTACAATCAATTTCTGCTATAGCGCCATACGGCAAAATAAACTTCGGTTCGGTATGACCAAAATTCAAGTCATAAAGAATCGGCAAATCTTCCAAATCATATTCCTTCATGACTTTGCGAATTTCTTCTTTATATTCCTCGTAGTACTTCTCGTCTAGTGGTTTGCCGAAAATGATTCCATTCGCTTTTTGCAGAATGCCTTGTGCTGCATAATTCCGCAACCAATATTTTATAAGCTCTGGTTTTGGCTTTTCTTCAGAGGTTTCAAAGAAAAGAATGCTATCTTCCCAATATTTCTTATCAGGCCAAATTTCTGTTCCTTTCGCGAACTCTAGCACTTCAATACAACCACCAATCAAACGTCCTTGTACGACACCTGAGCCTTGAAGTACTTCACAACCCGAATTCTGCTGCATCGTACGTCGTTGGTTCTTATTCGCTTCATCCCAATCCAAATACTCACTCGTCCATTCTTTAGCTGGTTTAATTTCACCGATAACTTCATTTGAAAAGAACGTTCGCTTCACCATTTCAATTGTATATGTATCCATCTCAACATTTTCTGCAAAATCCACTAAAATCGCTGGACCGTAAAAAGATGAGATACCTGCTTTATGGCAAAACAAATGTGAAATCGTCACATCTGAATAGCCCACAAAAACTTTGGGGTTCTCATGTATTACATCAAAATCAATATAAGGAAGTAAACGAATACTATCATCTCCACCAATATTCGCAAAGATTCCTTTAATACTCTTATCTTTAAATGCCGTCATCAAATCTTCCGCACGGGCTTGTGGATTCTTATAAAGGTAGTCTCCACCATTCAAACTATTCGGCATTGGGACAACCTTAAGACCAAAAACTTCTTTTAATCTCTTTACACCTTGCTCATAACGCCATCTAAGCTCAGGATCACCTGCCCCACCCCATGAAGGACTTACTGTCGCAACAATATCTCCTGGCTGTAATTTCCTTGGTTTTATTAACATATGAACACCTACCTTATTTTTATATCTATATAATTCACTTAATTACCATGATTTCCTTGATATTTCTTTAACCGACCTTTAAACTTACTTTCTTTCTTAGCCATTGTAAATCCTCATTTCCAGACGTTACCCCAGTTAGTATTGTATAATTCCTTTAATATAACAATGAAACCAGGAGGATTATATGGATAAAAAAATGGATCATATCGGCATTGCTGTCCGCGATTTAGAAAGCAGTATTCGTTTTTATGAAAGTATTCTAATGGGTAAACTGATAGACCGTTATAAAAGCGATGTAAGTGGTGTGGAAAGTGAAGTGGCGATCCTGGAAGTAGGCAGAGACAGAATTGAACTGTTGGCACCAACAAACAATACCACGTCACCAATTGCAAGATTTATCAAGCAAAAAGGCAAAGGTGTCCACCATATTGCCTATCGAGTCGATGATCTAAATAAAGCATTGGAGGAACTTCAGATGCAAGGTATTCGTATATTAGAAGGATCTTTGAGAATAAACAAGCATGGCAGACGCTTAATTTATTTGAACCCGGCTGATACAGAAGGTACAATTATTGAATATTGTGATTATCCGGAGCAAACTGATCTGTAAAAGGATCAGTTTTTATGTTTGATGAATGTTGTCCATAGCATAACTCTCCAATCAAATTACATTCCCTTAAATGTTGGATAAGTATGTAAAAGTAATCACTATAATAGCTAATTAGCGGGACTTTCGATACTTCTGCTTGATGGACTTACAGAAACGATTTGGATCATGCCATAATTATCATTCTGCGGCCTACATTTAATTTACCGGATATTGAAAAGGCTATACCACTTAAAAAGTGGTATAGCCTTTTTTTATTTTGTTACTTTTACTTCAGTAACTTCATCTTTTTTATCCGGTTCCAGGAATTTGTGGGTCTGCTGATCCATCGTATCAGCCGTGGACAGTGCTTGACTGTTGGGTTCCTTTTCATTGTTGTTTTGTGGTGTATATTTTTCTGTAGAGCTGTTTGTTCCTGTAAATGTTCGAACCTGATCCATAATCTTTTCACGTCTTTCAGGTGTAACTAAAGATTGAATCTTATTCATAACTTTGTCACGCGAGCTCTTATTTCGAAATAAATACGCTGCCGTTCCCAAAGCTGCAATGCCTAATAAACTATTTTTTGATTTTGCCATTTTAAGTCCCTCCCTAATATGTATTCCTATTATTCCCCTAAATAAGGTATGTAAACGGTTTGTTAAACGTAAAGATAATCTAATTCTACAAATTCGAAAAATATTTACGGAAAAAGGAAATTATATACCACTTTGTTAAAAACTAAATGCCTAAAGCAAGATTCTTCAAACGCTTCGATCATTAATTGATAACCGTCTGCCAGTTTGTCCACAAGAAACGGCAGGTATGCAAAAGCCGTACCGCTTATAGCGATACGGCTTATTTTATCGTTTTTGAATTTCTTCAAGCAGGATCTTGTTTACAAGCGGCGGATTGGCCTGTCCTTTTGTCGCTTTCATGATCTGGCCGACAAGGAAGCCAATTGCTTTTTGTTTTCCATTTTTAAAATCGTCTATAGACTGCGGATTATTGTCTAATGCTTCACCGACAATCTTCTTTAGGGCGCCTTCATCCGAAATCTGGACTAGGCCTCTTTCCTTTACGATTGTCTCGGGATCTCCGCCATTTTCAATTAATTCTTTAAAGACTTGCTTGGCGATTTTCGATGAGATTGTGCCATTTTCTATTAGCTTGATCATCCCTGCCAGTCCTTCTGGTGTTAGGGCCACTTCATGCAGTTCTTTTCCCTCGGCATTTAAATAGGCGGAAAGCTCCCCCATGATCCAGTTAGATGCCTGTTTGGCATCTGCATCTTTTTCAACTGTAGCCTCAAAGAAATCGGCTGTTTCTTTTGTAACCGTTAATACGGCTGCATCATACGCTGAAAGGCCGAGTTCTTCCATATAGCGTTTCTTCCGTTCATCGGGAAGCTCAGGGATTTCTGCGTGGATACGTGCTTTCCATTCTTCATCAATATAAAGATCGAGAAGATCAGGCTCAGGGAAATAGCGATAATCATCAGATCCTTCTTTCACGCGCATTAGCAACGTCTTTCCGGTTGACTCATCGAAACGGCGTGTTTCCTGTTCAATCACCCCAACTGCACTCAACACTTCTTCCTGGCGTTTTTCTTCATACTCAAGCCCTTTACGGACAAAATTGAAGGAGTTCAAGTTCTTAAGCTCTGTCTTTGTACCGAATTCTTTTTGACCAGCCGGACGAAGCGAGATATTCGCGTCACATCTCAATGAACCTTCTTCCATCTTACAATCAGAAACCCCGGTATACTGGATAATCGATTTTAGTTTTTCCAGGTAGGCATATGCCTCTTCCGGAGAGGAGATATCAGGCTCGGAAACAATTTCAACCAACGGCGTTCCCTGGCGGTTATAGTCACACAGCGAGTAGCCGTCCCCTGTATGGGTCAGCTTGCCTGCATCTTCTTCCATATGGATGCGCGTAATACCGATCTTCTTTTTGTTGCCGTTTACTTCTATTTCAATCCAGCCGTGTTCGCCAATTGGTTTGTCAAATTGCGAAATTTGGTAAGCCTTCGGATTATCCGGATAAAAATAGTTTTTCCGGTCAAATTTCGTTTCAGTTGCGATTTCGCAGTTTAACGCCATCGCAGCCTTCATCGCGAAATCAACGGTTTTTCGGTTTAATACCGGCAGTACACCCGGGTAACCGAGGTCAACTACTGTGGTATTTGTATTGGGCGCTGCCCCAAAATGATTCGGGCTTGCCGAGAAAATTTTCGAATCTGTTTTAAGCTCCACATGTACTTCAAGGCCAATAACCGTTTCAAAGTTCATCTTTTTCACCCCTTACAGCTGCGGTTTTAATTTATGAAAATCTGTTGCCTGCTCAAATGCATGCGCAGTGCGGTAAATCGTGCTTTCATCAAAATGTTTGCCGATAATCTGCAAGCCAAGCGGAAGACCGTTCGCGAAGCCGCATGGCACGGAAATCCCCGGAACACCGGCAAGGTTCACCGGAATCGTCAAAATATCGTTCGCATACATTGTTAAAGGATCGCTTGTTTTTTCACCGATTTTAAAAGCAGGCGTAGGGGATGTCGGCCCAACGATTACATCATATTTATGAAACACATCTTCAAAGTCTTTTTTAATCAGTGTACGGACCTTCTGAGCTTTTTTGTAATAAGCATCATAGTATCCAGAACTTAATGAAAAGGTTCCAAGCATAATACGGCGTTTTACTTCATCGCCAAAGCCTTCAGAACGCGTTTGCTTGTACATATCTATCAAATTGGCAGCATTGTCGGCACGGTAGCCGTAACGAACCCCATCAAAGCGGGAAAGGTTTGCTGATGCTTCAGAGGAAGAAAGCAAGTAATATGTAGCTAGTGCGTATTTAGAATGCGGCAGTGATACCTCTTCCCATGTTGCACCGAGCTTTTCGAGCACCTTTAACGCTTCGAGCACCGATTTTTTCGCTTCTTCCCCGACACCTTCGCCAAGGTATTCTTTTGGTACAGCAATTTTCAGGCCTTTAATGTCCCCTGTTAAAGAATTCACAAAACTGGGCACGTTCACATTTGCTGAAGTGGAATCCATAGGATCAATCCCGGAAATTGCTTCAAGCAGATAGGCATTGTCTTCGACTGTTCTCGTAATCGGTCCTATTTGGTCAAGTGAAGACGCAAATGCAATTAACCCGAAGCGGGAGACACGGCCGTATGTCGGCTTTAAGCCGACCACACCGCAATAGGCTGCGGGCTGGCGGATGGAACCTCCTGTATCTGAGCCAAGCGAAAACAAAACTTCCCCGGCTGCGACGGATGCTGCTGAACCACCTGAAGAACCTCCTGGAACATATTCAAGGTTCCAAGGGTTTCGTGTGTTTTGGTAAGCCGAGTTTTCATTGGAGGAGCCCATCGCAAATTCATCCATGTTTAACTTACCGATGGTGACAGTCTTTGCCTGCTGCAGCTTCTGGACAACGGTAGCATCATAGATGGGGTCAAAGTTTTCGAGAATCTTACTTCCAGCTGTCGTACGAAGATTCTTCGTTACGATGTTATCCTTCACACCGATCGGCGCTCCGAACAAGATCCCGTTGTCTTCTCCTTTTGCAAGTTTGTCATCCAATTCTTTGGCCTGGATTCTTGCTTTTTCTTCATTTAATGTCAGAAACGATTTCACCTTGTCCTCTACCTGACCGATCCGTTCATACGATTCATTGACAAGGTCGGTAACGGAAAGTTCCTTCTTATGTAAAAGTTCATGAAGCTCTGAAACCTTATGTTCAAACAGCGACATCTATTTCCCTCCTTAATCCAAAATCGATGGAACGCGGATTTGCCCATCCTTGCTGTCCGGCGCATTTTTTAATACCTCTTCAATCGGAAGCCCCTGTTTCGAAATATCCTCTCTCATGACATTCTTCATGTCCAGGACATGAGAAGTCGGTTCTACATTGTCTGTATTAAGTTCATTCAGCTGCTCTGCAAATGAAATAATTTGATCAAGCTGTCTTGTGAACATTTCAGTTTCTTCCTCGGTAATCCCAAGCCGTGCTAAATGAGCCACATGCTTGACCTGATCCATCGAAATACGCGACACTCTTTTCACCTCCATATAGAAAAGCCCAAACTGTTAGAAAAAGCGGCTTAACTTCTGAATCGATAAGCCATCATTTCGTATTCTTCCATTTACCAATGATAGTGGTTAGTCTAAAAAACAATATATAAATCATATCAGACTTTTCAGTTCTAAAGCAACAGTCATCCCCCAGGCAATACTGTTTCTTTCTCTTACTACCGATTGTCGAAATATCCAGTAACAATTTGCTGAAATTCCACTTATTTATCGGAAATACCGCAAATATTGTCCAGGAAATAATGAGAAAGACCATTTGTAAAGAAACGAATATAACCAATATGAAACTATTAGTTAGTTTCAACAATGTATTAAAATCACCAATAGTAAAGTCACAACTTTCATCATCAAGCTATACCATTAATCTGTATACACCCCTTTCATTTTTCATGTATATTAATAGTAATGATAACCAGGATGTGATGTTAATATGTTGGAAAAATATAAAGGCAGAATCATTTCCACTAGTATATTTGTTGGTGCTGTTATTTTGTGGAACAGCATTTATTACGGTTATTATAACTATCCAATCAATCTTCCGATGGATATCATTTATACGATATTTATTGCTGCACTCGTCTGGTGGCTGTCATCATACTATGATAAATCCAAGCTCCTGCTAACCAACTTATCACTCAGCGAAGAAAAATATAAAAAACTGTCCGAATCAACCAGCTATGTGTTTGATAACCTGAATGAAACGGTCTTTCAAATAGATAGACACGGAAACTTCACATTGCTCAATCCTGCCTGGGAAACACTGACCGGTTTTACTATCAAAGAAAGTTTAGACAATAATATTTTCTTATATGTCTATCCAGAAGACAGGTCCTTAATAACCCAACAAGCATTAACCCACTTTGCGAAAAAAACAATAGCAGTAAAAGAAGAAGTTCGTTTTCGTAAAAAAGATGGCGGTTTTATTTGGTTAGAACTCAATGCAAAGCTTTCATACGATGTTGAGGGCCATTTCGACTCTTCGGTTGGAACATTAACTGACATTATGGACTGGATAACATCAGAGCGGGAACTTCTTGAGTTAAATGAAAACCTGTCCATACAATCAGAAAAAATGGCGGTTGTCACTCAAATGTCGGCCGCAATTGCACACGAAGTACGAAACCCGTTAACCTCTATATCTGGCTTTATTCAATTATTAAAGGAACATAAACAGCTTAATGAAGAATATATCGATGTGGTTTTTTCGGAAATTGAGAGAATAGAACTTGTTTTGAGCGAAATGCTCGTACTGTCAAAACCGCAAATCTTGTCTTTTACTAAATTCGATCTGGCTAAAGCGATTGATCATGTCGTAGCCCTTATACGTACCGAAGCCAATATGAAAAGCATAGAACTTGAATTACATGCTTCTTCAAGGCCAATATGGGTTTTCGGGGAAGAAAACCGTTTAAAACAAGTTTTTATTAATATTATCAAAAATGCTATCGAGGCCATTGATACCGGAGGAAATATACAAATTTATTACGCTGAGGACAAGGAATTTGTGTCGGTTTATATTAAGGATAATGGTGCCGGAATCCCCAAAGATATATTGAACATGATCGGCCAGCCATTTTATACCTCTAAAGAAAAAGGAACAGGGTTGGGATTAACCATTTGTTTTAAAATTATTGAGAGTCATAATGGAAAGATTCATATTACCAGTGAATCTGGTATAGGAACCACATTTGAAGTAATCCTTCCCCGATATATAGAGAAATAATAAAGCCTCCCTTATCGGTTTGTTATATACCGGAATTAACCAGATGTATAAATAATGATACCAATCCAATAATCAGCACAATACTAAATAACCCTTAAGCTTGTCGGCATAAGGTGGATTATTCCTCTTTTTATGGCTGGTTCTGTTTAATCTTTTTCCATTTTTTCATGGTTGGTTGGACAAGAAAATCAAATAAATTTATTGTTGTTTTTATCACGATTTTCTTAAATAAAAACCTCCCCACACCAGGCGGGAAGGCTGTGACTTTCTTAGTACATCTCCGAAGTTGTCTTACCCTGCATATGAAGCACAAGGTAATCTGGTCCGCCTGCTTTGGAGTCAGTTCCAGACATATTGAAACCGCCAAATGGCTGATAGCCTACGATAGCGCCTGTGCAGCCGCGGTTGAAGTAAAGGTTGCCGACATGAAAGTCTTCACGCGCCTTCTCCATGTTGGTACGGTTGCTAGTAATGACAGCCCCTGTTAAGCCATAGTCGGTGTTGTTGGCGATTTCAATCGCTTGATCGAAATCTTTTGCTTTTGAAAATGCAACAACCGGTCCGAATATTTCTTCCTGCATTAGGCGCGCTTTCGGCTCGAGGTCAGCAATAATAGTTGGCTTTACAAAATAACCAGTGGAATCATCGCCTTCTCCACCTACCATCAGCCTGCCTTCTTCTTTGCCGATTTCAATATATTCGATGATTTTTTTGAAGGCGTTCTGGTCGATTACCGGACCCGTGAAGTTATTTTTATCTTCCGGGTTTCCGACGGTCAGTTCCTTTGTCAATTCGACGGCACGGTTCAACACCTGGTCATAGACATCTTCTACGATAACAGCACGGGAACATGCTGAACATTTTTGCCCGGAGAAGCTGAATGCTGATTTCACAATCGATTGAGCTGCCAGCTCCAGATCAGCCTCTTTATCAACGACGATTGTGTCTTTGCCGCCCATTTCCGCAATGACTCGTTTTAACCAAATTTGGCCCTCATTTACCTTGGAAGCGCGTTCGAAAATACGCGTACCGACCTCGCGGGAACCGGTGAATGATACGAAACGGGTGCGCGGATGGTCAACCAGATAATCCCCCACTTCAGCACCGCTTCCGGGCACGAAGTTAAGTACTCCTTTAGGAAGGCCTGCTTCCTCCATGACTTCGACAAACTTAGCCGCGACTACAGGAGTCGTCGAGGCAGGTTTTAAGAGGACCGTGTTGCCTGTTACGATCGCTGCCACGGTTGTCCCGGCCATGATCGCAAACGGGAAGTTCCATGGAGAAATGATAATCCCTACACCAAGCGGGATATAGTCATAGCGGTTATCTTCATTCGGCCTGCTTTGAACAGGAACCCCGTCTTTTAATAGAAGCATTTGGCGAGCATAGAATTCCATGAAGTCAATGGCTTCAGCAGTATCCGCATCTGCCTCATTCCATGGCTTGCCTGCTTCTTTTGTTAAAAGGGCAGAGAATTCATGCTTGCGGCGGCGGATGATCGCTGCTGCCTTAAATAGTACATCCGCACGGACTTCAGCTTTGACCTTCTTCCATGTAGTAAAAGCTTCATCAGCGGCTTTCATTGCCTTTTCGGCCAATTCGCGGTCTGCCTTGGATACACGGCCGATTACTTCTTCTTTATTGGCTGGGTTATAGGAAATAATCTTATCTTCTGTGGAAATGCGCTCGCCACCGATAACTAAATCATAATCTTGTCCCAAATATGCTTTAACTGTCTTAAGACCTGTTAGATAATCAGTTTTGTTAGTTTCCTGAGAGAAGTCAGTGAACGGTTCATGCTTGTATGTTTGTACCAAATAAATCCCCTCCAATGTAAACTCGAAATTATCAGTCTACTATTATTTTACATGATACTATCTAAGTGTTCAAACATGTAAATACAAAAACAGATCAGTGATAAATATGGACGAACGGCTCATCCTGATTAGCTTTGCGGACAATCAGTGCTTCCGGGCCATTAACGGAGGTGATCGATACCTGTACTGATATATGCGCTTGGAAGTGCTGCATGACCAGACCGGTCACATATTGAGTGAAGCCTACCGCTTCAGATTTACCATAGAATTGGATAGGGATATTCATGTCCAGCTCCTGTAATTGATCATCGACATAGAATGCGCGGCCAATTACACCATTGAAGTTGGGAAAGTACTTTTCGACATCCTGCTTAAAGTTATCAAAGGCATTCACATCTGCACGAAATTTACTTTTCGTTTTATCGTCGGCAGGGAATACGTAATACCTTTCGTTCACTTCTTCCCATTTATCGATTTTACTGCTTCCCTCGTCAACATTCGTATAAGAGATAAAATTCCCTGGTACGACGGAAGATCTTTGTTTTTGTTCAAATAGGGCAATTGTAATCGGAACTTGTTTTAAATTGTCCATTTTCCTTAATCTCTGCAATACTTCCGCAGCGATTTTCCTGCCTTCTTGTTCACGTTTTTTAACATCATTGCTGTAGGTGGCCCCGAATTCCTTTTTTTGATAATAGTTGACAGAATTAAGTGCGAGACCGATAACAACACCGCCAAGCCGCACCTTGTTATTTTTATCCTTTAACAAATAATCATGCTCAAGGATATGGGCTAAATAGATGGGGTTTTCTTGATTTCGGGTGTCCAGGTCACCTTTACCGGAATCTAAGGGATTGAGCCCGATATTTTCAGTTGACTTCAGGCCTTCATCCTTTAATTGTTCCTTTGTGAATTTGCGATTCAGCCAGAGGTTGACCGTTTCTTTGTCCAGATTCTGTCCTTCCTGAAATAAATATTGATCAGGATCAAATTGGTTCTGGGCAATCCGCATGAGGCCTGTCTCGAATTCTTCAATATCATAACGGGTATTCAAATTGGATACTACGAGGCCCCTTGCTTTCGCCGGCTTAAACGGCAGGAATGTCCGATAATATTTGTCTGAAATATTGTAATTCGGAATAATCACCGCTTTCTCCTCTGATTTATTCTTTGATTCAGCTGTATCCGGAACTATTTCCTGCTGCTTCTCGAATTTTGGCGCACAGCCAGCAAGAAGAAGTAACAGAATCAGCCCGATAAAGGAGGATTTTTTCATGGTTCACCTCTTATTTCTCTAATTCTCGAATCAGTCTCTCCTCGTCCCATACTTCAATATCCAGACTCTGCGCTTTTGTTAGCTTAGAACCTGCCTCAATGCCAGCAATAACTAGATCAGTTTTCTTTGAGACACTGCCTGCTACATTCGCTCCCATTGTTTCAAGCTTTTCTATTGCCACATTGCGCGTCAGCTGTTCCAATTTTCCGGTCAACACGACTGTTTTTCCTGCAAAAAACGAATCAGAATTCTCAATAATAACTGGCTTTGCCCCTGTATACACTTGGTTCACTCCGGCCGCAGCCAGCTCTTTGATCAACTCCTGGACTTCCTCGCTGTCAAAGAAAGTGACGACCGAGTCGGCCATTTTTTCCCCAATTTCATTCACTGCTGTTAAATCTTCTTGTGCGGCCTTTCCCAATGCTTCCATCGTATCGAATTCTTGAGCAAGGGTTTTGGCTGCCTTTGAGCCTACATGGCGGATTCCAAGTCCAAATAGCAATCTTTCCAATGAATTGGATTTAGAAGCTTTAATTGCCTGCAAGAGATTGTTGACGGATTTCTCTCCCATCCGCTCCAGGCTAATCAACTGTTCGTAGGTTAATTTATAAATATCAGCAACATCCTTAATTAAATGTTCACTGAATAATTGGCTGATCACTTTCTCTCCAAGTCCGTCAATGTTCATCGCATTACGTGACACAAAATGAATCATCCCTTCACGGATCTGTGCCGGACATTTTGGATTGATGCAGCGAAGCGCCACTTCTTCATCAAGGCGGACAAGCTCGCTCTCACATTCAGGACAGTGAGTGGGCATATGAAATTCCACTTCCTGTCCAGTCCTGCGTTCAGCGAGTACATTTACGACTTCTGGGATGATATCGCCTGCTTTTTTGACGACAACCTGATCGCCGATTTTTATATCTTTTTCTCTGATTAAATCTTCATTATGAAGCGAGGCCCGCTGAACGGTCGTGCCGGCAACTCTTACTGGTTCCAAAATCGCAGTTGGCGTCACCACACCGGTTCGGCCTACACTTAATTCGATATCGCGAAGGGTAGTAACGACTTCTTCAGCCGGAAACTTATACGCAATAGACCAGCGCGGGCTTTTTGCAGTGGTTCCAAGCTCTTGCTGCTGCTCGAGGGAATCGACTTTAATGACGATTCCGTCGATATCATACGCAAGGTTTGGGCGTTTTTCTACCCATCCTTCCACATATGCTATCACTTCCTCGATATTTGCGCATTTTTTTCGTTCTTTATTGGTTTTGAAGCCGAGATGGTCGAGCAAATCCAGGCCTTCACTATGCGATGTTACTCCTGTCTCGCCGAGGTCGGCTATGGCGTATAAGAAAATATCAAGATTTCTCTTAGCTGCCAATTTCGGGTCAAGCTGGCGTAAGGAGCCCGCTGCCGCGTTACGTGGATTCGCGAACGGCTCTTCGCCGCGTTCCGCTTTCGCCTGGTTTAGCGCTTCAAACGATTTTTTCGACATCAACGCTTCACCGCGTACTTCAATCGTAATTGGATCGGTTATTTTTAACGGAATTGATTTTATCGTTTTGAGGTTTTCTGTAATATCTTCCCCGATCGTTCCGTCACCGCGCGTTGCCCCCTGTCGTAATAACCCATCTTCATACAAAAGCGTCACAGCAAGCCCGTCAATCTTCAATTCGCAGACATAGGAAAAACTGTCTCCCACTGCTTGGCGGACTTTCCGGTCAAAGTCACGCAAACCCTCTTCATTGAAAGCATTCCCTAGACTTAACATTGGACTGCGGTGCTCTACTTTTTTAAACATTTCCAAGATCGCTCCGCCGACACGCTGTGTAGGAGAATCGGGAGACCGAAGCTCAGGAAATTGTTCTTCATATTCAATCAGTTCTCTCAAAAGCTTATCATATTCAGCATCCGTGACAGACGGTTTATCCAATACATAATAGTCATAGCTGTATTGATTTAAAATGTTTTGCAAATCTTTCACATGCTTTTCAGCCGTTTTTACGTCCATGACTTCTATCCTTTCCTAAGTGTTGCTCACGCCTTTTCAATCGGCGCAAACTTTGCAAGCAGACGCTTAATGCCGGTTGGGCTTGGGAAAGCAATGTCCAATTCTTTTCCTTCTCCTTCACCCTTCACGCTGACAACTGTTCCGACTCCCCACTTTTTGTGCGACGCTTTATCTCCTACACGCCAGCCGATTTCTTCCCCGCCTGATGTCGAAGGAGCTGTAACAGTACGGGAAGGGGTGCGCTGCTGCATTCCCCTGGAAGAACTTGATGATGACATAAAAGCAGGGCCCTTTTTCTTAGGCAAAAGATCCTCGAGAATGTCCTCAGGGATTTCTGAAATAAAACGGGACACCGGGTTCATGTTCGTCCGGCCATACAGTGTGCGCATTTGGGCATTGGTAAGATACAGCTCGGTTTCAGCCCTTGTGATGCCCACATAAGCGAGGCGGCGTTCTTCTTCCATTTCTTCCTCATCTATAAGCGAGCGGCTATGAGGGAAAATACCCTCTTCAAGTCCTAGCAAAAAGACAATCGGAAATTCAAGCCCTTTTGCTGAGTGAAGGGTCATCAATGTAACAGAATCCTGAGTTTCCTCTGTATCGCCTAATTGGTCGATATCGGCAACCAGTGCCAGATCCGTTAAGAAAGCTACCAATGATTTATCATCACTTTTATCTTCGAAGCTTTTCGTCACGGATAAAAATTCATCTATATTCTCTAGTCTGCTTTGTGACTCGAGCGACTTTTCCGCTTCAAGCATTTCCCGGTACCCCGCTTTCCCGAGCACTTCCTCGACAAGCTCGGTTACCGATAAATATTCCTGCATTTGCGTGTAACCGTGAATTAAGTCGCGGAACTCCCTGACCGCTTTCGAAATCTTCGGGCTAAGCCCAATCTGCTCAATTTCCTGAAGCGCCTGGAACATCGACAAATCATTCATCAGCCCATAGTCGCCAATCTTATCAAGAGAGGTCGCACCGACACCGCGTTTTGGCATATTAATGACACGGCGCAGGGAAATATCATCATCCGGGTTTGCAATCAGGCGCAGATACGCAAGGATATCCTTGATTTCTTTCCGGTCATAGAATTTGATGCCGCCGACAATGCTATATTGGATATTGGATTTTAACAGGACTTCTTCCATTACACGCGATTGTGCATTCGTACGGTAGAGAATGGCGATATCAGAGAATTTCCGAGAGCCGTCCCGCGTCATCTCGTTGATTTTTCCGGCTACAAACTGGGCCTCTCCCTGCTCGCTGTCGGCCCGTAAATAAAAAATTTTGTTTCCTTCGGCATTTTCTGTCCATAGGTTTTTAGGCTTCCGGTTTCGGTTTTTATCGATCACTTCGTTGGCTGCCTGGAGAATCCTTTTTGTCGAACGGTAGTTTTGTTCCAGGAAGATGACATTGGCGTTCGGATAATCCTTCTCAAAGGAAAGGATATTCGCTATATCAGCGCCTCTCCAGCGATAAATCGACTGATCGGAATCGCCGACGACACACAGGTTCCTAAAGCGTGATGCCAGCTGTTTTACGAGCATGTACTGGGCGCGGTTTGTATCCTGGTACTCATCGACATGGATATATTGAAACTTGCGCTGATAATATTCAAGCACCTCAGGCACCCTTTGGAACAACTGGATTGTTATCATGATCAAGTCATCAAAGTCTAGAGCCTGGTTTTTGCGGAGACGTCTTTGATATTCAGCATAAACCTCCGCCACTGTCTGTTCATAATATCCCCCTGCTGCTTTCGTGTAATCCTCTGCAGCCAACAATTCATTTTTGGCAGAGCTGATTGTTCCTAAAATGGCCCGATAGTCAAACTTCTTTGTATCGATATTTTTGTCTTTTAAGATCTGTTTAATAACCGATTGCTGATCGGTTGTATCAAGGATAGAGAAATTCCGGCTAAAGCCAATCCGGTCGATGTCCCTTCGTAAAATGCGGACACACATGGAGTGGAAGGTTGAAATCCAAATTTCCTCAGATGCCCCTCCCAATAGGTTGCGTACTCTTTCTTTCATTTCACGCGCTGCTTTATTTGTGAAAGTGATCGCAAGGATATTCCACGGTGCCACTTCTTTTTCTACCATTAAGTAAGCAATGCGGTGGGTAAGCACTCTTGTCTTACCGCTCCCTGCACCGGCCATGATCAAAAGCGGGCCGTCCGTTGCTTTCACTGCCTTTTGCTGCTGCTCATTTAATCCTTTTACTAATTTATCAGATAAGTATTGCATGAAAACACCATCCTATTTGCAAACATTCGTTCTTATAGTATACTACAACTAATCAAACGATTGATTAATTTTTTTATCGATCTCTATGAACTTCGTTAAACATTTATTTTACTGCTGAAACGGTTTTCAACGCCATAGCCAAATCGTCATATACAATATTTCCCACAACGATCACATCGGCAAACTGCCCCATTTCCTTTGCCTTTTCAGCTGTTTTAATGCCGCCGCCGTAAAAGAGAACCGTTTCTGACAGATTTTCCTTTACCATTTCCACTAAGCGGGGATCACCGTACGTCCCGCTGTATTCAAGATAAAAAATAGGCAAATGAAACATTTTCTCGGCCATGATTGCGTAAGCCATGACATCGCCTTCATCGAGTGCAGTATTTGCCTTCGTCAGCGCTGCAGCTTTACAGTCTGGATTCATAATGCAATAGCCCTCGACAATCATTTCATCCCAATTGATAATTTCACCGTATTCTTTAACTGCCTGATGATGTAAATTCATCATCCAATCCGGGTCCGTGCTGTTTAAGACTGTCGGGATAAAATATAAGTCAAAGCCGGGAGTGACCGTTTCCAGCGAAGAAATCTCCATTATACAAGGAACGGAAAATCTTCGAACCCGCGCCATCAGACCCAGGACATTTTCCAAAGTGATTCCATCTGACCCGCCGACTATGATTGCATCTGTTCCGGATTCACAAATCCGTTCAAGTGCTTCATCCGTTATATCTTTATTGGGATCGAGCTTGAAAGCATGCTTCCACTCACGAAAATCATACATGACAATCCTCCATTCTAGCTTTCCATTACACCATTATATCATTTAGAAATTTCTTAGAAAAACAGAAGAATGTCCGAAAAGCGCAAGCGCCTTGTATAAAGGACCGTCGACTAAGAACCGCCACGTCCTGTGGCGAACGTCGACGTCAGCGCATCCTGCGCAAGTCCGGCAAGCATAAGGCAAGCACAGAAAGAAGGCTTCTTTCCTTCTTGCTGTGCTTGCCTTATGACCTCGAGGCCGACTAAGATCGCCACGTCCTGTGGCAACGCCGGCACTAGCACGTCCTGTGCGTCGGGGCTAGACTGCTTGCGCTAGACACGAAATCAAGTTGAAAAAGTTATACTTTCTTATTCAACAAACGCGAAAAGCCGGGGTTATGTCCCCGGCTTTGGATATTCTAATGAGGTTACTCTTCTTTTATTCTATCAAGGGCCATTGTATAGGCATCATTCCCATAGTTCAGGCAACGTTTTACCCGCGAAATCGTTGCAGTGCTGGCACCAGTCTCCGTCTCGATTTTGTGGTACGTTTTCCCCTCCTGGAGCATTCGTGCCACTTCCAGCCGCTGCGCCAGTGACTGAATCTCATTTACCGTACATAAATCGTCGAAAAAGCGATAGCATTCATCTAAATCCTTTATAGACAAAACAGCTTGAAACAACTGGTCAAGCTCTTTTCCTCTTAATTTATCAATTTGCATAGCATTACTCCTTATTATGACCTAATTATGTTCAGAGTCTCTCTGGCACCCTTACAATATTCTTTTTAAGAGCTATATGAATTATCTGGTGCTTTTCTTTTATATTTTAACGCATTATCGGAGGAAAGAGTACCGTTTTATTCATGACATCGTACATTCCTTCCTGAGTAACGCGTATATACGGCAGATGGGTCGATGAAAAAAAAGACAAACTGTACACCGGATCTGAAAAAGGATAGCCTCTTTCCTGAAGAAGGTTTTTCATCTCATTTTCTTTCTGTATCAGTTCCCGGACAGGCTCACTTGACATGACACCATTCAACGTTAACGGGAGCTCGTATATGACGTTCCCATTTTCGGTCATAACAATCCCGCCGCCAATTTCCTTTAGCCGATTGAAAGCAATGATCATATCTTCCTTCCGCTTGCCAATCAGGATGATATCTCCCGTGTGGGAATAGGAACTGGCAAACCCGCATAATTTATTGGCAAAACCTTTAAGGAGCGTATTGATTCTCCATTTTCCATTCGCATCCACCATCATTAAAAAACATTCATCATGCTTGAAGGATAGCTCCTCATATGAAACATCAAAAGAAATCGAATACGGTTTCGTTATGACATCATTGACCATTTCGATTCCAAACGGCATCGAAAATTCCAAGTCGTTCGCTTCAATGTCCCAGTCAAGCTGCATAGGTTTGAAATCATATTCATCCCAGTTGACTTTGGCAAATTCGGCACTTTCGATTCCATTGCGCTTCACCCATTTTCCTTTCGCAAGCACAGAAACAGGTGTCGGATTTTCCTTATCCTCCAGGAAATTGATATTGGCCACTCTTCCTGTGGCAATATTGCCGTGAAGGTATTCAATGTTATAATAACGGGCGATGTTTATCGTAGCCATATTATAGGCATCAATCACCGGAATACCTTTTTCGATTGCGATTCTAATCATGTTGTCGGTTAATCCTTGTTCATAAAAGGAAGGCGGTGAGCCGTCAGTCGTGAATAGGAATTTATCGAAATGCTCTATTCCCAGCTCCTGAATTTCATCCAGCAATTTAGGCAGATCAGGACGGATTGAAGAATGGCGCAGCGATACAGTATACCCCTGCATCAAGCGTGACATCACTTCTTTGCCAGTCATGGCTTCATGATCGGCATCGGCCCCGAACAGCATCATTTTTGCCAGCGTTTTTTCAGAGGCACCTGGAAAATGCCCTTCAATTTGCTTTCTCATCCGTTTCGCTTCCTGCATCCAGTGAAGCAGCATATCATCGCCAGCCAGCAGCCGAGGCCAGCCTGTCAGCTCTCCGCCCTGAAGGACGGCATCATGCTCTAGCCATGACTTTACTTCACCATGTGAAAAAATCATTTCCTCATTCTGAATTTCCGTTTGCGCATCAAATCGGCACCACCAATACATCGTGGCCGGAATGTTTCGCAACTCCCTCAGCAGAGAAAACGCTTTCTTTTTTTCTAATTGTAAAAAAAGGACCAGGTTATCATTGATTAACGTCGTGGTTCCAAAATTAGATGCATAATGAGAAAGAGAAAGGGGATTATATAATTGGGATGGATGGGAATGGGGTTCGATGTAACCCGGAACGAGATATTGTTCTTTACAATCAACAATTTCACAGCCGTCAAGTTTATCGGGAAGTTTTTCTCCAACATAGACGATCCGATCGTCGTAAATCCAAATATTCGCTTTCATCCATTTTCTAAACACTTGATTTAAGTAGACTGCATCCTTAAGCAATATATGTGGTGCCCTATTGCCATCCAACACATCTGTATGCTCACGCAGATGCTTGTTTTTCCATCTATATCGTTGTTCTAGCATGAACATCACCCCATTTGTTTCTGATTTTATCTACAAACATGTAGTAAGCGCTTTATTTAACCAATTGACTGGAAGAATCCGATTAAGTTTTTCTATATAGTAACATATTAAACAGTTTAACACAGTAAAGTTTTAAAACTTTCTGTTACAACTTTGTGAAAGAGGCCATTTATATGAAAGTACAGCAAAATATCGGGATTGTGAACGCCTTGATCCGGATTATATGCGGATTCACATTATTGGCATGGACTACGGCCAAACTCGTTAAGAAACCAGGACGGGAATCTTACATACTCGTTGCGATGTTGGCAGCAATGAAAATTGGCGAAGGGTTTCTCCGTTATTGTCCATTAACGGACATATATGAGAGCATGAATAAAGGTGACGTTTCTGACAATCAGGATGAAAAGCAGTCGGATCGGCAGTCATAACGCTTTTTTGGCAGATAAAAATGCTTGGATTATGTCTTTATCCAAGCATTTTTACTTATGTTCCTATAAACAAACGTTGTAAACAGATCCAACTTTTTAGTCTTACTATCCAAATCCGATAGTTTACTATCCGATTAATGATTGTTTAGGAAAAATCGAATTGGATCGCCTTCTGTCCAATGTCCTTTCTCCAGAAAAGCCCATCACTTTGAAGCGGTTTGAGCTCTTTATAGACATTTACTTGGGCTGACAGAAGGTCGGATCCTTTTGCGGCCAGCAAAAGGACGCGCCCTCCGTTCGATATATAGTCACCGGACTCATTTTTTGCTGTACCCGCGTGATAAATATGCGTTTCAGGACTGATCTCTTCCAGTCCTTTAATGATAGAGCCCTTTTCGTATTCACCCGGATAGCCTTTCGCAGCAACAACCACCCCAAGTACTGGCTCGGCATCCCACTCGATTTGAAATTCGCTTCCGTCCAGAACAGCCTCAAGAACATCGATAAAATCCGTTTTCAGCCTTGGCAGTACGACCTGCGTTTCCGGGTCGCCGAATCTTGCGTTGAACTCAATGACTTTGGTTCCATTTTTCGTTGCTATTAAACCCGCATATAGAACGCCTGTGAATGGACGCCCTTCCTCGACAAGTGCGGCTGCTGCCGGTTTCAGGACAGTTTCCAACGCTTTTTCAACAATGACATCAGGAATTTGCGGCACCGGTGAATAAGCGCCCATTCCCCCGGTATTCGGTCCTTTATCATCGTCGAATGCCCGCTTATGGTCCTGGGCGATTACCATTGGATAGACTTTTTCGCCATTTACAAAGGCCATGAACGAAAATTCTTCGCCGTCTAAATATTCTTCTATGACCACTTTCGCAGATGATTTGCCGAACTTAGCATCTACGAGCATGTCGTGGAGGGCCTCCATTGCATCTTTCATCGTTTCGGCAACGACTACCCCTTTTCCAGCGGCAAGCCCGTCTGCTTTAATCACGATAGGCACACCCTTTTCCTCCAAGTATGCTTTCGCCTCATCAAAGTTTGTGAATGTTTCATATTCCGCGGTTGGAATATCATACTTTTTCATTAGGTCCTTAGCAAATGATTTACTGCCTTCAATCTCTGCAGCCAGCCGGTCAGGCCCGAACACCCGCAGGCCTGCCTGTTTAAAATCATCAGCCAGACCATTCAGCAAAGGGATTTCCGCTCCGATCACGGTCAGGGAAATATCATGTTCCTTCGCAAAAGCAATAAGAGCTTCATGGTTGTTTTCCTGGATCGGTACCAGTTCGGCAACATCCTCCATCCCCGGATTTCCAGGTGCGGCATATACTTGATTGACACGTTTGCTTTCCTTCAGCTTGTGGGCAATGGCATGCTCCCTGCCGCCCCGGCCGATAACTAACACATTCATGAATCCACCTCATTTCATAAGAAAAACCGTCACCGGTCCTTGGCTTACGAACATTGTTCTTCAGTAAGAGCATTGATTAGCCAAGGAGACACCCGACAGGCATAAGACGAGCAAATGCATGGGAACCGGTTTTTTCCCCATCAGCTGATTGGCTTATGACCCGAGGGTGGCAGGTGTAAGGTTAGACACCAATCTACATTCAAAAAAGTTATACTTTATTATCTCTTAAGAAAAGCGCAAGCGCCTTGTCAGAAGGAACGTCGACTAAAATCCGCCACGTCCTGTGGCGCACGTATAATACTTATACCCACTTTGCACCGACATGATCCCAGCATTAGTGTTTAAAATGCCGGACTCCTGTAAATACCATGGCAATCCCGTATTCATCCGCTTTCTTGATGGAATCCTCATCCTTGACAGATCCCCCTGGCTGAATGATGGCTGTGATGCCCGCCTTTGCTGCCGCTTCGACTGTATCGTCCATTGGGAAGAAGGCATCAGAAGCCAAAGCGCTGCCTTTTGCCCTTTCAGCAGCCTGTTCCAAGGCTATTTTGGCAGCACCGACACGGTTCATCTGTCCAGCACCGACACCGAGTGTCATTTTGTCATCGCAAACTACAATTGCATTGGATTTTACATGCTTAACGACCTTCCAACCAAGCTTCAATGCTTCCCACTCCTGGTCTGTCGGCTGGCGTTTTGTCGGAATTGTTATAGTTGCCTGATCCCATCCGTGTCCGTCCATATCCTGGACAAGCAGGCCTCCTTCGATGGAAGTCAATTTACGTTCCACTTTTTGGCTGCCTTCAAAGTCAATGGTTAACAGACGAATGTTTTTCTTTGCTGTCAGGATTTCAAATGCTTCCTTTGAAAAGTGAGGGGCAATGACAATCTCCAAGAAAATACCGCTCAAGATCTCGGCTGTTTCCTTATCAACTTCGCGATTCAACGCGATAATTCCGCCGAAAATCGATGTTTCATCGGCTTCATAAGCTTTTTTGAATGCTTCTGCAACGCTGGATCCTGTACCAACTCCGCACGGGTTCATATGCTTTACGGCAACAGCTGCCGGTTCTTTAAATTCTTTCACAATTTGAATGGACGCATCGGCATCATTAATATTATTGTAAGACAGCTCTTTTCCGTGCAGCTGTTCTGCATGGGCAATGGAGAATGCAGAGCCAAGCGGCTTTTTATAAAAGGACGCCTTCTGATGGGGATTTTCGCCGTAGCGGAGCGTTTGCTTTAATTCATATGTTACCGTCAGGCTTTCCGGATTTTCTTCTTCAGCATGCTTTGTCATATATTCGGATATCACAGCGTCATATGAGGCCGTATGGCGGAATACCTTTGCGGCAAGCCTTCTTTTTGTGGCAGGCTGGGCTTCCCCTTGTTCGAACAATTCACCAAGGACTGCTTCATAATCAGCGGGATCTGTCACAACCGTTACATATTCATGGTTTTTAGCAGCTGAACGAAGCATCGTCGGTCCGCCGATATCAATATTTTCAATTGCATCCTCCGCGGTAACGTCCGGCTTGGCGATGGTCTGCTGAAACGGATAAAGATTGACACAGACGAGCTGAATCGGGGTAATGTTATGCTGTTCGAGCTGGCTCTGATGTTCTGGATCTCCGTGTCGGGCCAAAAGTGCACCATGAACATTTGGATGCAGGGTTTTCACGCGTCCATCCAAAATTTCAGGAAATCCGGTAACCTCGCTGATTCCTGTCACTTCTATGCCGTTTTCTGTTAATGCTTTCTTCGTGCCTCCGGTAGATACGATTTCAAAGCCGGCTTCTTTTAAACCTTTTGCAAATTCTACAATACCGGTCTTATCGGAAACACTAAGCAATGCTCTTTTAGACACTTTTATCCCTCCACATGAATGTTATGATTTTTTTGTAATAGTTCCTTTAGAACGAGCGGATATAGTTCATGCTCCTTACCCTGAATCCGCTGCTGAAGGGTCTGTCGTGTATCGCCCTCCAACACCGGAACAGACTGCTGCGCAATGATCGGCCCGGTGTCCATTCCTTCATCTACGAAATGAACCGTCACCCCTGTGATCTTCACTTTTGCAGCAAAAGCTTGGCCGATTGCATCCCTGCCCGGGAATGCCGGAAGCAATGACGGATGGATGTTGATAATCCTGCCCGGGAACTCATGTAAAAGCGTCGGTCCGATCAAGCGCATATAGCCAGCCAAAACAATGAATTCCACTTCATGATCACGAAGCTTCGTTAAGATAACTGTTTCAAAGTCTTCTTTACTTTTATATTCTTTAGGCGTAAAGCAGAATGTCTCGATTCCGGCTGAATCAGCCCTTCGCAGGACAAAGGCATCCTTTTTGTCGCTCACAACCAGACAGATTTCCGCATCCAAACCGCTTTCTTTCTTTGCATCGACAATCGCTTGAAAGTTGCTTCCGTTCCCTGATGCAAAAACGGCAATTTTCTTCATCGGGTAAAGGACACTCCTTCCCCGCTGACCACTTTTCCAATCACACTCGCTTTTTCCCCACAGCTTTCAAAATGGCTTAAAACATCTTCCCCATCTTCCGGGCTTACTACGACAGCCATGCCAATTCCCATATTAAAAATATTGAACATTTCTTCCTCGGACAGCTTTCCTTTCGTTTCCAGCAATTTAAAAATCGGCGGGATATCCCACGTCCCCTGTTCGATTTCAATGCCGCGATTTTCAGGAAGCATGCGCGGGAGATTTTCGATAAATCCGCCGCCGGTGATATGGGCCATCCCTTTTACCTTGAATTTCTTCAATGCTGACAGGATTGGCTTCACATAGATTTTTGTCGGCTTAAGTAATTCTTCGCCCAAGGTGCAGCCCAGTTCATCGATTTGTTTAGTTAATGCCATCTGGGAGTCTTGCAGCAAAACCTTGCGGACGAGCGAGTAGCCATTGCTGTGAATCCCGCTTGATGCAAGACCGATGACAACATCCCCTGGAACAATGTCTTTTCCGGTGATAAGTTTCGATTTTTCACTGGCCCCTACGGCAAATCCAGCCACATCGTATTCATCCACATCATACATTCCCGGCATTTCAGCAGTCTCACCGCCGATAAGCGCACAGCCAGCCTGCTCACAGCCGTCAGCAATCCCTTTTACGACGCTTTCGATTTTCTCGGGAAGCGCTTTGCCGCAAGCAATATAATCTAAAAAGTAAATCGGTTCAGCGCCCTGAACGACAATGTCATTGACGCACATAGCGACACAGTCAACTCCGATCGTATCATGCTTATCAAGCATGATTGCCAAAAGCAGCTTCGTCCCGACACCATCTGTACCAGACACTAAGACCGGTTCTTTCAAACCCAGTGAAGATAAATCAAACATTCCGCCAAAACCGCCCAGCGAGCTCATGACTTCCGGGCGCATCGTCCGCTTCACATGTTTTTTCATCCGGGTAACCGATTCATAGCCTGCCTCGATATCAACCCCAGCCTGCTTATATGCATTTGCCACTGCTATTCCTCCCCAATTAGCTTTTTTGCAGCTCCGGTACAGCCTGCTCGTAAATCTCCGTTGGATAATGACCGGTAAAGCACGCAAGGCATTGCCCGTGGTTTTCGCCGCCAAAAGGCCTTCCAATCCCCTTTACCATACCTTCAACACTTAAGAAAGTAAGGGAATCCGCGCCAATAAGCTCCCTTATCTCTTCCACGGAGTTTTCTGAAGCGATCAATTCATCCTTAGAGGATGTATCGATTCCATAGAAGCAAGGGTTTTGAATCGGAGGCGAGCTGATTAAGACATGTACCTCTTTTGCTCCGGCTTCCTTCAGCATTGTGACTATCCGTCTGCTCGTTGTACCGCGGACAATCGAGTCATCCACCATAATGACGCGTTTGCCTTCGACTACTCCCCTGACCGGGGCAAGCTTCATTTTTACCCCTTGCTCGCGCAGGGACTGTGACGGCTGAATAAACGTCCGCCCTACATATCTGTTTTTGATTAAACCCATTTCATATGGAATCCCTGAAGCTTCCGCATACCCGATGGCGGCAGAAATACTGGAATCAGGCACGCCCGTAACCACGTCTGCCTCTACTAATGCTTCAATGGCCAGCTGTTTGCCTAAGTTTTTTCTGGCAGTATGAACATTAATGCCGTCAATATTGCTATCCGGACGGGAAAAATAAACATATTCCATTGTGCACATCGAACGTTGGCTTGAAATGGAAAAGCGTTCCGAATGTATACCTTCTTCATTTATAATAACCAGTTCCCCCGGTTCAAAGTCCCTGACAAATTCAGCTCCGACGATATCCAGCGCACAAGTTTCAGAAGCGACTACATACGCGTCTCCTACCCTTCCAAGAGAAAGCGGACGCAGTCCATGCGGATCAAGCGCGACAATCATTTCCGTTTCGGTCATGATCAAGAACGCATAAGCGCCTTTTATCATGCCTAATGCATTTTTAACCCGTTCCTTAAGTTCCAAAGAGCCGCCCCTTTTAATTAAATGGGCAAGCACTTCCGTATCAGAAGATGTTTGAAAGATGCTGCCTTGTGCTTCAAGCTGCCCTTTCAGCTGTTTTGCATTGACAAGATTCCCATTATGGGCGAGGGCAAGGCCTCCGCTTTGGGCGTTAAACAGAAACGGCTGAACATTTTCATACCCTCCGCCGCCTGCTGTTGCATAGCGTACATGACCGATTGCCGCTATGCCAGATAGGTCTTCCATTTTCTCTGAGGTAAAGACTTCAGTAACAAGCCCTTCTCCTTTAACACCCGTCAGTTTCTTTCCATCACTCAGCACCATTCCAGCGCCTTCCTGGCCGCGGTGCTGCAGGCTGTGCAATCCATAATAGGTAATCTGTGCCGCATCATCATGGCCCCAAACCCCGAACACACCGCATTCCTCATTCAGGCCTTTTATTTCAGCAAGCATGGGATCGCCCCTTTCCAGGCTTCGTATAATTCACTGACATCTGCATGAACCAATTGATCATTTTTCTCATTCACAACTGTTAAAACACGACTGTTTGTTACTTTCCCAATAAGGGTTGCATCCACAGCCATTTCTTCAAATGCTCCGCGATGTTCAGGGTTAACAGAGACCAAAAAGCGCGATTGCGTTTCGCTGAATAATGCTGCTGCTTCATCGCCTGTGACTTTTACTTCTGCACCAAAATCTTCGGTTCCGAATAATGATTCCGCAATGGCAACAGCCAAGCCGCCTTCTGCTACGTCATGGGCGGAGGCAATCAGTCCGTTCTTGATGGCTGCCAATACTTGAGCCTGTCGTGTCTTTTCTACTTCTAAATCAAGAGAAGGGGCTTTACCGAAGATTCTTCCTTCGATCATTTTTTGAAGCTCGCTGCCTGCGAATTCAATGTTTGTTTCGCCTACTACATAAATCAGATCACCCGCATTTTTAAAGGTCTGCGTCGTTACGTGATTGATATCTTCAATTAAGCCGACCATGCCCACTACCGGGGTAGGGTACACAGCAACGCCGTTTGTTTCATTATAGAGAGAGACATTGCCGCCAATGACTGGTGTACTTAAAACACGGCACGCTTCACTCATCCCGTCCGCTGCTTTCTCAATCTGCCAGAAAATCTCCGGCTTCTCCGGGTTCCCGAAATTGAGGCAGTCCGTGATCGCCAGCGGTTCACCACCGGAACATACAATATTACGGGCAGCCTCGGCCACGGCAATTTTGCCTCCGGTTTCAGGATCAAGATATAAATAACGGGAATTGCAGTCCGTCGTCATCGCAAGTGCCTTATTGGTATCCCTGATTCTGATGACAGCTGCATCCGAACCGGGCACGACAACCGTATTGGTCTGGACCATATAATCATACTGGTCGTATACCCATTCCTTGCTTGAAATTGTAGGCTGGGATAGTAATTGTTTTAGGGTCGCATTGTAATCATGCAATCGATAAGACTTGTTTTCCATCTGCTGGAACTCTTGAAAATAGAGTGGTTCACGGGAAGGTTTATAGTACACTGGTGCTTCTTCCGCAAGGGCATCGGCCGGCACTTTTGCCACAAGTTCACCGTCATGGTAGAGTGTCAGGTTTTTATCATCGGTTACTTTCCCGACTGAGACTGCCTCGAGTCCGTATTTCGAAAATAAATCAACGATTTCCTGCTCACGCCCCTGTTTAACAACGATCAGCATTCTTTCCTGGGATTCTGAAAGCATCATTTCATAGGCAGTCATGCCTGTCTCACGCTGCGGAATGAAATCCAGGTTCATTTCAATCCCTGATCCTGCCTTGCTGGCCATTTCTGCTGAAGAGCTTGCCAGACCGGCAGCCCCCATATCCTGGATTCCGACAAGCGCATCGGATTGGATCAATTCAAGGCATGCCTCAAGCAAAAGTTTTTCCATGAAAGGATCGCCGACCTGGACAGCCGGGCGCTTTTCTTCGGAAGCTTCCGACAATTCTTCGGAAGCAAAGGTTGCTCCGTGAATTCCGTCTCTGCCTGTCTTGGCACCTACATACATCACGGTATTACCCGCACCATGGGCCTGGCCTTTTTTGATATCTTCATGGTTAATCAAACCGACACACATCGCGTTGACTAGCGGATTTCCCTCATAGGAGGGATCGAATTGGATTTCTCCGCCGACAGTCGGAATTCCAATGCAGTTACCGTAACCGGCAATTCCTGCAACAACTTCTTTAAATAGATACTTAACCCGTGAATTAGTTAATTCCCCAAAACGCAGGGAATTTAATAGCGCAATTGGACGCGCACCCATGGAGAATACATCACGGATGATGCCGCCCACGCCGGTAGCCGCGCCTTGGTAAGGTTCGATTGCTGATGGATGGTTATGACTTTCAATTTTAAAAACGACAGCCTGATTATCGCCGATGTCGACGATTCCGGCTCCTTCTCCGGGTCCCTGCAAAACTTTTTCCCCTGTAACAGGAAACTTTTTCAGCACAGGCTTGGAGTTCTTGTAAGAACAGTGCTCCGACCACATAACAGAAAAAAGCCCGGTTTCTGTATAATTTGGCAGTCGGCCAAGGATTTCTTCAACCTTTGCAAATTCCTGGTCGGATAACCCCATTTGTGAATAAATGCGCTCAGATTTGATCATTTCCGGTGTTGTTTCAAGCAGTAACGACATGTGATCCCCTCCAGCTTTTTACGATCGATTGAAACAGCTTTAATCCGTCTGCACTTCCAAGCAGCGAGTCAACTGCACGCTCTGGATGCGGCATCATGCCAAGCACATTGCCGCTTTTATTGGTAATCCCCGCAATATCTTCAAGGCTTCCGTTTGGATTCTCGCCATGGTAGGAAAAGACGATTTGGTTATTTTGCTTTAATTCCTCAAGGGTTTTTTCATCGCAATAATAATTGCCTTCTCCATGAGCGATCGGAACAGAGATTACTTCGCCCTGTTCATAAGCATTTGTAAACATTGTTTCATTGTTTTCAACCTTCAAATTCGCAGGACGGCAGATAAACTTCAAGTCTTTATTTCTGCGCATTGCCCCTGGCAATAAACCTGCTTCCAGTAAAACTTGAAACCCATTACATACACCTAGGACTGGTTTTCCAGCTTCGGCTGCCTTGATCACTTCTGATGTTACATTGGAAAAACGGGCAATGGCGCCGGAACGAAGATAGTCTCCATAAGAAAATCCTCCCGGAAGTAAGATTCCGTCATAACCGTCGAGGCTGTCTTCCGTATGCCAGACAAATTCTGCTTCTTCACCGAGTTCATCCTTAATCGCATGGTACATATCGCTGTCACAATTGGAACCTGGAAAGACGATCACTGCAAATTTCATTGAGTGATAACCTCCTCGATTTCATATCGATAGTCCTCAATTACTGTATTGGCCAGCAGCCTTTCACACATTTCTTTAACAAGCTGGTCAACATCGCGGTCCGATTTTTCAATCGCAAGTTCAAGGTATTTGCCGATCCGGACATCCTTCACTTCGTTATAAGTCATGCTGTGCAATGATTGCTGGACGGCCGTTCCCTGTGGATCCAATACACTTTCACGTAAGGTGATAAATACTTTGACTTTATACATGCAGGTTCTCCCCCAGCTTCGTTAAGATTTTTTCATATGCATCGGTTAGGTTGCCCAAGTCACGGCGAAAGACATCTTTATCCAATCGTTCATTCGTAGCTATATCCCAAAGCCTGCATGTATCCGG
Organism: Peribacillus cavernae; assembly: GCF_003989135.1. GTDB lineage: Bacteria > Bacillota > Bacilli > Bacillales > DSM-1321 > Peribacillus > Peribacillus cavernae. Next base: position 57,727 of record NZ_RYZZ01000029.1, read on the forward strand.
TGATATTTCGTCGGCAAGCAGGATTTCATTATCTTCAGTTTTACCAAATTCCAATTTAAAATCAATCAGAGAGACGCCAAGCTCTTTAAAAAAGGGAATTAAAATGCGATTAATTTGCAAGGCTTTTTGTTTTAACATTTCAACTTCTTCTTTGTCTGCAAGTGCTAGTTCTTCGATATGATCTTCCGTTAATAGAGGGTCGCCAAGTGCGTCATCCTTATAATAAAGTTCTACCAGCGTCTTTTTTAAAGGAGTGCCTTCGGGAATGCCCAGTCTCTTCGAAAGAGTGCCGGCAACCGTATTCCGTACTACAACTTCAAGTGGGATGATATCGACCTTTTTAACCAGCTGCTCTGTGTCCGATAGCTGCTCAACAAAGTGTGAAGCAATGTTTTCCTGATGAAGCTTAGAAAATAGCAGGCTCGAAATCTTGTTATTCAGCATTCCTTTGCCAGTAATTTCTGCCTTCTTTACGCCATTAAAGGCTGTAGCGGAATCTTTATATTCTACCCATACCAACCCATTTTCGTCTGTTGCATAGATTCGTTTGGCTTTTCCTTCATACAGTAGTTCGCCCTTTTTCATCAGTCAGCCCTCCGGATTCGGAATAGTAGGTATTCAACATTTTGCAAACTAAGCCTGGAAATACAGCTGCCGGACACAATACCAGCAGCGAAATCTTTTTACAAACCTAACCGTTCAAAAATTACATCGACATTTTTCAAGTGGTAATTGGAATCAAAACAAGCATCGAGCTCTTCCTTTGTAAGCAGGCTCGTTATTTTTTTATCCTTGTTCAGCAGTTCTCTGAAAGGCATCTGCGTTTCCCAGGCTTCCATAGCTTTTGGCTGTACCGTATCATAGGCTTCCTCGCGGACAAGCCCTTTTTCAATCAGTGCGAGCAGGACCCGCTGCGAGTAAATTAAGCCGAGCGTACGGTCCATATTGCGTTTCATGTTATCAGGATATACGGTTAAATTTTTCACGATTTTGCTAAAACGATTCAGCATATAGTTTAATGCAATCGTAGCATCCGGAAGTATGACTCTTTCTGCTGACGAATGCGAAATATCCCGTTCATGCCATAATGCCACATTTTCGTAAGCTGTCATCATATAGCCGCGGATCACTCGCGCCATCCCAGTCATGTTTTCAGAACCGATCGGATTTCTTTTGTGCGGCATCGCTGAGGAACCTTTTTGGCCTTTTGCAAAAAACTCCTCGACTTCGCGCGTTTCACTTTTCTGTAATCCACGCACCTCGGTTGCAAATTTTTCAATCGAAGTCGCGATTAAAGCAAGTGTACTCATATAATGTGCATGGCGGTCACGCTGCAGCGTTTGCGTCGAAATTGGTGCTGGCTGCAAGCCCAATTTCTCACAGACATATTGCTCGACAAACGGGTCGATATTGGCATAGGTCCCGACAGCTCCGGAAATTTTTCCGAACTCGATGCCCTTCCTTGCTTCCTTAAAACGATCGACATTCCGCTTCATTTCTTCATACCAGAGGCCAAGCTTCAGTCCAAATGTTGTCGGTTCTGCATGGACACCATGGGTACGGCCCATCATCACCGTATATTTGTGCTCCTGTGCTTTGTTTTTCAGGATTTCCACGAATCTATCCAGATCCTTCGATAAAATTTCGTTCGCTTGTTTTAACACATAGGAGAGTGCAGTATCGACTACATCAGTTGAAGTTAGGCCATAATGGACCCATTTGCGTTCTTCGCCCAAAGTTTCAGAAACTGCGCGTGTAAAAGCAACAACATCATGGCGTGTTTCTTCTTCTATTTCGTTAATGCGGCCAATATTGAAAGATGCCTTCTCGCGAAGAAGCTTTACATCTTCCTTTGGAATGACGCCAAGCTCAGACCATGCTTCACAGGCGAGGATTTCCACCTCAAGCCAAGCGTTGAAACGATTTTCTTCTGTCCAAATTGCACCCATTTCCGGGCGTGTGTAACGTTCAATCATGTAATATCCTCCGTTTCAGCCTGCAGATTCCAAAATCCGCTGCTGCTAATTTCAGTAACTGCTGTATCAATCGATGATCGTAAAATGTTGATATGCCCCATTTTTCGATTATGTTTTGCCTCTTTTTTTCCATACAGATGAATCTTCCAGTCCGGTAAGGAAGCGACAAGGCTGGTGATGCCTTCTAAGTGTTGTCCCAGTATGTTCACCATTACTACCGGCTTCAGTACATTAGTATTCCCAAGCGGCCAGTTACATATGGCACGGATATGCTGTTCGAATTGCGAAGTTTCACATGCATTCAGCGTATAATGTCCGGAATTATGCGGCCTCGGAGCAAGCTCATTGATAATGATTTCATCTTTTTCCGTTATAAACATTTCAACCGCAAGTGTCCCGACCAGGTCCAGCTCATCCGCCAGCAGCTGCGCTTGTTTGACTGCTTCTGCCTCCGCTCTCCCACTTATCCTTGCCGGTACAATACTTTTATCTAAAATATTATTGACATGAATATTTTCAGCAACTGGAAAACAGCTGCTGTCGCCATCTGCTTTCCGGGTAACGATCACCGAGATTTCCTTTACAAATGGAATCCAGGCTTCTAACACACATTTTCCATTTTTAAGAATGTCTTTTGCTTGTATAATATCTTCTTCCGCCCGGATCACCAGCTGCCCCTTGCCATCATAGCCACCGCGTGCCGTCTTCAATACACACGGATAGCCTACCTTTTCTACCCCGCTGTATAAATCTTGCATATTATTAATAGCACAATATGGTGCAACAGACGCTCCCGTCATCGAAATCGCCGCTTTCTCTAGCAGTCTGTCCTGCGTGATTTTCAGCAATTCCGAGCCCTGCGGAACGTACGCGTGCTCCTCAAGCCATTCAAGTGCCTCAGAACTGATGTTTTCAAATTCAAAGGTAATCACATCACTGACTGCTGCAAGCTCTTTTAATGAATCGAAATCGTCGTAAGCGCCGGTAATTTCAATATCGGCGACCTGCCCGCACGGACAATTTTCAGTCGGATCCAATACGGCAACGCGAAAGCCGAGTGACTTTGCAGAGAGCGCCATCATTCTGCCAAGCTGGCCGCCGCCAATAATTCCAATCGTTTCTTCTGGCAGTATGATTTGATTATTTAAGATGCTCATTGCTTATTATCACCTTTTCCCTCGTTTCATTTCGCATGGCCTCAAGCTTTGCAGCAACTGAGTCGTCCGCACATCCGAGTATCTGTGCTGCCAGGAGCCCCGCGTTGATTGCCCCGGCCTTTCCGATTGCCACAGTAGCCACGGGAACACCGCCAGGCATCTGAACAATCGATAATAATGAATCGATCCCATTTAAGGCTTTTGTCTGAATCGGCACGCCAATTACTGGTAAAATCGTTTTTGCTGCGGTCATACCCGGAAGATGGGCTGCCCCGCCCGCACCGGCGATAATCACTTTGACTCCCCTATCCCTGGCACTTTCCGCATATTCAAACAGTAAGTCAGGAGTTCTATGTGCGGACACTACCCTCTTTTCATAAGCAATATCCAATTGTTCGAGCGTCTCACACGCATACTTCATCGTTTCCCAATCCGAAACACTTCCCATTATTACGCCAACTTGCAGTTTCATTCAATCTCCTCCAATATGATAGAAAAGCGCAAGCTCCTTGTAAAAAGCTTGTATAGAGAGCGGTTTTCTCCCCATCAGATGATTGGCCTATGACCTCGAGCCGCATAAACCATCACCTAACGATCAAGTTTTACTCAAGATATTCAAGGGAGTTATGTCGATGGAAACTGGCTAGGCTGCTTGCCCTAGACATCATTCAAGGTTCAAAAGCAATACCTTTTAGTTTTATAAATAAAAAACCGGACAGACTATCTCAAATTGAGAAAGTAGTCTGTCCGGAATAATAGTCTTTTTTTATTAAGATACGTAAAAAGACGTATACAAACCAGAAGAAGTATCTACTTTCTCTCATAGTCCAACAATTTACGGTTATTGGGTAGAAACTTCGGGCCATATCCCCAGGATTATATGAGAGAATTCCTTTTCACTACCACCATCTTACAAGGGCATGATGTTTCTGTCAAGCAATAAATCGAATGATAAAATGATATATTGACTATATTGTTCGGTTTTTACTCGATTAATTTGGCTTCAAAGACGATTTTTCTTCTTGTAGGGTCATATTCAACTTTTCCATCTTTAACTTTTTCTTCAAAAATCGGCTTTTCCGTCCTTTTAATTGGAACATAACCTGCGGCCTTGATTCTGTCAAGGCATGCATCAATGCTTTCCCCTTCAGCTACTTCAAATACTTTCTTCTTTTTCTCGCTCACGAAACAGCTTTCCTTTCTTCACTGATTTTACCCAAAAACCTCCATAAATTGTCTTAGGCTCATAAGCGATAATAAACGCTTTGGGATCCAGCCGTTTAATCGTATCATACAAGTTCAGTTCGTATTTTCTTGGTGTCAATATTTGAAGGGCCATTCGATTTCCTTCTAAACCATGGGCAAGCCAGTCTGTGACACCATAGCCCTTGCCCCTTAATTGCTTTGGCAGGTCTATATCATAATCGGCAGTTATGACGTTAACCGTAATATATCCGAGCGCAAGCTTCTCTTCAATTTTCATTCCGACAAGAACGCCAATACCATAACCAACTGCATAGGCGATTAAATTTTGTATTTCATTAAGGTTTTCAAGCACAAGCCCTAGCCCGATGACATAAATGATTACTTCCACGACACTGATTCCTGCAGCTAAATACCGTTGCCCTTTAAGGGTGAGAATCATCCGAATCGTAAAGAAGGATACATAGACGATATTGATTAGAAGAATGATCATTACCATTAATACACTGTTTTGCAGCAAGCTAATCACAACCCCTTTTTTGAGTTCTTACTAAAAATGTTCAAAGCGTGGCCTTCGGTTATTTTACCCTAACATATGAGCATCACACTGAAAAGGAAAAAGCGAAGGAAAACATACCTTCTATTTGAAATGGAAGTTATTATTTACCTTACTACTCCTATCCTATAAAACAACAATTCAAACAGGCATAATAATAATTCAACCAAACGGTCGAGGAATTCAGCCAACTGAGCTAGATTTCAACCTAACATAATAATTCAACCTAATGACGGGTGATTTCAACCAAACAGCCAGGAAATTCAACCAACTTTGAAAAAGACCTAAATCGATCATAGATTTGCTTATCGCTCTTAACTGGGAAAACGGACTACTTTCTAGCTTCATGTATTCGGTTTCCGTCTCGTACAGAAGTCTTTATCATACTTTTTACTTCAGCATGCTTGAAATATCAAAAAAGACCAGTCTCATCTACTGGTCTTTCGTTTGCTTGGCGACGTCCTACTCTCACAGGACTTGCACAGGATGTGCTGACTTCTCCGTTGCCACATGGATGTGGCGGTTTTAGGAGAAGCTCCTTAATCTCCTAACTACCATAGGCGCTCGAGCTCAACTTTCATGTTCGGACTCTCTGGATGGCGATGAGCGGGGGATCTCGTCGTCAGCTTCCTTCGCTCCCTCGATCTTCTTGCTCCTCCCCCAATTCAATTTAGTGGAGGAATAAAATCTGTTCAGATCTATTTTTCGATCATCAATTCCCCTAAACGATCTTAAATCTGAATCATCGCTCTTAATTGAGAGAATATTACTATTCTGGCAAGGTTTTTTCCACAACCCATAGAAATTCTCCTCAATTATTTCATTTTCCTATTAGAAAACTGCGATCGATCATAAATTTCGATCATCGCTCTTACATTTGGATTAACGCTCTTAAATCCGAATAATCGCTCTTACCTCTTGAATAATCGCTCTTAAATGGGAAAACGTTAGGATTCCGGCAAGTTTTCTTTCACAACCCATAGGACTTCTCCTCAATATTTCATTTTTCTTATTGGAAAAACTACGATCGATCATAAATTTCGATGATCGCTCTTACATTTGGATTAACGCTCTTAAATCTGAATCATCGCTCTTAATTGAGAGAATATTACTATTCCGGCAAGGTTTCTTCCACAACCCATAGGAATTCTCCTCAATATTTTCATTTTCCTATTAGAAAAGCTACGATCGATCATAAATTTCGATGATCGCTCTTACATTTGGATTAACGCTCTTAAATCCGAATAATCGCTCTTAAATGAGAAAACGTTAGGATTCCGACAAGGTTTCTTCCACAACCCATAGGAATTCTCCTCAATATTTTCATTTTCCTATTAGAAAAGCTACGATCGATCATAAATTTCGATGATCGCTCTTACATTTGGATTAACGCTCTTAAATCCGAATAATCGCTCTTACCTCTTGAATAATCGCTCTTAAATGAGAAAACGTTAGGATTCCGGCAAGGTTTCTTCCACAACCCATAGGATTTCTCCTCAATATTTCATTTTTCCTATTGGAAAAACTATGATCGATCATAAATTTCGATGATCGCTCTTAAATGGATAAACGGGCTACTATATCCAGGTTTTCGTTTTCTTTATTTTATTTGAAGTTGTATTTTACTTCTTTCGTGCATTTCTCCATCTTCAGTTTTAATATATCAAAAAAGACCAGCCTCATCGACTGGTCTTGCGCTTGCTTGGCGGCGTCCTACTCTCACAGGACTTGCACAGGATGTGCTGACTTCTCCGTTGCCACATGGATGTGGCGGTTTTAGGAGAAGCTCCTTAATCCCCCAACTACCATCGGCGCTCGAGCTTACCTTCCGTGTTCGGACTCCTGGATAGCGATGAGCGGCGGATCTCTTCGTCAGCTTCCTCGACCTCCTTGCTCCTCCCCATCCAGGTTTACGTTATCTTTATTTTATTTGTAGTTGCATTCTACTTCTTTCGTGTATTTCTCAACCTTCGGTTTTAATACATCAAAAAAGACCAGCCTCTTCGACTGGTCTTGCGCTTGCTTGGCGACGTCCTA
>NZ_RYZZ01000003.1 GCF_003989135.1 Peribacillus cavernae
GGGAAGCCACGAGAGTGGTTTCCCTACTTTATTTTTCTTGAAATATAAGTGGCAGCATGAGAATATGTTAATATTATATAAAAAGTTGCATTAGGTAAAAAAAATGAGTAGGGGGAAAGATGAGTGGGTGGAACTAAAACAATCAAGCTGTTCAACGGGGAAAAGGGTCATCTGATACAAATCGTTTCTTTGAATCTGGAGGGTGTGATGAGAAGGAGATTATTGGACTTAGGTTTTGTTCCCGGTGCAGTTGTTGAAGTGGTCCGTAAAAGTCCTTTAGGCGATCCAATCGCATTTCGTGTAAGTCAAACGACCATTGCGTTGCGAAAAGAGGAAAGCTCAAAAATAGAGGGGGAGTTGTTGACCAATGAGTAATTCTTATCGAATTGCTTTAGCAGGAAACCCGAATACCGGCAAAAGTACATTGTTCAATGCTTTGACAGGGCTTAGACAACATACAGGGAATTGGGCAGGAAAAACCGTTTCTTTAGCTGAAGGTACAGTGCAGCATAAAGGGAAAACCTTCCGTATGGTCGATCTTCCAGGTACCTATTCCCTTTTTTCCAATTCAACCGATGAGGAGGTGGCCCGAAATTATATTGTCTTTGAAAAACCAGACGTTACTCTGGTCGTCTTAGATGCAACATCATTAGAACGGAATTTCAATCTGGCCCTGCAAGTTCTAGAAATGACTAGAAATGTTATTGTGTGTATCAACTTAATTGACGAAGCGGAAAAACAGGGGATCAAAATTAATGATCGATTACTGACTAAACGCTTGGGGATCCCTGTTGTTAAAATATCGGCCAGGAATAAAACAGGATTCCCGTTACTGCTGGATACGATTGAACGCCTTATTACTGGAACGATTGAATGTCACCCGATTAAAACGATTTATCCCGATGATATTGAGGAACAAATAAAGAAAATCGAACCACAAGTAAGCAAACTCGTAGGTGATCGTCTATCTTCACGTTGGGTTTCCTTGAGATTATTAGATGGAGACGAAACATTGCTTAACGAAATAAAGAAACGGATGCTATTGAAAGGGGACTAAGGAATGAGTATTCAACAGCTTTATTCAGAAGCTCAAGAGTTGTCTTCGCCAAAGATGAGGGATGACATCGTTCAGAATCTTTATGATAGAAGTAAACAATTATGCCTTGAAGGAGTGTCATTTTCAAAAGTGAAAAGAGATACTCGTACTGAAAAACTAGATGCGATTTTTACCTCACCTATCTTCGGCTTTCCTATCATGATCATCATGTTGGGTGTGGTGTTTTACTTAACAGTAGCTGGAGCAAATGTTCCATCCTCGATGTTAGCTGAGTTTTTTGGTTCGTTGGAGCCGTATCTAAAATCGTTTTTTGATTTCATTCATGCTCCTGATTGGTTATTTGGGGTGCTTGTTTTAGGATTATATCGAGGAACGACCTGGGTCATTAGTGTCATGCTTCCTCCGATGGCTATCTTTTTCCCAACATTTGCTCTTCTAGAGAACTTTGGTTATCTGCCTCGTGTAGCATTTAATATGGATCGGCTGTTTAAACAAGTAGGGGCACATGGGAAGCAATCGTTAACGATGGCAATGGGATTTGGATGCAACGCTGCTGCGGTTATTTCGACACGGATTATTGAGTCACCCAGGGAACGGATGCTTGCCATCTTGACGAACAACTTTGTTCCATGCAATGGCCGCTGGGGAACATTGATCGTTTTGGCATCGTTATTTATGGCAGCAAACTTTACGGGGGGACTAAAATCGTTTGTAACGACCGGGGTAATTGTTAGTATTGTCATCTTTGGGATATTGGTTACCTTTTTCGTATCTTGGACTTTATCGAAAACAGCCCTTAAGGGTGTGCCGACTCATTATACGTTAGAATTGCCGCCCTACCGCCGGCCGAAGTTTTTTGATACAGTGATTCGTTCGTCTCTTTCTAAATCATGGTCGGTATTGCTGAGAGCGGTTAAAGTTGCAGCACCAGCTGCAATCCTGACATGGATTATTGCGAATGTATATATTGGAGACACGAGCATCCTGATGTACATGGTTCAGTTTTTGGACCCATTTGGAAAATTGCTCGGTTTGGATGGCTATATCATGCTGGCGTTTCTTTTAGGGCTGCCTGCCAACGAGATTGTCTTGCCCATCCTTTTGATGGGGTATTTATCAACTGGTTCTCTTACAGAAGTTGATAGCTTGGTGGATTTGAAAAAAATATTTCTCGAACATGGCTGGACGTGGCTCACTGCTTTGAACATGATGTTATTTTCGCTCCTCCATTATCCGTGCGGAACGACATTACTTAATATTTATAAGGAAACAAAGAGTGCAAAATGGACTTTCCTTGCCTTTCTGATTCCGACAGTCATAGCGATTTTCATTCCATTGATGATAACTCAAATGGCAACAATTTTTGGTTGGTTATAGAGGGCTGCTTGGGCTTCCACCTTATAGACTAAGCTTAATAGACGGAATGCCTTAATCCTTTCTTTGTTCCAAAAATAACATTCTCATTATTCATTAAAATATTCATACAATCATTTGAATATCTTGTTCTGATCGCATATACTATAATCAAATGCTTGTTTGAATGGGTGGTGGAATAAATGAAACACAAGGATATATGTGAAGTTACCTGTGTGGATGAAAAAAAAGTCAAAAGAGTGAAAGAATCGATTTCACAACAAGACACAAAGACTGTCTCGCAACTATTTAAAGCCTTATCTGATGATACCAGGATAAAAATCGCTTTCGCCTTAACTGAAGAAGAGCTATGTGTCTGTGACGTGGCAAATATCGTTGGCTGCACCACTGCGACAGCTTCTCATCATTTACGTTTACTGCGAAATTTAGGATTAGCCAAATACAGAAAAGAAGGAAAGCTAGTATTCTACTCCCTGGATGATGATCATGTTAAGCAACTCATCCAAGTTGCCTTTGCTCACCAAAGGGAGGTGAAAGCATATGGATAATTCCATTGAAAATGATACTGAAAAAAAGGTATACAGGGTACAGGGATTCACCTGAGCTGGCTGTGCCACAAAGTTCGAAAAGAACGTAAAACACCTGGATGGTGTTTCGGATGCAAGGATAAATTTTGGTGCTTCTAAACTTGCTGTTTATGGGGAAACAACAATAGAAGAACTTGAAAAGGCAGGAGCTTTTGAAAATCTCAAGGTCGTGCCTGAAAGAGAGCATTTTGACAAAGTAAAGGAACCATTTTTACAAAAGCATTCGGCAGTCATTGCCTCCTTTGTCTTTTTGTTACTTGGATGGTTCTCTGGACAGTGGAATGGAGAAGAAAGTATCTCCACCATAATGGCTTACGGAGCTTCGATTGCAGTTGGAGGTTATCGGCTGTTTATAACTGGATTCAAAAACCTAGTACGCTTTCAGTTTGATATGAAGACTTTAATGACGATCGCGGTCATAGGGGCAGCGATTATTGGTGAATGGGGAGAAGGAGCGACAGTTGTTATACTATTTGCTATCAGTGAAGCTCTGGAAACTTATTCAATGGATAAGGCCCGTCAATCGATTCGTTCTTTAATGGATATTGCTCCCAAAGAGGCATTGATTCGAAGAGGAGATAAAGAGTTTACCATTGAGGTGGATGATATACAAATCGGCGATATCATGATTGTAAAACCTGGCCAAAAAATGGCGATGGACGGGATTGTTGTAAAAGGAACGTCAGCGATCAATCAGGCTGCTATTACAGGAGAATCTGTTCCTGTCGCTAAATCAATAGATGATGAAGTGTTTGCGGGAACCTTGAATGAAGAAGGACTTCTGGAAGTTCGGGTCACAAAGCACGTTGACGATACCACTATTGCTAAAATCATTCATTTAGTCGAAGAAGCACAGGCGGAACGTGCCCCATCCCAAGCATTTGTAGATCGATTTGCTAAGTATTATACACCAGCAATTATGCTTATTGCTTTAGCAGTCGCTATGTTACCACCGCTTTTACTGGGTGCTGATTGGGATAAATGGATCTACCAGGGGCTGGCAGTCCTTGTGGTTGGCTGTCCTTGTGCATTAGTGATTTCAACTCCTGTATCGATTGTCACAGCGATCGGAAATGCTGCTCGAAATGGTGTCCTTATTAAAGGTGGAATCCATTTGGAGGAAATGGGGGCTATTAAGGTGATTGCCTTTGATAAAACTGGTACATTGACAAAAGGGATACCAGCCGTAACAGATTACCTTCCGCAAACAAATGTAGATGCGGATCAACTGTTTGCAATCACAGCAGCTCTCGAAAATCGGTCCCAGCATCCCCTGGCTTCCGCAATCATGAAAAAGGCCGAAGAGCGAAAGCTACCTTATCAGGACCTTACGATTGAAAACTTTTCTTCGATAACAGGCAAAGGTGTCAAAGGGCAATTTGAGGGCGAGACCTATTATATAGGCAGTCCTGCCTTATTTGACGAATTGATTGGAAAAGGCATACCCGGGGAAACGCAAGAAACAACATCAGCCTTACAAAAGCAAGGGAAAACGGTAATGCTGATTGGAACATCAAATGCAGTGCTGGCATTACTTGCAGTTGCCGACGAAGTAAGGGAAAACAGCAAGAAAGTCATCCAAAAACTTCATTCACTGGGGATTCAAAAAACGATCATGCTGACAGGAGACAATGCAGGTACCGGAAATGCTATCGGCAAGCATGTTGGTGTTTCAGAGATAAAGTCCGAGTTGCTCCCCCAAGATAAACTAGCAATTATTAAAGATCTAAGAAGTAAGTATGGAAAAGTGGCAATGGTCGGAGACGGTGTCAATGATGCCCCAGCACTTGCTGCTTCTACTGTTGGAATTGCCATGGGCGGAGCTGGAACAGATACAGCCCTAGAGACTGCTGATATCGCTTTGATGGCTGATGACTTGGGGAAATTGCCATTTACGTTAAAACTAAGCAGAAAAGCGTTAACTATTATCAAGCAAAATATTACTTTCTCGTTGGGCATTAAACTGGTGGCTTTACTGTTGGTCATCCCTGGCTGGCTAACCCTATGGATTGCGATTTTCGCAGATATGGGTGCGACACTGCTTGTTACACTAAACAGTTTGCGACTTCTAAGAGTAAAAGATAAATGATGAAGGCTTCCCGATTTATGCGGGAAGCCATTAATATAATAAAATATTGACAGGCATTTCATTAGTTTTTCTTATATCGTTTAACCTGTTCCTCCAAAGGGTAAAATGAAATTTGTTCGACAACATAGTGCCGAGGAGTGTTTACTATGCAAAAAGTTACAATAGAATTATATTCAAGGCCGACCTGACTGGATTGTAAAGCAGCGAAGGAGTTTCTTTCGCAACATCAGATTCATTATACGGTATATGATTTGTCCCAAAACCCCGACAAAGAGGATGAAATGAAAAAAAGAACGGGATCAAGAATTGTACCTGCCTTTGTTATAAAAGACAAAGGATTGCCGGGCTTTATCAAACGTCCAAAGATTTTTATTGGGTTTGAGGTAAACAAAGAGGAAATTACGGATTTGCTTAACATACAAGAAAAAAGAAGCTAGAGAGATGAAAAGGTCTGGATAACGAAGTCCAGTCCTTTTTTTGGTCGAGAATGGCAGAAGAAAAAACGAAACATGTGAAAATATAACTGTTTACAAATAAAAATCCCTGTCATAAGATGGTTATGAATATACCATAGTGGGGTAAAGTTTATATAATCATTCATTATCCTTGATGTGCGGTCCCATGCAACTAATAACCGGGAGTGAATGTTATGAAAGAAAGTGAAACGAAAGTAACAATAGCGGTAAACGGCGGAATAGATTTTGGTTCGAAATTAAATCAGAAACAGTTAGTGACAATTGCTAAATACCTGAAGGAAGATGACACATTAGAATTGACGACTTTTCAACAACTATATTTAGAGGTTCCGGAAGAAAAAAAGGAAGAAATCATTCAGGAACTTAAACAAGTAGGATTATTCTGCTATCCTGTGGGAAACTATGTGAAAAGCTTAAGGACCTGCAATTTCTGTAAAGGTGAAGAAGAAGAAGGCATGCCGGTCGCAAAAGAATTGAATAATCGAGTGGCTGGCAAACCAGTACCTATCACTTTGAAAGTAGCCTATACTGGCTGCCCGATTGGATGTGGAGAGCCGATGCTCAATGACATAGGAGTAATGAAAATTAGGGATCATTACAATCTCTATTTCGGGGGTAAAGCAAAGGGAAGGGATGCAGAAGTTGGATTTTTGTTCCTTGAAAATTTAACAGAAAAACAATTATATTCTGCTGTCGAACAAATTATTGATTTATATGCAAAGACGGGGAAGAAGAGGGAACCTTTTTATAAGTTCATAAAAAGAAATGATAAAGCGTCCTTGTTAAGTAATATTGCCGTTTAAACAAATTACTTTTCATACCATACAGGGGTATGCTATAATACGAATAAAGGAGGCGAAGCGATGTCTTTAGATTTAAATAATGAGGAACTAATTGCAGAGGAAGAATGTTGCATAGTTGAAGGCAGCGATAGAAAGAGCCACCATTCGGATAAAGTAAAGAAAAACCTGGTGACAAGGTTAAATCGTGTGGAAGGACAAATTCGCGGTATTAAAGGATTAATCGAAAAAGATACGTACTGCGATGATGTAATTACCCAAATTGCTGCTACACAATCAGCTTTAAACAGTGTTGCAAAGATTTTGTTGGAAGGACACATGAAAAGCTGTGTGTTGGAAAGAATTCAAGAAGGAGATCTTGAAGTTCTTGACGAGGTTCTTGTAACCGTACAAAAATTAATGAAAAAATAATGGAGGGTTTTATAATGGAAAATATCACATTAAACGTAAAAGGTATGACTTGTGGTCATTGTGTAAAAGCTGTTGAAGGAAATGTAGGTAAACTTGACGGTGTGGAAAAAGTGAAAGTAGACCTTGATAAAGGCCAAGTAGATGTAAGCTACGATTCTAAAGCTGTTACTCTAGATAAAATTAAAGAAACAATTGATGACCAGGGATATGAAGTAGCATAAAGATTTGAATAAAACAGAACGTGCCCATAAATCCGGCATGTTCTGTTTTTTAATACCATTATAAGGGATAGAATTGTTTCTACATAAAAGAATAAAAACGATGTAAAAATTTTAAAAGGGCAGATATAATGGTTAACATATAGGGTAGTGGGGTATAGTATATTAAGTGTAGCGAGTATTTGTTTCAAAATGTTATTGGGAAACACTAAATAGATTTTCCAACCAATAAAAGGAGTGATCATAGTGGGCAGTGCTGCATTGAAAGAAGCTCAGATACCGATTTCAGGCATGACATGTGCTGCGTGTGCGACAAGGATTGAAAAGGGTCTGAATAAAATCGAAGGCGTTGATAACGCTACCGTAAATTTAGCTCTTGAAAAAGCAACAGTCAAATATAACCCGGATGTAACCAAAATGGATGTTTTCGAGAAGAAAATAAATGACCTCGGATATGGGGTTGTCACAGAGAAAGTTGAGTTTGACTTAGTGGGCATGACCTGTGCTGCATGTGCAACGCGTATCGAAAAAGGGCTGAATAAATTGGATGGTGTCAAAAACGCTACCGTAAATTTAGCCCTTGAAACAGGAACAGTTGAGTATAATCCTTCCCAGGTCAATATCCAGGATATGCTGAAAAAGGTGGAGGATATTGGATATGAAGCCAGAGTAAAGCAAGACAGTGAGGAAACGGCCGATTATCGGGCCCTGGAAGTTGAGAAGCAAAAAGGGAAGTTTATTTTTTCACTAATTCTATCCCTCCCATTGTTATGGTCAATGGTCGGACACTTTGAATTTACTTCTTTTATCTATGTGCCTGACATGTTTATGAACCCGTGGGTGCAATTCTTGCTTGCAACTCCGGTACAATTTATTATCGGTAAACAGTTTTATGTGGGAGCCTATAAAGCCCTCCGCAATAAAAGTGCCAATATGGATGTGTTAGTGGCATTAGGAACTTCAGCCGCATATTTCTACAGTTTATATCAATCCATCCTATCACTGGGAACCAATGCAGGTATGGTGGAACTGTATTACGAAACAAGTTCGATTCTTATCACCTTGATTATTCTGGGTAAATTGTTCGAAGCACGCGCAAAAGGCCGCTCTTCAGAAGCAATCAAAAAATTAATGGGTCTTCAAGCTAAGACGGCAACAGTCTTCCGCGATGGGAATGAAATAGATATTCCACTTGAAGAAGTGGTTGTCGGGGATGTCGTTTATATTAAGCCGGGTGAGAAAGTGCCGGTCGATGGTGAGATCGTTGAAGGTCGTTCTGCACTGGATGAATCGATGCTAACGGGAGAAAGTGTTCCAGTTGACAAATCTTTCGGTGATGCAGTTATAGGTGCAACAATTAATAAAAACGGCTTTTTAAAAATCAAAGCAACCAAAGTGGGAAGGGACACAGCCTTAGCCCAAATTATTAAAGTGGTTGAGGAAGCCCAAGGTTCCAAGGCTCCTATTCAACGATTGGCCGACCAAATTTCCGGTATATTCGTACCGATCGTAGTGGGAATTGCGGTCGTCACTTTCTTGATTTGGTATCTATGGGTAAGTCCCGGTGAATTTGCAGAGGCACTTGAAAAACTAATTGCTGTTCTTGTGATAGCTTGTCCATGTGCTCTTGGTTTAGCAACACCGACTTCCATCATGGCTGGATCTGGCCGGGCCGCTGAATACGGGGTCTTATTTAAAGGTGGAGAACATCTTGAAATGACTCACCGTATTACAACAGTTATATTGGATAAAACGGGAACAGTCACAAACGGCAAGCCAGCTTTAACCGATGTAATCATTGACGGTGATATTGATGAAGAAACGTTCACTCAATTAATAGGTTCAGCTGAAAGACAATCTGAGCATCCACTGGCCGAATCAATTGTACAGGGTATTAAGGAAAGAAATGTACCTTTACTGGATGCAGAAGAATTTGAAGCGATCCCAGGTTACGGAATTAAGGCAATTGTAAATAAGCGTGAGCTATTAATTGGCACTCGAAAGCTTATGCAGAAATATGACATCGAAATGGGTTCTTCGATTAACAAGATGGAAGCTCTTGAGGATAACGGAAAAACAGCGATGCTTGTCGCAATCGACGGGGTTTTCATGGGTATTGTAGCTGTCGCTGATACGGTAAAAGAATCGTCAAAAGAAGCAATTAAACGCCTGAAAGATGCAGGGCTTGAAGTCATCATGATTACCGGGGACAACAAGCGTACGGCCCAAGCGATTGCAAACGAAGTCGGAATTGATGCTGCCATTGCTGAAGTTCTTCCAGAAGGAAAAGCGGATGAAGTGAAAAAGCTGCAGCAGCAAGGAAAACGAGTCGCGATGGTTGGCGATGGAATCAACGATGCACCAGCTCTTGCGACTGCTGATATTGGAATGGCGATTGGAACCGGAACGGATGTGGCCATGGAAGCTGCGGATATAACGCTCATGAGAGGCGATTTAAATAGCATTGCCGATGCGATTTTAATGAGCAAAAAGACAATCCGCAATATCAAGCAGAATCTTTTCTGGGCATTGGCTTACAATACGTTAGGAATCCCGATTGCCGCATTAGGCTTTCTTGCACCATGGCTCGCGGGGGCCGCAATGGCATTCAGTTCTGTGTCTGTTGTGTTGAACGCCCTTCGATTGCAGCGAGTGAAGTTAAATGAAAAAACAGCATAACAGAAAAAAAGTAAAAAGGGGCGCGGTCTTATGAAAAAGTGGACATTTGCAGCCATCATTTATTTGTTAGCCGTAATCGTAGGATATTCAGCATATGCAGGATTTCTTGCGTAAGAGAATTCATTGAGCTATGGGATTGGCCAATTCAATTAGTATGGAAGTCGAATAAGATAACAGAACCCATAAACGGCTAATGATCAAAGGTTAATTAATCTAGATATAAAAACAGACCCAAGCAGGGTCTGTTTTTATAATGTCTTATTTTGCTCATCGTGCAAATCATACCAACAAGTAGGCATCGCCATTTAAATAATTATGGTTGATCATAGAAACACTATTCAAGAAAGGAAAGTAATACGGAATAAAGGAGTAATAAATATGGATTCAGCTGTTCCAAAGAAAGTCACAATTATTTCCTATCGGTTCAGTGTTGGCATACAAAAAGTTTGACATGAAACAAAGTAAAAGGGAAATTATGCCAAACTAATAAATCATACATACAATCTTTTTTCTTCTAGGATTTTCAGTTGCTTAATTAAAAGAAATAATGTTTTGTAAAATGATTGAGGAGGATTTCCATGAAGAGAATAATAAGCGTTATATTAGTTATTGGTGTAATATGGGCTTTAGTTTCTGTAATTAATAAAGAACATAATGCTCCATCGAGGATTTTTTAATGTTTTAATAATTATTATGGGCTAAACTTTATCAGTGAATAGCCATTAGAGTACGGGAATCAGGTTAGATGTTATTGTGGGAGATGAGATTATGAAGTATGTAATTATTGGTGGAGATGCTGCAGGAATGAGTGCAGCTATGCAGATCGTAAAACATGATCCAAATGCAGATATAACAACCTTGGAAAAAGGGGGAACTTATTCGTACGGCCAGTGTGGACTTCCCTATGTTATTAGTGGATTGATTCCTTCTACTGATCGATTAATTGCCCGAAGCGTGGAAACATTTCGTCAAAAATATGGAATTGATGCGAAGATTTATCACGAGGTCCAACGAATTGATGTTAATCAAAAGATGGTCTACGGAATTGATTTAACCAAGAATAAACCATTTACTATTTCATATGAAAAACTCTTAATAGCGACAGGGACACATCCCGTCGTACCTGACTGGGAAGGAGTGGATCTTCCTGGCGTTCATTACTTAAAAACAATTACCGATGCTAACCAAATTATAAATGATTTAGATCAACAGGTTCAACATATCGTGATAATTGGCGGAGGATATATCGGATTAGAAATGGCTGAGGCTTTTCGTCTATTAGGAAAAAATGTCCGAATCATAGATCGTGGGAAACATCTGGCAAAAATATTCGATGAAGATATGGCCGATTTGATTCAGGAAGAAGCAAAAAAGCATCAAATTAATGTAGTGACAAACGAACTTGTTCAATCTATTAAGGGGCAGGTTAGGGTAAAAAGTGTATATACTGATAAAAACAATTACCCTGCCGATCTCGTTCTGATCTCAGCGGGAGTGAAGCCAAATACAGATTTCATTAAGGAAGCAGGAATTGAAACAGGTATCAAAGGAGCGATTCGGGTTAATCCATTCATGGAAACGAACAAAAAGGATGTCTATGCGGCAGGAGATTGCGCTACCCATTTCCATTTAGTCAAACAATCCGATGATTATATTCCTTTGGGTACAACAGCAAACAAGCAGGGGAGAATTGCTGGGATAAATATGGCTGGAAAAATTACCAGGGCATTTCGGGGGATCACTGGAACTTCTATTATAAAGTTTTTGGACCTTTCACTCGGAAAGACAGGTTTATCGGAACAGGAAACAAAAGCATTGAAAATCCCTTATGAAACAGTATTTAAGGAAACGACAGATATTGCCGGTTATTATCCAGGTCCAGAAAAATTGAATATAAAGCTCATTTATAGGAAAGATAACGGACAACTTCTTGGAGGACAGCTAATTGGTAAACAGGGTGTTGATAAACGGATTGACGTTCTTGCGACTGCTCTTTTCCAGCGAATGACGGTTACAGAACTTGAAGATCTTGATCTTGCTTATGCACCTCCATTCAATAGTGTATGGGATCCAATTCAGCAGGCTGCAAGAAGGGCGAACCATAAAAAAGATGTGGACTATGAAGCAAAATTAAAGCAAGATAGTGAGGGAATTGCCGATCATCGTGCATTGGAAATTGAAAAGCAAAAAGGGAGATAAAATCAAAATAGAGGCAAAAGAGAAAAATCCGTTTTGAAAACGTTGAAAAAGGGATAGATAAAGAATAGGAAGAATGGGGGTGTTTATTCTGCTGAAGAGTGTAGAAAGTATAGACGAAATTTTTGAATCCATAAAAGGGGCTCCTATAAACAAAAAGCTATTCATTAGCCAAAGCGAGGCTTATCCTACAGGCTTTGCACTTGGAGATGAGGATTCGTCCGGAACGAGTTTGAAAATGAAGGTTGTCCTGTTATTAGAAAGTGATGCAAGCTCCCTGTATTATAAGCAGGAATTTCAAGATGAAGAGCAATATAAAGAAATAGTAAGTAAAATCGATCAACTTAAAAATATCGTCCCTTATGAAAATATCAATGAAGATGAAATGATGAAAAAAAGAAAAGGATATGAATATTTGTGAGCGAGGGCTGGTATATGGAGCTTAATCCTGGTAATTCGAGCAATCAAACAGAAAATGAAGTTTCTCTGACGAGTGGAGAAAGAAAGAGTCATCATTCCGATAAAGTGAAAAAGGACCTGGTCACACGCTTGAACCGTATAGAAGGACAAATCCGCGGGATAAAGGGCCTGATTGAAAAAGATACCTATTGCGATGATGTGATCACCCAGATTTCGTCAACACAATCAGCCTTAAACAGTGTCGCTAAACTATTGCTGGAAGGCCATATCAAGGGCTGCGTTTTAGAACGGATCCAAGAAGGAGACCTGGAAGTTCTCGATGAGGTACTTTTAACAATTGAAAGAGTCATCAAGAAGTGACGGATAAGGCATGTTATAAAATGTACAGAGCATTTAAAAGGAGTAGACAAACAGCTGCCATTCAAGACTATTTAGGATTTATAAAAAGGTGGGAATTATGGAGGAACAAATAGTCCGATGGTTTGCCGATAGTGGTGGCTTGTATGCAATTTGGATCAGTGTTTTTCTAAACATTGTAATCAGCCTGCTAGGTATTGTTCCGAGTGTGTTCTTAACTGCAGCGAATATCACCTTTTTTGGATTTACCAACGGGGTAATAATTTCAATTATAGGGGAAGCATCCGGTGCAATTGTGAGCTTTTATTTGTATAGATTAGGCATACACAGGCTTTTGCCAAAGTTTGAATCCAATAATAAATATCTATATAAATTACAAAAAAGCAGAGGGTTAGAGTCCTTTTTGCTCATTCTTGCTCTAAGATTATTTCCTTTGGTTCCATCTGGACTTGTTACATTAGCTGGAGCAATAAGTAAAGTAAATCTTTTAACCTTTGCTATTGCGAGTACCATTGGGAAAATCCCTGCGTTATTGTTAGAGGCATATTCAGTGCAACAAGTTCTAACTTGGGGTTGGCAGGGGAAAATTATCATGGTTTTACTATCTCTCTTCCTATTCCTAATCTTTGTAAGACGAAAAAGCTCAAAGGAGAAATAATTCTTTTGAGTTTTTTTATTACCATTAAAGATAATCCAGTATCGATCATTCTCGTATGAAAGAGGCTGGTGCCCGCTTTCAATGTCGATAATGCTTAATCTCCTAAAACTGAAATTTACGTATTGATCAAAGAAGTATCCTTCATCATCCGGTCCGCTATGCGTAATAATATATCATTCATTTCTTTCAAACTAGTTTTTAGTAAGAATTTGTACAACTGTTTTTTTCTGCTTTTTTTAACCATTCATCATCGTATACCAAGTCTAAATAACGGTCCCCGCGATCCGGAAAAATAGTAACAATATTAGTTTCGGCGTTGCTATGGATGGTGCCAAACCTTGCCATGGTTGCTTATTGACCTAATCCTGCAGCTTTTAAAGTATCGATGATAATACCGTTATTGCTGCAACAATCCACTAATTTCCCATTGATTGCAACGGCTGGAACAGACTTTACACCATAAGCTTTGGCTTTGTCTTCGCATTCGTTGGTATCACACTTTTTGTTCAAGTCATAAACAACCACTTCACAATTGGGACAAGCAAGATCTTTTACTTGCTTTAAAACACCTTCACAGACATAACAACCTGATGTAAATACTTCAACTAATCTTTTAGACATTTTTAATCTCTCCTTCAGACAAGTTTTTAATGATTGGACATTGATTTTTTGGAACTTCTGAACCTGGACATTTCGCTGTTAAATCTTCTAATACTGATTTCATGTTGTTAAGCTTGTGTATTTTTACCTCGATTTCCCGGATTTTCTCTGTCGCAAATTCGTGCATTTCTTCCGAATGAAAGCTTTCCTCATTATTAGAAGCGGATAGAATCTTTTTAATTTCTTCAAGGGTAAATCCTAAATCCTGTGCACGTTTAATGAATTGAATGTCTTGGATCACTTCTTTAGGAAACATTCTGTATCCAGATTCAGTCCGAGGAGGTTCAGAAATAAGTCCTCGTCTTTCGTAATATCTAACCGTTTCAATATTAACGTTAGACGCCTTTGCTAATTGCCTTATAGTCAAGCCAGTCATGTCATTTCCCCCTCTATCATCATTATGAAGTCTGTACCTAAGTACAGAGTCAATAGTTATTTAATCAAAAATTTTTTTATTGTTTATTGACCAATCAAATGTTCAGCGGAACCTATTGCTTCCATATCCCGTCCCATTACTAATAATACCATGACCAAAGACATGTCAAACTCTAAGCATAACCTGCAGAGTTGGGGAATAGTAATACACCCAATTTCGCGAATTTTATCCAAACTCCACACTTTTTGCACATTTTTGTAAAGTTACTGTTATGTAATATAAATATGCCTGTCATTTTATGATGATAAAATGTAGAAAAAGAAGAATTAATGTGGGGGAAAATGAATTGAAAAAGATAATAGCATCCTTAGTAGTGACGGGTACGTTACTTGCCAGTCCGATAGTTAGCAGTGCTGCTTTTGGTGATCAGACCTTAAAAAGTGGTATGACTCATACCGATGTTAAACAATTGCAAGAAACGTTGAAGAAAAAAGGGTATTTTACTAGTAAAAGCACAACAACCTATTTTGGCACTGTTACTAAAAGTGCTGTTATGAAATTGCAAAAAAATAACCGTTTAAAAGCAGATGGCATTGTTGGGCCAAATACATATAAAGCACTTGGGATTTCAAAAAGCGTCAGCAGTAAAGCTAATCCAGCTTCTTCTACTAACTCAGCCAAATTAATAACAACTGCAAAAAAGTATGTAAATGTACCATATGTATGGGGTGGAAATACGCCTAAGGGATTTGATTGCAGTGGATACTTAAAGTACGTGTTCCAAGAGAGTTCTAATGTCAGTATACCAAGGACGGTTTCAGAAATTTATAAAAAAGGTGTGAAGGTTTCTTCACCGCAACCTGGAGATTTAGTGTTTTTTGAAACATATAAACCGGGTGCTTCTCATGCAGGGATTTATATTGGAAATAATCAATTCATCCATAGCTCCTCTTCAAAAGGAGTAAGCATCAGTTCAATGAATAATAGCTATTGGTTCCCGAGATACCTTGGGGCCAAGAGATTATAATTCAATACTGTAAGAAAAGACTATCAAATTATCGATAGTCTTTTTCTTTGTATCCATGTTTTGATAGTTTAATCGTAAGACGCTGGCTAATATAGAAAAGGTTAATTTGCCTATAAACAAGAGAGAAGATTAAAAGGCACAATCATGAGAGGGTTAGAGTGGACGGCAAAAGAATGGCATTACAAATCCGAATTTTAAAGAACAAAATGCCATGAATGTTATTAAGTTTGTACACATAAAATTGTACAAACTTATTTTTTTAGGAGGAAAATAACTTGTCTCCCTCTTTACTATTCATTTTAGGTATTTCCATTGTCTCATTGCTTGTGATGTTCATATGTATAGTGAAATGGAGAAATCATCTTACCTTAATGTCAGGCATGATGATTTCCATGGCAACAGGTATGACTTCAGGTATTCTGGGTGGGATAACAATTGGATATTATTTCTCCGGGAATTTGTTTATGTCAACGATCCTCGGTTCGTTGACGGGTATAACGATCGGTTTTTTAACGGGAATACCTCTTGGTCTCTTACCGGTTTTAGACGGTATGTTATCAGGTTTGATGGCAGGGATGATGGGTGCCATGCTGGGTGATATGATTCCCGTAGCCTACAGTGAAGCACTATTTAAAGTGTTTTTTATTATCTATATGGCGGTCCATTTTATAGTACTGTATTTGTTATTTTCCGAAGTAGAAGTAAAAGAAAAGAAAGGACATTTAATCATAAATTTATTCAAAAACCCTAAATTCGCAGGAGGGAGTTTAATCATTCTTGGTTTTACTATGGATCAGATAGACGCGCCTAAGCCTGCAATGCCATCTTCCGAACAGCATAGTCATAGTAATAATAATGAAATGATAAACTCGGGACAGGTCGTTAAAGATAGCAGCATACTAAGGATTACGGCAAAAGACTTTGCCTACACACCGGAAAATATCAAGATGAAGAGCGGAGTACTATATACTATGGTCCTGTCGAATACTGGAGCTGATGAACATGATATAAATGTGGTCAATTTGAATGATATTTCCCGCCAAGGAAATGATGACAGCCAAGCTCTTTTTCACTTACATGCAAAAGCAGGTGAAGAGGCAAAGGCGGAAATTAAGCTCGAAAAAAGCGGGGAGTATTATTTTTATTGTACGATCCCTGGGCATAAAGAAGCTGGAATGGTGGGGAATCTGGCTGTTTCATAAGTTCCGTTAACTGGGAAAATGATAATATCATACTGGAGTAAGCAAAACGAAATTCATATTGTAGAAAAGGAAAAGCAGAGTAATGATATACTCTGTTTTTTTATTGGGGGATTTAGGAAGTATAAAACCTGTGATAAAATTTGAAAAACGGTCATATTTCCTCCCTAGTTTCTTCACAAGTATTTTGTAAAATATTGAACAGGAGGGGTGACAGTTAACGGACAAAGGCTGATCAATTTATAAAGTAATTTATCAAAATAAATGTAATAAGGGGATAATTAAATGCAAAGTATTCAACCTTTGGATAGAGTGGCTTTTGAGATTGGACCATTCACTGTTTATTGGTATGGTTTGATAATAGGTATGGGTTTATTTTTAGGTTGGCTGCTTGCTACAAGAGAAGCAGAAAAGGTAAAATTAGATAGAGAAATCTTTACTGATTTGTTATTTTGGGCTGTTCCTATTTCTATCATTTCTGCAAGGATTTATTATGTCCTTTTTAAATGGGAATATTATTCCGAAAATCCCGGCAAAATCATTGCTATTTGGGAGGGCGGTATAGCCATCCATGGTGCATTAATCGGTGCTGTACTTACAGCTGTCATATTTGCGAAGAAAAAAGGAGTGTCTTTTTGGAAGCTTGCAGATATTGCTGCTCCTAGTCTTATCCTGGGACAAGCCATTGGTCGTTGGGGAAACTTTATGAACCAGGAAGCACATGGGACTGAAGTGACCAGGCAATTCCTTGAGAATCTAAATCTTCCGAATTTCATCATAAATCAAATGTATATCGACGGAACGTATTATCATCCAACATTTCTTTATGAGTCCATTTGGAACTTGGCTGGGTTCCTGGCACTCCTGCTTATTCGGAGAATGAACCCTAGGAGGGGGGAAGTTTTTCTCTATTATATAATCTGGTATTCAATCGGAAGATTTTTTGTTGAAGGCTTGAGAACCGATAGTTTAATGCTGACAGAAAACCTAAGAATTGCTCAGGTCCTGTCCCTGACGCTGATTACTTTAGCGATACTAATTCTGTGGTTTAGAAGATGGAAAGGGTTAGCCGGCCAAAAATATACGGATGCATCCCAATTCATAAATTTCAACAAAACTGTTTTAATGAAAAAGTGCAATCATTATCTGATCACATCAGGCTGTCGAGAAACCCTCGGCAGTCTCCTTTATTTCTCAAATTCCTTCACATGAGTAGTTTAACTTTGCAGTGTAAACAAAGTTATTTCGGGACGACAATAAAAACGGATAGGGAGAAGTGTGATCCCAATCCCTCTATTTGTATAAAGAAGCATTTTACTATTTGGTATTTCCTTTAACATATTTTTTTGCTCCATCCGGTCTAAAAAGTGGACCGATAAAAGGAAGCCTAATTTGTCCCCCATAGCTATGGCCGGATAATTGAAGATCAATTGGATATTGTCCAGTGTTGTCAGCAATATCCGGCTCATGAGCTAATAGAATCGTAAATTCGTCTCCCGGGATTTCAATTAAGGCATTTTCTACATTGGAATCTCTTTCCGAAATTAACAAGTCCTAAGTGATTAGTTTCCACTTAGGACATTATAAATTTGTTCTATTTGTTATTTATTCAGGCTTATTTCCAGCATCCGAATCCACTTTAAAGTCTGGTTCAAATCCTTTGTACTTTACCATGTTTACCATGCCGGCGGAAGCATGATGTAAATCATGGCAGTGGAAAAGCCAGTTACCTGGATTATCAGCTTTAAAGGCTACAACATATTCATCTCCAGGTTTTAAATTGACAGTGTCTTTCAGGATTGGCGATCCTTCAACCGGTTTTCCGTTCTTGCTTAGCACTTGAAAGAAATGCCCGTGCAAATGCATAGGGTGGTCATCTGATTTAGAGTTATTGACTAATTTAACCTTTACAAGATCGCCTTTATCTACTTCGATATTATCTGTATCAGGAAAGACTTTATCGTTAATTGTGTAAACCATTTCGTTCCCATTCATTGCAGTGTTTAAGTCCATTGTATATTCCACATCAAATTTCTGGTTTGAAGTAAACTCCCCCTTGGTTTGTTTCCCATAAGATGTGTAATTGAATACAGGCAGGTTTTCACTCTGATTAGGTTGATCGTTAGATTCTTTGCTTCCTTCATATTCAATGACGGTTTTCATTCCGTCGGTGCCTTTCATTTCTCCATGACACTCCAGATACCATTTTCCAGGATTATCGGCGGTGAATTCAATGTCATACCGTTCCCCAGGTGCAATGGAAATCAATTGATCTTTGATCGTTTTTGGTTCATTTAACTCTTGTCCATCGATAGCAACGACTTTGAAGTCATGTCCATGTAAATGGATCTTATGAGACATATAACCGATATTTGCTAAACGGATCCGAACTTTTTCGCCCTCTTTTACTTTAAGAGGCTTAATCTCTTTACCACTTTTTCCATTGATCGTGAAGATATCATAATTGCTCATATCGTGGCCTGCCATACTATCGTCATTTTCAGTGGACTCTTTTTCATCTTTCTTAGAGTTGGAATTGTCCTCCATACCACTCATATTGCTGTGATCCATGCCTTCCATATCTTCCGTACCACTCATGTCCATGCCTTCCATCTCTTCAGGATTGCTCATCCATTCATCAAGCATAAGAGAATAATCGCGGTCATAGGTTGGTGTTTTGGGTTCAACGATAAAGGAACCGTAAAGTCCTTTATCTAGCTGATTTACTCCGTCCTGGTGGGTATGATACATATACGTGCCAGGGACTGAAGCAGTAAATTTATATGTGAAAGACTTACCTGGCTGAACAGCATTTTGGGTTACACCTGGAATTCCATCCATATTATTAGGAAGCGGGATTCCATGCCAGTGAATCGTGACAGGGTCTGGCAGTTCATTTTTTAAGTTTATATTTACTTTTTCCCCTTCTTTGACCCTGATTTGTGAGCCAGGAACGGAACGATTGAATGTCCATGCTGCAACATTAACTTTTTCATTCAGTTGGTGATTTGCTTCTTCCGCGACAAGATTAATATTCTTGCCGGTTAATGTCTTGGATTCGATTGTTTGGGGAAGCGTTTTGTTATCCGTATTTTCCGTTTTAGTTTCTTTTTCCTGAGTTGAACCCATTTTGCTATGGTCCATTCCGCCCATGCTACCCGCTGATGAACAGGCTGCTAGAAATAAAGTTACTATTGAAAAAATACTTAGAAATTTAAGTTTCATCTTGTTACCTCCACAATTTGTAATTACAAAATACATTGTATATCAAAGATTTGCAGAAAATTGGGAGATAACATGCATAAACAAAGAATTTTTTTATTAGAAATTGAAATTGTCTGTTCAAAAAGGACAATATTCCAGATTCTTTTTTATGGATAAAAATAGGTAACCTGAAATATTGGTGGTACAAAAGTATGTAACAAATGTACTGCTTTAAATCGTTTTTTTCATTATTATATCATCGTTTTTCATTGAATCTAGCTAAACTGAAATGGAAGTAAATATCATGAATAAGAAGCTGGTTTCATTAATAATTATGATGGTACTTAAACCCTCTTGTCCTGTGTGCATTAAAAAAGATGTTTTTTGCCAACTTCCATAAAATCTGCAAACTTTTTTTATATGATAACTGGATAAGTAATTTTTTTATTAATCAAATAGTATTACATGGGCCATTTTTATTAGCATTTCTGCCTGGCAAACTTTGACGCTGAAAATAGATTATATGAGGGGAGAATATGAAAAATATGATTGATAAGAGTAAAAATGTTCTTAGTAAGCCTATTGCCTTTTTTATTTTAGCGATAATGCTTCTCTGGATGAAGACATATATAGGATATAAAGTCGAATTTAATTTAGGGATTGATAATAGAATGCAGGAGCTGCTATTATTTCTTAATCCCTTAAGCTCAGCCATTTTATTCTTTGGGTTAGCTTTATTTTCCAAAGGTAAAAAAGCCTTTACGCGGCTGATTGTATTGGATTCAATCTTGTCGTTCGTTTTATACGCAAATATCGTCTACTATAGATTTTTTACTGATTTCATTACATTGCCCACCCTTACTCAAACGAAAAATGCCGGTGATTTAGGACAAAGCATTACCGCATTGATTAGGCCTTATGATGTTTTATATTTTCTGGATACCATCCTGTTGTTTGTATTAGTGGCGGCTAAAGTTGTGAAACCGGAACCGATTCGTACGAGCCGCCGTAAACTTGCAGCAGTGTTTGTCACCGGCTTCCTGGTTTTGAGTACAAACGTTGCATTGGCGGAAGGCGATCGTCCGCAATTGCTGACAAGGGGATTTGATCGTAATTACATTGTAAAATATCTGGGGATGTATAATTATCATATTTATGATGCTTTACAAAGCACAAAATCGTATACTCAGCGTGCTTTATCCGATAGCACAGATATGACGGAAATAATTAACTATACGAAAGCTACAAGAGTAGAACCGAACCCTCAATATTTCGCGAAGGCAAAGGGGAAAAATGTGATTTATGTTCACTTGGAATCCCTGCAAAATTTCATGATTAATTATAAATTAAATGGACAAGAGGTTACTCCATTTTTGAATTCGCTTGTTAATGAAAAAAATACGATGTATTTCAATAACTTTTTCCAGCAAACAGGCCAGGGGAAATCTTCTGATGCTGAATTTATGTTAGAAAACTCATTATTTGGTTTGCCGCAGGGAGCTTCGTTTACAACAAAAGGACAAAACACATATCAAGCTGCACCGGCAATACTCGGCCAGCAAGGGTATACCTCTGCTGTGTTTCACGGGAATTATAAATCTTTCTGGAACCGGGATGAAATTTACAAACAATTTGGCTATGACAACTTCTTTGATGCGAGTTACTATTCCATGAAGGAAGAGGATGTCTTAAATTATGGCCTGAAAGACAAACCTTTTTTTGAAGAGTCCAAGCCGTTGCTGGATTCCTTAAAGCAGCCTTTCTATGCCAAATTTATCACCTTGTCGAATCATTTCCCTTATCCGATAGATGAAGAGGATGCAACCATTGAAAAAAATACTACAGGGGATCCAACTGTAGATAACTATTTCCGAACCGCCCGTTATCTGGACGAATCTATAAAAGGATTCTATGACTATTTGAAGCAGTCGGGCCTGTACGAAAACTCGATAATTGTTATGTACGGCGATCATTACGGCATTTCCGACAACCGCAAAAATGCCTTATCTAAAGCCCTGGGGAAAGAAGTGAACGATTTTGAATATGCACAATTACAGCGTGTTCCTCTGTTCATCCGGATCCCGGGAGTTCAGGGGGGAATCAAAAGCAAGTATGGTGGCCAAATAGATGTTTTACCTACGCTTTTCAATTTCATGGGGATAGATACTAAAAATTACATCCAATTTGGTTCGGACCTAATGGCAAAAGGCCGTCAGCAAGTAGTGGTATTCCGAAATGGTGATTTTGTTACGCCAAAGGTCACATCTATTGATAACAAATACTATAAAACAGCAACAGGCGAAGAAATTAAGAAAACTGCTGAGATTGAAGGAATTAAAAAGTATGTTGAGATGAAGCTGAATTTCTCGGATAAAGTAGTGTATGGAGATCTGCTGCGTTTTTATACACCTAAAGGTTTTAAACCTGTGGATCCTGCTAATTATGACTATAAGAATAAGGAAGAAAATGTCTTGGAAGAAAAGACATCGAATGATAAATAATTCATTTCCCCTTTAAGAGTACAAAATTTATCTCTTGATCGAGTAAGTGACTAAACGTATCAATCAAAAGTTATTTAGGAAGGACTGTCGAGAAAACCTCGACAGCCTTTTAAAGTTGTCATTCACTGTAAAGCTTTCATTCAATTCATTCGAATATTAATAGTTTTATTATCCATGTTGAATAGTACCCTGGGATTCTGTCAATCATAGAAATGAGGTGACTATAAGTATGAAAAAAATAATGAGTATTATTCTTGTCGGCATGTTTTTAAGTTTTTTGCAGATTGATAATGTATTTAGCAAGAAAGAAGATAGAGAACTAAAGCAAATTAGCGGAATAGCAGCGAGTAATAAGGTAGAAGTGGAAGAATGGAAAATCTATTATCGCATCATAAAGAAAGAACAAAGTAAAAATTCAATTAATAATTATATTAAGCAAATAGAAAAAGACCAACCGTTTACATGGGTTAAAGATAAGGAACAGCACCATTATAATATAAAAGGATTTAGCCGAGAAGGGGCGATAGAAAAAAGGGTCACAATAGATGTATTACCTGATAATAATACATCTACATTGGTTATGACGCTAGAAATAAAAGGGGTTGGTAATCCCAATAGCGCAAATTCACAAATACTAAAGGCCCCTAAAGTTCTGGAAAAAGGAAGCAGATATGTAACCGTACAGGGCTTAACAAAGGGTGCTGTCGCGATCGATCAGTTAAGCAACAATTTAAAGAAAGCTTTTTCTGTGAAATATATTGAGGGTGTAAAGGAAAAAAACTTTATTTCTATATCTGGTTATACTAGTCAATGGAGTGAAAAGTTGAAAGCGAAAGGGGAAGAACCTATTAATATCCAAATCGGATTGCGGAAGAATGCAAAGGGCCAAATAAAAACAACGATAGGGACTCCTATTATTACATCAGAGTATTAGATTAATCTCAAAGTCGCCGCCTTTTTCAATATTAAATAATAAGAAATACTTTTGTTCATTTTCCTTTACCTTTGTATGTCATTATGGTTTGCATTCGAAGATACTCCATAGTTTTTTCACAAATATAACTTATAATGTCGTAGAAACTAGCTGGGAGGAGAAGGTTACATAACAATGAATTTACATACTTTAATTAAGGGTTTGGATATCATAAATCGATCCAAAAACGAAATTGCGGACATAACAGTTGAAGGAATAACAGATAATTCTGCAGAGGTCAAAAGCGGATTTCTCTTTTTAGCTATTAAAGGCAATGATGTTGATGGACATGATTTTATTGAAGAAGCAGTCCGTTCAGGTGCATCTGTTGTGATTGGAGAAAAGGATTACACTGATATATCAGTGCCTTATATACAAATAAAAAACAGCCGCAAAGTGCTGGGTGACATTTCCAATATTTTTTACAGAGACCCTAGCAGTAAAAAAATTATGATAGGGATTACAGGAACTAACGGAAAAACAACGACTAGCTACATGTTGAAGTATATTTTGGAGGAAAATGGCATACCTTGCTCGATAATCGGAACAATCGAAAACATTATCAATGGCAAATCTGTGTCATCCTTAAATACTACTCCAAACTCATTGGAATTACATAAATTAATCTCATCCAGTAAAGATGAGGTTATTATTATTGAAGTCTCTTCTCACGGATTGATACAATATCGTTTAGAAGGTCTTCAGTTTGATTATTGTTTATTTACGAATCTTGATCATGATCATCTAGATTTTCACGGTTCTATAGAGGAGTACTTTCGTGCAAAATCTTTGTTATTTGGAAAAATGAAACCTGATGGACAAGCTATTATAAACGCTGATGACTATTGGGGTGAGAAATTAGGCGAACTGCTAAAGAGTCAAGGAAAAGATACGTTTTTAATTGGCAAGTCTGATCAATGCTCATTAAAAATATCTGAGTACCACAATATGAAGTTTAACTTAAAAGAAAATGGAGAATCATTTAAGGTTCATTTGCCAATGCCAGGGTTCCATAACCTATTTAATACAGCAATGGCTTACTCAACTGCACGAATGTTAAATGTATCCAGGGAACATGTTCTTAAAGCTCTCTCTAAATTTCCTGGGGTAACCGGGAGGTTTGAAGTAATAGAGCAAATCAATGGCTCTACTGTAGTAATTGATTATGCCCATACTGCAGATGCTATCTTTCACTGTTTGAAAACTGCAAGAGATTGCGGGGCGAAAAGAATCATACATATCTTTGGGTTCAGAGGGGACAGGGATGCAAGTAAAAGAGAAGAAATGGCAAATATCTCTTCAGAATTAAGTGATCTATTTATATTAACCACTGATGATCTAAACTCAGTTTCTTATGATGATATGGCAATGAGCCTTCAAGAATTAAATGAGAAATATAATAATAACGGTATAGTCATACCGGACCGGACATTGGCTATAAAGCAAGCGCTGGAAATGGCCAAAAAAGGCGATTATATAGTCATCACTGGAAAAGGACATGAACAATTCCAACAACCATTCAGCTTGCCAACTCATTCCGATAAAGACACTATCTCGTTCATAAATGAGCAAAGAAATCAGAAAGATATTTAATTGGTAAAGTTGAGAAAACAATCGTGTTTTGGTTGGTGTTTTGATTGGCCGCATTATTGTTGGATTTGGATCCAATCTAATGACTGAGCAACGGGAAATAAACTTGTGAAGGTGAAAATACATGGGTAAAGATATTAATGAAGTGATTAAAAGACGCTATAACCGGATTTCTCCAGTATACGAATGGATGGATAAAATGATAAAAGATCAATGGAGGAAGGATTTATTACTTGAAGCAACAGGGGACGTCCTGGAAGTTGGCATTGGGACCGGCTCAAACTTATTATATTATCCTGACCATATCACATCTCTAACAGGAGTTGACTTCAGCCAAGGGATGCTTCGCCATGCAAGAGAGAAAGTAAATAAAGCTGCGTTGGAGTTTCCTGTCCATTTAATGGAGGCCGATATACAGAATCTCCCTTTCCCTGACCACAGCTTCGATGTTATTGTCTCCACTTGTGTTTTCTGCTCTGTCCCGGATCCGGTCAAAGGTTTAACAGAGTTAAAAAGAGTTTGTAAGCCGGAAGGAAAGATTCTTATGTTAGAGCATATGAGAAGTGGAAATCCGATGTTAGGTGGTGTCATGGATCTGCTAAACCCTTTGACTGTTCGTCTTTGGGGAGCGAATATTAATCGAAAGACATTGGAAAACATAGAAAAAGCAAACCTAACAATCAAGGAAATGGAAAATTTAATGGGAACAATCATGAGAAAAATAGAGATACAACCCATAATGGAATAGTGATTGTGTTACATGATGGATGACCTGGGTTTGTATAGATTAAGCTAAATGTAGATATAATTTTTTAATACCTCTTGGTTTCCAAGAGGTTTTTCGGTTTGGAGATCTTTTGATACTTACCAATAGGTTACGATATCAATTAAACCTATTATAATGATTAGTATTCCAGCCAGCTTTTGAACGATAGCGCCAAATTTTTTCCCTTTTTTTAATAAAGAACCTTCTCCCTCAAATGCCCATAACAGAAACAAGATGATAAGAAGCGGTAAGGCTGTACCGATACCAAAAACAGGAGTTAACGTAAAACCCATCGGTGTAGATAATACCATGGGCATCAATTTAACAAAAAATAGTACAAACATTGTTGGACAAAAAGCAATCGAGTAGCTAACACCTAGTAAAAAAGCGCCTGCATTTCCTTCAGCTTTATTCTTTATCTTCCATTTGAAAATCAAATTGACCCAGGTAAACTTTAAATAACCTAATAAAAAAAGCCCCACTATGATATTAATAAATCCCGCTCCCTTGCGGAAATAAGCAAAATAAGTGGTTAAAATAGCTTGGTACTCTTTTCCAAACAACCAGATTAGCCCTCCGAATATAGAATAAACAAGTATTTTTCCGACCAAAAAAAATAAAATTTCACTCCAGGGAGTTTTTTTAGTCACTGCTTTTTCCCCGAAGTATGTAATGGCGGTAAAGTTGCCTGTCAATTGACAGGGTGCTAACGATCCAAGAATGCCTAAAAGCAATGCTGCTAATAATGGGATTGTCCCGGTGCTGCTCATTAGCCGGAAAATAGGCTCGGAAAAAAATTGACTAACTTGATTTAGTAATTGATACAAAAAGACTTCCCCCCTAGAATAGCTAAGTTGATTTATTGTAGCAGAGAAATATAAAGAATTTGTGCAGAAAGACGATAAAGAGTGTAATTTAATAATTTTCAGTGGTGCAGTCTTCTCGTCAATGATAAGCAGGACAATGCTTCCGGCAAAAACACAAAAGATAAGCGCTTGTTTAAGGGTAAAATAAGAGTGTATCAGTACCAAAAAAATAAGCAAAATAAAGTTATAAACAAAATCTATTTAAAACAAAAAGGTGGGCTTAGAAATGACCGTTGAATTGTTTGATACAATCATAATTGGATTTGGCAAAGGCGGTAAAACGTTAGCCGGTTTTTTGGGTGCGCAGGGCCAAAAGGTTGCTATGATTGAGAAATCAAAGGATATGTATGGGGGTACTTGCATAAATATCGCATGTATTCCTTCCAAATCACTTGCACTCCAAGCAGAA
This sequence comes from Peribacillus cavernae, assembly GCF_003989135.1. Classification (GTDB taxonomy): domain Bacteria; phylum Bacillota; class Bacilli; order Bacillales; family DSM-1321; genus Peribacillus; species Peribacillus cavernae. Next base: position 26,894 of record NZ_RYZZ01000003.1, read on the forward strand.
CATATCGCTTCACATAATTTTGAATCGTGGGAAGAAAGGAAAAAAGCCTATGCGATGGCGATTGAAAAGAAGGACCAGCTTGTTTCAAAGCTCCGCGAGAAAAACTTTTCAAATCTTGATAACAATGAGAATGTGAATGTAATCAACGGGAAAGCATCCTTCCTTTCAAAAGATGCGATAAAAGTTACAAATAGTGACAATGATTCCCTTATTATAAAGGGCAAAAATATATTTATTAATACTGGCTCCCTACCAAATATTCCAGGTATAGAAGGTATCCAAGAAAGTAAGCTGGTCTACACAAGTACGTCTATGATGGCACAAAAAGAGCTTCCAAAGCATTTGGCGATAATCGGTGGCGGCTACATTGGATTAGAGTTTGCCTCCATGTATGCTAATTTTGGTTCGAAAGTAACAATGTTTGAAGGTACGGACACATTTCTGGCCAAAGAAGACAGAGATATCGCGGAGGAAATTAAAAAGGTATTGGATAATAAAGGCATAGAAATTAATTTAAATACTTCAGTGCAAAAAATCGAAGACAATCAAAACAGTGTCCGGTTATCATTCAGCAAAAACGGAAAGGATGATATATCGATAGAAGTGGATGCCATTCTTGTAGCAACCGGCAGGAAAGCGAATATAGAAGCATTGAATCTTAAGGCAGCCGGAGTAAATTTATCCGAGAGAAATTTTGTAAAAACGGATGATACACTAAAGACTAATATTCCTCATATCTGGGCTATTGGTGACGTTAATGGCGGCCCACAATATACTTACATTTCTCTCGATGATTTCCGAATTGTTAGAGACCAATTATACGGAGACAAGAAAAGAACACGTAAAGATCGTAAAAACATTCCTTTTTCAGTTTTTATTGAACCTCCACTTTCTCGTGTAGGTTTAACCGAGAAAGAAGCGAAGGAGGCGGGGTATGAAGTAAAAGTCCTAAAAATACCGGCAGCCTCGATACCGCGAGCAAACCAAATTAATAAAACCGAAGGAATGTTAAAAGCGATTATTGATAACAAGACAAACAAAATATTAGGTTGTGCTCTCTTCTGTTCTGATTCAAGTGAAATTATTAATATTATCAAGATAGTTATGGACAGTGGACAAGATTTTACTGTCTTAAAAGATAATATTTTTACTCATCCTAGCATGGCAGAGGCTTTAAACGACTTATTTGCTAATTAAAAGTTTTATGATTTCTCCTAAATGGGTGCGAATAGCATTTTGTAGAATTCCTACGTTAAGCAAAAATTAGTCCTGATCCTTTTAGGAACCGGACTAATTATTGACCTGAATTCAATTACTTGTTGCTGTTATTTACCAATTTAATTGCGCCTTTATTGAAAAACACTTTATCCTTTAAATAATAATCAGAAATTCACCTGCTATGTTTATTGCAATGAGGCTTTTGCTGAAATGGATTTTAAAAAACCAAATCCCGACAGTTTTAGGGTAATGTTTTCTTTCACGTTAATATTTTTTTCTACATATATGGATATAGAGTCAACTTTAAATTCATTAAAGCGATTAAGAGCCTTTGGTTTACCAGGTACTGCAAGCAACTCCTGTAAACCTACCGCACAGCAGCCTTTTACCTCAAGTGTTTTTACTGTCAAGGGTTTCCCTTTCGATTCAATCCACTTTTTAGCTTTATCCTCTAATTCAAAATTCATCTCGTAATTCACCCTCCTTTTTACAAACATCTATAATCGAGCAGTTATATCACTATAGAAATTGTATTAATTTGTTTTTGGAATGTCAACAATAAACAAATATATAAAAGCCGCTGTTTCTCCTGCAATGCTTCTCTTTGTTGCTGATCACTCCTTGTTTTTTTGAAAGCGTGGATTCATTTAATCTAGAGGATAAAGAAAACAGAGTAGAAAAAAGCTGCTTTTGGCCGATATAAGAAGTATATTACTGTCAAAATAGTAGGGAGGGTATCATGAAAAAGATTTTACTGCTTGTAATCGTTTCCGCTATTCTTGTTATAACGGCTGCTTGTTCAGCTGGAGAGCCGGTAGGCACCATGCAATCTTACATAGGAAATGCCCACGTAGAAGGTGATGATGTTTTTTTCGAATTTAATGGAACGTATTATAAGGCTAAAAACCAAAAAGACCGGTTTGAGAAGGTTAAAGGTGATTACATGACTATGATTGCACTGTCTAACGGTGACTATAAAATTCAAGAGAATGACAAAGAAACACCTGTGCAAAATCCGTTTAGTTATGAAACACAAAAGCAAAAAGAAGAAGATTCTAAAAAGGCTAGGGAAGAAGATAGGCTTGCAGATGAGCAGCGGAAACAACAACTCGAGGATGAAAGAAACGAACACTTGAGAAGTTTAAAGAAAAACCGGATGGAAATAGAAAAAGCAAGAATGGAAATGAAACAAGACCGTCAAGAAAAAGAATTAGAAATGGAAAGGAGGACATTAGAAACACGCTTGAATTCACAATAGTAAAGGCAGTTCATTTTGACGTAGCTACTTATTAATTTGGACCACTACCATCTTGAATTCAGACGGCAATTTACCTTCTAATGGAAATAAAGTTAAACAATTTAATTAGGTGGCACTTGTATATTACTATCCATGAAATTAGCAATATCAGAAAAGCATCTAAAAATTTCCCCATTAATAAATTTCAATGGGGCTGATTTTTATTTGGGAACTATTGAATTTAAATGTTCCCTCACATTTTCCTGTGTCATAGAACCTGTAATGACCTTTGTTATCTTCCCATTTTTGTCGATTAAAAACGTAGTAGGAATGGGACCTATTTTTTTATAATAGGGTATTTATTCTAACCAAAACGGTGTCTCTATACTTTGATAATCAAAGGTGGATTTGGATTTGATACTATTATTTTCCCCATTTCATTGGGATAGTTAACGTACAGCAGCTGGGATTATTGCTTTGCACACGTGTTTGAAGCGTAAATGTTACACCTGTTGGCGTATATTTTGTTGTTACTGGAACCTTTAAGCCAATTGACTGAATTAAGCGATCGACTTCTTGTGATTTACCTTGTTGTGCTGCCTCCATGATCTTGTAAGCAAAAGCGGGATTTCCAAGATGTTCTAATAACATACTACTCTGACCCATTAGCATCTGGAAGGACTTTACTGAACTTGAAAACATCGTAACATCTATTTTCGGATATTGTTTCCGAAAAGGAAGGGGTTCGGGATATAGAGGCATAGGCGAATAAACCGGATAGAAATTATTTGAATGGTACATTATGCATCTCCTTCTTTAACAATGAGAATAGGCAATATAATATATTCGTGTGGTAAAAATCGGTTACATATGGGGCTTTCGTAAACCTTGCATAGGAAGGAGTGACAATATAACTGATAAAGAATTTCTGCCTTGACAGAGAAAAGCATCCTGACAAATTCCTGGAGAACGATGCTTTTGAGTTCCGAGTTTTCTGATATCAAATCCTGTTGGATATATTATGATAGACTTATCACCATCTATAGAAATTACTCCAAAAAGCATGTAAAATAATACTGGCTTACAAGACTTTTACATCACGAAGGGTGTTGAACGATGGAAAGTATTACAGTAGTTTCGCTATTGGACGTTATAGGAGAATTGTTTTCAGATGAAATTTCGATTGCTGTGTCAAACACAAAAGAATATATATACTATCGGCCAAGCAAACGGATTGATTTAAAGATCAGGCCGGGAGATCCTTTAAGGGAAGGGACCATTGCGCATAAAGCCTCAATTACGAAGCAAAAAGTCTCCGAATTTATTAACCGGGATGTGTTTGGGATTCCATATCATGGGATGGCAGTGCCTTTTCTTCATGAAGAAAAACTAGAGGGATGCGTCACCGCTATTTTTCCTGCTTTGACGGATGGGAAATCAGTGGTGACCGTGAGAACACAGGATGGTTGGATGCCAATTCCTTTTTCACAGGTTGTATACTTGGAAGCCAGGGATAAAAAGACCTATGTACATGCTGAAGAACGCTCAGGCACCCATAAATACTCGCTTCAGGAGTTTGAGTTCCTGCTGCCGAAGGATTATTTTATCCGATGCCATCGCTCTTTTCTTGTAAACGTCAATCATATTAAGGAGATTTTTCCTGATACCCATTCAACGTTTTTACTGTCGATGGATAATGGCGACAGAGTACCTGTCAGTCAGTCCTATTCCAGCTATTTTCGAAAGTTGCTTGGATTTTGAAAAAACATGCTGTTTTAGGCTGGGAATTTGCTGTTTTGTCCGAATTTTCCGTAACCTATTCCGAAAACCATAACTCAGGAGCTGTAATGGGTACAATTAGTGTAAGTATTCATTATGAGAGAGAGATGAGATTATGGAGAACAACTTTGAACGGATTAGAGACCCTCACCTTAGAAACCGTGTTGTTTCACCGGAAGAAGCAGCATCATGGATTCAAGATGGAATGACATTAGGGTTAAGCGGGTTTACACGTGCCGGAGATGTGAAAGCAGTTCCGTTCGCCTTGGTCAAACGCGCCGAACAGGAATCATTTAAAGTGAATGTGTTTACGGGAGCCTCTTTAGGTTCTGATGTTGATAAATTGTTTGCCGAAGCAGGTATCTTAGGAAAGAGACTGCCTTTCCAAGCCGATCCGACTATGCGAAAAGGAATCAACCAGGGAGATTTTTTATTTGTGGATCAGCATTTGTCCCACACAGCTGAGTTGGTGCGTGCCAATGTGATGGACCCTATAGACTTCGCAATTTTGGAAGCGGTTGCAATAACGGAAGACGGAATGGTTATCCCGACAACCTCAATCGGAAACTCCCTATCTTTTGCCCAGAATGCAAAGTCCATTATTATTGAAATCAATATGGCCCAGTCCACAGCGTTAGAAGGATTGCATGATTTGTATGAACCGGGAAAACAAGGGGAGAGAGACCCGATTCCGTTGACAAAAACGGATGATCGTATCGGTACTGTAGGGATACCGATTGATGTCGAGAAGGTAAAAGGAATCGTTTTTACCAACCAATTGGATTCTCCTTCAACCATTGATGCACCAGATGAGGAAACGGTCATTATTGCACAGCATTTAATTGAGTTCCTCCGTAAAGAGATTGAAGCTGGCCGTATGACAGAACGCCTAGCCCCGCTGCAGTCAGGAATCGGTTCAGTCGCAAATGCCGTGCTTCATGGGATGTTGGAGTCGGAATTTGAGGATTTAGAGGTATATTCTGAAGTACTGCAAGACGCGGTCTTTGATTTAATGGATGCGGGAAAGGTCCGGTTTGCGTCCTGCTGTTCCATTACTCTTTCGGATTCAAAGATGAAGGAGGTTTTCTCGAATTTCGAGAAATATCGCGGCCGCTTAATCATGAGACCACAGGAGATTTCCAATCACCCTGAAATCATCCGCCGTCTTGGATTGATTTCCATTAACACCGCTTTAGAGTTAGACATCTACGGCAATGTCAATTCAACCCATGTACTAGGCACAAAGATGATGAACGGAATTGGCGGATCAGGTGACTTTGCAAGGAACGCCCGCCTGGCAATTTTTGTGACAAAATCCATAGCTAAAGACGGAAAGATTTCAAGCATTGTTCCTTTCGTCTCTCACGTGGACCACACGGAACATGATGTGGACGTCATTGTCACAGAACAAGGCTATGCAGACTTGCGTGGTTTGGCGCCAAGACAGCGTGTGGAACTTATTATCGAACGCTGCGCCCATCCAATGTATCGCGACCAACTCCGCGAGTATCACCAGGAAGCTCTCACAAGAGGCGGACAAACCCCTCACGTATTAGAAAAAGCTCTATCCTGGCATACGAATTTTGCCAAGGATGGAACAATGTTAGAAGCAATAGTGGAAAAAGTCTAAACATAAATTTGTTTTAGGAATGTCAACAATACACGAAGTTCATATAAAGGCTTCTGTTTCCTCTGCAAAGTTCCTTTTTGTTTGTTAATGCGAGAATAAAAAGAAAAACACGCCAATCAATTGCGATTGGCGTGTTTTTTGACTTGTAGTCCCTATTAGGAAGCCATTTTACGGCAGGCTTCAGCACATCTATAACATGCTTCAGCACATTTTTGACAATGATCGTGATCGTGTTTCTTGCATTCATTTCCACAGGCTTCGCATATTTCAGCACAAAGATTGCATATCTGAGTTGCAAATGGACTATTCGTTTGCATAGCTTTAACTGCCAATGCGCATATATCTGCGCACTCTCGATCTAAACGGATGCAGCTAGCCATCATTTTAACATCATCTTCTTTTAAACAGGCATCAAAACATACATTACACGATTCCATACATTCCAAACATGCTTTCAAACATTCCTCAAACTGAGTGTTCATTTAAAAAGCCTCCTTGAAGTTAAAGTCACTTTTATTCTACCCGGGATATTTTCTTTTTAACTTAAAACGAAAAACTCCTCAAAAACTGCATAAATTCTTCATAATTTTCCGGTATGATATAGTTGCTTTAAATAATTTTAGAAGCGGTGAAACAAATGAATAAAATATCTCTGAAGTTAGGGACGTTATTTTTCTTCATTATTCTGATACTTGAATCGTTCTTATTTTTCTTTTTACACGACAACATAGTCGAATCAAGGATAGAAGAGGAACTTACAGCTCTGCAGGCAAGAGGAAATAGCCATAGAGATGTTGTTGAAAAATCTTATAAAAGTGAAACTCTTCACCATATCGCGTTAATGGAGGCTCAAGCTGAAACAGAAGTAATCATTACAGATGAAAAAAGAGAGATTATCATTTCATCCAATGATATTGATCAGGAAGAGAAGAACTTTTTAGCTAAAAAAGTGGGGAATTTACCGCGTGAAGGGAGAATATTAGAGGATAGATGGAGATCTGAAAAGTATATCTCCACAATCAGTCCTTATTATATAGATACCAATAAAACTGGTTATGTTTATATGTTTAAGAGCACAGACCAGGTCCAGGATTTAATTTCAAGATTAAACAGTCATTTTTTAATAGCCGGGATTCTGACCATCTCTTTTCTAGTATTTACAATCCTTTTTTTAACGAAAGCTTTAACCACTCCTCTCATAAAAATGAAAAAGGCTACAGAGAAATTAAGCAAGGGAGACTTTTCTGTGAACTTGCCCAAACTTGGAGATGATGAGCTCGGTGATTTATCTGACTCAATAGAAATTTTGGCAAATGATTTAAATCATTTAAAAAATGAGAGAAAAGAATTCTTGGCAAGTATCTCACATGAACTCAGAACACCTTTAACGTATATAAAAGGATACGCCGATGTCGCTAGACGTGACACTCTTAACAAGAGTGACAGAGAGAAATACTTGAATATCATATACGAGGAATCTGAAAAACTTTCAGATATGATCAAGGATTTGTTTGATTTAGCGAGGATTGACCAAAACAATTTTACGATTAATAGAGAATTCATAAACTTTCCTTTGTATCTACAAGTCATCTATGAAAAAATGCTTCCAGCCTTTCGGGAAAAAAACATCCAACTCGTTGTAAATTGTGAAGATGATTTGAAGGTATTCATTGATCCTCTAAGATTTGAGCAAATATTGCTTAATTTATTGGATAATGCCAAAAAATATTCACAGCCTAATACGAAAACGAGTATAAACGCCAAGAGGGAAAAAGGGAAAGTCAAAATTGAAGTAAAAGATGAAGGATACGGCATTCCAGAAGAAGATATTCCTTTTATTTTTGAAAGGTTTTATAGAGTTGAGAAGTCCCGGTCTAGTCGTTTTGGCGGTTCCGGTTTGGGGCTGGCCATCGTCAAGGAATTGGTTGATACGCATGAGGGCGGCGAAATTCGCGTGGAAAGCAAAGCGAATCAAGGGACAACATTTATTATTACATTAGAGGAGTTGAGAAAATGAAAACTCTTTTGTTAGTCGATGATGAACCAAGGATGCTCGATTTATTAAGTTTATATCTTATCCCTTTTTATCATTGTATCCAGGCAAGTTCAGGCAAGGAAGCCATACTAAAAATAGAAGATGAAAGTATAGATTTAGTATTATTGGATGTTATGATGCCTGAAATGGATGGTTGGAGTACATGTGAAGAGATAAGAAAGTATTCGGAAGTGCCAATTATCATGTTGTCTGCCCGAAATGAAAAGGTAGACATCATTAAAGGTTTGAGGATTGGAGCAGATGACTACATTACAAAGCCCTTTGACGAAGGGGAATTGCTCGCCAGAATAGATGCTGTTTTCCGGAGATACCAAAATAAGGACCTTAGCCAAATAGATTATCATGGCTTAATTTGGGATGAGGAGTCATACGAACTAAAATATGAAGGAAGAAAAGTACAAACGACACCAAAAGAGTTTTTATTAATAGGATTGCTTCTGAAAAATCCAAATAAGGTTTTTTCAAGAGCGCACTTACTTGAAACAATATGGGGAAACAAAACATTTACTGAGGACAGAACCGTCGATTCCCACATACGAAATATCCGCGATAAGCTAAGGAAGGTTGATTTTCCAATAGATAGACATCTAATGACTGTATGGGGAGTAGGTTATAAATGGGTAAGCAAGGAGTAGTTCTACATGGAGAAAAACTCATTTACATCACGCATCAATAATAATGGACAGTGTGAAGTGCATAAAAGATAATTGGAGGCTACCATGAGAAAAATCAAATGGGGATTACTATCTCTAACCGCTGCGTTTACTTTATTAACAGCATGTTCAAATAAAGAAGAGGCTTTCTTTGAAAGTGCAAATGGAGAAAAAATAGATCATATACACGGAACAGGTTACATTGGTGAACCAGCAGAACCCATACTTGCTACCCATAATGGCCTTCTAAAGTATGAAGATGGAAAGTGGTTAAAAACGACAAAAAACAATAACGACTATATGGGATTTCAGGCTGTGAAAAATGGCTTTTTTTCAAGCGGACATCCTGAAGAAGGATCAGATTTAAAAAATCCATTAGGATTGGTGAAAAGCACGGATGAGGGAAAAACTATAAAAAAATTAGCGTTTTACGGTGAAACTGATTTCCATTATCTCGGGGCAAGCTATAATACTGGCACAGTATATGCCATCAATGTAGAACCAAACTCTAAATTAGATGTGGGACTATTCTATTCGAAAAGTGAAGGCAAGAAATGGACTCAATCCAAGCTTAAAGGCTTAAATTCAAATTCAATTGGAGGGCTTGCAGTTCACCCTTCAAAAGATAATATAATCGCTATCAACACTAAGGAAGGAATCTATTATTCAGATGATTATGGGGATAATTTCAACTTTATTTCTACAAAAGAGATGGTGCCTTCCCTGACCTTCACAGGAGATTCAATTCTTTATTCATCTATAGAAAATAATAAAGTAATATTACATGAAAAAAACATAGCAAATAAGGAGGATAAAAAAATACCTTTACCTGCTTTAGAAAGTGAGAACTTTATCCAGTATATTGCGATAAACCATGAAGATCCAAAAGAAATGGTGGTTATTACTCCGATGAATGATATATATCTGACTAAAAATGGTGGAGAAAAATGGAGTCATATTGCTAAAAAGGGGAAAACAGAGTAGTAACATACTCTGTTTTTCGTATAGGTATCACTAAAATGAAAAACAATAAATGGTAAGCTTACTGCATACTTTTTGCGCAATTTATTGATATGATGCTTTTAACCCATTTAATGAGAGGAGTTTTAACTTTATGAAATTGAAAAGGACTGGATTATTATCCATCTTTACGGCATTAATGCTCGTGTTGGGAGCATGTTCCAACGATAATGAGGATCAGCAAAAGGATTCCAATGATGAAAAGATGGAAGAAAATATGGATGGTATGGATCATGATAATATGGACATGGACTCTGGGAAGAATTAAAAGAGCTTAAATTGCACTATATTTGTCTCACCCCATACGCAAGTGTCAAAAGAAAATAACGGAGTTCAAGTGATTCTTGTGGGTGATTTAGACAAGAAAGTTCAAGATCAAGTAGAAGAATCCGGATTCAAAACTGAACGAATTGAGGCGGAAAATCCAGCAGATTATGCCAAAGCGATTGACACATACTACGCCAAGGTTTCCGGTTCCCTGCCACAATCGGTAGTTGTCGGTTCAATGGATAATTCTGATTTTACACTGCCAGCTGTAAACTGGATTTCTCATATGCCCGAACCTTTACTTTATGTGAAAAAGGACCAAGTTCCACAAGAAACTATTGATGCGCTTAAGAAACGCAATGGCGAAGCAAATATTTATTTAATTGGACCAGAGTCTATTGTTTCAGGCACTGTAGAAAAACAACTGGCACAGTATGGTAAAGTCACAAGGATTTCCGGCAAGGACGCGTATTCAAATGCGATTGCGTTTGCAAAATTTAAAGATAAAAACACACAATTCGGTTGGGGAATCACGACCCCAGGCCACAATGTTTCTTTTATCCCTAGTGGCTCTAAAGAACTTGCTATCGCTTCCGCGCCATTTTCTCATGCGGGTAAACACGCCCCATTGCTATGGTCTGATAAAGAGAAGATGCCTTCTTCTGTGATGTCTTATGTAATGTCCCTACAGCCTAAATACAAAATGTCACCTGCTGAAGGACCATATAATCATGCGTGGTTAACCGGCGATGAGAAGGAGTTCTCCAAAGCAGCGCAAGCTGAACTAGATGATATGTTAGAAATTGTTTCTGAATCCGGCCAAGGTCACGGTGGAATGAACATGGATGGAATGGAAGGTATGGATAAAAATAGCGAAGAGAAAAAAGATAACTCAGAAATGCCTGGAATGAATCACTAAAGATTGATACAATCCCCCACCATTAAGCTTTGGTGGGGGACACTTATTTAATCTGCTTGTAGATCATTTAGTTATATATTAACTTTTCATAAATAAAAGGGAACTAAACTCTGTATTTCCCCTTAATCTAACTCATTCATAAGGTGGAGAACACATTTATACTCATAAATACTATTTGAAATAAAACCAATAACACGCTATCATCTAAGTAACAACTTTATTAATTAATTTAATTAATATGAAGTCACTTCGTAAAAAGCAAGTGGTTCCGATGTAAAAGTGATACGGAGGTATTACAATCATGCAAAACATTTATCAAGACATTCAAAATCTGCTGGAATATGGAGTTTCTCATCATCTATTGACGGAAGAAGATGTTATTTATGCTCGCAACAAAATTCTTTCCTTATTAGATTTAAATGATTGGCATGACTCAGTGGCAAAAGAAAACCCTTCTTCGCTTCAGGATATTTTAGACAGCATCCTGGATTGGTGCTCGGAAAACGGGTTGCTATCACACAATACAACGACCGAACGGGATATCTTTGATACGGAACTTATGAATTGTTTAATGCCGCGCCCATCCGAGGTGATCCGCACCTTTAGGGAAAATTATCAAGAAAATCAGGAACTAGCGACAAACCAGTTTTATGAACTTTCAATTTCATCAAACTATATTCGTGAGGACAGGGTTTCCAAAAATCGAATCTGGAAAACGTCTACCCCGTACGGAGAAATAGATATCACCATCAACCTTTCAAAACCGGAAAAAGATCCAAAAGAAATTGCCTTATTACAGAATAGTCCGAGTCATTCTTACCCCGACTGTCCACTGTGTATCGAAAATGAAGGCTTTAGGGGCAATCTTCGGCATGCCGCAAGAGCGACACACCGGATCATTCCGATTACTTTAAACGGTGAAGATTGGTTTTTTCAATATTCACCTTATGTGTACTATCGGGAACATTGCATCGTTTTAAAAAAACAGCATGTTCCGATGGAAATTTCGACAGATACCTTTGTTCGCCTCCTCAATTTTGTTGAAAAAATGCCCCACTATTTCATCGGCTCCAATGCCGACTTGCCGATTGTCGGCGGCTCAATTTTGACTCATGACCATTTCCAGGGCGGCCGCTATACGTTTGCCATCGAGAGAGCTGAGACCGAGGAAACTTTTCAGCTGCAAGGTTATCCAAACGTTACAATCGGAATTGTTAAATGGCCAATGTCGGTATTAAGGATACAGGGCGAAAAAAAGGAAGTTGCCCAGATTTCGGAAATGATATGGCGTACGTGGCAGGGATATAGTGATATTGCTGCAGATATCCTCGCTTTTAGCGGCGAAACTCCTCATAATACGGTCACGCCAATTGCCCGCAGACGAGGGGAGTTATATGAAATGGATCTAGTGTTACGAAATAATCGCACAACCGTGGAACACCCCGATGGAATGTTCCACCCTCATCAGGAACTCCATCATATTAAAAAGGAGAACATTGGCGTCATCGAAGTAATGGGCCTTGCCGTCTTACCTGGAAGGCTTGCCAATGACCTGGATATACTAGCCCAGCTTCTCATCGATCCCGCAGAAAAAGATCAATGGGACACATCTTTGCTGAAACATTGGGATTGGCATCAGCAAATTTTAAAAGACCATCAATACATCACCAAAGAAAATGTAACAGACATCCTGCGAACAGAAGTGGGCAGGAAATTCCAAAATGTCTTGGAACATGCGGGAGTATTCAAGAGGACATCACATGGCAAACAAGCATTCCTTCGATTTATCACGAAGCTTCAGGAAAAAAACTCGTAGTAACTAGCAGTTTGGAAGAGTGCTAGAAAAGGGGAACCTCGATTAATCCCATATTAATAGAGAAAGAAGGCTAGAAATAATATGGACACTCAAGAGTTAATAAAGCTGTTTTTTGCTGAATTCGGTTATGAAGATAACACCCGCTTCTTTTTTGCGCCCAGCAGGGTGAATTTAATTGGAGAGCATACGGATTATAACGGAGGATACGTTTTGCCTGCCGCTTTAACCTTTGGAACGTGGGCTATTGCCCGCCCTCGAAACGATGGAATATATCGTCTTCGTTCCACCAACTTCTCTGCCAAAGTCGACTGCGCACTTTCTGAGAAACTAGTATACAAAAAGGAAGACGACTGGGCCAATTACCCAAAGGGTGTCCTATATGAATTAATAAAGATGGCCGGGGTGGAACAATCTCATCTTTTTACCGGGGCAGATATTTTATTTCACGGAAATACCCCCAATGGAGCAGGGCTTTCTTCTTCGGCATCAATTGAACTTGTAACCGGGCTTTCACTTAGTTCTTTAGCTGGTTTGCCTGTCCCGATGCTGGAGCTTGTAAAATTAGCTCAACGTGCAGAAAATGGTTTTGTAGGCGTTAATTGCGGAATTATGGATCAATTCGCAATAGGGATGGGAAGAGAAAACCATGCTATCATGTTGAAATGCGATAAATTGGAATATTCCTACGTCCCGATGAAGCTGGATGATTACAAAATCGTGATCACCAATACAAATAAACAGCGGGGGCTGGCGGACTCTAAATATAATGAACGCCGCCGGGAATGTGAACAAGGATTTGCCCAAATCAAAAATAGGCTTCTCCATGCTCAGTCGTTAGGAGATGTGGGTTATACTGAATGGGAGAAGGTTCGTAAGTTTGTTGTGGATGAGGTTATCCGCAATCGGCTGGAGCATGTCATTTCAGAAAATGAACGAGTTAAATCAGCGATGAAAAGTTTGCAAAAAAGTGATCTGTCTGCATTTGGCGATTTAATGAAAAGATCACATGAGTCGTTGCGGGACTTATATGAAGTAACCGGTTTTGAGCTGGATACGCTTTATGAGGAAGCCTCCAGGGTTCCGGGCTGTATTGGCACAAGGATGACAGGCGCCGGGTTTGGCGGCTGTAATGTCAGCCTGGTAAAAGAAGAATCCGTTGTGCAATTTAAAAAGTCCGTATCAGAAAACTATACATCGAAAACAACTCTTACTCCGACTTTCTATGTATGCGAAATTGGGAATGGTGCAAGAGAAATAAGCAAGGTGGGTGCAGAAGGAGGAATCAAATAATGGCTATCTTAGTCACAGGCGGGGCTGGTTATATTGGCAGCCACACCGTTATTGAGCTTTTAAATCAGGGAGAAGAAGTGATTGTCATTGATAATCTTAAAACTGGCCATAAACAGGCAGTAGCTGGCGGAGCTTTTTATGAAGGAAATTTGCGGGATACATCGTTTCTTGAACGTGTCTTCAGGGAAAATGGTATAGAAGCGGTGATTCATTTTGCTGCAAGTTCCCTGGTTGGAGAAAGTGTACAGCAGCCGCTTCCTTATTATGAAAATAACTTAATGGCTTCCCATAATCTTGTTTCAACGATGCTTGAACATAATGTGAAAAAGATCGTGTTTTCATCGACGGCTGCTACTTATGGAGAGCCGAAACAAATCCCGATTTTGGAAGAAGACAGCACAAACCCAACAAGTCCCTATGGGGAAACAAAACTGGCAATGGAAAAAATGTTCCGCTGGTGTGATCAAGCATATGGATTGAAATCGGTCTCCCTCAGGTACTTTAATGCGGCAGGTGCACATCCTGATGGCATGATCGGTGAAGACCATAATCCCGAGAGCCACTTGATTCCGATCATTCTCCAGGTCGCCCTCGGTCAAAGAGAAGCAATCGGCGTGTTTGGCGACGATTATCCAACAGAAGACGGTACGTGCATTCGCGATTATATCCATGTCATGGATCTTGCGAACGCACACTGGCTCGCTCTAAAGTCGTTGCGTGAAAACGGAGCCAGTAATGTTTTTAACCTGGGGAACGGAAAAGGGTTTTCAGTAAAGGAAGTCATTGAAACAGCCCGTAACGTAACGGGACATTCCATTCCGGAAAAAATTAGCCCCCGGCGTGCAGGCGATCCGGCGTTGTTGATTGCCTCCTCGGAGAAAGCACAAACTGCATTAGGCTGGAAACCAAAATATAATGACCTCAGAACTATTATCGAAACAGCTTGGAATTGGCATAAAGAAAACCCGGACGGTTTTTTAGGCAAAAAGTAGAAAGGGGAACATGGTATTATGACTGTATCTGTAACTCCGCTGCAGAAAGTAAAGGACTTCATGAAACAAAAAGAAATTGATGGAGTTCTGTTTCGGACACGCAGTAATTTCTCCTGGCTAACGGGAGGGAAGGATAACCATATCGTACATACAACTGAATTAGGGGTAGCAGACCTGCTAATTCTTCCAGAAAAAAAGTACTGCATCACCTCAAAAATGGAATCCGCCCGCATTCATGATGAAGAGCTCATTGGGCTTGATTACGAATTTATCGCAACTGAATGGTACGAAAACCAGGATAAGGCAATTGAAAAACTCTGTGAAGGAAAAACAATTGCCAGTGATGTTCCATTCAGCCATTTCCTTGACTTCGGCCGCGAATTAACAGGGTTGCGTTTTACCCTTAATGAGAAGGAAATTAATCGCTACCGTTTGCTTTCCCAAAAAGCAGCCGGTGCCGTAGAATCTACCTGCCGGGAAATTGAACCAGGCATGACAGAGTTTGAAATTGCTGCCCACCTGGCGGCAAAGGTGATGAAAGACGGGATGAATCCCCATGTCATTCTTGTGTCCACCGATGACCGCGTGTTTAAGTACCGTCACCCAATTCCAACCGAAAAGAAGCTCGAGGAATACGCGATGATTGTTCTCTGTGCGGAAAAAGGCGGATTGGTCAGCAATGTGACAAGGTTCGTTCACTTTGGCGCTTTGCCAGAAGAATTGGCCGTCAATAAAGGGAAACTGATGCAAATAGATGTTGCCATGAATGCAGTGACAAGACCGGGAACCCCGATTAAGGATGTATTGCAAAAAGGCTTCGATACATACAGCGAAGTTGGCTATCCGGATGACTGGCGCTATCTCCATCAAGGAGGGCCTACCGGCTATGCAACCCGTGAATTTATCGCAACTCCTGACATGGAGGATATCGTTCATTTACATCAAGCTTTTGCCTGGAATCCCGCGATCAGGGGCATTAAATCAGAGGATACCATTTTAGTGGGCGAAGATGATAATGAAGTTCTAACTCATACCGGCGAATGGGTATATCTTGAAACAGAGCACAATGGAAAGAAATATTTACGGCCCGATATATTGATTCGGTGAGTGAAATTAAAACGGATAAAAGAAAAGACGTATCAACTGCAGATACGTCTTTTTCAACTGGACCGGAAAGTATAAGTTTTCTTCTTATGTATTGGTGTAAACCAGCAATTTTGAAACTGGAATTCTTGTTTTGTTGCCATATTTTCGTTTTTGTTGCTATTTTGATTACCTTCGTTGCTGATTTTCAGACTTTGTTACTAATAGTCTAGATCTTAACTTTTTTTTAGATGTTTGCCCCTTAGAAATCTGTTTAATTTAATATGGAAAATAAACTTACTATTTTAATAGCAAAGGCATAAGAAGGGCAGTTATTTACAGCAGGTACATACATATCATAATGACAGTTAGCTCTGCATCAAATGCTTGACATTATCATCAAAATATCAAAATGAAAACGTTGACAAAAACTATGCGTATGACTATTATAAAAGTACAAAGTAAATTAATTTAATTAACTTAAGAGACAGGGACTATTTTAGCAAATCGAGGGGGAAATAGGATGAAGAAGAAGAAATGGCTCGGCATTGCTATGACAGCTGTTTTGGCAATTGGTTCGCTTGCTGCCTGCTCTAACGACGAGAAAACAACAGGAAGTTCAAGTGGGAAGGGAGATAGCTCCACGATAACATTCTGGGCGCCATTCTCAGGTCCTGATGGTCCACGCATGAAATCGATTGTTGAAGACTATAACAAATCACAATCTGAGTATAAGGTTGATTTTCAAATCGTTCCGCAATCTGATTACTATAAAACTGTCGATCTTTCATTTTCCGGCCAGAAAAACGGACCGGATGTGATGATTATGCACCGTGACCAGCTTCCTACCTATGTAGAAAAGAAATTGGTAAAGGATGTTACCGAAACAGCTGAAAAAGCTGGCGTAAAAGAAGAAAATTATGCTGAAACTGCCTGGGAAGGCGGCCAAATAGATGGTAAACAATACGGGATTCCGTTAGATATCCATCCGCTGGTATTCTATTATAATAAAGATTTGTTCAAGCAAGCGGGGTTGGATCCGGAGAAGCCGCCTACGAATCGCGAAGAATTCTTGGATGCTGCTAAAAAGCTGACTGACTCCTCCAAGAACCAGTATGGGTTTGTCGTGCCGACATTATGGCCAAACCAATTCATTTACCCAACAGTATTGTTCCAAAATGGCGGGGAGTTACTAAAGGATGGCAAGCCAAATTACAACAGTCCTGAAGGCGTTGAAGCGTTAACATTCCTTTCGGATTTGGTTAAGAAGGAAAAAGTATCACCTGCAAATGTTCAACAAGATGGAGAAGTTACCCTGTTCCTCCAAGGCAAGAATGCCATGCACCTGAATGGGCCATGGATGATGGAACAATGGGATAAAGCTAAATTAAACTATGGTGTAGCGCCTGTACCTCAATTAGGGACGAAACAGCAGGCTGTTTATGCAAACGCACACAACTTTGTTATTCCTGCTTCCGTGAAAGATGAGAAGAAACTGGATGCTACTACTGATTTCTTAAAATATGTAGCGGAAAATACAATGGAGTGGGCTAAATCAGGTCAGGCTCCTGCATCTAAAGCCGTATACGAAAGCGCTGAGTTCCAAAAGATGAAGCAGCAGCCGCAAGTTGCAAAACAATTTGAGTACGCTAAATTCGCTCCAACTGTATCGAACTGGGGCCAGATTTCAGAACCATTATGGCAAGAAGTGAACCTGGCTTTATTAGGAAAGAAAGATCCGCAAAAGGCGTTGGATGACGCAACGAAGAAAGCGGAACAACTTGCCAATAAGTAATATAAACAAGAGGGGGCAGGTGAGTATTTTACCTGCCCGTTTCTTTTCAGTTAATAAAAAATGGAAGGGGGAGAGGTAATGAATAAGGCCAATCGGAAGTCCCAGTTAACGTCCAGTTTATTTGTACTTCCGTACTTATTGCTGTTTACCGTCTTTCTTTTAATTCCTATCATATACGGAATCTGGATGAGTTTGCATAACTGGGACTTATTGTCGCCAGTACATGAGTTTGTTGGATTGAAAAACTATCTAAATATTTTTGACCCGGCCTCTTATTTAAACAACCTCTTCTTTACCGGGCTAAAAAACACACTGTTATTCGTTGTATTCAGTGTGCCTCTTCTGGTAGTAGTAGGATTAGGGTTGGCTTTATTAATCAATAGTTTGCCTGCAAGAATAAGAGGATTGTTTCGAACGGTTTACTTTATTCCATATTCTGTCTCTGTTTCAGTAGTGGCAATCATTTGGTTATGGATCCTGGATACGAACAGCGGCTTGATTAACCAGTACTTGCAAAAGTTCAATCTTCCTGTAATTGCATGGTTGACAGATATGCCTTGGGCCTGGATTTCCCTTGTCATTGCTACTCTTTGGTGGACAATCGGCTTTAATATGATCATTTTTATCAATGCCCTGAATGATGTTTCAGAGGAACTGTATGAAGCCGGGGCGCTCGACGGTGCATCCCGCTGGCAACGGTTCCGTTTCATTACCCTGCCGAGCATCAAACCGATCATGCTGTTTGTCTTAATCACATCGACGATCGCATCCTTTAATATTTACGGCCAGCCTTATCTGATGACTAGAGGCGGGCCTGGAGACTCAACTAAGGTCCTGTTGATGAATATCGTTGATGAAGCTTTTAAACAAAGGCAATTGGGAAGCGCTGCCGCAATGTCATTATTAATGGCGTTAATGATGATTATCATCTCTGTTATTCAGTTCCGTATTTCGAATAGAAAGGGTGTGGAGTAGATGCAAAACAAAGCCTTCAAAACGACCATGGTCATCGTGGCAATTGCAGTGGCATTGGTTTTTTTAATTCCGCTTTTCTGGATGCTGGCAACTTCTTTTAAAAATGATTTTGAAGCTATCACAGCGGGTATTAAATGGCTGCCGGACACTCCAACACTTGAAAACTATTTATACAGTCTGGGAGGCACAGAATCGGATGTTCCTGTTCTTAAATGGATGTCCAACTCTCTGTTAGTAGGAATATCGGGAACACTGATTGTTTTGGTTGTTGACACCCTGGCAGCTTACGGCCTTGCCCGTTTGGATGTTCCATTTAAAAAGACATTGATCAGCATGTTTATTGGCTCTTTGATGATCCCGTGGGTCATTACGTTCCTTCCGTTATATATGGAATTCAATAAACTGGGACTGTTGGACACGTATGCAGTTTTAATCCTGCCTTATTCGGCGAATGCCTTTGGTGTCTTTCTTCTGTATCAATTTTTTAGAGGATTTCCACAGTCGCTTGAAGAAGCCGCTTATCTTGACGGTGCTAATAAATGGCAAGTATTTACTCAGATCGTTCTGCCTTCAGCCCGTCCACTAATATGGACATTAGCGATTTTTACATTTATGTCGATTTATAATGACTTCCTGTGGCCGCTGGTTACAACAAGCTCGCCAGAAATGAGAACCATAACAACAGGAATTGCAATTATGCAGCAAGGTAGCTTCGTGTCCTCGCCGGGAAGGCTGATGGCGCTCACTTCTATTGCAACAATCCCTGCCGTTTTACTATTCATCATCGGCCAAAGAGCTCTCATTAAAGGCGTAACGCAATCAGGAATAAAATAATGTTTAGTTTATTGAATGTTAAGGAAGGATTGATAGATATGGCTTTACCGCGTAATGAATATCCAAGGCCCCAGTTTGTCCGGAAAGAGTGGGTAAACTTAAACGGCGAGTGGGATTTTGCCTTTGATGATGCAAATCAGGGACTGAATAAAAAATGGTACAAGGAGTTTCCAAGCGAAAAAACGATACATGTTCCCTTCGCTTATCAAACAAAGTTAAGTGGTATTCATGATCCATCTTTTCATGATATCGTTTGGTATCGTCGTACGATTTCCATTTCCGAACACTGGCAGAAAAAAAGAATAGTCCTGCATTTTGGGGCGGTCGACTACCGGGCGTGGGTGTATATCAATGGTGAACTGGCAACCTTCCACGAGGGAGGCAATACCCCATTTTCCACTGATATTACTCATCTATTGAACGAGGATATGACTGATAATGAATTGGTCTTGCGCGTAGAAGATCCTTCCGAAGATGTTACGATTCCAAGAGGGAAGCAATATTGGCACGAGCAATCCGAGTCCATTTTCTATACAAGAACAACTGGGATCTGGCAAACGGTGTGGATGGAACCGTTAGAAGATGCCCATTTTGGAACGATTCGCTGGACCCCCCAGATAGATCGGGGAGACGTTGAGTTGGAATTTGATCTTGGGGAAACCTTTGATAAAGATCTTTCAGTAGAAGTGAAGATATCTTTCAATGGAAAGTCGATCGTTTCTGATAGGGCCGATGTCTTTGAAGCATACAACAAGCGTAGTTATAATCTGCGAAATCGCTTTACTGACCGCAGTAACATCCATGGACCGGGCTGGTATTGGTCTCCTGAACACCCTAATCTGTTCGATGCAACGTTGACTGTTAGAAGCGGAGACAGAGTGCTCGATCAAGTGGAGACTTATTTTGGGATGAGAAAGGTTTCGATAGAGAATGGCAAGTTTATGTTAAATAATATGCCATATTACCAGAAGCTCGTCCTTGACCAGGGATATTTTCCCGAGGGACTGCTTACTGCTCCATCTGATGAGGATTTGAAAAAGGATATTGAGCTAGCCAAAGAAATGGGCTTCAATGGAGCCCGAAAGCACCAAAAGGTAGAAGATCCCCGTTTCTTGTATTGGGCCGATAAGCTTGGATTTTTGGTGTGGGGAGAAATGGCGAATACATCCGAATATAGTGAAGATGCCGCTCGCAGGCTGGCAACGGAGTGGTTTGATGTTGTCAAACGAGATTACAGCCACCCTTCCATTATAGTCTGGCTCCCTCTTAATGAGAGCTGGGGAGTCTCCAGAGTAGCATTTGACAAACAACAACAAGCCCATGCCACATCGATGTACTGGCAGACCAAATCAATTGATGTGACCCGGCCGGTTCTTTCCAATGACGGCTGGGAGCACACGATCTCCGATATTTGCGGGATTCATAACTATCAAAGTGCACAAGAAATGGAAACAGCCTATCAAACTATTGAAAGCGCGATTTCAACGACCCCGGCCAATCGCTTAATTTATGCTCAGGGCTTTTCATATCAGGGAGAGCCGATTCTTATTACCGAATACGGGGGAATAGCTTATAAGAAAGATGAAAACGAAGG
This sequence comes from Peribacillus cavernae, assembly GCF_003989135.1. Lineage (GTDB taxonomy): Bacteria > Bacillota > Bacilli > Bacillales > DSM-1321 > Peribacillus > Peribacillus cavernae. The sequence continues at coordinate 48,052 of NZ_RYZZ01000003.1, forward strand.
TTGGGGCTATTCTGCCGTTCAATCTGCCGATGACTTAGTGGAAGAGTATCGAAAAGTGACTGAAGCTTTGATTTCTAGTCCGATTATTCAAGGCTTTTGCTATACACAATTAACGGATGTAGAACAAGAGATTAATGGACTTCTAACATATGACCGCAAGCCGAAATGTGACCTAAATAAAATCAAAATGATAAATGATCAAAGGTAATCGATAGAAGGAAAAAAGCCCTCATACCCATACACTGGGATAAGGGCTTTTTTCGTGTAGAGACGGGGTCTATGTTTATTTTTACATTATGACGCCTGTTAAAAGCATTTTGCTGGCTTATGGGAGTGACAGGCAGCTACTAATGCATGATAATTCAAAGGGTCGATTCTTTGAAAACCATATCTGTCAACGAACGTATAGTTCTCTATACATACATAAAAAAACAGTGAAAAGTACTTTCCACCGTTTTTTACCGGGGAATTGTTATTTGTTTCCTCTGGTTGAGAACAACTCGACAAGAATTAAGGCCACGGCTCCTACAGCGGTTGCATCGTCCCCGAATTTGGAAACCATGATTTCGGTTTCTTTGGAGAATTTTGTGAGTGCTCTTTGCTCAATGGTTTGTGTAATATGGTTAAGGATAAGTTCCTGTGCATTGGAAACACCGCCTCCAATGATGATTCGCTTTGGATTAATCGTATGAATAAGATTGGTAATCCCAATCCCTAAATAGCGGCCTGCCTCTGCCAGGACTGACTGGCAAAGGGAATCGCCTTTTAAGGCTGCTTCATAGATTAATTCCCCGGTGATGTTGTCAAGGTTATTTCCCGCCATCGATGACAGAAGGCCTGATCGCCCTAAACGTATTTCTTTTTTTGCGTTTTCGACGATTGCTGGACCAGAGGCGAAAGTTTGCAGGCATCCATAGTTGCCGCATGTGCATTTGGGTCCATTAATATCAATGGTCATGTGGCCAATTTCCCCGCTTATAAAATGATGGCCATGAAGGATTTTTCCATCCATTACTATGCCCGCACCAATTCCGCGCCCAACATTAATGCAGACTAAACTATCTATGCCAGAGCCGTTTCCAAACCACATTTCTCCTAGACTCATGGCCCGTGCATCGTTTTCTACTTTGACAATCATTTTAAACTCATTTTCTAATGCTTCTTTAATGGGTATGTTCTGTAGATTCAAGTTTGGAGCAAAAACCGACATTCCCTTTTCTACATCGACAATTCCATGCATTCCGACTCCAATGCCGATAACTTCCTCTACATCTGTACTTTCCTTAATTGAATGGATTGCATCTATCATTAACGAAAGAAGGCTTTCTTTTGTAGTGTCTTCAGGCATAGGGAAGATTTCTTTTTTTAGAATTTGGCCATGGATATTTGTCAGGATGATTTTTAAATCATGTGAGCCGATGTCAAGGCCAATTACATGAATCATCTTGCTGTTTAATGTAAGCATTGTAGGTTTTCGGCCGCCCCGGGATTCTCCTAAATCACGTTCAATGACGATCTCGGCTTTCAACAGTTCCTTTACTAGATTACTTACCGTAGGCGGGGTAAGCTTGGTCAGTTTAGCAATTTCAGCCCTTGATATGGAGCCCTTTTCTCGGATAATATTTAAAATAACCGATCTATTTAGTGATTTCATTAACTGGAAGCTTCCAGTCAGCATTTTTTTGCTCATATGTTCGTTTCCTCCGACACTCCCGGATTAAGTTACTAAATTAAATTTAATTATAAACTATTTTCTTGAGGAACAAAACCATATCCCTGGAAAAATGCGTAAATCTAAAAGAGGGAAACAAGGCAAAAAGTTGTCAAAACTATAGGAACTGGTCGATAACATTTATCCAAAGCCCTGTCTTTCAACGAACCTATCTTTATCTCAGTAAGAGTCTGGAGCGGATACGCGAGAAAGGTGCGGTTATCGAAACGGTATATAAATAAAAAAGAAATCTTTCATCCTCCTGGAATCCCCTGAGGTGAAGACTTCTTTTCTACTTCTATTAATTAAAATACTTATTCAACCCATTGAAAATTCCTCTTGCCGCTTTTTGCTGATAAGCTGTAGTGGCAATAACTTTTTCTTCATTAGGGTTTGAAATAAAGCCAAGCTCCACAAGAACGGAAGGCATTTTGTTGTATTTTACGACGTAAAATCCTGCTGTTTTAACTCCCCGGTCCCTCATTCCGGTTTGCTTAACTACTTCAGTCTGGATACATTTTGCAAGTTCTGTTTCGTTTCCGTATTTTGTATCGTAGTAAGTTTCAACACCAGTTGCGTTTCCACCGGAATTGTAATGAATACTAATAAACACGTCTGCCTTATATTTATGGCTGATTTCTATACGATCATCAAGGTCTAATTTTCTGCCTTCATTAGAGACACGGGTCATAACTACTCTTGCACCCGCGCTTCCTAATAAGGTCTTTAGTTCATTGGCAGTTGCCAAATTGATAGCTTTTTCTGTTGTTTTATATTTTCCCACGGCACCAGCATCAGAGCCGCCGTGGCCGGGATCAATTACAATCACTTTGTCTTTTACGCCGTTTGGCAATTCAGTTTCAACAGGTTTAGCCGGAACTTTCGAAGTAAGATAGCTCAGGGAAGCCCAGCCTGTTTTTCCTGAAGCAGTCTTTACCTTGCCCCAAGTCCCTTTCTTTTCGAATAAAGAGACAGCTCCGCTTTTCTTCACGGACGTAATTGAACTTGAGCTAGTCGATGGTTCTTTGCGAATATACAAGGAACTCGCAGTCACATAATACGTAACGGTTGTTGTAAGAGCAGGTTTGGCAGGTGCTGCCGTTTCAGCTGTAGCTTTTTTGTTTGCTATGTATTTATTCGACACCCATCCCGTTTTCTTTTTGGACGGTACATACACTTTATACCAGCTGCTCACTGTGGATTGGATGGTCACCAATGTCCCTCTAGACAACAGTGCGAGGGATTTGGCGCTGGTAGAAGCTGACTGTCGCAAGTTTAAGTTGCTGCCTGTAACATACCCGCTTTTTGCCGCTGTTTGCAGCGTAATCAGCGTTATATATTTCGATGACACCCACCCGGATTTCTTTCCGAAAGGTACTTTCGTCCATCCTCCTTGCTGCTGGATGATTGTCACAACCTGGCCTTTCTTGAGATTCCCAATGGCCTTCGACGATGTCGCCGGCTTCTCACGAATGTTGAGAGAGGTTGCATTTACTTTTGCATGCGTAGCTGCCAAAACTTGATCAGCAGGTGCAAAGAAAGTAAATAGGAAGATTACTAGCCATGCAGCCGCCAATAGAGTTCCAATTCTTCTTGTCATGCTGTGCCGCCTTTCCTTTGAATTTTTCCTCAATTCCCAAGTGCCAACATCAATCGCCTTACCCATAACCCGAAAATTGACACGGTAACCAAAGAGTCCGGATAAATCTAGAAAATAAGCCATTTTTCGCAATGGAAATTTCTATAACTTATCAATATCTTTAGTCTTGCTTTTTTTACAACTTTATCCTTAAGTCATATGAAATATCGGCAAATCTGTGAAATAGTTTAAGGGTTTCATAGAAATTTAGGGATACTTTACTATGTGTGTAAAACCATATTTTTTGACGAAAATTGTCTGGGTTCTTTTCTGTGCTGTAAGGTTTTTGTCAAAAAAGGAATTTTTTCTTACATATGGGGAAAAGTATTAAGTGTATTTCCATAGCGATAAAAGACGAGGAGGAAACAAAGTGGAAAAAGACCATTCAGCCAGCAATCAAAAAAAATCTGAATTTGAGTCTGATGAAACACTGACAAATCGACAGGGCCATCCCGTCACAAATAACCAGAATATGAGAACGGTAGGCAACAGAGGACCCGCAACCCTTGAGAATTATGATTTTATCGAGAAAATCAGCCATTTCGACCGGGAAAGAATTCCTGAGCGTGTCGTTCACGGCAGAGGGGCAGGGGCACATGGGTATTTTGAAGCTTATGGCAAAGTAGGTGAAGAGCACCCTTCGAAATATACCCGGGCTAAGCTTTTTCAGGAGGAAGGTAAGCAAACGCCATTATTCGTCCGTTTTTCAACGGTCATTCATGGAACCCATTCACCGGAGACATTGCGTGACCCACGCGGCTTTGCTGTGAAATTTTATACAGAAGACGGGAATTGGGATCTGGTAGGAAACAATCTGAAAATTTTCTTTATTCGTGATGCGATTAAGTTTCCAGACTTCATTCATGCCTTTAAGCCGGATCCTGTGACAAACCTCCAGGATGGTGAAAGGCAATTTGATTTTATCTCCAATTACCCTGAAGCGATGCATATGATCACCTTCCTGTTCTCGCCGTGGGGCATCCCAGCCAATTACCGGCAAATGCAAGGATCGGGAGTAAATACGTACCGGTGGGTCAATGAAGAAGGAAAAGCGGTTCTTGTAAAATATCACTGGGAGCCGAAGCAAGGCATTAAAAACTTGACCCAGAAGGAAGCTGCAGAAATCCAGGCGAAAAACTTCAACCATGCAACCCAGGATTTATATGAAGCGATTGAAAAAGGAGATTACCCGGAATGGGAGCTGTTCGTACAAATTATGAGTGACGAAGAGCATCCGGAATTAGACTTTGACCCGCTTGATGATACCAAGCTATGGCCGGAGAATCAGTTTCCGTGGCTTCCTGTCGGGAAAATGGTGCTCAATAGAAACCCGAAAGATTATTTCAGCGAAGTAGAGCAAGTAGCTTTCGGTACGGGAGTACTTGTAGATGGAATGGATTTTTCGGATGACAAGATGCTCCAGGGCAGGACATTTTCTTATTCCGATACCCAGCGTTACAGAGTTGGTCCTAATTACTTGCAGCTGCCGATCAACTCGCCGAAGAAGCGTGTGGCAACGAATCAGCGCGGCGGCCAGATGCAATATAAAGTGGATATTGGAGAAAACCAGAATCCGCATATCAACTATGAGCCTTCTACCATTGGCGGCTTGAAGGAAGCAGAACAGGGAGGCAAGGAGCACACGCCTCATGTAGAAGGAAGCATTGTCCGCGAGAGTATTGACCGCCAAAACAACTTCAAACAGGCCGGGGACACTTACAATCATTTTGAAGGTTGGGAAAAGGATGAATTGATAGTAAACCTCGTGAATACACTGGCTCCATGTGACGAGAGAATACAAACAAAGATGGTGGAAATGTTTAAACAATGCGATCCCGACTACGGAAGAAGAGTGGAAGAAGGATTGAAACATGCTGATTCATCGAATACTTCCAGCCGGGAACCTATGGGTGCAGAAGGAGCAGAAGACGCACCGAGGAAAGCAGAGGAAAAAGGCCATTCCCAGGATCCTTATTAATATTTTATAAGTTGAATATTATGAAAAAGCCCCTGGTAACTTGCTTATGTGCCAGGGGTTTTAGTTTTCAAATAGGTTGTTACTGTTCAGGAAGTTAACTATTATATATGCTCTTCAGCTTATTAATGGCAAAATTAGCAATAATCATTTAAACTAAAGATACCTGCCCTTAAATAATGAATTCGCGGCATTTATAGGCTCTCTGAAAGGGGAAGGGAAAATGATTAAATTATTGTCCGCACTTATACTTCCGGCTTTGCTCGTTATGCTGTTTGCAAGAGTGACCTATAACCGCGTTGTCGGTCTTGTCTTAACTGTTGCTTTGATTGCAGCTTCTGCTTATAAGGGCTATACCCACACTTGGTGGCTTATTATCATAGATGCATTTTCATTAACGGTTGGCTTTTGGTTATCTGCAAAATTGAGTAAAAATGCGTCCCGAAGCGCCTAAAGAGGTGCTTTTTTTAATGCCTGTTGATGCAAAAAGATATCAATGCTGATAAATTTCGCGAATAAACGTTCGCTTATTATTGGCTTGTTCTGATTGCTTTGTGATAGAATGTGTATAGACCATTCAGAGAAATGGCTATAAAGATAAATAGACAACTAAGGGAAGGTCCAGGGCCTTCTTATTAATTTTATTAATAGATATTACATGGTATCCATGATTTAGTAAAGATGATCGGAGGACTGCTTCGTGAAGGATGTATTTGAGTTAGTTTCTAAATATTCTCCCCAGGGCGATCAACCGGAAGCGATCCGGCAGATTATCAGCGGCATAAATAAAGGAAAGAAACATCAAACACTGCTTGGTGCAACGGGTACCGGAAAGACGTTCACCGTCTCGAATGTGATAAAGGAAGTGAACAAGCCAACGCTTGTGATTGCCCATAACAAAACACTGGCCGGCCAGCTTTACAGCGAGTTTAAAGAGTTCTTTCCAAATAATGCGGTAGAGTATTTTGTCAGCTACTATGATTACTATCAGCCGGAAGCGTATGTGCCGTCTACAGATACATTCATCGAAAAAGACGCGAGCATTAACGATGAAATCGATAAACTGCGCCACTCGGCCACTTCTTCTTTATTCGAGCGTAAAGATGTCATCATCATTGCCAGTGTATCCTGTATCTATGGCCTCGGTTCTCCGGAAGAGTACCGGGAGATGGTTGTTTCGCTTCGCACTGGCATGGAAATTGGGAGGAATGCCCTGCTTCACCGCCTGGTTGATATTCAATATGAAAGAAATGATATTGACTTTCAGCGCGGGGCCTTTCGTGTACGGGGTGATGTGGTGGAAATCTTTCCGGCTTCTCGGGATGAACATTGTGTACGGGTCGAATTTTTCGGTGATGAAATTGACCGTATCCGTGAGGTTGATGCACTGACTGGAGAAATTACCGCAGAGCGGGATCATATTGCGATTTTCCCGGCATCCCACTTCGTTACCAGGGAAGAAAAAATGAGAATCGCGATAGAAAATATTGAAAAAGAGTTGGAAGAACGCTTGCAGGAACTGCGGGAGGACGAAAAGCTCCTGGAAGCCCAGCGCCTTGAACAAAGAGGAAGATATGATCTTGAAATGATGCGCGAGATGGGTTTTTGTTCAGGAATCGAAAACTATTCCCGCCATCTTACCTTGAGGCCTCCTGGTTCCACTCCCTATACATTAATCGACTATTTTCCAGAAGACTTCCTTCTCATCGTTGACGAATCCCATGTTACGCTTCCGCAAATCCGCGGGATGTTCAATGGGGACAAGGCTCGCAAGCAGGTGCTCGTAGACCATGGATTCCGTTTGCCTTCTGCGATGGATAACCGGCCGCTCCGGTTTGAAGAATTTGAAAAAAAGGTCGGCCAGGCTGTATTTGTTTCCGCTACTCCAGGCCCATATGAACTTGAGCATACTCCGGAGATGGTCGAGCAGATTATCAGGCCTACCGGGCTTTTGGATCCCAACATTGACGTTCGTCCGATTGAAGGGCAGATTGATGATTTAATAGGTGAAATCCATGAACGTACAAAAAAGAATGAACGCGTCCTTGTCACTACGCTGACTAAAAAAATGTCTGAGGACTTGACTGATTATTTAAAAGAAATCGGCATAAAGGTTCAATACCTGCATTCTGAGGTAAAAACATTAGAACGGATTGAAATCATCCGCGAGCTTAGGTTGGGAAAATATGATGTTCTGGTTGGGATTAACCTGCTCAGGGAAGGCATAGACATCCCTGAAGTTTCTCTGGTTGCCATCCTGGATGCAGATAAAGAAGGCTTCCTTCGTTCTGAGCGTTCGTTGATTCAGATAACTGGACGGGCCGCACGTAACGCGAATGGCCACGTCATTATGTATGCTGACCGGATGACGAACTCGATGGAAGTGGCGATAAATGAAACAAATCGGCGCCGTGAAATCCAGGAACAGTACAATGAGAAACATGGAGTTACCCCTCAAACGATACAAAAGGATATCCGTGATGCAATCAAGGCTACCTATGCCGCTGAAGAACAGGAACAATATACTCCTGCTCCGAATTTTGCTGAAATGACGAAGAAAGAGCGCGAGCAGATGATTGCCGATATGGAAAAAGAAATGAAAGAAGCGGCGAAAGCATTAAATTTCGAGCGTGCTGCAGAGCTGCGTGATATGCTGCTTGAGTTAAAAGCGGAAGGATGACGAAAACATGGCAATAGAAAAACTAATCGTTAAAGGCGCAAGAGCCCATAACCTGAAGAATATTGATGTCACGATTCCAAGGGATAAACTAGTTGTTTTAACAGGCCTATCGGGTTCTGGCAAGTCGTCTTTAGCTTTTGATACGATATACGCCGAAGGGCAGCGGCGCTACGTAGAGTCGCTGTCATCCTATGCCCGCCAATTTTTAGGGCAGATGGACAAGCCGGACGTCGATTCGATTGAAGGGCTTTCACCCGCGATATCAATCGACCAGAAAACGACGAGCAGGAATCCGAGATCCACAGTTGGTACGGTAACGGAAGTCTATGATTATTTGCGGTTATTATTCGCGCGCGTCGGCCGGCCGACATGTCCGATCCATAATATTGAAATTGAATCCCAAACCATTGAACAGATGGTTGACAGAGTTATGGAATATCCCGAGCGCACCAAACTGCAAGTGCTTGCTCCGTTGGTTTCAGGCAGAAAAGGTACCCATGTAAAGGTCCTGGAGGATATAAAAAAACAGGGGTATGTACGGGTCCGCATCGATGGAAAAATGCATGATTTAGGAGATGAAATCACTCTTGAAAAGAATAAAAAGCATTCAATCGATGTAATTATCGACCGGATCGTTGTAAAGGATGGTGTTTCTGCGCGCCTTGCAGATTCTCTGGAAAGTGCTTTGAAACTCGGCGACGGAAAAACACTTATCGATGTGATTGACAAGGAAGAGCTTCTTTTCAGCGAGCACCATGCATGCCCGTATTGCGGATTTTCTATCGGAGAGCTTGAACCGAGAATGTTTTCCTTTAACAGCCCTTTTGGTGCCTGTCCCGAATGCGATGGCCTTGGCTCCAGACTCGAGGTTGATAAAGACCTCGTTATCCCCGACTGGGATCTTACACTCCGCCAGCATGCTGTTGCCCCATGGGAGCCTACCAGTTCGCAATATTACCCGCAATTGCTCGAAGCGGTAGCGAATCATTATGGCATTGATATGGATACAGCGGTCAAGGACCTGCCGGAAGCAGCCCTTGATAAAATCCTCAACGGTTCAAAAAGCGATAAAATTTATTTCCGGTATGAAAATGATTTTGGCCAGATCCGGGAGAACTACATCATTTTCGAAGGTGTCATGAAAAACGTTGAGCGCCGTTTCAAGGAAACGGGCTCTGACTATACCAGAGAGCAAATGGAAAAGTACATGTCCGAGCACGATTGTCCTGCCTGTAAAGGATACAGGCTGAAGAAAGAAACGCTTGCTGTTTTGATTCAAGGCCAGCATATCAGCCAGACGACTTCGCTTTCCGTTGCAGAGACTCTGCAATTTTTTGCGAATCTTGAGTTAACCGAAAAAGAAAGAGCGATTTCGAAACTAATCTTGCAGGAAATTAAGGAGCGGCTTGGTTTTCTTTCAAATGTGGGACTTGATTATTTAACGTTAAGCCGTGCGGCAGGGACCCTTTCCGGCGGTGAAGCCCAGCGTATCCGCCTCGCTACCCAAATCGGCTCCCGTCTCACCGGTGTTCTTTATATTCTCGATGAGCCGTCGATTGGCCTGCATCAACGGGATAATGACCGGCTGATTGATACGTTGAAGAATATGCGAGATATTGGCAATACTTTGATTGTCGTTGAGCATGATGAGGATACGATGCTCGCGGCTGACTATTTAATCGACGTCGGCCCCGGGGCAGGTGTCCGCGGCGGCAGCATTGTCTCTGAAGGAACTCCCGAATATGTGATGCAAGACTCCAATTCTTTAACCGGACAATATTTATCAGGGAAGAAATTCATTCCGCTTCCGCTTGAGCGCCGCAAGAGCGACGGAAGATATCTGGAGATTAAAGGTGCTAAGGAAAATAACCTGAAGAACGTCAACGTGAAATTTCCGCTCGGCAATTTTATAGCAGTTACCGGTGTCTCAGGATCTGGGAAAAGTACCCTGATCAATGAAATCCTTCGAAAAAATCTCTCTCAGAAGCTGTACCGTGCGAAGGCAAAACCGGGTCGGTTTAAAGAGATGAAGGGGATCGAACACCTAGAAAAAGTCATCGATATTGATCAATCGCCCATTGGCAGAACACCACGCTCCAATCCGGCTACCTATATAGGCGTTTTTGACGATATCCGTGATCTATTTGCTTCAACAAATGAAGCGAAGATCCGGGGATATAAAAAAGGACGCTTCAGCTTTAATGTAAAGGGCGGCCGCTGCGAGGCATGCCGCGGTGATGGAATCATCAAAATCGAAATGCACTTCCTTCCGGATGTTTATGTTCCTTGTGAAGTTTGTCATGGAAAGCGGTATAATCGTGAAACGCTGGAAGTAAAATATAAAGGGAAGAATACTTCGGATATTCTTGATATGACAGTGGAGGATGCTCTGACATTCTTTGAAAATGTCCCCAAAATCAAAAGAAAGCTGCAAACGATCTATGATGTCGGTCTTGGCTACATTACACTTGGGCAGCCGGCTACCACGCTTTCAGGCGGGGAAGCGCAGCGGGTTAAGCTTGCTTCTGAGCTTCATCGCCGTTCTAACGGTCGTTCATTCTATATCCTGGATGAGCCGACTACAGGGCTGCATGTCGATGATATTTCCAGACTGCTGCTGGTTTTACAGAGGCTTGTTGAGAACGGGGATACCGTTTTGGTGATCGAACATAATCTTGATGTCATTAAAACAGCTGATTATATCGTCGACCTTGGCCCAGAGGGCGGGGATAAAGGTGGCACGATTGTCGCTACAGGAACACCTGAGCAAATTATTCAGGTAGAAGAATCGTATACCGGAAGCTACTTGAAGCCAATACTTACCCGTGAACGTATCCGTATGGATAAGTTGATCCAGGAAAAAGAACATGAACATGTAAAGTAAAGCAAGCCGAGTCGGCTTGCTTTGCTTTTTGTCGTTTTCTATCGGAATTTATCAATTTGGTTGTTAATCAAACGTTTAATTAAAATCGAGAGAAAACTATATTTCCGGGGAAATTTATAGATATTTCCTGAAAAATATTGTCGATTTCCTGTTGTCGAAACATTGGGGAACGTATTCATCTATGCCGTACGAAACTTTTTACGAGTTTATGCGTAAATATAAGAAGTGGAATTCAAAATCTATCTAGATAATGAAGGTAGGGAAGAATATGCAGGAGGAAAAGAAACGAATACTACAGTTGGTTCAGGAAGGGCAGCTATCAGCTGACGCTGCCTTTGCTCTTCTATTGGAACTGGAAAAGGCCGAAGAGGAAAGCGTACAAAAAGAAAAAGATTTGGTTCATGAACTTGTACCGGTCACAAACCAGGAAGAATCGTACGAAAAAACGCATGCCTCCTTTCAGGAAAAAATTCACTTCTCGAAAGAAAAGATTATGGACTTTATTGATAACACCATAAAAAAAATGAAAGAAACGGATTTGGACTTTAACTTTGGAACTTCGGAAGAAATTTCTCATATATTCCAACAGAATGAAGCCTTTTTTAAGGAAATAAATATTGAAATAGCAAACGGGAAAGCAAATATAATTCCCTGGGATCAGCAGGATTTACGGGTGGAATGCAGGGCGAGAATATACCGGATAAAAGATCGGGGTGAAGCAAAAGAAACTTTTCTGCGGGATGTCCTTTTTTCCATAAACGAGGATAGCTTCCTATTTGCTGCAAAACAAAAGTGGATGAAGGTAGAAGCAGATATTTATGTACCAAAAAAACAGTATGATCGAATTTTTGTAAGGATGTTCAATGGCCCGATTAGCGGAAAGGACCTTCAATTCGAAAAGATAAAGGCTAAAACCGCTAATGGAACGATTCAATTGCAAAGGATTTCTGGGGAAAAAGCTGAGTTTGAGACTGCTAACGGCGGAATAACAGTAGAGCAAGCTCGTCTGGATAAAATCGAAGCCGAAACATTGAATGGTGCGATTGTAGCTGATGGCTTTTTCAATAAAATTGATGCTCAATCGTTTACAGGCGATATTTCCTGTGATCTTCAAGGACAGACCGGAGATTACATTCATGCAAAGACGATAACTGGGAAAGTGTATATGAGCCTGGAATCGGAAACAGCTGTTAATGGAGAGTTAAAATCAAATATAGGCAGTTTACAGGTTAATCTTCCTGGCATTGAAATTGTAGAGGAAAAAAAGGAAGTCATTCAAAAGGTGCTTTTATTTAAAACCGTACATTTCGCGGCACCTGTACTTCATATTTTTGCCGATACAAAGACGGGCACCATATCGATAAACTAATTTGCCATCACCAGCGCATGAAAAGGAGGTCCAGCAAAGGGGGAACTCCTTTCCTGGACCTTTGCTTTATTAATCTTGAATGATCGTGCTTTCAAAGCCGGCCTGCTTTAATTGTTTTACAAGTTCTTCAGCATTTTTCCTGTTTTTGAAGGCACCGGCCTGAACTCGATACATGGTTGTACCATCCTGCACTTTCTTCTGATTATTGAAAGATGCTTTTTCGGAATTCAGTTGAAACTGTTCGACGATACTTTTTACAATCGCTTTTGCGCAGATCTTCCGATATTCATCGGAATGGAGGAGGGCGGATTCATGGAGGTTGGTCATAAAGCCACATTCAACGAGAATGGAAGGGCAAATTGTTTCGCGAAGGACATGGAAGTTGGCTGCTTTCACGCCGCGGTCGGAAAGCCCAGTCATGGCTGTCATGTTACTTTGGATCTTTTCTGCAAGAGTGAGTGATTCTATTGGTTTCGAAGTATACACAAATGTTTCAATCCCGCAGGCGTCGTTCCATGAGCCATTTCCGAATGCATTTGCATGAATCGAAACGAACACATCAGCTTTTAGAACGTTGGCACGGTCGGTTCTCTGGCGTAGTGGAGTATCCTCATGATCTGAATGTGTGAAATGGACCGTGACTCCCTCATGCTTGTCCAAAAGTAATTTAGCATGGGAAGCAACAGCACGGTTAAATTCGTACTCCTGCATCCCATCCGGTGTCCGTTTTCCGGACGTTTGATAACCATGTCCGGCATCAAGGATAATTTTCATAATAGAACCCCTTTCTATAAGAAATATAAAGTGAGAGGACAGTTCCCTCACAGAATTATATATATAAGGATGCAAAAGGAAGTGCCTTCCCTAAAAGAATTTTAATACACCAGCTATGAGAATGGAATGAATGTTTTTTAATCCTTAGTTTGGTTCTTTTTCAAAAAATGCTAAAATAGAGGGAGCATTTACTTTAAGCAATATTACTAAAAGGTGCGCTTTACTGAATAGACTTCAAAGGGGGAATCACATAAATGGCTAAAGTCCGCATAAAAGATGTAATCGAAACATTTAAATTAGAACTAATTAGCGGGGAAGAAGGGATTAACCGACCGATTGTGACCAGTGACCTTTCACGGCCAGGATTGGAGATTGCCGGTTTCTTTGATTATTATCCGGCTGAACGGCTGCAGCTGCTTGGGATGACGGAGATGAGTTTCTTTAACAAACTGAGCGAGCCGGAGCAGAGAATCAGGATGGAAGAGCTGTGCCGCGATATTACTCCGGGAATTATCATTACCCGCGGCCAGGAAGTTCCCGAAGAATTAATGCAGGCATCCGAACGTGAATCAGTGCCGGTAATGAGATCGAACATGAAGACAACAAGATTGTTCAGCCATCTGACAAATTTTCTAGAAAGTAAACTGGCTCCTACGACCGCGATCCATGGGGTCTTGATCGATATTTACGGAGTAGGCGTTTTGATTACTGGGAAAAGCGGAGTCGGTAAAAGTGAGACGGCCCTTGAATTAGTCAAGCGGGGACATCGGCTTGTTGCCGATGATTGCGTTGAAATTCGTCAGGAGGATCAGGACACGCTCGTAGGTAATGCTCCAGAGTTGATTGAGCATTTGCTTGATATTCGCGGACTCGGCATCATTAACGTAATGACCTTATTCGGGGCCGGTGCGGTGCGCAGTAATAAGAAAATATCGCTCGTGATCCACCTTGAATTATGGGAAAAAAATAAGCAATATGACCGGGTTGGCCTCGACGAGGAAACGATGAAAATTATTGATACGGATGTTACGACGTTAACGGTACCTGTCCGTCCTGGACGGAACCTGGCTGTCATTATCGAAGTGGCGGCGATGAATTTCCGGTTAAAACGAATGGGAGTCAACGCGGCTGAGCAGTTTTCAAACCGATTGAATAATGCGATCTCCCAGGGAGCCCATGAAGATTATTAAGTAACTAATTGTTTATGAAAAGTTGATAGAAAGAGGGAGTCTGTATGGAAGAAGAAATAAAGCCATTAAACCCGATTGCCTTAGATTTGGGGCCGCTGCAGGTACACTGGTATGGCCTGATTATTGGTGCCGGTGTGCTGCTTGCCCTGTACCTCGCTGTCAGGGAAGCAGAAAGAAGGGGGCTAAGCAAGGATACATTTGTTGACTTAATCTTGTTTGCTGTTCCGATTGCCATTATCTGTGCAAGGATTTATTATGTGCTATTCGAATGGGATTATTACAGCCAGCATCCAGGGGAAATTATAAAGGTTTGGCATGGCGGGATTGCCATTCATGGTGCCCTTATAGGTTCCGTTGCCACCGCTGTTGTATTTGCCAGGATCAAAAAGGTATCTTTCTGGAAGCTCGCGGATATTGCAGCGCCAAGTCTCCTGCTTGGCCAGGCCATTGGGCGCTGGGGAAACTTCATAAACCAGGAAGCACATGGCGGGGAAGTAAGCAGGGCGTTTTTGGAGAATCTGCTTCTTCCTGACTTTATTATCAACCAAATGTACATAAACGGTTCCTATTATCATCCAACATTCTTATATGAATCTGTTTGGAACATTGTCGGGGTTGTTATCCTTGTTCTATTGAGGAAAGCAAACTTGCGTCAGGGAGAACTGTTCCTGGCGTATGTAATCTGGTATTCAGTCGGCCGTTTCTTTATCGAAAGACTCCGTACGGACAGCTTGATGCTGACGGAAACGCTTCGAATGGCACAGGTCATCTCGATTGCGTTAATAGTCATTGCGGCTGTTTTAATTATTTTTAGAAGAACGCGCGGCTATGCAGACAAGAGATATTTAGAATCTTAAAGGCAATATGCCCGACAAGGGGAGAAGGAAATTGATGATAGATTCGGTTAAAAAAGGACTGCTTGCCGGCCTGAAAACAACATGGACCCTCGGAAAGATCATTTTTCCGGTCACTCTGATCATTTCTGTGCTTCAATATACACCAGTGCTCGATTGGGTTATCAAAGTTATCGCTCCGTTGATGAACCTGTTTGGACTCCCAGGAGATGCGGCCATTCCACTCGTCCTGGGTAATTTCTTGAATTTATATGCCGGGATTGCCGGGATTTTGACCCTCGAACTTTCGGTAAAAGAAGTATTCATTATTGCAGTCATGCTTTCTTTTTCCCATAACCTGCTGATTGAATCCGGGGTTGCCCTTAAGACGGGGGTGAAGCTATGGATTATCCTGACCGTACGGATTGGGCTCGCGGTTATTTCCGCTGTTGTAATCAACCTGGTCTGGCACGGCGGAAGTGAAACGGCACAGTACGGTTTTATCAGCGCCGGTGCCCCGGAGCTGGACGGAATCGGGGCGATCCTTTTATATGGAACCCAAAAAGCGGCTTCAGGGGTTCTTCAGCTTGCCATCATTGTAATCCCGCTCATGGTGGTTATCCAAATCATGAAGGACTTAAGATGGCTTGATGTATTTTCGCGGCTGCTGGCACCCTTGATGAAGATTCTCGGCATGAAGCCAAATGCCTCAATGACACTCGTTGCGGGTTTGACAATTGGCCTTGCCTACGGGGCCGGAGTGATGATCCAGGCTGTCCGGGAGGACAATGTCAGCAAAAAGGATATTACATTAGCATTTATCTTTCTGGTTGCCTGTCATGCCGTTGTCGAAGATACATTGATTTTTATTCCCCTCGGCATTCCGGTCTTACCGCTATTATTAATTAGGCTTGCTGTAGCATTTCTATTGACAATGATCGTCGGCTTTATATGGAACCGCTCTGATATTACACAAAGGAAGGAAGCAACATATGGGCAATAAGATAACGACACTACTTTTTGATTTAGACGGAACATTGATCAATACGAACGATTTAATCATTGCTTCATTTACAGCGACTTTAAATCATTACTATCCTGATAAATACACACGTGAAGACATTTTACCGTTTATCGGGCCGCCTCTCTCTGACACTTTCTATTCGATCGACCAGGAGCGGGTCGAGGAAATGATCGCCCGCTACCGTGAGCATAATATCCAAAATCACGATGCGATGGTGACGGAATATGAAGGCGTTTATGAAACGATCAGGGCTTTGTGTGAGGAAGGATATAAACTCGGTATCGTTACGACAAAAAAGCGCGATGTCGTCCTCAAAGGTCTGCATCTGAGCAAGCTGGATGATTTTTTTGAAGTGATTGTATCATTGGATGATGTCGTGAGAGCCAAACCGGATCCGGAACCTGTGTTAAAGGCGCTTCATCTTCTGAACTCGTCTCCATCAGAAGCCATGATGATTGGCGATAACCATCATGATGTTCTTGCCGGGAAAAATGCCGGAACACAAACGGCAGGAGTCGCCTGGACGGTGAAAGGCCGTGAATATCTGGAGGAATTTAAGCCGGATTACATTCTTGAACACATGGGTGATTTATTAAGAATCCTCGGGGATCCAGGGAAATGAGACGCACCGAAAGACACATGGTTGAAGGTGCGAACTCGTTATGGCATGTTTATAGTACAGTCCCGTTTTCGAAGGTTGTAAAAAACTTTATCGTGATTCAACTGGCACGGTATACACCTTTTTTAGCGGCAAAAAACTGGATGTACCGGACTTTCCTGAGGATGAAGGTTGGCGACCAAACCTCATTTGCACTCATGGTCATGCTTGATGTCATGTTCCCAGAGAAAATTTCAATCGGCCGGAATACAGTGATCGGCTATAATACCACGATTCTGGCACATGAGTATTTAATCAAGGAATATCGTATCGGAGAGGTCCATATCGGGGATGAGGTCATGATCGGTGCCAATTCAACGATCCTGCCAGGCATAACGATCGGAAGCGGTGCCATTGTTTCGGCGGGTACACTCGTCCATAAGGATGTCCCCGAGGGAGCGTTTGTCGGTGGCAATCCGATGAAAATGATTTATACGAAAGAAGAAATGGCGCAGCGGGGGATGCTTGAATAGGAAAAGGCAAGCTGTGACGCCATTTGAATGTAAACAGTTCCAAATTAGGAATTTAGGTTTAGCAACCAAAACAAAAGCTTGGCTACAAAACAGAAGCCATATAGAAACAGCCGTTGCATAATTCCAATATAAAAAGGACTTGCCCTACAAACGGTCAGGTCCTTTGTTGGTTTCGGCAAATAAAACCACGAGCTCATCTTTTAAGGTAGTCATTAATTCTTCCAATGAGATATCATTACGGTTCAAGGTAGTTTCATAGGTGTGTTTTAGAAGCTGAAAAAAGTTCTCTTGTGTTTGCTTATCCATGATAGATAGTCGTCCTTCCTGGAAAAGTGAAAAATACATCTTTTCGGCGAAATTTGTCGTTTATTGGGTACACCTTGATCCATTTACCCGCAATAAAAAGCTGCTAAACATAGCAGCTTTCTATTTCATTTCACTTGTTAGTAAATCAGCGACCAATACGTAACGCTCCGGTGCATGGCCGATAAACGAAAATGGGTAGCAGGTAGTAACGGTAAGAGTGGCTTTCGGCTTGGGGACGATCACTGTTCGGTCATCGGCATCTACTATCCGCACCTTCCTGACCTTGTAAGTAAATGTCCCTGCCTCTGTTCTGGCTATAAGCAAGTCACCTTTTCCGACTTCTCCCAGCCTGCGAAAAACCGTGTCGCGATGTCCTGACAAAACGGAATTATCGCGCTCGCCGGGAAGGACCGATTGTGCATAATGGCCAACGCCTTTTTCCAGTTCATTCTCATCTGTGCCATGGTAAATCGAGAGACTTTTCTCCAGCTTAGGGATATAAAGTTCTCCCATCATTTCACCGGTTTTCGGCCTTTCCGGATAAAGGACTTCTTCTTTTTTCTCTGGTTTGGAAGCAGGGAGACTCTTTTGAGGCTTGGTCTCTGCGGCAGCCTCAGGCTTATCAATCTTATACATCGCATACCCTTTGATAAATGTAAACGCGTTTGTTGTTGTAAAATAGATACCGCCACAAAACAGCAATACTGCACAAGCGATCAGCCAGGTTCTCTTCTTTGAAGGCTGTTTTTCCTTCATCTTATTTAACAGATCGCGCTTTTTTCAGGAATACGAATGATCCGCCCAATAAAAGAATTCCGAATAGCATTCCGGCCATATAATTGCCGGCTGTTTTTGGAAGCTTGCCGCCTTTTTCTGTCTTGATTGGGACTTTATGTTTCATTTCTTTATGCTTTACTTCTTTCTGTTGTACCTCTTTTTGTTGTACTTCCTTTACGACCTCTGTAGATCCTTTAAGGTCACTTCCGGTTTTCTCGATAAATTCAGATCCAAACATTTCAGGAGTTACAATTAAATCTAAAAGCAGCTTGCCATTTAGATCGGTAACATAAACCTTTAATGAAGCTTTACCAGGATCTTCAAGCTGCATTAATGCCTCCAGTGATAATTCTTTCTCAACTCCGTCTTTCACAAGCGCGTACGTAAATTTTACTTGGAAAATTCGTTGGATTTCATCGTAGATTTTTAGCATCTGGGCGATTTCCTCGTCGGAAATTTCATCGATAGTCTCGAAATCACCGACAGACATCATTTCACCAGCCAGTACATCAAGCTCTTCTATGGAGCTCGTAATGTCTGTATCCTTGCGAACGGTGTTGACGTGATCGAATAAAGCATCATATTCTGCTCTGGTAATACTCAATTCGTCGAACATATCCTTTATTTCAGCATAGAAATCTTCTTTCATTGCCTCGTAATCTTCATCAGTAAGTTGATAATCTTCTTCGTCTTCAAGGTAAAAATCCAGATCGGAAGTAAATTGAAGATATTCGCCATCAAGAATACTTTGGCCTTCCTCCAATTCACCATATTCTATCAAAATGTCTTTAAGCTCTTCCTCGGAAATTTGATTCTCTTCTAAATAGTTTGCAAGATTCTCCTCAGTAAGCGGTTCCCCGAAATCTTCGCGCAATTCATCTAATGACTCATAATCTTTTAAGTCAATCTCCCAGCTGGCCAGGTATTCCTCTTTGAACTCTTTTACTGTCATAGTACCGGCTAAATAACCATTCAGCTCTTCATCGGTAATACCTGCTGCAAACGCTGGTACACTGAACATGAGAACGATTACAGCACTTACGATGATCATCAAAAACTTTTTCATTTTTCTCCCCCTATTACTCTATGTAAAATAACTTCTAGAAAATTATAATCTTATATTGGTAAATAGAATAGAAAAACTTTATTGGAAAATAGCGGTAAAAATAGTATTTTTTCAAATAACTATGATAATTCAGTACATTAAGCTTATTTATCATGATTTCTTGACGTAAAAAGTCATCAGCGGTAGACTAAGACTATAACTTCACTATATTAGCGAACTAAAGCAATTGAAAAACGAATCTTTGAGTTTACAGAGAAACTAATGTTAAATGGGTAATATAAGTAAAGGACACTTTTATCCTAAAAAAAGCACTAAAAGCCTATGCCTATCAATTTAAAAAGGACGTGTGGCCATGACTAAGCCGTTTATGTTTGAAAAACCGCTCGGAATGAGAGACACTCTTCCGCTTTTATACGAAACGAAACAAGTAATAAGAAATAAAATGAGCGAAGAAATAAAACAGTGGGGCTATCAATTTATTGAAACACCGGCTCTGGAATTTTATGAAACAATCGGCGAGACTTCTGCGATTTTAGACGCGCAGCTGTTTAAACTCCTCGATCAACAAGGTCATACGCTCGTCTTACGTCCCGAAATGACGACACCGATTGCGAGAGTAGCAGCGTCCAAGCTTTTAAAACAGCAAATTCCGACTCGGCTGGCGTATTCGGAAAACGTTTATCGCGCCCAGCAAATCGAAGGCGGCAAACCTGTTGAATTTGAGCAGATCGGGATCGAGTGCATTGGCAATGGTTCTATCAGTGCCGATGCGGAAATTATCTCTCTATTGGTATCTGTTTTAAAGGAAGCCGGCCTGGATGGATTTAAGATTTCCATCGGGCATGTAGGTTTTCTGCAGGAGTTGTTTACCGGTATCCTTGGAAATGAGGAAAGAGCCGCTGTATTAAGAAAGTTTTTATATGAAAAAAATTACGTAGGCTACCGGGAACATATTAAATTTCTTCCACTTTCCTCCATTGATAAACAAAGGCTGATCCAGTTCATTTCACTTCAGGGAGGGGAAGAGACGATAGAAAATGCCATGCAGCTGCTTGAAAATGGCAGAGGTAAAGAAACACTGTATGAATTAAAAGAACTATATATGCAATTAAAAGAGTTTGGCGTCGAACCATACATTAGCTTCGATTTAACGCTTGTCAGCCATATGAGCTATTACACCGGGACTTTGTTTGAAGTGTATGCAGGGCAGGTCGGTTCGCTGATCGGAAACGGCGGCAGATATGACAGCTTGTTCCAAAAATTTGACTGGGATACACCTGCAACCGGTTTTGCCATCCGGATGGACCGGTTGACGGAAGCGTTAGGGGAACTAAACGCGCGGGAGCCTATCGAATGTGTCTTATTCAGCCAGGAACACAGACAAGAAGCACTGGCTTATGCACGGAAGAGAAGAACGGAAGGAAGAAGAGTAGCGATTCAGGATATCAATGCCGTCCAAAATGTTGATGCGTTCACGGCCACATTTTCCGATGTGCAATTCTTTATTGGCAAAGGAGGGGCAAGCAGGGATGAATAGCTTTCTAACAATTGCGATGCCGAAAGGAAGAATATTCGAGGAAGCGGTTGAGCTGCTGAGAAAAGCGAACTTCCAGCTGCCTCCGGAATTCGACGACTCCCGGAAATTAATCCTTGAAGTAGAAGAAGAAAATCTCCGTTTCATACTGGCAAAACCGATGGATGTCGTTACATATGTCGAGCATGGCGTCGCCGACATTGGCATTGCCGGGAAAGATGTTATGCTGGAAGAGGAACGGGATGTATATGAACTCCTTGACTTAAAAATCAGCGCCTGCTATTTGGCGGTTGCAGGCCTGCCTGATACAACTTTAAGTGATGTCGCCCCAAGGGTTGCCAGCAAGTATCCGAATGTGGCCTCAGGATATTTCCGAGAACAAGGCGAGCAGGTTGAAATTATTAAGTTGAATGGTTCAATCGAATTGGCCCCGTTAATCGGACTTGCCGAGCTAATCGTCGATATCGTATCAACCGGACAGACGCTGAAGGAAAACGGTTTGGTGGAATATGCACGAATTGCCGATGTAACTTCAAGGCTGGTTGCAAATCCGGTTAGCTACCGCATTAAAGAACAGCGGATCACGGAAATCGTCGAACGGCTTACGCCGGTAATTGAATCGTTGAAGCGATAAACACTTGTTAGACAAAACTAGAAACCAGACGCCAAAATTAAAAAAGTGGCGCCAAAACTAGAAACCAGACGCCAAAACAGAAAAAGAGACGACGAAAATTAAAAAGTGACGACAAAACTAAAAAAGTGACGACAAAACAGAAAAAGAGACGCCAAAACTAGAACTACGACTTTTAATATGAGAGAGTTTCCTCCAACTTATATAGAAAGAGGTGAGTATATGAAAATCGAAAGATACTCAGAAGGGGTGTCCTTAAAACGTTCGGTTGATTCCGGTACAGATGAACAGAGAAATACGGTTCGGGACATCATATTAGATGTAAGGAATAGCGGGGATTTGGCGTTATTTACATATACGGAGCGTTTTGATGGCGTGAAATTAACTGGTCTGAAAGTTACTGAAAAGGAAATAGAGGAAGGCACAGCAGCGCTTAGCAAGGAGCATATCGCGATTATTCGTGAAGCGGCCGGGAATATTCAATCCTTCCATCAAAAACAGCAGCGCAATTCCTGGATGACGACCGATGAAACAGGTACGATGCTTGGACAGAAGATTACGGCGCTGGATGCGGTCGGGGTTTATGTACCTGGTGGAACTGCGGCCTATCCGTCATCTGTTTTGATGAATGTTCTTCCTGCGCTCGTAGCCGGTGTGCAGCGGATTGTCATGGTCTCACCGCCGGCAAAGGACGGCAAGCTGGCACCTGTCGTTCTCGCTGCTGCAAAAATAGCAGGCGTCACTGAGATTTACAAAGTTGGCGGGGCTCAGGCGATTGCTGCCCTTGCCTATGGAACGCAAACGATTGCAAAGGTGGATAAAATTGTTGGGCCGGGAAATATTTTTGTCGCACTGGCAAAACGGGAAGTGTTCGGCGATGTTGCCATTGATATGATTGCCGGGCCGAGTGAAATTGCGATCCTGGCAGATGAAACGGCAGTTGCTTCTGAAGCGGCCTCTGATTTGCTTTCACAGGCGGAGCATGACCCGCGGGCCTGCAGTGTATTGGTGACAACTTCCCTGAAACTTGCAGAGGAAGTTTCCGCTGAGGTGGAAAATCAGCTTGCACGGCTTCCGCGCCGGGAGATTGCCGAGCAGGCAATTAAAGACTACGGCCGGATTATTCTCTGTGAGGACACTGCGGATGCCGTCGAAGCAGTTAATGAGCTGGCGCCGGAGCATTTGGAGATTCTCACAGAAAAACCGCTGGAAGTGATGGCGAAAATCCGCCACGCTGGCGCGATTTTTCTTGGCCGTTATAGCAGTGAGCCGGTGGGGGACTATTTTGCAGGCCCCAACCATGTGCTGCCGACAAATGGGACAGCACGGTTTTCCAGTCCTTTAAACGTTGATGACTTTCAAAAGAAATCAAGCATCATTATGTATAGTGAAGATGCTTTCCGAGATAACTCGGCGAAAATTGCAGCCTTTGCCAGACTGGAAGGGCTTGAGGCACACGCACGTGCGGTAGAAGCGAGGAAGACTAATAAAGGGGGCAGCGCAGGATGCAGCGGGTTGCAAACATAGAGCGAAACACAAATGAAACAAATATAAAGCTCGATTTTTCGATTGATGGGGAAGGCACCTCCTCTATTGAAACAGGGGTTCCTTTCATGACTCACATGCTTGATTTGTTCACAAAGCACGGTCACTTTGATATGACGGTTGATGCCAAAGGCGATATAGAGGTGGATGGTCATCATACGACAGAGGATATCGGGATTTGCCTGGGACAGGCCCTTGTTAAAGCACTTGGCGATAAAAAGGGGATTCGGCGCTATGGCAATGCTTTTGTACCAATGGATGAAGCGCTGGCCCAGGTGGTTGTCGACCTGAGCAACCGTCCGCATCTTGAATTCCGAGCCTCTTTTCCGTCGCAAAAAGTAGGCTGCTTTGATACAGAATTAGTACATGAGTTCCTCTGGAAGCTAGCACTCGAAGCGAGGATGAACCTGCATGTAATCGTTCATTACGGCCAGAATACACACCATATGATTGAAGCCGTTTTTAAAGCGTTGGGACGGGCACTTGATGAAGCAACCTCGATTGACCCAAGGGTGAAGGGTATTCCTTCAACGAAAGGGATGTTGTAATGATCGGCATTATTGATTACGGCATGGGCAACCTCTTTAGCGTAAGTCAGGCACTGGAGCGTCTTGGTACGGAATGGTTTATTTCCGATGATCCTGCAGAGCTAGGCAATGCGAAGGGGCTTATCCTGCCGGGTGTCGGTTCGTTTAAGGATGCGATGACCCTTTTAGACAGGCAGGAGTTATCAGGTTTTATTAAAGACTATGCGTCCAGTGGAAAGCCGCTGCTTGGAATCTGTCTTGGGATGCAGCTGTTATTTGAGGAAAGTGAAGAGAATGGGTTGTCCAACGGCTTAGCTTTGCTGCCTGGAAAGGTTGTCCGTTTCCCGGGTACAGATAAAAACGGAGAGAGCTATAAAGTGCCGCACATGGGCTGGAACTTTTTGAAGTTTACCAATGAATCAGACTTGGTTACAGATTTTCAAGAGGATTACGTTTATTTTGTCCATTCCTATTATTTGAAAACGGATGATAAGAGCGTGGTAATAGCTTCTGCCGATTACCATGGAGAAGTTCCTGCAATAGTCGGCAGAGGTTCTGTATATGGCATGCAATTTCATCCTGAAAAAAGCAGCAGCATGGGCATGTCTCTTTTGAAAAATTACTTAGAATTAGTGGAAGGGAAGGGTGTCCGATGAGTAACTTTACCATCTATCCGGCGATTGATATGCTCGGAGGGAAGTGTGTCCGTTTGATTCAAGGTGATTATAACCAGGAAACGGTTTATGGCGACTCTCCTTTCGATATGGCAAAGAGCTTTGCGGACCAAGGCGCCGAATGGATTCATATGGTTGATTTGGACGGGGCCAGAACGGGGGAACGCATCAATGGCAAATACGTAACCCAGGCAGCGAAGGAACTTTCTGCTAACATCCAGATTGGCGGTGGGATCCGTACGGAAGCGGATGTAGTCCATTACCTTGAAAACGGCGTTTCGCGAGTGATTTTAGGTAGTGTCGTCGTTTCGGATCCAAATTTCACAAAAGAAATGATTCGAAAGTATGGCAGCCATATTGCCATTGGGATTGACGCAAAGGATGGGAAAGCGGCCACACATGGCTGGCTTCAGACTTCCGGGACCGATGCTTATGAACTTGGCAAAGCGGTGGCGGACGCCGGGGCGGAAGTGTTTATCGTAACCGATATTGCCACCGATGGAATGCTGTCAGGCCCGAATATTGAGGGAGTTGTCCGGATGGCGGAAGAAACCGGACGAGATGTGATTGCGTCAGGGGGCGTCAGCAGCCTCGAGGATATCCATTCGCTTAAAGCAAACCAGGCCCATGGCATCGTCGGTACGATTGTTGGAAAAGCTCTTTATTCGAATCGCTTCACGGTTAAAGAAGCGTTAGAGAAGGTGCGTGGATAATGCTTACAAAACGAATCATCCCCTGCCTGGATGTAAAAGAAGGAAGAGTTGTGAAAGGAATTCAATTTGTTTCGCTGCGGGATGCCGGCGATCCTGTTGAACTGGCGGCCTTTTATGATCGAGAAGGCGCCGATGAGCTGGTTTTCCTGGATATTTCAGCATCACACGAAGGAAGGCAAACGATGGTCGAGGTCGTAAAATCCGTCGCCGCGAGCCTTGCGATTCCGTTTACAGTAGGCGGTGGCATTAACTCATTAGAGGATATGAAACGGATTTTGCGCGCCGGTGCTGATAAAGTATCATTAAATACGGCCGCTGTGCTGCGCCCTGAATTAATCAATGAAGGAGCCGGCTATTTTGGCTCACAGTGTATCGTTGTAGCCATAGACGCCAAATATGATGAATCGATCGGCACCTGGAGAGTATATACTCATGGCGGCAGAAAATCGACAGAGCAGGATGTTATCACCTGGGCCAGGGAAGCAGTAGACCGGGGTGCAGGAGAAATACTCCTGACGAGCATGGATAACGACGGTGAAAAAAGCGGCTTTAATCTTCAGTTGACAAAAGCAGTAAGTGAAGCAGTAACAGTCCCGGTCATCGCATCGGGCGGCGCTGGAAACGCCGGGCATTTCGAGGATGCCTTTAAAGAGGGAAAAGCTGATGCAGCTCTGGCCGCTTCGATTTTCCATTATAAAGAAACCTCGGTCAAAGAAGTAAAGTCGTTTCTTAAACAGCAAGGAGTGGTTGTGAGATGAATATAAATGATGTCACATTTGATGAGAATGGGTTGATTCCCGCTATTGTTCAAGAGGCAGACACAAAAGAAGTTCTGACGCTTGCCTACATGAATAAAGAATCCCTTCAGCTTTCCGTTGAAAAAGGGGAAACGTGGTTCTTTAGCCGGTCACGAAATGAACTGTGGCATAAAGGGGAAACAAGCGGAAATACCCAAAAAATTGTTGAAATGAAAGTAGATTGCGACCGTGATGCCCTTGTGGTCCTGGTAAAACCAAATGGACCTGCCTGCCACAAAGGTACAACCAGCTGTTTTACAGAATCCGTATATAAAGCAGGCAAAGCAGAGGCTGAACATACTGGCGCTTCCTTTTTACTTGAGCTGGAAGCACTTATCGCCGAGCGCAAAAAATCGAAGCCCGAAGGTTCATACACAACCTACCTATTCGATGAGGGAGTCGACAAAATCCTCAAAAAAGTCGGCGAAGAAGCAGCCGAGGTCATTATCGCTGCGAAAAATAGAAGCCACGAAGAGTTATCATTGGAATCGGCTGATTTATTATACCATTTGCTGGTGCTGCTTCAGGAACAGGAACTGCCATTTGAGGCGGTGCTCTCTGTACTAAAGCAAAGGCATGCCGGCAAAGAATGAAAAATGAGAAGGGGTTCGAGACCCCTTCTCATTTTTTGCAGTTATTCACATGGTAGACAGTATCTACTATGCAATGAGGGTTGCTTTCATCCTAGAGTATGGAAAGATACTCAAACCCTATCCGTTATGGTATACTACTATAGTTAATCAACTTGAAGATGGAGGATTTCATGGCTAAAGACTCTAAACTGGGCCAGACGGCCAAAATTTTATCCTTTCACCCAACAGGAGAATACTATTATTCCAAGGGTTTAAAAGCACATCATAGACGTGATTTATATAAAGCAAAAAAATATTTCGAAAGAGCGCTTGAGCTCGAACCGACTGAACCGATGATTGCATGCCAGCTTGCAATCACATGCACGGAAATCGGTGAATACAGCCGTTCTAACAATTTGCTTGAGAATGTATTGCATGTCCTGGATCCTTATATGACGGAATGCCATTATTTTTTAGCTAACAATTATGCCCATTTAGGCATGTTTAAGGAAGCATACCGCCACGCGAGCGCGTATCTTGATAAAGAAGAAGATGGAGAATTCTGCGAAGATGCTGAGGATCTCCTGGATTTGATCATGTTTGAGGCAGATGAAACAGAAGAAAGCCTCGCGCATGAAGATGGATTGATTTTTAAGCAGGAAGAAGCTCGTGAGTATCTGGAGGCAGGCAATTTTCAAAAAGCGATTGAAGTGCTGAATGAAACGATAAAGGAACATCCGGACTTCTGGTCAGCTTATAACAATCTTGCGCTTGCTTATTTTTACTTGGGAAAAACAGAGGAGGCCTTCAACACCTTAGAGGAAATTCTTGCTAAGAGTCCAGGCAACCTGCATGCCCTATGCAACATGGTCGTATTTCATTATTACCAGCATAGCGACGAAAAGGTCGAAGAATTAGTGAAGGCTCTGGCTAAAGTCCGGCCAATGTTAATGGAACATCGCTTTAAGCTCGGGGCCACCTTTGCTTTAATCGGCAAATACGCATTTGCGTATAAATGGTTGAAGCAGCTTCAAAAACTGGGATTCGAGGGTGATGGAACGTTTTATTACTGGCTTAGTATGTCCGCCTTCCATTTAGGTCATGAAAGAACTGCATTGCGAGCCTGGAAAAAGGTGCTGGAGATTAATCCGGAAAAAGAAGGACTGGAACCCTGGAATGATTTGAACTCTGCGGTGAATGGCTTTGAACACCACCTGCCTTCCATTATTAAACGCCTGGGAAGCGAATTTATCGAAGAAAGGCTGTTTGCGATATTTTTAGCGAAGCATTCGACTCAAAAGGAGCATGTTTTGATGCACCCTGCTTTCCAAAAGAATCCGCTCTTTACATCACTTGAAAAAGAATATGCCGCCACCGTTAAGGAACCGGGCAGGGAAAAGACGCAGCCGGCAATCGATTTTGCGAACCAGACGGCGGAAATGCTGTATCATCATTTTCACCCCGTGCAGCTTCCAGAGGCAGGATTGTACTTGATGTGGTTTTCGGTGTTTGTGGAGGCAAGGAAAACAAACCAGAAGCTGACCAACCCCGCCGGTTGGGCTGCAGCTTTGGAATATATATGGCAAAGGCTTCGCAATGAAAGAAAAAGCCAGCCGGAAATCGCGGAAAAACATTTCATTTCGGTGTCTACCCTATCCAAATACGTGAAATTAGTGAATGCGCTCCTTCAATGAGCAAATTTTTGGACTGATATTTATTTGTTATATAGGATAGTAGATAGGAAATACTAATAGTTAGTGGAAAAGATCGATCGAAGGAGTGGACAAAGTGACTGAAGAAAAAATTTACGACGTGATCATAATCGGTGCAGGACCTGCCGGTATGACAGCGGCTGTATATACATCCCGTGCAAATCTTTCAACTTTAATGCTCGAACGCGGAGTGCCCGGCGGCCAAATGGCTAATACGGAAGAAGTGGAAAACTATCCGGGCTTTGGCTCCATCTTAGGTCCTGAGCTTTCTACCAAGATGTTTGATCATGCGAAAAAGTTTGGTGCGGAATATGCATATGGAGACGTAAAAGAAGTGATCGATGGCGAAGAATATAAAACGATTATTGCCGGCTCCAAGGAGTATAAGGCCCGTGCCATCATTGTAAGCGCCGGTGCCGAATACAAAAAGATCGGTGTGCCTGGTGAAAACGAACTGGGAGGACGCGGCGTTTCTTATTGTGCAGTCTGTGATGGAGCATTCTTTAAGCAAAAAGAGCTTGTCGTCGTCGGCGGGGGAGACTCTGCTGTTGAAGAAGGAGTGTATTTGACAAGGTTTGCTTCTAAGGTAACGATCGTGCATCGCCGTGATGAGCTCCGCGCGCAAAAGATTCTTCAAGACCGCGCGTTTGATAATGAAAAAATCGATTTCATCTGGAATCATACTATTAAACAAATTAATGATAAAGACGGAAAAGTCGGCGGCGTAACGCTGATAAATACTGTGAACGGAGAAGAACAGGAATTCAAAGCGGACGGCGTGTTCATTTACATCGGAATGCTTCCTTTAACTAAACCGTTCCAAAGCTTAGGCATCACAAATGTTAACGGTTATATTGAAACCAATGAAAGAATGGAAACGAAAATACCGGGCATTTATGCGGCAGGGGACATCCGTGAAAAAACGCTTCGCCAAATTGTCACGGCTACAGGTGACGGGAGTATTGCAGCCCAAGCTGCGCAGCATTATATAGAAGAGCTGAAAGAGCAGATGAAATTAAAGCTTAATATCGGGGCTGATATCGGACGATAAAATGTAATATTTAGCAATCCGTAATTCCGTTTTAATTATGCTGTAACATATATGAAACAATGTTCGGGTATAGTTAGAATAGAAATTGACCCCCTTTTTTAATATAAACCTTGGCTGGCACGGACATTATTGTTCCGTGCCTCTTTTTTTTATCTTTCCAGATGGCCAGTATGCTCATTGTGGGCTTTTTATAAAAATAGTATAATGATAAAAATAACAATCCATCTTTGTGAATGTCAGGTTGGGCGGTGCGTGCAAGCAGAATAGAGAGTTAGCGTGAATAGGCTTTTAGACGTCTTAGTTCAGGCGATTGAGGTGAAAGAAAGTGCAGCGTGTTACGAATTGTGTTTTGGTTAAGGATGATCATATCTTGCTGTTAAAAAAGCCGCGGCGTGGATGGTGGGTGGCTCCTGG
Source organism: Peribacillus cavernae (assembly GCF_003989135.1). GTDB lineage: Bacteria > Bacillota > Bacilli > Bacillales > DSM-1321 > Peribacillus > Peribacillus cavernae. Next base: position 77,581 of record NZ_RYZZ01000003.1, read on the forward strand.
CGGGAAAATGGAACCGGGGGAATCAGTGCGAGATGCCTGCATCAGAGAATACCGCGAAGAAACCGGAGTGTATTTAAAGAACCCAGCTATCAAGGGTATCTTCACATTCATTATGAAAGAGGGAGAAAAAGTCCTCTCCGAGTGGATGATGTTCACTTTCATGGCGTCAGAGTCTGACGGTGTGAATCTTGAAAAGTCCGAAGAAGGAGAACTATCCTGGCACCGGCTGGAAGATATCAACAACCTTTCAATGGCAGAAGGTGATCATCATATTTTGGAATATATGATTCATGGAACCGGCATCATTTATGGTACGTTTACATATACACCAGATTTTAAACTAATTTCATACAGACTTGATCCTGGTTAAGTCAAATCCATGTTCGCCACAGGACGTGGCGGTTGTTAGTCGACGTTCCTTTTTACAGGGCGCTTACGCTTTTCCATTGGGGGGAGGATATATGAGTAAAGGTTCGGTTAGTGGGACTCAGTTAGTGATAATAACGGGCATGTCAGGTGCTGGTAAAACGGTTGCTATCCAAAGCTTAGAAGATTTGGGGTTTTTCTGTGTCGATAATTTGCCGCCGACATTACTGCCGAAGTTTCTTGAATTAATGAAAGAATCCGGCAAAAAAATGAATAAAGTTGCCCTTGTTATGGATTTGCGGGGCCGCGAATTTTTCGACCATTTATTTAAGGCGCTCGACGATCTTGCGGAGACGGCATGGGTTACTCCACGGATTCTGTTTCTGGATGCTGACGATTCAGCCCTTGTCCGGAGATATAAGGAAACGAGGCGGACACATCCGCTTGCTCCTTCAGGACTGCCTCTGGAGGGGATCAGTCTGGAACGAAACCTGTTAGAAGAATTAAAAGGCCGGGCACAAACGATATATAATACTTCAGCATTAAAACCGCGGGAACTGAGGGAAAAAATTTTAACAGAGTACTCCAATAATAAAAAGGCCATCTTTACGGTGAATGTGATGTCATTCGGCTTCAAGCATGGACTGCCGATCGACGCCGACCTCGTTTTTGATGTCCGCTTTCTCCCAAATCCACATTACATTGAACATATGCGGCATAAGACAGGCCTTGATGAAGAAGTGTCAGGTTATGTATTGAAATGGAATGAAACGAGCAAGTTTTTAGAGAAGGTAACGGATTTGTTGAGTTTTATGCTCCCCCACTATAAACGGGAGGGAAAAGCGCAACTTATCATTGCGATTGGCTGTACGGGCGGCCAGCACAGGTCTGTAGCACTGGCTGAATATATTGCGAATTATTTCAAAAAAGATTACGTTACCCATGTTACCCATCGTGATATAGAGAAGAGGCCGAGTAAAATTGATACCAAACAAACCTGAACGACCGCGAATTGCCATAATTGGGGGAGGTACCGGGCTCCCTGTTTTACTGCGTGGTTTAAAAAAATATCCTGTTGATATTACAGCGATTGTCACTGTAGCGGACGACGGCGGCAGCTCGGGCCGATTAAGGAACGAGCTGGACATCCCGGCACCAGGTGATATCCGAAATGTTCTGGCCGCTTTATCCGATGTAGAGCCGCTTGTCGAGCAGATGTTCCAGCACCGATTCGCAAGTTCGAATGAACTCACCGGCCATTCGCTTGGGAACCTGATTATTGCTGCCATGACCTCAATTACAGGAGATTTTGTCCATGCAATCCAAGAGATGTGCAAGGTATTGAATGTCAGGGGAAAAGTTCTCCCGTCCGCCAATCAAAGCGTTATCCTCCATGCCGAGATGGATGACGGCAGCATCGTGACAGGGGAATCAAAAATTCCGAACGCAGGGAAAATGATTAAACGCGTGTTCCTGTCACCGGATAACATTATGCCATTGCACGAGACCATCCAGGAAATCCGGCAGGCCGATCTAATTGTAATCGGTCCCGGCAGCCTTTATACCAGCATCCTTCCAAACCTGCTTGTACCCAATCTTGGAGCAGAAATTCGCAGCTCAAAGGCTAAGAAGGTTTACATTTGTAATTTAATGACTCAGGCAGGAGAAACCTTGGATTACACGGCAAGCGATCATGTCAAGGCAATTTACGGGCATATGGGACGTGAATTTATCTCAAGCATCCTAGTCAACAATGAACCCATTCCTTATGCCGTGCAGCAGCGATATAAAGAAGAGTATGCCCAGCCGGTGCAATTTGATATAAAGAGTTTATCGGCTCTCGGTTTAGAGATCGTGGAAGATAAAATTTATAGTTTCGATAAACATGTCATCAGGCACGATACAGAAAAGGTAGCCCATATTCTGTACAATATGCTTTTAGATGAAACTAACCGTCGATTCATTCGTAGATAAGGATAGTCGATGTTCCTTTTTACAAGGCGCTTGCGCTTTTCTCAAATTGATAAGAAAATATACTTTTCGATGGGAACGAGTGTCTAGCTCCAGCGCCTAGCCCCTCGAGCCATAAGCCAATCATCTGATGGGGAGAAAAACCACTCCCCATACAGATGCTCGTCTTATGCTTGTCGGACTTGCGCAGGATGCGCTGACGTCGACGTTCGCCACAGGACGTGGCGGCTCTTAGTCGACGTTCCTTATTACAAGGCGCTTGCGCTTTTCTTATTGGAGGTGGGATTCATGTCGTTTGCTTCGGAAACGAAAAAGGAACTGACAACATTGGAAGAAAAAGATTGCTGTGGAAAAGCTGAATTGTGTGCGCTGATTCGAATGAATGGCTCGCTCTCGTTTTCCAATCGAAAGCTTGTGGTCGACATTCAAACAGAAAATGCGGCGATTGCAAGAAGAATTTACACATTATTAAAGAAAAATTATGAAGTAGTCCAGGTGGAATTGCTTGTCCGCAAAAAAATGAAGCTGAAAAAAAATAATGTCTATATAGTAAGAATGTCTTCAGGTGGACAACCCATCCTAGCAGATTTGAAGATATTGGAGGGCGGTTTCACGATCCAGCACAGCATTTCAAAAGAGCTGGTCACAAAAAGGTGCTGCAAACGTGCTTATTTACGAGGTGCTTTTCTGGCAGGGGGATCTGTCAATAACCCTGAAACCTCCTCCTACCACCTCGAAGTGTTCTCGCTTTATAAAGAGCATAATGATGCCCTTTGTGAATTAATGAATCAATTTGGATTAAAAGCAAAAACACTCGAGCGCAAGAAAGGCTATATTACCTATTTAAAGGAAGCGGAAAAAATCGCTGATTTTTTAAGTATAGCCGGTGCACACAACGCTTTGCTGCGATTTGAGGATGTACGTATTGTCCGCGATATGCGTAATTCCGTGAACCGTCTGGTGAATTGTGAGACAGCCAACCTGAATAAGACAATCGGTGCTTCTTTAAGGCAGGTAGAAAACATCAGGTTTATTGATGAAACGATTGGCCTTGGCATATTGCCCGACAAGCTCCGGGAAATTGCTGAGCTGAGAGTGGCATTTCAGGATGTGACACTGAAAGAACTTGGCGAAATGGTATCCGGGGGAACAATCAGTAAGTCGGGAATTAATCACAGGCTGCGAAAGATTGATGAAATTGCAGAGAAGCTAAAAACCGGTGAATCTGTTCCCTCACAAAAAATATAAAAAAGGAGGAAAAAGGAATGGTTGAAAAACAAGTGGAAGTACGCTTGAAAAGCGGATTGCAGGCCCGCCCGGCTGCTCTTTTCGTCCAGGAAGCGACCCGGTTTAGCTCGGAGGTTTTCTTGGAGAAGGATGGAAGGAAAGTGAATGCCAAAAGCATTATGGGTTTAATGAGCCTTGCTGTAAGCTCCGGGTCAGTCATTAAGCTGACTGTAGAGGGCAGGGATGAAGAGGAAGCTTTTGAAGCCTTGCAGGCTTTTATTGAACAAGATATCTAATAAGAAAAAGGATGCACAATCTGAAAGATTGGCATCCTTTTTAGTTGGATTATTCTTTTTTCTCGCTGTCAGTGTTGCGGGAGATAACGTTGTCGATTAATCCGTATTCTTTTGCTTTCTCGGCAACCATAAAGTTATCGCGCTCTGTATCGCGCTCAATTACATCAAGCGGCTGGCCCGTACGTTCAGAAAGAATTTTATTTAGTTTATCACGCAAGAAAAGGATACGGCGTGCAGCAATTTCAATCTCGGTGGCCTGGCCTTGTGCGCCGCCAAGAGGCTGATGGATCATCACTTCACTGCTTGGAAGAGCGTAACGTTTTCCTTTTGCGCCGGCAGCAAGAAGGAATGCACCCATTGATGCAGCCATTCCGATACATACAGTAGAAACATCCGGCTTCACATATTGCATCGTATCATAAATCGCCATACCGGCTGTGATGCTTCCTCCCGGAGAGTTGATGTATAAAGTAATATCCTTTTCCGGGTTTTCCGTTTCAAGGAATAATAGCTGGGCAACAATTGAGTTGGCGACGTTATCGTCAATGCCGCTACCAAGCATGATGATACGGTCTTTTAATAGACGGGAATAAATATCGTATGCACGTTCCCCGCGGTTTGTTTGCTCAATGACTGTAGGGATTAAGTTCATATTTTCTTCCTCCTTAAATTGAAGAGAATTATTATCGGTTTCCTTGTTGGGAATCCTCTATGTAAGTTATGATACACTTTTTGGTCAATTAAGGTCAAACAAAACAACCTTGCTATAACAATAATTTGTTCGACAATTTTCCAAAAATGTGAAAAAAAGAATGACTTTATCCATGATACCCATAATGATTGCATTTAAACATGAAAGCCACTTGCAAACTAATGGAATCTGACATATAATAAAACTCGTTGACTAATAAGGCGCTTGCGCTTTTCTAATGCCCTCGTGGTGCAACGGATAGCACGTAAGCCTCCGAAGCTTGAAATGTGAGTTCGATTCTCGCCGAGGGCATCATAGAAATCAATGAGTTCTTATGTTTGTATGTTTTTTATACAAGCATAGGAACTTTTTTTGTTGGGTGCTTTTCAATTGCGGATAGCACGCAACGAATAACACGCAATTGGAGGAAAAATATATGCCATTTATTAGATACACGCAAATACAATGACTTGATCGGTTCTTTTGTAGCTGATTTGGTATTACAAGTATTATTTTTAATGGTTGCTAAACTTTTTTGTTGTTACCAACGTTCTCTTTCATATAATGGAAGAAGGGAGAAGGTAGGAATAATTTAGTAAGCGTTTTCAATGGCTTTTTCTACAAGATTATCTCCGTATGCTGTAGAATAGAAACGGGGGGAGAAGCATGAATATGAGAGCGGGGCTTTTTCAGCAGCAAACATTAAAATTAGCGATGACCCAAGAATTGAGCCAGGCAATTGCCCTTTTACAATATTCTTCACAGGAACTAACGGCTTTCCTGGAGAACAAGTCTTTAGATAACCCTTTAATTTCCCTTGAATACCCGCAGTCGCTTATTTTTCAGCAAAAGGGAGCGAAGACAAAAGGGAATCGTATCACCATGGGGCGGGATCCGAAGTATTGGATCGAACAAATTGGCGAGGAAACGCAAACCCTGGAAAAACAATTATTATCACAATTGAATGTTAACAAGCTATCAAAAAACAGACTGAAAATTTTTCTGCAGCTTATTCGAAATATTGATGAAAATGGCTATCTAAGAATTGGGTTGCATGACGCTGCCGCAGTGACCGGGACAAACGAGACGGAAGTTGCTGAGTGCCTTAATGTGCTTCATCAGCTCGAACCTTTTGGCATCGGTGCCAGAAACTTGCAGGAATGCCTGTTAATCCAGGCAAAACAGGCGAAACATAAATGGGCAGAGAAAATTCTTGAGGAATACTTTCTGCTTTTCGCCGATAAAAAGTGGAAGGAACTGGCGAAGAAGTTACAAATTACTTTACAGGAAATCCAGGGTGTATCCGACTTTATCCAAACATTAAATCCCCGGCCAGGATCGTTATATGTTCAGGAGAAACCAGCTTACATCGTTCCTGATGTCGCAGTCGAGCTCAGGGATGGGGAGTTCATTATCACAAGCTTCGAAAAAAACGCACCTAAAATAAGTACAAACGAATCCTATATGGAACAAATGAAGCAGCATAAAGACCAGCAGGTTGACCGCTTTCTGCAAGAAAAGTGGCAGGAATTCCAATGGATTCATCGAGGCGTTCAGCAAAGAAGAGAAACAATTATGAAGGTTACCGGTAAGATTGTCGAAAGGCAACCGGAATGCTTTTATAAAGGAATGTCATTTCTGGCTCCGATGACGATGAAAGAAATTGCCGAGGAATTGGAAATTCATGAATCCACTGTCAGCCGGGCAGTTAAAGATAAGTATGTGCAGGCTCCGTTTGGAACTGTGGAAATGAGGGCCTTCTTCACATCGACATTGCAAACAACGTCGGAAGAGGATATTTCCACACAAAAGGCAAAGAAAGCGGTTGAAAAAGCAGTGCATGAGGAAAGTAAACAAAAGCCGCTCTCGGATCAAGATATTTCCAATACGTTGAAATCTGAAAAAGGAATCGTCCTATCAAGGAGGACGGTTGCGAAATACCGTGATCAGTTGAGGATTCCTTCTTCATCAAAAAGAAAGAGATTTGACTGAGACAAAACTTGATGAGCCTATTATACGAAAAGGCAAAGGATGATTGATTTGATGCAAGGAGAGCTGCTGCTTTACAGCAGGGTAAAGTGCCCTTTATGTGACAAGGCAAAAGATATTCTAGATGAATTAGTAAAAGAAATCGGCATCTCATATAAAGAGATTGATATTTATTCCGATGATGATTTGATTGAGCGATTCGGATTGATGATTCCTGTACTTGAATGGCAAGGTGAAATCCTGCAATACGGCAATATAGATAAATATGGTCTTCTTAATCGGTTGCAAAAATAATCAAAACTTAAATGTTGAAGTAGATATTCTTTCCTGCTAAAATAAAAAAAGTAGCAGGAATTTTTTTTTACCGTAAGTGGGACACTAATTGTCTAACCGGGACAAATTAAGTCCCTTTATAAAATTATCCAAGGAGTTTTTTACATGCGCTCATTGCTTGACGTACAAAGGAAATTATTACCCGATTTCCTTGCGGTTATGCAAAAACGATATGATATCCTGCGTTATATCAAAATTATGCAGCCGGTCGGCAGGAGGAGTTTGGCGGTTAGCTTGAACTTAACGGAAAGGACGTTGAGAAGCGAAGTTGATTTTTTGAAGGATCAGCAACTTATTTATGTGTTCAGCTCTGGCATGCGGCTCTCAGAGGAAGGCGAGGACATCCTCGAAAAGTTAGAAGGCATCATGCGGGAAGTGATGGGGATAGACTCAATGGAACAGGATTTAAAACGAAAATTAGCTTTAAATGAGGTAGTCATTGTTTCTGGTGACAGCGATCAATCACCCTGGGTAAAGAGCGAGCTTGGTAAAGCATGCGCAAACCGTATGAAACAGGAATGGATTGGGAATAATATCATCGCTGTAACTGGAGGGTCAACAATGGCTGAGGTGGCGAACATGCTGACACCTCTCCCCGATGGCGAAGAGTTAATTTTCGTGCCTGCCCGCGGCGGCCTGGGGGAGGATGTTCATAACCAGGCTAATATGATTGTTTCTAAGATGGCTGAGAAAGCGGATGCTTCGTACCGTGTCCTTTATATCCCGGATCAGGTCAGTAACGAAGCTTATCAATCTTTTATGAAGGAACCGACGATCAAGGAAGTAATCTCGCTCATCAGATCAGCCAATATCGTTGTACATGGGGTCGGGGACGCACTCGCGATGGCCGAAAGAAGGAAGACAGCGCCGGATGTTATGAAAGTAATTACGGAAGGCAACGCTGTTGGGGAAGCGTTTGGGTATTATTTTAACGAAAATGGCGATGTTGTACATAAAGTGCAAACAGTCGGCATTCAGCTGGACGATCTTGAACAAGCAAGAAGCGTAATTGCGGTAGCCGGTGGGAAATCAAAGGCAAAAGCAATCCGTTCCTATATGAAAAGAGCTCCTTCGTCTACTGTTTTGATAACAGATGAAGCTGCTGCAACAGAGTTATTAAAGGGATAATATCCTTTTTAAATAAAAACTTTTCCTAATTAAAAGGAGGAACTAAACATGACAGTAAAAGTTGGTATCAATGGATTTGGACGTATTGGACGTAATGTATTCCGCGCGGCTTTACGCAATCCAAACGTAGAAATAATAGCAATCAATGATTTAACAGATGCAAATATGTTGGCCCATCTATTACAATATGACACCGTTCACGGAACATTGAATGAAAAAGTAACTGTAGATAGTGATTATCTTATAGTTGAAGGCCATAAGATTAAAGTATTAGCGGAGCGCGATCCTGCACAACTTGGCTGGGGAGACCTTGGCGTTGAAGTGGTTGTAGAATCTACAGGCCGTTTCACAAAACGTGCGGATGCAGCGAAACATCTTGAAGCCGGTGCTAAAAAAGTGATCATTTCAGCTCCTGCAAACGATGAAGATATCACAATCGTTATGGGCGTAAACAACGATAAATATGATGCAGCTAACCACCATGTCATTTCCAATGCGTCTTGTACAACAAACTGTCTGGCTCCATTCGCGAAAGTGCTAAATGATAAATTCGGTATTAAACGTGGGATGATGACGACCGTTCACTCTTATACAAACGATCAGCAAATTCTTGACCTTCCGCACAAAGACTATCGCCGTGCACGTGCAGCTGCAGAAAATATTATTCCGACAACCACAGGCGCTGCAAAGGCTGTTGCACTAGTATTGCCTGAATTAAAAGGAAAATTAAACGGTATGGCTATGCGTGTTCCTACACCAAACGTATCTGTTGTTGACCTAGTTGCTGAACTCGACAAAGACGTGACTGCAGAAGAAGTGAATGCAGCTTTTAAAGAAGCAGCTGAAGGTGATTTGAAAGGTATTCTTGAATACAATGAGCTTCCACTAGTATCTACCGATTACAATGGCAGCCGTTATTCATCTTCTATCGATGCCCTTTCCACAATGGTTATGGAAGGTAACATGGTGAAGGTCCTTTCTTGGTACGATAACGAAACTGGTTATTCCAACCGTGTAGTAGACCTTGTTGACTATATTGCTTCAGAAGGACTGTAATCTACAAAAAAGTTTGTCATGATATAATAAAGTGATAACTTTGGAAATTATTCTTATGGAAATTTTGGATAATTTACTGTAAAGAGACTATAATGAAAAAGAGAAAAAGGGGAGATGGGATATATGCCCTCTCCCCTTTGAACTGAGATTTAGCTTTGTTTGTAAAAGAGAAAGAAAGTATAACTTTTTCAATGTGTACTGGTGTCTAGCGCAAGCAGCCTAGCCCCGACGCACAGGACGTGCTAGTGCCGACGAAGACATAAGGACGTGGCGATCTTAGTCGGCCTCGAGGTCATAAGCCAAGCATCTGATGGGGAGAAAACCGCTCCCCATACAGCTGCTCGTCTTATGCTTGTCGGACTTGCGCAGGATGCGCTGACGTCGACGTTCGCCACAGGACGTGGCGGATCTTAGTCGACGGTCCTCGTGCTAAGGCGCTTGCGCTTTTTATTAAAGGAGGTTCTTGGGTCATGAGTAAGAAGTCGATTAAGGATATCGATGTGAAAGGCAAACGCGTTTTTTGCCGTGTCGATTTTAACGTTCCAATGGAGAATGGCAATGTAACGGATGATACGAGAATCCGTGCAGCTCTCCCTACGATTCAGTATCTTTCCGAACAAGGGGCGAAGGTAATACTGGCAAGCCATCTTGGACGTCCCAAAGGCCAAGTTGTTGAGGAGCTGCGCCTTACTCCTGTGACAAAAAGGTTAAGCGAATTGTTAAACAAAAATGTGGCGAAATCGAACGAAGCCTATGGCGATATTGCAAAGGCTGAAATCGAGAAGCTAGACAACGGAGACGTTTTATTACTTGAAAATGTCCGTTTCTATCCAGGAGAAGAAAAGAATGATCCGGAATTGGCCAAGTCCTTTGCAGAACTAGCAGATGTATATGTAAATGACGCATTTGGTGCTGCCCACCGCGCCCATGCATCCACTGAAGGAATCGCTAAACATTTGCCTTCTGTTTCAGGTTTCCTTATGGAAAAAGAGCTGGATGTTCTCGGCAAGGCTTTGTCGGATCCTGAACGTCCGTTCACTGCGATCATCGGCGGAGCCAAGGTTAAAGATAAGATTGGTGTTATTGATAACCTGCTTGAAAAGGTCGATAACCTGATTATCGGCGGCGGTCTTGCTTATACATTCGTAAAAGCGAAAGGCTACGAAATCGGCAAATCCTTGCTTGAAGAAGATAAAATTGACCTTGCGAACTCTTTTATAAAAAAGGCGGAAGAAAAAGGGGTCAAGCTATATATGCCTGTTGATGTAGTGGTAGCTGACGACTTCTCAAAAGATGCGAACACAAAAGAAGTGGCAATCGATTCGATCCCTGTTGATTGGGAAGCTCTCGATATTGGCCCTAAAACAAGGGACATCTATGCAGATGTGATCAAGAGTTCAAAGCTTGTGATCTGGAACGGTCCTATGGGCGTATTTGAAATTGACAAATTTGCGGGTGGAACGAAGGAAGTGGCAGAAGCACTTGGCGAAGCTGACGATACATACAGCATCATCGGCGGCGGTGATTCAGCAGCAGCTGTCGAAAAATTCGACCTGGCCGATAAAATGTCGCACATTTCAACCGGCGGCGGTGCATCACTTGAATTTATGGAAGGTAAGCAATTGCCGGGAGTCGTAGCCCTTAACGATAAATAAAGAAAGCATGCTCAAATAGGTATAACGGTTTGCAGATTATCGTCTGGACATATGTAAAACCGTCTTACTAAAGAAAGGATGTTACAAAATGCGTAAACCAATCATTGCAGGCAACTGGAAAATGAACAAGAAACATTCGGAAGCGAAAAGCTTTTTAGAAGAAGTGAAAAGTCTCGTACCAACAAAAGAAGCTGTAGATTCAGTCATTTGTGCACCTGCGCTATTTCTGAACGAGCTTGTCGCGCTTTCTCAAGGAAGTGCCGTCAAAATCGGCGCTCAGAATATGCATTTTGAAGAAAGCGGAGCATTTACAGGAGAAATCAGCCCACTAGCTTTAGAGGATGTCGGCGTCGAGTATGTCATTATTGGCCATTCCGAACGCCGTGAAATGTTCAATGAAACTGATGAAACTGTTAACAAAAAAACCCTGGCTGCTTTTAGATACAATCTTATTCCGATTGTGTGCTGTGGTGAAACCCTGGAGCAGCGCGAGAGTGGCAAAACGAACGAACTTGTTGGGAACCAGATTCAAAAAGCGTTAGAAGGGTTGACTGAAGATCAAGCAAAGCAGACAGTCATTGCTTACGAACCTATCTGGGCGATCGGAACTGGAAAATCCTCCACTGCTGAAGATGCCAATGAAGTTTGTGCACATATCCGTTCTGTAGTGGCTTCTCAGTTTTCACAGGATATTGCCGATAGTGTCCGTATCCAATATGGCGGCAGTGTGAAACCGTCCAATATCAAAGAATACATGTCACAGCCGGATATCGATGGTGCATTGGTAGGCGGCGCAAGCCTTGAAGCACAGTCTTTCCTTCAACTATTGGAGGCTGGAAAAAATGAGTAAGCCACCCGTAGCGTTAATCATCTTAGATGGTTTCGGCTTACGTAACGAAGTAAAAGGAAATGCTGTCGCTCATGCAAAAAAGCCTAACTTTGATCGCTTTTGGAATACGTATCCGAACGCTCAATTAACTGCGAGCGGTGAGGCAGTCGGCTTGCCTGCAGGGCAAATGGGGAACTCCGAGGTCGGCCATTTAAATATTGGCGCCGGAAGGGTCGTCTATCAGAGTCTAACCCGGGTTAATGTTGCCATTCGTGAAGGTGAGTTTTCCGAAAATGAAACATTTCTTAACGCCATGAAGTATGTTAAAGAAAAAGGAACGGATTTACACCTCTTTGGCTTGCTGTCTAATGGGGGAGTTCATAGCCATATCAACCACATGTATGCCCTTCTGAGAATTGCTGCAAAAGAAGGCATCAAAAATGTGTATGTCCATGGGTTTTTGGACGGACGTGATGTAGGCCCAAAAACGGCGCAGGGCTTCATCGAAGAAGCAGAAGCTAAAATGAAGGAAATCGGGGTCGGCAAGTTTGCGACGATTTCCGGACGCTACTATTCAATGGACCGGGATAAACGCTGGGAGCGTGTTGAAAAGTCTTATCGTTCCATGGTTTACGGTGACGGTCCTGCCTATACTTCAGCACTTGAATGTGTGGAAGATTCTTATAAGCACGGAATTTTCGATGAGTTCGTCATTCCTTCCATAATCACTGCTGAAGATGAGAAGCCAGTTGCTACCATCAAGGACAACGACGCGGTCATTTTCTATAATTTCCGCCCCGACCGTGCGATACAGATATCCAATACATTTACGAACGAGGATTTCCGCTCGTTTGACCGCGGACCCGGATATCCGAAACAACTTCACTTCGTATGCTTGACACATTTTTCCGAAAGTGTGGACGGATATGTTGCTTTCAAATCGGTAAATCTCGATAATACACTTGGCGAGGTTTTATCACAAAACAACTTGACGCAGCTACGAATTGCAGAAACGGAAAAGTATCCGCACGTTACCTTTTTTATGAGCGGAGGACGCGAAGAAAAGTTTCCGGGTGAAGAGAGAATTTTGATTAATTCACCTAAGGTAGCGACTTATGACCTGAAACCTGAGATGAGTGCCTATGAAGTTACCGATGCACTTATGGAGCAGATTCAAAATGACAGATTTGATGCGATTATCCTGAACTTTGCTAACCCCGATATGGTTGGGCACTCAGGAATGCTTGAACCGACAATTAAAGCGATAGAAACAGTGGACGAATGTCTTGGCAAAGTTGTTGATTTAATCCTTTCTAAAGGCGGCGTTGCCATCATCACCGCGGACCACGGCAATGCCGATGAAGTGATGACGCTAGAAGGGAACCCGATGACAGCCCACACAACGAACCCGGTGCCTGTCATTGTTACGAAAAATGGTGTAACATTAAGAACTGATGGTATTCTCGGAGATTTAGCCCCGACAATGCTCGACTTGCTCGCCGTGGATAAGTCTATGGAAATGACAGGAACATCATTAATTAGCAAATAAAAAGGAGAGAGTTAATATGCCATTTATCCAATATGTATACGCTCGAGAAGTACTTGATTCCCGCGGCAATCCAACAGTGGAAGTAGAAGTAATGACAGAGTCCGGTTTCTTTGGACGCTCAATAGTACCATCCGGAGCATCCACCGGTGAATACGAAGCTGTTGAGCTCCGTGATGGAGACAAATCCCGTTACCTTGGAAAAGGTGTACAAAATGCAGTAGATAATGTAAATGACATCATAGCAGAAGCAATCATCGGCTTTGATGTTACCGATCAAGTCGGCATTGACCGTACTATGATTGAACTGGATGGAACCGAAAACAAAGGAAAATTGGGTGCCAATGCGATTCTTGGCGTTTCTATGGCTTGTGCTCACGCAGCAGCAGAATCTGTCGGTCTTCCTTTATACCGCTACCTTGGCGGATTCAATGCGAAGCAATTGCCGACTCCAATGATGAACATCATCAACGGCGGCTCCCACGCTGACAATAACGTGGACTTCCAGGAATTCATGATCCTTCCGGTAGGGGCTCCTACATTCAAGGAAGCAATCCGTATGGGCGCCGAAGTTTTCCATGCTTTGAAATCCGTTCTCTCATCTAAAGGCTTGAATACAGCAGTTGGGGACGAAGGAGGCTTTGCTCCTAACCTTGGTTCAAACCGTGAAGCTCTTGAAGTCATCATCGAAGCAATCAAAAAAGCCGGCTATGAGCCTGGGCAGGATGTCTACCTCGGGATGGACGTTGCATCATCTGAGTTCTTTAACAAAGAAACAGGCAAATACGACCTTGCCGGTGAAGGCCGCACAGGTGTGACTTCTGAAGAAATGGTAAGCTTCTACGAGGAATTGGTTAACGAATTCCCGATCCTCTCCATTGAAGACGGACTTGACGAAAACGACTGGGAAGGCCATAAGCTCTTAACCGACCGCCTGGGCAAAAAAGTTCAATTAGTCGGTGATGATTTATTTGTTACAAACACGAAGAAACTCGCTGAAGGCATTGAAAAAGGCGTAGGCAACTCTATCCTTATCAAAGTAAACCAGATCGGAACCTTGACTGAAACATTTGATGCAATTGAAATGGCTAAACGTGCCGGTTACACAGCCGTCGTTTCCCACCGCTCAGGTGAAACAGAAGATGCAACCATCGCTGATATCGCCGTTGCTACAAATGCTGGCCAAATCAAAACAGGATCGATGTCCCGTACTGACCGTATCGCGAAATACAACCAATTGCTCCGTATCGAAGACGAGCTTGGTGAATTAGCCATTTATGCTGGCTTGAAGTCTTTCTACAACTTAAAGATATAAATAAAAAAATCTGCCTCTGACGAGAGGCAGATTTTTTTGAAAATCAACAGCATGTTCTCCAGAATTTATCGCCGAAAGTCGAGATATCACCAAAGTCGAAATATATCATCGTAATTTAAAATGCATGCACAAATCCAATTTTACCGATACTGTGGTGGTGAGAATCAGTTTGTTACAGGTACAGCATTTGTATATTCCTCCAGCGTAATTCCTTTATTTGTGATCTCGGATGCAACCGATTTTCCTACATATCTCAAGTGCCACGGTTCATATTTATAACCGGTAATAGCCTGCTTTCCTTTTGGATAGCGGATAATATAGCCTTGTTCGTGAGCATGATTGGACAGCCAGGCAGATTCTTTGGTATCTCCAAAGCAGTCAATTGTCGCACACTTGCCGCTAATGCCACTTATATCGACAGCCAGTCCGGTTTCGTGCTCGCTTGTTCCCGGAAACGCGCTGTACGTCGCGGCAATCTCATAGCCATCTTTTTCAACATTCTTCTCAAAAACATCCTTCTGGGTTGTATGGGAACGGTAGGCTGAAACACCGGCCAAATGCACACCATCTTTTTCTGCAGCCTGAAATAATTCTTCTAATGCATACGCCGCTTGCTTTCGCATCATCCGTTTTTCGATCTTTTCGTCAAAAAGAAAGGGAACATCCGGATAGACAAGATCTTTTGGTTTATAATTTTCCGGCAAGGCATAATCTTTGTTTACGAGGGCGGGAATGCTATTGGGATGAGTGACCATTGGTGTACTTGACTCTGCCTTGTCATTCTTATTACTCTGAATATGAATGATCTTCTCATCGTTGTCCTGCACTAAATAATAAGGATCTTCATTCCGGCAGCCTGTCAGAAAAATTGCAAAAAGTAAGGCAGTTATTATGATATGCTTTTGCATATGGAAGACTCCTAGAGTTTGTCTTTTATTAGTTATTCTAGACTTGTAAAACAGGTTATATACAGAGTCTGCAAAATATCATTCTGATGGGATCGAGAGGCAATTTGTAAATGGAGCTTTAATTCCATTGTGGAAATGGTAATTTTGTGATACAATAGAAATAATGGTTTATGGTATTCGGGAGGTATTATGTATGCACGCACTTCTAGTTACATTATTAGTTATTGTTTGTGTCGGGCTTATCGCATGTGTATTGCTGCAATCGGGAAAAAGTGCTGGATTATCCGGTTCAATTGCCGGTGGGGCTGAACAGTTGTTTGGAAAGCAAAAAGCACGTGGCATTGATTTGGTCCTGCACCGCATGACAATCGTTCTGTCTGTCCTTTTCTTTATCTTGACGCTGCTAGTTACTTATATTGGCCTTTAATTTAAAATACAAAAGACCAGCCTGGCAGCCATGCCGGGTTTTTTTTCTATAAATAGAATCTATCAAAGAAGTTGGTTTATTAGCTGGTTTTACGCATCAATTGGGGATAAAATAAGTTTAATCAAACGATTGATTAAGAACGTTTTAGAAGAGTATAAAGGGGTTTTTAGCATATGAAAATTAAGTTGCCGCAGCCATTTACCTTTGAAGGAGGAAAACGTGCTGTCTTGCTTTTGCATGGGTTTACTGGCAATTCCTCTGACGTGCGGATATTGGGCCGTTATCTTGAGAAAAGGGGCTATACATGCCATGCACCGCAATACAAAGGGCATGGGGTGCCGCCGGAGGAACTGCTTGAGACTGGACCAAAAGATTGGTGGAAGGACGTCATGATGGCTTATGATCATCTGAAAAGTAGAGGACATGAGGAAATAGCAGTTGCCGGACTTTCACTTGGAGGCGTATTTTCCCTTAAATTAGGTTACACTGTTCCTATAAAGGGTATCGTGCCAATGTGTGCGCCAATGTATATAAAGAGTGAAGGGACAATGTATAGAGGAGTTTTGGAGTACGCTAGGGAATTTAAGAAACGTGAAGGAAAAACCCTTGAGCAAATCGAAAAGGAAATGGAACTGTATACTCCGATGGTTACATTGAAGGCATTGCAGGAGCTTATTTCCGATGTGCGTAACCATGTAGACCATATTTACGCTCCTATCTTTGTCGCCCAAGCAAGGCTTGACAAGATGATAAATCCAGACAGTGCCAACATTATTTATAACGAAGTTGAATCAGATATGAAGGATTTGAAATGGTATGAGGAATCCGGGCATGTCATTACGCTTGATAGGGAACGCGAGCAGCTTAATGAAGATGTTTATCAGTTTTTAGAAAAGCTGGACTGGTCTGAGTAATTTTTAAGAAAAGCTTTCTCCTTCATTATCTATATCATAAATTTAGTTTAAAAACACCCTATAAAGGAGGGTTTTAGCATGGAAGAAAATATCCAGAACCATATGGATAAGCTCCTTTCTTATATGAAGGAGGAAGCGTATAAGCCGTTAACAGTCCAGGAGCTTGAAGAAGCATTAGGTGTGGAAGACTCCATCGACTTTAAAGATTTCGTTAAGGCGCTTGTTAAAATGGAGGAAAAGGGCCTAGTTGTACGGACTAGAAGCAATCGTTACGGCTTGCCGCAAAAAATGAACCTAATACGCGGAAAGTTGTCAGGACATGCAAAAGGCTTTGCGTTTGTAACACCTGATGATCAGCCAGGCCGAGATGATATTTTTATTCCGCCGAATGAGACGAAAAATGCGATGCATGGCGATATTGTTTTGGTGAGAGTTTCTTCGGAAAGTTCGGGTTCGAGAAGAGAAGGCACTGTTGAAAAAATTATTGAACGCGGGGTTACAGAGGTAGTAGGTACATATGTTGAGAGCAAGAGTTTCGGTTTCGTTATACCGGATGATAAGAAAATTGCCAACGACATTTTTATACCGAAAGAAGTATCACGAGGTGCAGTGGAAGGACATAAAGTGGTCGTCCGGCTTACTTCCTATCCTGAAGGCCGTGTCAGCGCCGAGGGAGAGGTCATTCAAATTCTCGGGCATAAAAACGATCCGGGCGTAGACATTCTCTCCGTCATACATAAGCATGGTCTGCCGATGGAGTTTCCTGAAGATGCAATGAAACAGGCAAATGAAACGCCTGATACCATCGAAGAGAGCCAAATTAAAGATAGAAGAGATCTCCGCAATCAAACCATTGTTACCATCGATGGTGCCGATGCGAAAGACCTGGATGATGCGGTTACTGTCACCAGGCTGGAAAACGGCAACTATAAGCTTGGTGTTCATATTGCCGATGTTAGCCATTATGTTACGGAAAACTCTAGCATCGACGTGGAAGCTTTTGAGCGCGGAACCAGCGTTTATCTTGTCGATCGGGTCATCCCGATGATTCCGCACCGCCTCTCGAATGGGATTTGTTCCTTGAATCCGAAAGTGGACCGGTTTACGCTATCCTGTGAAATGGAAATTAACGGGCAGGGTGAAGTGGTTGAGCATGAAATTTTCCAGAGCGTCATTAAAACGACAGAACGGATGACCTATAGCGACGTCAAAAAGATCCTCGTCGAAAAAGATGAAGAGCTTTATAAACAATATGAACCATTGATTCCAATGTTTAAGGAAATGGAAAAGTTAGCCCAAATCCTGCGCACGAAACGGATGGGCCGCGGTGCGATTGATTTTGACTTTAAAGAAGCAAAGGTTTTGGTCGATGATGAAGGCCATCCTACAGAAATCGTTTTAAGAGAAAGATCCGTTGCTGAACGCCTGATTGAGGAATTTATGCTGGCTGCCAACGAAACGGTTGCCGAACATTTTCATTGGATGGATGTACCTTTTTTGTACCGTATCCACGAAGACCCAAAAGAAGAAAAGTTGCAGCGCTTCTTTGAATTCATCACAAACTTTGGCTATATCGTTAGAGGAAAGGCGAATTCAGTTCATCCGCGTGCGCTTCAGGAAATTATTGAAGCAGTTGAAGGCAAACCTGAGGAGATGGTCATTTCCACAGTTATGCTACGCTCGATGCAGCAGGCGAAATATGATCCGGAAAGCCTTGGACATTTCGGGTTGTCGACCGATTACTATACACACTTTACGTCGCCAATCCGCCGCTATCCGGATTTGATTGTCCATCGTTTGATCAGGACATACCTCATCGAAGGAAAATTAGGTGAGGCGACCCGTGAAAAATGGAATGCGCGAATGCAGGAAATAGCCGACCATACATCAAAACGAGAGCGCCGTGCCGTTGATGCGGAACGCGAAACGGATGATCTGAAGAAGGCAGAATATATGCTTGATAAAATCGGGCAGGAATACGACGGCATTATCAGCTCTGTCACGAACTTCGGGATGTTTGTCGAATTGCCTAATACGATTGAGGGATTAGTCCATGTCAGCGCCATGTCAGACGATTACTATCGCTTTGATGAGCGTCAGCTGGCGATGATCGGGGAACGCACCGCAAAGGTATTCCGAATCGGTGATGAAATTTCCATCCGCGTAGCGAGCGTAAATAAAGAAGAACGTGCCGTGGATTTTGAAATTATCGGCATGAAAAATACCCGCAGCCGTGAAATGGGAGAAAAGCGAATCTTTAAAGCAGCTCCAAGCGATCGCAGCCGCCGTAAAGGCGGAAGCAGTGGCCAGGGAGGCCGTGGCAAGAATCGTTCCGGGGAAGGTGCATCTTCATCTGATGGAAAGCCGAAAAAGAAAAAGTTTTATGAGAACGCACCTTCCGCCAAACGTAAAAAAAAGAAACCGCGGAAAAGATAACTTTTCTGCTGGATGATTGATAAAAGGAGAGCCTCTTCGACAGGCTCTCTTTCGGTTAATGGGAAATAAGGAAGATTTTCACAAGGGGGAGTAGAGATGCCAAAAGGAGAGGGCAAGCAAGTTGCACAGAATAAAAAAGCAAATCATGATTATTTTATCGAAGAAACCTTTGAATCAGGGATCGTGCTGCAGGGTACAGAGATAAAATCGATCCGTGCCGGCAAGGTCAACATGAGGGACGCCTTTGCAAAGATTGAAAGAGGCGAGGTTTATCTCCATAACATGCATATCAGCCCTTATGAACAGGGTAACCGTTATAACCATGAACCGCTGCGCACCCGGAAGCTATTGCTGCACCGCAAACAGATCAATAAGCTGATCGGTGAAACAAAGGAGCAGGGCTACACGATTGTGCCGTTAAAGGTTTATTTAAAAAACGGCTTTGCCAAGGTGTTAATTGGCCTGGGCAGGGGTAAAAAACAGTATGACAAACGAGAAGATGTGAAGCAGAAGGAAGCGAAACGCGATATCGAACGTGCTTTCCGCGAGCGTCAAAAGATGTAGGATTTTACAGGAATTTACAATTGAAATTTCCTGAGAACATGATATAATAATACATGTACCGAATGACAATTGAATATCAGCAATAAGAGTTGACTATTCATTCTCGTACGCTCCATTCTTATCATGGGGACGTTACGGATTCGACAGGGATAGTTCGAGCTTAGGTTGCGAGTCGAGGGGATCGGCCTCGTTAAAACGTCAAAGCCTATAACTGGCAAACAAAACAACAACCTCGCTTTCGCTGCTTAATAACAGTTGATTGCGGTTCCTCCCTCCATTGCCCATGTGGTAGGGTAAGGGACTCACTCTAAGTGGGCTACGCCGGATTCCACCGTCTGAGGATGAAGGAAGAGAACAATCAGACTAGCTGCTCGGAAGCCTGTCGATAGGCCGACTAGTAAGCGAATTGCCAATATGTCGACTACACTCGTAGAAGCTTAAGTGCCGTTATGTCTGGACGTGGGTTCGATTAGTAAATAGTCGCCTTGTGTGGCAACACACAAGTGATAATCCGGCTTTATCGGTGAAACCTAAGTCGCAAAGGCGCGATAGGGCAATGCCGAGCGGTATGTGGAGCGATCCAACAGCCGTGTATCGACTTATAGGCTGCCGTGATACGGTAGTACTAGGATGCGGGATTCTGCATGAATGATTTGTGCAAATTCATATTTCGCATAATACGCCGGAGGACCTGTGTAAAGCAGGTTCAAGATATAGTCAGTGCCGTGCCGAAAGCATGGAGTTGCACGTCCCACCGTCTCCACTACATAGTGGAATTCAGTCAGGCCAGCACTTGAAGCATATATTGCTTGAATGGCAATTATATGCTTCAATATACTCCTGGCAAAAGGATGCTTCAGTTAATCACTTATTTTGAAAAAGTAGATTTTTTCTATATCTAATTTTGGACCTTTAAAGTTGCACAAACTAATCCTTATTTTATAAGGGTTTTTTTAATGCATTTTAATTCATCTATCTCAGCTTTGTAAGCAGTCGATCATTACAGTTTCATGATAGATCCCTACCGCGTTATTGTTTCTTACTTTGCTATTGAAGTTTTTCATGCTGTTAAATCTTAAATGGGAAGATAAAATTTAAAAATTCAGAAGAAGGGCAAGTGGGGCAGATGGGGAGTCCATGAGCTAATTCCTTTCACGGCTAAAGTAAGGGTAGTAAAATATAGTAAACAAGCAGTATTCAGTCGGCATATTGGTTAAACTAAACAAAATCTTTAAGGAGGTTTTCACTATGTCATTGAAAGAAAAAAGAGTGGTCGTTATCGGAGGTACTTCTGGGATTGGATTATCGACTGCCAAAGCATTTCTTGATGAATCAGCCCAAGTGATTATCGCCAGCCGTTCCTCGTCTAAACTTTCTGATGCGAAACAGACGCTTGGCGGTAATGTAGAAACATATGAAATCGATTTTCGCAGTGAAGAGAAGGTAGCGGACTTTTTCAATAAGATTGGAAAGTTTGATCATTTAGTAATTACAGCAGGAGATGGGGCAATGGGTCACTTTAGCGAGTTGCCTGTTGCAGACGTAAAAGAGGCATTTGACAGCAAGTTCTGGGGCCAATACATAACCGTCAGGAAGGCACTTCCTTATTTGAATCAAGAGGGATCAATCACGTTAACGTCCGGTGTGTACGGCATACGCCCTCCTAAAGGGGCCTCTACCTTAGCAGCAATTAATTCTGCGGTCGAAGGCTTGGTGCGCGGACTAGCGGTGGACCTGTCTCCTGTAAGGGTAAACGTTGTTTCACCAGGAATAGTTGATACACCGATGTATGCCGGGATGCCAGAAGAGCAACGGGAAGAAATGTACAGTGGAATTGCGCAGCAATTGCCTGTAGCACGGGTAGCACAGCCTGAAGATATTGCTCAATCTTATGTGTACTTAGCGAAAAACGGATTTACAACCGGATCAGTCGTTCTCATTGATGGGGGCGCACACTTGGTGTAATTAACTGAACTCGAAAAGGACCGCTGCCTAAAACTATAGGTGAGTGGTCTTTGTTTAATAATCAATTCTCCATACATAATCGATTCATCTTATTTAGTGAAAATACAAATAATGGATACTTAAACTTTTTTATTTATGATGGCACGGGCTTGAGTTTGATTTGTTTTCCTGAAAATTGTGTGAAATGTTCGTTCTTATGGAAGGAGAACCTCTAACTCCACGTACATGGCCACTCATTATGATCGATTATACAAATCTAAGAGTGATTATTGAAATATAAGAGCGATTATCAGAATATGAGAGCGTTCATTGAGATATAAGAGCGATGGGCATCTTTTTAACAAAGTAATTGTTGAAATTAGAAAAATAGCAAGCGGTTATCCTAAATATTTTCCAAGTTTATCTTTATTTTAACTTATTAGAGCGATTATCAAGAAATAAGAGCGATTATTCAGATTTTAGAGCTATTCCGGAAATTTAAGAGCGGTTATTCAAATTTATGAGCTAATTGTGATTAGCACTCAATCAGAAAAACTTCAAATATATAGTTTCTATCCGCAGCTAATCCTTAAAAGTGCTTCTTCACTCCGCCGGTCTCGGGCCTGGATTCATATCTGCTTGCTCCACAGTCATAATAGGACGAACGGAAATATCCCCGTCGATTCTGATTTGGCATGATAACCTCAAATTATCTTCGATTCCTTTTTCAGCAAACGCATTTTTCTCTTTATTTGTTACATCTTGATACTCTCCAGATAATATTTCTACCCTGCAAGTCGTGCATTTTGCATTTCCGCAGCAGCGGTGAAGAATATTTACGCCATTGTCTTCCAAAGCCAGTACAAGCTTAATACCTTTTTCTACAGGGTAGGTTCCATAGCCCGTTACATGCAAATGTGGCATGCCATACATACTCCTTTCATGAATCAAATTAGAGTCGATTTATTTTACTTTGCTCTATATCCGGAAAATAAATCATGTTCATTTAAGGTTTAACAATAAATAAATGAGGGGATTGAGAATACGAGGCTTTGAGAAGGATTTCATAAAAAGGAGGAGGCAAACAGGAATGACTAGTGTAAATGTAGCGATTATCTATTACAGCTCGACAGGTACGAATTACAAATTGGCAAATTGGGCTGGAGAAGGGGCAAAAGAAGCAGGTGCCGAAGTTAAAATATTGAAGGTTCCGGAACTCGCTCCGCAGTCAGCGATTGAATCGAATCCGGCATGGAAAGCCCATGTTGAAGAAGCAATAGATGTCCCTGAAGTTACATTGAACGATTTAGAATGGGCAGATGCGATCATTTTCAGTGTTCCTACCAGATTTGGTAATATGCCCGCGCAAATGAAGCAGTTTTTGGATACAACTGGCGGCATCTGGTCTAAAGGGAAGCTTGTGAATAAGGTCGTCAGCGCGATGAGTTCGGCCCAAAACCCACATGGCGGCCAAGAGGCAACTATCTTATCGCTCTACACCACCATGTACCATTGGGGAGCAATTGTAGCGACCCCTGGTTATACAGATCCTGTAACTTATTCTGCTGGCGGCAATCCATATGGAACAAGTGTAACGGTTGGTGAGAATGGCATGAAGGAAGATGTGCAAGCAGCAGTGGAATATCAGGCTAAACGAACCGTTACGGTTGCAGAATGGGTTAAAAAAGGAAATCAATAAGCGGTAAACAGCGGATAGTATCGGACAGTTGGTTACACTATACAAAAATGGCGGCATTACTCTGAAAGAGAAGGCCGTCATTTTTTATTGGTTATAAATGGTAAAACGTAAACAACGGAGACATGAATTTACTACAGAAAGGGAAGACCTGCGATGAGTTCACTGGACAAAGGGAAAATAACCGAAATCAAAGATCATATGGAAAAACGTCAGGTTACATTGTCTGAGGGAACATCGCTCCCAAGTTTAGGGCAGGGAACATGGTACATGGGGGAGAATCCTCAGGCGAAAGCAAAGGAAATCAAAGCTTTACAGCTTGGAATAGAATTAGGCATGAAGCTAATCGACACAGCGGAAATGTATGGGAATGGTGATTCTGAGCGTTTAGTAGGCGAAGCGATCAAAGGACTCAGGAAAGATGTCTTTCTAGTTACGAAAGTGTATCCATGATCTAGTGATGTACCGATTTTCTTCAAATGAG
>NZ_RYZZ01000030.1 GCF_003989135.1 Peribacillus cavernae
GCCGTTTTCATATAACTTGACCATTTGAACTTTACATTCAGGGGTATAGGATCTTCTTTCTCTTTTCATTTGTAAGTCTCTCCTTAACTGAATAAGATGTGGTAGACTACCAAATCAGCGGGGAAATACCGAAACTTGACATGGAGCCTCCGCGGGCATGCTTTCCCTTCCAGGAAGCCAGCTAATCAATATACCTGGCTCGCCAAAAAGGCTAGCATACCCGCCACTCCATATAAAGTTTCTAGAATGGATCACTTATGCTTAATAAGCAGTATATCCAGATTTGACTGTTAGTCTACTTGACCTTAATTTTACTGTCCAGTTGAGTGTAACCTATTCATTCTGATTTCAGGAACAAGGGTTACTACCATGTGTAAGTAATACATGGTGTTTTGTGGGCTGGAGTGTCCCATATATCGGCTTATAGGTATCGGATCATAATATCGAAATTTCCCCCATCTTCGATGCATTTTCTCATACTGTTCACTGCAAATGTATGTCTTAACCCGTGACAGGTTGGCTTCTTACTGGTCTTTCCAAAGAATGAAGTCTTTCTAAGTATGTTGTCAAACAACCTACAGACCGAAGTATTGTTATACTTAGCTGCCCTACTAGATGGAAAAAAGTATTCACGGCCTGGATTCTTAGTCTCCATAACAGAATCATATTTACGGCAAAGTTCAGTCAAATCCGCCGACATATATACCACCCGATTTTTATGACCTTTTGATTCATATATTTTTATTGTGCCATCCTTAAGGTTTATTTCAGAGCATTTGAGATTACATGCTTCAGAATTTCTTAACCCGCAGCAATAAATCAACCTAAACATCACTGATGTTACCAAGTGTCTGTATGGAGGATATTTAACTGCCTTTAAGCCATCGCAGATTCGAAAGAATTCTTCTAACTGAGCATCTGTAAAAATATGCGGCTCTTTAGGTTTTGCTCTTTTAAGCTTGTTTTTAGTAATGTATGTATCACCCCGCAGGGGTAACATATAGTTACCAAGATGCATCATTGTTCGAAAGCGTTTTTGTACTTCCTGTATAGATTTTGATTTTGTATGATATACCCATGCCTCGACCAGTTCCTTATCAAGTGAAACCTTATTGGGAAAGTTGTTTCTGCAGAACCAATCAAACTCATCAAGGTGCTTTTCCATATATTTTAAAGAAAATCCTGAATTATGTTTTTCTTTTATCAAGCTTTCCATATATTGTGCAAAGTTGCTTTTAAATCTCCCATTCATTGTAGTTCCTCCCTTGAACATTCTATTCCATAGAGTCTTAAAGCACATTTACGCATCTTTTTGGAATCCGTAGAAATGTAGACATCAGCTGAATTTGGATTCAAATGGCCAAGCGATGCAGAAATGATACTTGAAGATACATTGTTTTCAAACAATTTTGTTGCTGCAGTCCTTCTCAAAATATGCAATCCCTTCTCAGGGCAATCGTCCGAGTCAAACTCTGAAAGGTATTTAAGAGGAACTTTACTAGCAGAGGCCGGCTGCATTGCCTTGTAAGGCGCATGTCCTCTTAGAAATATTTCATCTGCTTCAGAATTCATTCGTGAATTGAGTATATAATCCATTAAAGCATTTCCAACATCTGTTAGAAGGGGGAGTGTTACCGGAATTTTCGTTTTCTGCTGTATAAATGTTATCGAGTCATTCTGCCAGTCAATGTTCTTGAATTTTAACCCGACTATATCAGAACGTCGCACTCCAAGACGTAACGCTAGAAGAATTATAGCCTGATCCCTTTTTCCTAATGGGGTTGATAGCTTATCAATCGGATACAAGCTTCTGCTCAGCATCTTTGGATATCGTTGTTACTATTGAAACCTGCTTTGCATAAACTTTTGGAATTGCAAGATGTAGGTTTTCTTGTCTAATGAATCCATTTTCTTCGAGAAAAGTGAAGAATTTTTTTAACTTATATGCATAAGCCTGTATACCCGTTGGCTTTCTGCCGGACAGTACATCATTTCCCCAAAAGTCTGAGACATTTTTAGCTGTGAGCTTGCTTAAGTTGTCTATCTTCATGCTTTCAAGAAAACGAAAAAACATGCTCACCACTCTAAGTGAAAATGTTATAGTAGCTTTCGACATATTTTCTTGTAAAAGATATTGTTTATACTGTTCTAGTAAGTTTCTATAATGTTCGGTGGCTGGTCTTTGAGCTGTCTTTAACGGGTATACCTTCCATTCGCCAAGTTGATCATTCTGTGAGTCAAGCAAAAGCAGAGAAGCACGCCTATGAGATAGAAACAGTTTACGTTGACTTCGTGTTCCTTTCTTTAGAATCATAAATCCAGAAAGCCACTGCTCAGCATTCTCGGCAGAGAAACACAGGTTATTTTCTTTTAGGAAAGTTTCAAGGAGCCTGCAAGACCGCTTAAAGTTTTTTATTACACTTTTACTTTTAATGCCGAACGATCTGATTTTCTCAAGAGTTACTTCTGACAGTTCTTTAAAATCATCCAATTGTTTACCCTCCGATATATAAAATTGTCAGAGAATCTGACAAATCAATAATATCCGGAAAACAAAAAAAATATTCTGAGCTTTACAAGAAGAAACCTTGATAAACAAGGCTTTCTGGTAAAGATCAGAATAATTTAATGATTGGTATAAGGCGGGTTATTAAAACATTAGAATAACCCGCCGAAAATGCCATTCGGCCCAATGTTATCGGCCGCAAGAACTGGATCCATTCCGTTAGCGAGGCTGGCGCAAAGGCGAACGCTATTTGTTTGAGTCTTGCAGAGACGGCAAAGAGTAATGGCATCGATTTCTATGAATACCTGAAGAAGCTACTGATGGATTTGCCAAATCTCGATATTCATCAAAACCCTGAAGTTTTAGATCAGTATTTGCCCTGGTCTAAAAATATCCAAGCAACATGCGGAGGAAAATAAAAAAAGCCGTCTATTTCGATTCGAAAAATCGATATAGACGGCTTTTTGTGATGCGTACCGAAAGGTGCGCTTATTTTTTATAATTCGGGCTTACTCTTTACAAGAGGGAGCATTACAGTCTACAGTGAATGAAATATGTTGTATTCATAAAAATTGTTTTTATGACGAAAATAAGCTCCAACAAGAATTTGATTTTTATGCAAACACATATAATAAGTCAAGAGTACTACAAGTTTAACTAGAATCATTCTACTCATATAAAATAAAGACAACTCCACTAACAGGGAAATGCGACCAAGCCATAAAAGCCGGTCGCATTTCTAAAAAACATTACTCTTTATCGAAGGGATGCCGTTTCTTTACCGGCTATTGCATCATGGTAAAGATTATCGCCTTCTTTAAGAGTTTTTGTAATTTGTTCCGCTGGCAAGACTCTGGCAAATCCTCTTCTCATAGTTCGTAACGTTGCTTCATGTGCAAGAGCACTATCTGTCGCATTGATATCTTCCCCAAAAACAATATTATAATTTAGAAAGTAGCCGGTTCTGGCTGTCGATTCACAGCAAAAATTTGTTAATGTACCGCTAATAATCAGTGTTTTAACTCCTAAATTCCTCAATACGTAGTCTAAATCAGTGCCGGCAAAGGAACAATATGCATGTTTTGTTCTAATTACCCTTTCGTTTGGAAGAGGGTAGATCCCTTTATAAATATCTGCACCTGGTGTACCCTCTTTGATGGCCCCGTTTTTGATTGGCTCCCAGTATTGATAGAAACCCGCACTACAATCTTCTGCAATATTATGAGCAGTGAAAATGACCGGAACATTCTGGTCTCTGCACTCTTCGATGACGTTTTTCATCCGGGGAACCATCCTGTATGCCTCCGGAACACACATAGGATGAGACGGATTAACGAAATCCTCTTGCATGTCGATAACTAACAAAGCACATTCTTCTTTTTTGATTTCAAAAGACCAATGTTTGTCGGTATTATAGTCTTTTTCAGCAAATTCTATAAATTCTTTTTCTCCTGAAAATACACCTTTGGATTCCAATTGGGCGGGTGAAAGCAACTCTTCTTCTTTGCGATTATAAATCTGTAAAAAATCTGAAACTACTTTACTTTGCATGATTAATCTCTCCTTCTAATATGTGTATTTTTACTTCATTCTAATAAAGTGAATATTGACAAACATTCAAAACCAGCAACCTTCATTCATTAGTTCCAATTATTTTATCACTGCCTCTTTTTGGGATAAAGAAACTGTTGAAGTCTCAATTTCTTTATTTTCCCTCAAAAATAAGACGGAAATCAGGGATGCTATACATAGGATGGCTAAAAATGATGCAAGTGGAACCCAAGAATTATTGTATTTGCTTAACAAAAGTGTCGCAATCATTGGAGCCGTTCCTCCAAATAATGCAGAGCCCGTTTGATATCCAAGTGTGATTCCTGTATAACCAACATTGGTACTAAACATTTCAGAGAACATTGTACCGATTAACCCGGCAATAGCCGACCACATAATTCCTAAACCTATGATCGAAGCGGCAAAAAGCCAGATAGTAGATTGCAATGATAATAGATAGAAATATGGAAAAGAGAAAATAGTGAGGGCTAACGCACCCATAAGAAAAACGCGTTTACGACCAATTTTATCAGATAATATTCCCATTAATGGAATGCAAATCGTTGTCACAAGTGTTGCAACAGTAATTACATTTAACGCTGTAGTTCTTGAATATCCAATTGTATCTGTTGCATAGGATATAAAAAATGTGGTGAATAAATAGAATGGTCCGACTTCAACACATTTAGCACCTAATGAAATTAGAACAGCTTTCCAATGATATCTCAGCGTCTCAAAGAGGGGAACTTTTACGACATTGCCTTTTTCTTTTTCTTCCTTGAAAGCCGAAGTTTCGCTAATCCCGCTTCGTATCCAAATACCAATGACAACTAAGACTGCACTAAGTACAAATGGAATCCTCCATCCCCATGCGAGAAATTGTTGATCTGGAAGTAAACTCGCCAGTGAAACAGCGAATGTTCCAAGTAACATTCCAAGCGGAATTCCCATCGCGGGAAAACTTCCAAAAAACCCCTTTCTATCTTTTGGTGCAGATTCAACTGCCAGGAGTATGGCTCCTCCCCATTCCCCACCAAGTCCAATACCTTGTATGATACGGAAGGCCACAAGAAGAATAGGAGCCCAAATGCCTATTGTACTGTAGGTTGGAAGCAGTCCAATACAGACTGTAGAAATCCCCATTAATAATAATGAAATAACGAGAGTGTTTTTTCTGCCGAACTTGTCCCCCATATGACTAAAGATAAGACCCCCAAGAGGCCGTACAAAAAAGGTAACCCCGAAAGATGCATACGCAAGCAGTAAACTTACAAAGGGATCATCATTAGGAAAAAACAGTTTATTAAATACTAGCGCAGCAACGGTTCCGTAAAGAAAGAAATCATAAAATTCGATCGCGCTCCCCATTAAACTTGCCAATAATACTTTTTTCGATTTTGCATCTAGTTTCTCTTTCTTACTCATTCATACACCTCGATTTAACCAGATTTTTTATGAGATATAATTTCTGCTTAACTTGGAATTAGTTTAGATTAAGGTAACAGAATTTTCCGAAAACTCATTCGGTCAAAGCTGCTTTTTATAGATGAATGAGGATCTTTGAAAAAGGAATTCAATGGGCAATCAATAATAAGAATTCCTTTTTCAAAGTATGTTGATTTAATTACTAGATAAACTTATCCTTGCAATACTTACTGTTCAGCATTAACGATTTTTCCGTACTTTCCTTCAAAGAAGGTTAATGGAGCACCATCGCGAATGACAAGATCGGTTACTTCTCCGATAAAGAGGGTATGATCCCCGGCTATTTGTTTACTATGAATCTTACATACGATATTAGCAAGAGCATCTTTTATCACTGGTATTTCACTTACCCAATCAAACTCAAAATCGCGTTTTTCTTTAATTTGTCCCGCAAAATACATAGAGAACTCTTTTTGATCTTCTGACAATATATTAACAGCGAATGTTCCGGTCTCATTAATTTTATCAAGCATTCTAGCTTTCTCGCCTACAGATATTAAAACTAATTTTGGATTAAGGGAAACCGACATAAACGCATTTGCAGTCATACCATGTGCCTCATCGTCTAGTAAGGTTGTAATGACTGTCACTCCTGTAGCGAATTTTCCCATCGCACTTCTAAAGGTTCTATCGTCCATTAGTTCATAACCTCCTTCAAATTAAATTCATGTTTGGATTCCTGTGTTACCGGTAGCTGATTTAAGAATAGCACGATTTAATAATATTTTTGTCAATTAGAAAATTTTACAGTTTATTTTATTTGCCGTAATAACGGACTTCAAAAATTTTACACCCGTTCGGAGCTTTCCATGGTCCGTGTTTCATGCCGGGTGGACGGGTAGCAACCATCCCCGCAGTAAATTCTTCATTCAACTCTAAGTCAATGACGGAACCTTCAATAATATACAGTTCTTCCCAGAAATCATGAATTTGCACACCATTAGGCGATGTATCTGTGTCAGGTTCAAATTGTAAAATACGAGTAGCTACCTCACTCTCCGGATCTTTAGCAATCACTCTTTGGGATAATCCTTTTACGTTCTCAAAATGTTCAACTTCAAAGTTTGTATAAGGTGTAAATTCAAGCTCTTGTTTTGGCATGGTTTATTCCTCCTCAGCATTTTTTAAAAAGTTTGTTTTATAAGAAAGCGTGATTTTTCGCTCGAGCTTCCGGTCATATAATTCCGCCCGAAAAGCTTCTCCGAAAATAAATTCCCCATTTACAATCGGCGGCGTTCCGCAAAATAGCGCCAGGCCGGAGCTGTTATATCCACGCTCATCTACTATTTTCAGAAGTTCATTGGGAGAAAGAAACGACTCCAACTTACCTTCTTGATACAATGACTCTTCTCCGTTATTGGTCATCCAGCTGCGTAATTCAATCTCACCCATATGTTCCTCAATCTCTGCAAGAAGCCACAAGTCTTTACTAATCGGTTTGGGGCATACTTGTTTCGATTTTTGGATGGACACCGCCTCAAGTACTCTGTCGGTATGATCACTGCCCAATCCTATAAACCAAGTTCCATCTACTTCAAGTAAGACCACTTCTACCTCCCCACTGCTATCATTGTTCACGACAGCAATAGAAGATTCTGAAGTTAGTAAGCCGGGAGAAAGATCGTAGAGCATAGGAATTCTTGGCGGAGCCGGTATTCCTAATTCTTTTAATTCTTCGATATGCCTTCTTGCGGCTTCCTGGTCTTTTGCCGTGTAACCGGCAATGACAAGTCGATTGGGCACCCAGTTCTTTTTTTGGTTTTCAATTTGGATTTCCATTTTTATTCTCCTTTTGTCAATTTAAGGTCCCCACTTTTCAAAAAGAATTGATAGATTGTTATAACACCCGGTGCTTCAGCTGCGGAAACACCTCGCGGATGGACTCAATTTGTTCTAGATCGATTTCGGTTTTCACCACTGTTTCGAATTCTCCAGCAGAAGCAATGACAGTTCCCCACGGGTCAACAACCTGGCTATGTCCTCCCACCAAAACATTACTTGTTTTCCCTGCACAATTACTAGAGATTAAGAAACATTGATTTTCAAGGGCCCGCGCTGCATTAAATAACTTCCAATGTTCAAGTCGCTGATGAGGCCATGCGGATGTGACAAGGAAAATCTTTGCCCCTTGATCTACTTGGGACCGGAATAATTCCGGAAAACGCAAATCATAACAAGTCGAAAGGCCAATTTTTCCGAATTCGGTATCAATTACTATCGGCTTTTCCCCTCTGGTTAGGATTTCTCCTTCAGCAGAACCATAACGGAATAAGTGGATTTTACGGCTCGTTCCAACAAGCTCACCGTCCCGATTAAATAGAATGCTTGTGTTATAGTACTTGTCATCCTCTCTCTCGACAAAGCTGCCCGCATGTAAATAAGCTCCTAGTTTTTTTGCCTTTTCCGAAAAGTGCTGAACAAAAGAACCATCAATCGTTTCTGCCTCTTTCATATAGTTATCAAAGGAAAAATAACCTGTCGCCCAAATTTCAGGCAGAACAATCAAATCCTGGCCTTCCAGCGCATCTAACTTCGCGCTCACTCGATCGATACGCTGTTCTTTTGTTTCTTCATCCCTAATTTCAACTTGTACAGATGCTATTTTCATATTCAATTCCTCTTTTTTGTTTATTATAGTACTTGTTCTTCGAATGATTGGGGTATCTGATAACTCTCCAAAAATTGATCGACTAAATCAACCACTTCTTCATAGCGATAATTCCGGAAAGAATACCCTTTTGTCACAAATGGAGCGCCATTATAAAACAATTCGTATTGTTGATGGCGGCCCGCAAACTCTGAACCTATTACATCCCAGGCCAGTTTAAATAATTTCACGCGCTCTTCAGCTGAAACATCAGTAGACTTGATGTATCGGTTAATATCATCACGTGTCTCAGGATTGATCATATCTTTATATGAAGAAGGAACTTGAAGAACTCCGCCACCCACTAAATCTCGTAACATATGAATCACTTTAGGATAAATGGTATCCTGTAAGCCGACTACTCCATATAAAAATCTTCTATTTGGGTAAGCGGTTCCATTTTCATCCGTCGTATAGTTATACTCTGAAGCGAGCAACATTCCCTCTACAGAAGCGACGATAGCGGCTAATTCTCCTAATTTTTCCTGGACTGGCAGGAATTTGTCTATTCCATTCATAGCTGTCACTTTTTTGGCAATCCCTATAATAAATTTCAACTTCGTTACGAAGCGGATTTGTGCCTGGTTGTTTCCGTAAACATGTGCCGGTGTCTCATGGAATTGGGCTCGGACAATATCGATGTTTCGATAAACAAAAACATGTTCCCAAGGAATAAACACATCATCGAAAACGATCAGAGAATCACTTTCATCGAACCTGGTCGATAAAGGATAATCATAGCTGCTTGGTTTATCTGCTGCAAAACTAGGCCTCGAGTATAATTTTAGTCCAGGTGCATCGAGTGGTACGACAAACGAAAGTGCATGATCTTCATCTCCCGGCCTTAGCGGAGTAATACAACTGACAAAGATGTAATCGGACACAGCAGATCCGGTTCCTAACATTTGTGATCCGCGTACGATTATACCTTCTTTCTTCTCTTCATAAACTCCTACTGCGGTAAACTTATTTTCTTGTTCGTGTGATGCTTTACTACGATCCGTCTGCGGTGGAATAATCACATAGCTTAAAAACAAATCATTGTCTCTGGCATGTTTATAGAACTTACTGACATTATCCTTAAACTGCTCCCCGCCACGAGCGAAAACATCTGGGCGGCTTGCAAATCCCGCCAAATATCCGGCGACATGATCTGGACTTCTTCCAACAAAGCCGCATGTTGCGTTTGCCCATTTTTGAATGGCTTCTCTGCGATCTTTTAGATCTTCTATGCTTTTTGGAATCATGTAAATTTTGTTAGCAATTGTTCCATCTTCTGTTAAGTAGGTCATATTTTCCTTTTCATCAGAGGATATATCATATAAACCAGCAATAGTTTGGGAAATTCCTTTAAACGCAGGGTGAGTAGTGACATCTTGTACCCGTTCTCCACCAATATAAATGCAACGGTTATCCTTAATTGATTCTACATATTGCGCACCTGTTCTGACCAATGTAATCTTCCTTTCTAAAAAAATGTTTTATTTAAATGTTATCGCAAATTGAAATAACCAGTATCAAAAGGGAGTATGCGCTTTCATTTATTGTTGAAAAATAACCACATTTTTCATTCATCTTAGATGCAAATCTATAAATTTATGACTGACTCAGGAGACGGACTTACATGATTCACGTTTCTTTATTTACAAGCAACGATGTTTTGATTTCGTCGAAATGAATTCCTCCTTTCAGAAGTTTTAAGAGTTATCAACATCATTCAATGTCTGTTTCGTTTTGTATAGATGGTCAAGAATAAATTTTGAAGCTGATTTTGAATCCCGCTCCTCTATAGCCTGAATGATTTGACGGTGTTCCTTAAGCACATCTTTCATTCTTCCTTTCCGGCTTACCGCTTTTAACCCCATCAGTTGAGTAAGGTTATGGAGATTATTTAAAACCTGTTCCATTAGTGTATAGTTTGCAAGTCTTGTTAAGGACAAATGAAATGTTTGGTCTAAATCGATGAACGTAATATTATCATCATTTTTCATTGCTTCTTCTTGCTGTTGAATGATTACCTTAAGCGGCAACAGCTGTTCCCTTGAAATGTGGCTTTTGGAAAGCTTTTTTATCACTTCCACTTCAATAGAACTTCTTAGCAAAAAGATTTCATCTTGTTCTTCAGCGGTTATCTTTCTTACAGTCAATCCCTTTCTTGGAATAGAAACAAGCAAGCCTTCTTTTACTAAATTCTGGATCGCTCCCCTTACAGGTGTTCTGGAGGTGTTTAAAGTTTCTGCTAATTGAACTTCTGTAAAAATTTCTTCACTAGCAATAACCCCGTTAAGTATTGCTTCCTTAACCTGCTTATAAACTATGTCTTGTGTAGTGAGTTGTTTTATTGGCTTTAACCTGATTTCTTCCATTATTTATCGCCCTCTTCATACGTTGTTTCACACTACATACAATACCGATTTTAGAAGGTTATTGTGTTATGTGTACATTGTACATAATACAGAGTACAAGAGTCAACACAATATTAGAACTTTTTGAATAATTTTTATAACAGCATCAGTTATATTGAATCAATAAAAGCAGCCGATTGGCTGCTCCATTTTCATATATTTATATAATTTGTTAGCAAGGATGGCTATAGGTTAACCGTCCTCCTTCAATGCAAAGGTTTGCTTCAGCCAGCCGGCAACCTCTTCCACAAGGGCGTCCAAAATTACCTTGCCAGCAGCTGGGCTTGCACTGACTGGGTTCCCGAAGACACCACTTGGACTAATTGCGCGCACACCTTTAGCTTGCATGGTCTCCATCCATCCCGGGTCCCCTGTGGTATAGCCAGTTACTGTTTTATAAGACCGCACCCGGTGCTCACCCAACACGTGAAGAATAAGACTCGTCTCAAGCGCACCTGCGTGACTGTCTGTGGGTGCAAGGGACAATCCTGCCGCCAACCCGGCTTGGAACATGATACTTACAAAGCGTTTGAAATCGTTATATGCAACGACCTGGATTTCAGTCCGTATGTTGGAGATGCTCTCGGCATATTCACCGAGAAAACTGAAATTTCCTCCATGAAAACTAAGCAAGCAAACGCGTGTCAAACCCATATTCTCAAGCGTGTTGATATATGCCTGAATCTCGCTCCCAAGTGTCACCGGATCAAGTGTCACCGTACCGGGGAAATCCAAGTGGTGTTCCGAAAGTCCCGCCATGAGAGTGGGCGTTACAATAATCGGTTCCCTGCACCGGACAGCGACTTCAGAGGCAAGCATTTCAACCATGACGGAATCTGTAAACAGAGGCAAATGCGGTCCATGCTGTTCAAGCGCACCAATGGGGATCAAACCTATCGCACCGTGGTGCTCAGCAATCGCCTTTGCTTCAGATGATGTAAGATACTTCAGATCGATAAAACTCATGATAGCTGCTGTTCACCTGCAGTTTCCGGCACAGCGTTGCCTCCTATAGGTAGAAATACATCATCAAAGGTGATTTTCCCGCCTTCCCGCTTCTCTTCAGCGTACTGACCGCGGTTGATCAGCTTAAGTGGAGCGCGATCTTTTCGCATTTGTTCCCGTAATAACCGAGTGGCTTCCTCGTCAACTATATAATCCGTAACGAGACCCTGCATTTGCTTCTGGACAACTACACCATAATCTATTTCAGCAATTTCAATAGAAACTAACTGCCTTAGTACATCCATGCGTACAGCCTCAACATCCCGTTCCAACGGATCCCCCCAGCCGCCTCCGCCAGGGGTTGTAACCCGAATGATATCGCCCGCTTTTACAGGGATCCCCTCCTGGCAGAATTGGACAAGCCTCTCATTTGGTGTACCGGGGTTGATCCATGTTCCGCCTGGTTTACCTGGCCCTCCACCGTTTACACCAAAGCAGTTGAACGCAGTTCTGTCAACATACGTGACATAATTTCCATCGGTAAGAATATGGATATCCTTGACGTACCCCATACCGCCGCGATACTTCCCTGCACCGCCTGAATCAAGGTTAAGCGCAACACGTTCAATAACCACTGGATATCTTTGTTCGATAAATTCCGTTGGAAGGTTCTTGGCATCGTTTACCATGTCCACCGCATCAGTTCCATCCGCGTATGGCCGAGCACCAGAACCGCCTCCAAACACCTCACGGTAGAGCCATGGCTTCCCATCTTCGTCGTACCCGTAAACCCCGTAGACCTGTACACAGTTATTATCCGCGACCACATTTCCTCCAAATGCCTGTGCGAGAGCGGCTCCATACGCTCCAAAGCTCCTGAACCAAACCTGCATGCGGTTAATTACAGCAGCTGGGTATTCAGAGGTGAGCACTGTCCCGTTTGGCAGTTCACAACGGAAAACCCGGGTAACTCCCTCGTTGATCACGGTTCCAGGAGCAAACTGGGCCAGAAACGAGCCCACCCATTTGGACAAGAAGCGGCCATCGTTCGGCGCGTTCAGAGGACCTTCCGTTTGCGGATTTGTGCCTGTCCAGTCCAAAATGATCTTCTCTGGATCCTTGCGCAAGGTTACTTTCAGCTTGACAGGATCTTCAAGGTTGATTCCATCATTATCAAGGAAATCTTCCCCAATGAACTCGCCATTAGGAAACATAGGCAAGATCACGTTCCGTACCGCCTCTTCGCAGCGATCCATCAGCTTATACATAGCCGCCTCCACGATATCTGCACCCAGTCGGTCGCAAAGCTGTTTCACCTGTCGCTCGATAAGTCTGCAGGCGCCGATAAAGGCATCAAGGTCCCCCTGCATAGTATCCGGGAAACGCGTGTTGCGCAGAACGATCTTGTAAATGTCATCCTGAACCTTCCCTTTGCTGTAAAGCTTGACGGGCGGAATTTGGATCCCCTCTTCAAAAATGCTTGTAGAAGTGGTCGGCCAACTGCCTACAGACCGACCTCCAACGTCTTCGGTATGCCCGAAGATCATGCTGAATGCAATTAGGCGTCCACTGTGAAAGATGGGAACGCAAATGCAGTAATCGGGCAAATGCGTGATCGAACCATGCGAGTCGTAAGCATCGTTGAATAGAAATACGTCCCCCTCCTGGATCTCTTCCAGAGGAAAGTGGGCACGCACAGCGTCCGCACTGGCACCCCACGATACAGACGTCACATTATTACAGTCGACTGTACAAATGGAGGCCCGGTAATCGTGTTGCTCACGAATGATGGTCGAGCGTCCGGCGAGCTCAACGGCCGCTTCACCCTCGTCTACCGCTGCTTCTAGTCCACCCTCAACTACGTCAAGTGTTATGGGATCTACTTTCCCCTTGAAGTGTTCTATACGATCCCACTCCTCCCGAGGGCGTGGCCACTCCTGCTGCCGGAACGGCTTGTACTCGGGGGACTTGTATATGGAAGTATCGAAAATCTGAACGTTTTCATTCGTCATGCTATCGCTCCTCCTTCAGGGTTTCGGGTGATGAGTAAGTGACCGTACTCGTTCACTGTGACAACCCACCCGGGTTCCACAACTGTAGTAGTATCGTATTGTTCAATCACTGCTGGACCCGCAAGCTGCTCAGAGATTGGTTCTGTTGGACGTTCATACACAGGACAATTGACATAGTCAGATACTTCGCTAATATACAATGGCCGAGTGAACTTCAAAAGGTCGCTCCATTTGAGAACTGAATATTGTTTCGGAAGCTGACGAGGTGGAGCAAGTTGCCCAAATCCGGTAACCCCGATGTTTACGATCTCGACCAACGATTTGTTCTCGTAGGAATACCCGTACTGATCCTCATGGGTAGCATGGAAATTCTTGATCGCACCCGCAATTGTACTTGCAATAGACCCGTCCAGAATGTACAGGGGAACACGGATTTCAAAAGCCTGGCCAACATATCGCATGTCAATGAATGCCTGCAGGCGGATGCCTTCACTCGCAAACCCTTGACTTGCTAGATCCTCCTTAACCCGATTGCGCACTTGAAGGAACTCGTCATTTAGCTTTACCACATCAAGTTCGTCTTCGCGTTGCACGTCGGTAATAACGTGGTCGACACGCACATCCGAATAAAGGAGTCCTGCCGCAGCAGTAGCACCTGGTGATGCAGGAACAAGGATACTCTTCATATCAAGGGCATTGGCGACAGGGGATACCAAAAGCCCGCCCGCACCCCCAAACGGGAACAAAGCATAATTGCGCGGATCACGTCCGCGTCGGACAGATACAACACGGATTCCTGCGGAAATGTTTTGCGTAGCAATTTCTAGAATGCCCGCAGCCGCTTTCTCAACTGAGAGCCCCAGGGGTTCCGCAATCTTAGTCTTGATCGCATCATAGGCTGCTTCTCGGTCCAGTGGAATGGAACCGCCTAGCAAATATGGTGGGATCCGGCCAAGTACGAGGTTCGCATCGGTAATGGTTGGTTCTGTTCCGCCCCGTCCATAGCAAGCAGGACCAGGGGTTGACCCTGCACTTTGCGGACCTACCCGCAGAGCCTTGCTGCCTGCAAGCCAGGCAATGGAACCTCCGCCCGCCCCGACTGTGGTCATGTCGATCATAGGGGCCTTGATATCATAGATGTCAATCTTCCCTTCCGTTAATAGACGAGGGATACCTCCTTCAATCAATGCCATGTCGGTGCTCGTTCCACCCATGTCAAGTGTTAGAACGTCCTCGACCCCAGCAACCTTCGAAATGGCCGCCGCTGCGATAACACCTGCAGCCGGCCCCGATAGGGAGGCTGCGATAGGCCGTTTGATCAGTTCACCCACAGTGGCAACGCCTCCGCTTGACTTCATGACATAAAGCGGAGCTTCTGTTCCTGCCTCTCTTGTCCGGTTACCAAGGCGGTCGAGGTAGGTGGAAAGTAGCGGCATCAGTCCAGTGTTCAAACAGGTTGTCAGTGTCCGCTCGTACTCGCGGTATTCCCTGATTACATCTGCTGAAATCGAAACAAAACAATCCGGATATTCGTCTTGAATAATCTCTCGTGCCCGCTCTTCATGAGCAGGATTCTGGTAAGAGTGAATGAAAGATACTGCAATTGCCTTCACTCCAAGCTCGCGATATTCACGCGCAGCCAGCCGGATCTGTTTCTCGTCCAATGGGCGTAATTCTTCACCTCGATAGTTAAGCCGCCCATCGGTCTCGCGCACTAATTCCAGAGGCACAATCCGCGGCGGTTTAATCCAATAACTGATGGCTCCAAACTCCCCGGGCACATTCTGGCGAGCCACCTCCAACATGTCGCGGTACCCCTTTGAGACAATGAGTCCTAGACGAGAATATTTCCCCTCCAGTACAGCATTAGTGGCCACTGTTGTTCCGTGCAGCAACATGGCAATGTCTGAAGCCGGTGCATCGATCTCGTCGAGAACACCCTGGATTCCGTCCAGGAAGGCGCGTGAGGGATCGTTGGGTGTGCTGGAGGTCTTGAAGACCTTCTCCTCGCCTGTAGCATCATTGAGGGCTACTAAATCTGTAAACGTACCTCCTGTATCAATTCCTATGCGCCAACTCATTTATTTCTCCCCTTTCTGGTTCATCTTTATTGGGCAGGGTGTTGAAAGCGGTTTCAAAAAAAGCGCCGCGTATTCGTCTGCCTTGTCACAGTATACCATCGTGTTTACCTTCCGATATGTTCATTAGTTACATTCGAAGAGACATTTTATAAATTATCTTTTAAGAGTCTCTGGAACTATGGTATCACAGGTCCATACAGTGCTCAATCAATTCCAAAAGCCGCCAGTTGCTCAAGCCACGGCAAATCCTTGAAGGAAAGAGAGCCCTTCCGGAGATCCACAATCCCCCTTGCCTTCCAGCCGTTGAGTACTCGCGTCACCATTACCCTGGAGGTGCCCATTAAAGAGGAAAGTTCTTGATGGGTAATGGTTAATGACTGAGTACCTTCAGGTTTTCGGGTGATCATTTCAACCAAAATACGAGCAAGGCGGACCTCTGAAGGATCGAAGGTAATAGTCATCATTTGGTTGCTCAACATCCAAACCTTGTGGGCCATTGACTTCATTAATGTAAAAATAAAGTCTGGGCGAACACGATTGATTTTCTCCATAACTTCCTTTGAAAACACCCTCACTTCGGTGGACTCTACAGCTTCGCATGTATACCAGTGATTAGATTGCTGAAAAAAAGGAACATCGGCAAAAAACTGGCCTGGCTCTGCGAAGGCCAGCACTTTCTCGATACCATCCTGACGTACAATTGTGGCCCGTACATGTCCGGTTTGTACATAGAAGAAATGCCAAGCTGGCTCTCCTTGTAGGATAATAATACTTCCCTTTGAAAACAATTTAGACGTTACTAGTTCACTGACCTCG
Source organism: Peribacillus cavernae (assembly GCF_003989135.1). Taxonomy (GTDB): domain Bacteria; phylum Bacillota; class Bacilli; order Bacillales; family DSM-1321; genus Peribacillus; species Peribacillus cavernae. Next base: position 16,449 of record NZ_RYZZ01000030.1, read on the forward strand.
GGTGGCAAGGGCCCGAAACGACGAGGATGAAACGCTTCATCGACGACATGTTGCATTTCCATAGAACAAACTCCTTCCTCAGCTGATTAATATAATAAATAGTGGTTGATTTTAGGTATAGATCAATTACCTCTAGTAGTAACTATAAAACTTATTAACTATGTATTGTGTACACATTGTACATAATAATAAATATGTGAGTCAATTAAATAATAAATATTTTTTGAACTATTAAATTGGTAATTTAGTAATATGTCAATTATCCTATTTAAAGAATCGAGGTTTTTATTCAAAAGTATTGAGGTTCTTAGAAGTGATCCTCATTTTTCTGCTGGATCATTTCTAAGGGGAGCCGCTCTATGTACACAAATAATTTCTAAAAAGGATACAAACAAAAAGACCACTTTTATATTAAGTAGTCTCTAGCGTATTGCAATGAAAATGCCTTTATTAATTTTCCTTTTTATTTTTCCTTTTTATATGTTAACATCAGTTCAATTGCGATTCTGCATGCAAGGTATCATCATCCTTAGCGAGTTCTTCAAGAACCCTAATTGAAGTTAAATAATTTCCAAAAATCACTCTTTTAGAAAAAGCAAAAACTCCTGCATTTATCTAAGTGCTATCGCTCTTCCTGCATGCTGAACATAGGAATATACCTCTAAAATGGATACATGATGCAAATTAGCTGCCTGCTTTACTTCCTCATATTCTGGAGATATCTGATAAATGGTTTCCCCTTCGTAACCTATTTTAACGGTAATGTCGCCATATGGAGATTCTACTTTCTTAAATTTACGTGAAAGGGCTCTTCTGGACCATTCTGCTCTGCGTATTCCAAAAGTGCTCGTTTCCCGCAATAACAGTTCTTCCAGCTGTTTTTCATTCTCAGCCTTGCTTAAAACAGTTATTAGTGTGCCTGGGCGATTTTTTTTCATAATCACCGGAGTATAATAAACGTCAAGGGCACCGGATTCAAAAAGTTTTTCCATCACAAACCCTAATTGTTCCCCTGTCACATCATCGAGCTGGCACTCCAAGACAATAACGGTCTCTCTATTTGTTATTTCTTGCTCTTGAAAAAGAATCGCTCTTAACACGTTTGGATGCTCAAAGTCTTTTTTTCCTGCACCGTAACCGATTGTTTCCATAGTTAGTGGCGGGATCGGTCCATATTCATGAACCAAAGCATTTAGAAATCCTGCTCCGGTTGGGGTCGTCAATTCACCTTCCACTTCAAAATTCATCAACGGGATCCCTTTTAAAAGTTCTGCGGTGGCAGGAGCCGGGATCGGATAAAGTCCATGTGCCATCTTGAGCTTTCCAGATCCCGTCGGAACCGGGGAAGCGACAATTTTTCCAACATTCAGGTTTTCAAGTGCAAGGCATACACCGATCACATCGATAATGGAATCCATGGCACCCACTTCATGAAAATGAACATCTTTCGGATCCATTCCATGAATTTTACCTTCTGCTTCTGCAATTACTTGAAACACGACACTGCTTCTAGATTTAACTCTTTCCGGAAGATCGCTATTAGTAATCAAATCTAGTATTGTTGAAGCCTTTCGGTGACTGTGTTCTTGATGGGTATGGACATGCTCTCCAGAATGCTGTTCATAGTGATGAGTGTGACTATGGCCTGCATGGGAATGACTGTGTTCTTCAGAATCCAGATCATGATCGTGATGATGATGACTGCGGTCTTCATGGGAATGGCCATGTTCTTCAAAATCCGAATCATGATGGTGATGCTCATGAATGTAATCAGGATTAGTATCAAATCCCAACACAAGTTGCTTTGATGAAATACCCCTTTTATCCACTTTTATAATATTCATGTAAAAAGGATCGATTGGCAATGTTTGTAACTGTTCAATGATATAACTAAGATCAGCTCCCAAGTCGATCAGGGCAGCAAGTGTCATATCACCTGAGATCCCCGACTGACAGTCAAGATACAGTGTTTTCATTATTGGCCTCCTTCTGAAACGAGCTGGAGAATGGTCGCAGCTTGATAGGCTGCCCCAAACCCATTATCGATATTTACGACACTCATACCTGAAGCACAAGAGCTTAGCATGGCCAAGAATGTTGTTAAGCCTTCCAAATGGGCTCCATAGCCAATAGATGTCGGCACGGCAATGACCGGACGTTTGACCATCCCCGCCACGACACTTGCCAGGGCTCCTTCCATTCCAGCGACAACGATGAGTACACTGGCACTCACAATGTCTTCCCGATAGGCTAATAGCCGGTCGATCCCCGCAACTCCGACATCGTATAAACGTGCCGTTTCGCATCCCATCCAATCGGCGGTTTGTACAGCTTCCTCGGCGACAGGCAAATCCGAGGTACCTGCACAGATGACCAGAACCTGGCCAGTGTATTTTTTTTCTGTCGCACCATATGTTAAGATCCTTGAAACCTTGTCATACTGAGCATCCGGACACTCAGTCATTATGTATGCAGCTTTTTCTTCTGAAAGACGGGTTACCATTGCTTTCCGATGAACTTCAATCAGTTTCAGCAAGATATGTACGATTTGTTCTGCTGTTTTTCCCTCACCGTAAATCACTTCGGGATACCCTGTACGTCTTTCCCGGTCATAATCCACTTTGCTAAAACCCAGATCTTCAAAGTTTTTCATTTTCAATCCGCCTCCCTTGTGTAATAAATGCTACTGAAAAAATAGCCCATCGATAAACCCAATCGTATATATATAATAGAATCCATAACTAACGCTGATAATCGAGGCCAAACTTCCTAACACCCGATTGAATGTTTGCTTTTGTCCAGCCAATAGAAACGGAATGCTAAGTCCAGCCGTAAATAATAACATTCCGATGATGGTACCAATTCCAAACAGACTAATATAAACAAAAGCGTCCTTGATTGAATCTACGACTGAGAGAGCGATAAGTGTCATCGCTGCGCTGCCCGCCATTCCATGAATCTGGCCGATCACCATCGATTTCAAAAATAAACGATTTTCTGACTTATACCCCTTTTCAGTGCTTAGCTTCTTTTTCGAATGTGAAGAACGAAAGGAGATAATGCCTAAATATACAAGCATCACTCCTACAACGAGTTCAAAAAGCAAGGACCATGTCTCGGAAATCGCTTCTTTTGTGAGGGCCAATACCAAGAAAACTAACAACAGGGTTAACGTATGGCCCAATCCCCAAAAGAAACCGAGTAGGCTGGAACGCCAAATCGTTTTATGTTTTCCGACAATGGTAGAAACTGCAATGACATGATCTGGTTCTAATGCATGTTTAATTCCTAGCAAAAAACCGATTCCGAGTATGCCTAGTAAATTATCCATAACGTTTATTCCTTTATCCCCTGAAGAATCTGATTCATACTGCCACTTTTATAACCGATAAGATCCATGGTTACATAAGTATAACCAAACTCCTTCAGCTTCGTGACGATTTGGGTATGGTGCTCCAATAGAGTACTCATCGCATGGGGCTCTACTTCAATCCTGGCCATTTCCCCATGGGTTCGAACACGTACCTGCCGCACGCCAAGTCCTCGGATGAATTGTTCAGATTGATCTACTCGCTTCAGCTTTTCAATCGTTATCTGCTCTCCATATGCAATTCTTGAGGAAAGGCAAGCAAATGAAGGCTTGTCCCAAGTCGGCAGGCCCATTTCTTGGGATAATTCCCGAATTTCGTTTTTAAATAAGTTCGCTTCTTGTAATGGGCCGCGCACATTGTGCTCCTTTGCCGCCTGTGTGCCAGGACGATGTTCACCCATATCATCTGCAATCAGCCCGAAGACGATATTTTTGTATTGATGCTTTTCCATAATCGGAATCAGGTGCTCGAATAGGCTTTTTTTACAAAAATAACAGCGGTTTGGGGTGTTTTCTGAATATCCTGGAATACTCAGCTCTGATGTTTCGATGATCTCATGTCTTGCTTTTAAAAATATAGCGAGCCGTTTGGCTTCTTCTAATTCCTCAAAGGGATAGGTTTCAGAGTCAGCGGTAACAGCAAGAACGTTATCAGGCCCTAGGGTATCAAGTGCAGCCTTAAGTAAAAACGTACTGTCTACCCCTCCGGAAAATGCGATCACGACGGTTTCCATTTCGGTCAAAATTTCCTGAAGCTTTCCATATTTATCTTGCAACAACCAGATCACTCCTTCTTTGTTGGTAAGCACCAGTATTTCATGACATTATTCCTCGACATACGGAATGGTAAGCGGGCCAAGCGGAAGAACAGCGACGGACATCTTTTCCCCATACGTTTGCTTTAATTCTTCAAGAGTTGCTTCAATATCGTGGGTCGGTTTTAACATGGCCCGTTGAACCTGAGTGTCTGAAAGCGTAGAATACACAAAAACATCTGCCCAAACTTGAATGACAGCCTGTTTTTGAACCTGCCACTGATCAAACATCTTAAATGACGGATCATTGATCATCTCTAATAAATCCTCAGGGGTTTTGGCCATTTGTAAAATTCCCGAATAGTTTCCATGGTTCGGCAATCCATCAATGCATTCCGAGGCTACAATAATGGTGCCTCCTTGTTTCACAATTTTTTGAGCAGCGCTCATTCCTTTCACTGCCTGATATAGGTTTTGGTCTAAAGGGTAACCGGAATTGGAAGTAATGACGACATCAAAACGTCCATCACAACGAATCATGGCATGCTCTTTTACAAATTCGCAGCCTTTTTCATGTGCTTCAAAAAGCTCCCCGGCAAATACGTTGGTAATTTCTTTTTCTCTGTTCAATGTGACATTTAGCATAAAGTCTGCCTTGCACATACGATTGATCTCGCGAGTCATTTCTTGTACGGGATTATCCACCATATTTCCCCATGTAGAACGAGCGTCTCCAATCATTCTTGCATTATGGAATGTCATGATCGTTTCAATTCCGGCAATCCCGGGCATCATCCCTTTAGGCCCGCCAGAGAACCCCGCAAAAAAATGTGGTTCGATAAAGCCAGTGACGATTTTGAAGTCTGCCTCTACATAGTCTTTATTTAAATAGACATCACAACCGAATCGGCTCTTTCCTACATTGACTAACGTATCTTTGTCATGACAACTATTGTTAATGATCCGGACGTTATCTACGACCCATTCACCAAGCATTTGCACAAACTCTTCTCTTGTTTGATCCCGATGGGTCCCCGTTCCGTTAATAATGACAAAATTCTTAAGTGGTACATGGTCTAACTCTTTGATTAACAAGGGAACCAATTTATCGTTCGGCGTTGGCCTGGTAATGTCGCTAATGACAATTGCGACGGTATCACTCGCTTTCACCATCTCTTTTAAAGGTGGAGAAGCAATAGGATTTCTTAAAGCTTGTGTGATTGCTTCTGCATCATCAGCTAAGCCTGCAAGATTCTGCGGTTCCACCAAAAAACTATTCCCTGGTACATTTATCGTAAGATCGGTTTTTCCATATAGTAAAGCTGTTTCCATGTATATCCCTCACTTTCATCCATACGGTTCTATTAAAATAACGTTCCATCTGATTATTCGATGATATTTTCTTCCTATTATACCGAGATTGACTGCTAATCGTATACAATTATTAGAATTTTTATAAATTAAAAGTTTACAAGGATATCTATCTTGTTTTTTTGTACATAATCTTATTCATGTACAGAGGGTTACATACATGCCCACCTTTTAATTAATAATAATGTATCAAAGAAAAAAACGATTCTCCCTTTGAAGAATCGTTGAAAGTAATTATCTATTATCTGTATTAATATAATATTGATCCTCCCCGCTTGGCAAGATAAGAAACATAAATAATGCTAAAATGTAGAATATCGTTTTGGTCATGTTCATTCTGTTTAATCTGAACATGGATTCCTTTCTAGGTAGCATCAAGCTATGCTTTAAACAAGTTAAGAGTCCCACAAAGAACCTCCGGATTATTACATATAACTATGTGTTTATTAGCCATTTTCATTAGTTGTAAGCTGCCAATCAGATTCGATCTTTTCTCTAATATGGTCCATACACTCTTCGACTGTTTTTGCAAATATACGCTTACCATTTACAATCGCGTAAGGTCTTCGAGCACACATTCCACAAAATGACAGGCAATCGTTTTGAATTACCGCAACTTCAGGGTATTCATTTTCTAATATCTCTTCTACATTAATTGAAGTGATTAAACTGCCATCACATATTTCTACAATTACAATTCCTATCACAATACCCCTTTCTATTTTTGACTGCCTTACTAATCATTGATTCCGAAAAATATTTTCGCATTATGCTTATCAAGCTTCATTTGTTTTATCAACGGGTCAAGCCCGGAAAATTTAATTTCATTACGGATATAGCTAAGAAAAGATAACGTACCTTTTTTTTCGTACAAATCACCAGAAAAATCTATCAAATGTGCTTCAATTGAATATGTTTTTCCATCGATTGTTGGACGATACCCTGCACTTATAAGAGAATACCAATATTCATTTCCTAGATAACCGTTGTACCTTCCAGGGATCCTATTGAACAAAAAAAAGAGACCCTCTCTTTCGAAAAAGTCCCTCTTCTTATGTTTATTGTGGATGCTGCTTAAGCTGCATTTCATTTTTTTGTTCTTTTTCATGATCTACTTTATGTTGCTTGTAATTTCCTGCCGCTAAAACCCCGATTACAACCAAGGCTTCAAATCCGTATTTTACAAATGGATTCGTGAAGTAATCATGCAGGAAAGGTTCTCCGACAATCATCTTCGCAGCGGTCCAACCGAGAATACCGGAGCCGATGGTGATGATAAATGGATACCGTTCAATGAGTTTTAAGATCAAGGTGCTTCCGTACATCACTACCGGAATCGATACCAGTAATCCGATTACTACCAGTAGGAAATTACCATCTGCCACTCCTGCAACAGCTAACACGTTATCCAATCCCATGAGAGCATCTGCTATAATAATCGTACGAATAGCGGCCCACATAGAGTCGGCAGCTTTTACTTCGTGTTCTTCTTCATCAATAAGGAGCTTATACGCAATCCATACAAGCAGCAATCCTCCAATTAAATGAAGGCCAGGTACATCTAATAGTACGACTACCAACAGTGTTGCGATGATCCTGATCACAATCGCCCCTACCGCTCCCCATATGATCACCTTTTTTTGCTGATGTTTCGGAAGTTTTCTTGCAGCAAGGCCAATCAGTATCGCGTTATCGCCAGCGAGAACCAAATCTATCATAATAATTGCAAGCAGCCCTGTTAAAAATTCCATTTCCATGATATCTCCTCCTTGTTTTTTTTTTGCAAAAAATAAAAGAGACCTCTGCCAGTAATGGCAAAGGTCTCGCTAAGCACTAAGTAATTAGGCCAATAAAGCCGGTAGAAAAATCCCACGTAATGACGACTTTATTTCAGGGTTTACCTGACGCTACTCCCCCTTACGGGATAAGTCAATATGAAGTTTTAAAAGCCCTTTAAACACTAGAAAAAATAAGTAATTCTTATAAGTTATTATATAGCTATTGATATATCTTCTTTATTATAACAGAAATCAAGAAAAAAGGTAAGAAAAAGAAAATATTATGTTTGATAGATTGCTATCTTTTTTTTGGTTACTTAACATCACTTACCTTTAACAAAACTTTTCCGATACTTTGTCTGCTTTCCACCCACTGGTGTGCGCTTGCTGCATCTTCCAGGGAAAAGCGTTTGCCTATTTTCATGTTCAACCGGCCATCCGCTAAAAAGCCGAGCACCTGATTTGCCGTATCACGTAAAAAATGCGGACGGTTATTGCGGGTTGTTCCTAAACTAAATCCGAGAACCGAGCGGCAGCTTGAGTGCAGATCGGTTGTCTTAAACTGCCCGACCATCCCTCCTGCTGCGTTGCCGAAATTCACCAATCTGCCGTACATCGCCAGGCATTCCAGGCTTTTTTCTGCGACCCATCCGGAGATTGAATCTAAGATCACATCCGCACCCTGCCCGGCCGTTAATTCATTTACCTTCTCCGCAAAGTCTTCCGTCTCATAGCAGATGACATGATCAGCGCCGGCTTCCCGCGCTGCCGGAATCTTACGCTCACTTCCTACCGTTCCAATAACACGGCCCGCACCCAAAATCTTTGCTAACTGAATCGCTGTCGTGCCAATTCCGCCAGCAGCCGCATGGATGAGAACCGTTTCGCCAGGCTCAAGCCTGGCTACATCTGCGAGAAGCTTATATGAGGTAAAAGAAACAGTCGGACAGGCTGCTGCAGTATCAAAATCAACGTTGTCAGGAAGTACAAAGGTAAGGTTTTCGTCGGCTACTACATATTCTGAGTAGGAACCATTTTTAGGAAAGGCAATTACTCGGTCACCAGCTTTTACATATTGTACTTCAGATCCTGCCGCCTCAATGATGCCTGCTGCGTCCAAGCCGGGAATAAACGGCGGCTGTCCGGCACCATGATAGTTGCCGTGCCTTGATTTAATATCAGCAAAATTGACACTAGTTGCCACAACACGAATTAATACTTGTTTTGAATTAATTAAAGGTTTTTCTGTCTCCATATATTTGAGCACTTCAGGTCCGCCGAACTCAGTAACAACAACTGCTTTCATCGAGGATCCTCCCAATCTATTAATATCGTTTAGGCCATTCGATTACCAAGGCGTACCCATCAGCACGAATAACAGCCACGCAAGTCCTGGTCCAAGAGCTATAAAGAGGCCAGCAATCAGCAAGAGCTTTCGGAAAAATAGACGCTCATTCACACCCTGTACATTAGCCATAATCAGTGCCCCGTTCGTCGAGAAAGGACTTATGTCCACAACACTTGCCGAAATCGAAAGCGCTGAGACTACACCGATAGCCGACATGGTTGGATCCTGTAAGATAGGAGCCGAGAGTGGAATAACGGCCGCAAGAAAGCCTGTTGTAGAGGCAAATGCTGAAATGACTCCTCCTACATATGATGCCATAAGAGAAGCAAGTATCGGATTTCCTACGCTGGCAATTTGATCCGTCATATAATCCATAGTCCCTACCTTTTCCATTACTCCCACATAAGTCATGATTCCTGTCACCATAATCATGACAGCCCAAGGCATTTGCTTAATGATATCTGATTGCTTCTTTGGAGCCATCAATCCAAGCACCAGGCCAATCATCAATGCGCCAAAGCCCATGTTCATGTCAAATACAAGTGCTAGGAAAATCAGGAGGCCGATGCCAAAAAGGGTGGCGATTTTATACCAAGTTGATCCATTATCTTCTGTTTTAACAGTAATGTTCGCGGCATTTCCTTCGGCAGCAGCTGCAACTGCCATTTGAGTTTTTGTATTTTGTTTAAGCAAACGAAGTCCGCCAAAAGCAATGAAAACAACAATGGAAATTAATACGTAAAAAATAAAACAGTTAATGAAGAGCATGATTGGTGAATGCGGAATATTTTCCGACTTCATGATACCGTTTACAACCAATCCGAAAATATTTAGCGGCGAGAAGGAACCGGCATACATTCCCGTGGAAATCAACGTACCCATCAAAAGCGGATTGATTTTGTGCTGGTAAGCTAATCTTAATGCGATCGGGAATAGAATCGGACCGACCGCAACCGTCGACGCTCCAACAGCTGACAGTAGGGCGCTTAAGAAAAACAGAACCCACGGCAGGAGACCCACATTCCCTCTAACCAGGCGGAGCCCGCCGGAAATGATTAAGTCAAGCGTCCCGTTGTTTAGTGCAATCGCAAACAGGTAGGTAACCCCTGCAAGAAGGATGAACATGTCAACCGGAAAAGCGGCATAGATATCTTCTACGGCTAATCCGCTGACAAAGGTACCGACGACAAAAGCGGCAACCATGCCCAAAATGCCCATGTTTACTGAAATGATCGAGCCGATGATGAACATGGCCAGCAGTACGATAATTGTAATAAGTTCTAAACTCATATGATTCGCCTCCTATGCGGATAAATGTGTTGTAGGTCTGGACTATGCCCGGAAAAATCCAGTGTCCTGCCTGATGGATGATTTTCGAAATTCTTAAAGCGCTTACAAACAAGATGTAAAAATAGACCTCATGTCACTGAATAAAAGTTGTGTTCGGATCAAAGGTTCAGCTTGCCATCTCCTGTTTTTTCATATTTTTGAAGCATCACTCTCTGACGATCTAGTAAACATCAAAATTGACCACTCTTAAATTGTTGTAATAGCTCATAAAGCTGTATAGTTGTCTATTAATCTGAAGATGAGCCTGCTGTTAAATGAATGGCTTTCTTCTTATTAAAGAAGCGTTTACTCTTTCTTCATGGGTAACATCAGAAAAAAACGAATTTACAACGGTAAGAATTTTTTTATAAAAATCCCGATTATCTCATTTTACTTTGAGAAATCGGGATTTTCTTATTGAACTATGATCCTCAATCGTTCAATAAAAAGGCAGGCTATAGATGGTCTGTTCTTCCCCATTTTATCTTTTGTTCATTTTGTAAAATAACATAGCCTTGTAAAGCGACACCAATTCCTTCCATTTCCACCAGCTTGGTTAAGCTATCAGAGCAGAGGCCACCTAGTCGCCGTCTTCCACGATGGGCAATTCCATGACTTGTGTCCTTTAAACGCTCATGTTACTTCAGAGTGCCCAGAGCTGAGCTCACGGACAGCTAGCGCTTTTCAGCGTCCAGCTCGGCTTCGATGTGGGAGACCTTCGAAGACTCACCCATACGCCAGTAGACGATCAAGCTCACGGCAATGCAGGCAGCTACGTAGAAGTAGAAGAGCGACTCGACTCCAATGTTCTTCAGCCATAACGCGATGAATTCCGCTGTCCCGCCGAACACCGCGACTGTGAGTGCGTAGGGGAGTCCCACGCCAAGAGCACGGATTTCGGTCGGGAAGAGCTCTGCTTTCACGATTGCATTAATGGAAGTGTAACCAGTGACAATGATGAGACCTACCAACATGAGCAAGAAAGCAACCATAGGGCTTGTCGTCTGCTCCATAATTAGGAACAGTGGCACCGTCAACAATGTTCCAAGGATACCGAAACTCAGCAATAGCGGGCGTCGTCCAATTCGGTCAGACAGCGCCCCGGCTAGCGGTTGGAGCACGACGAATATCAGCAGAGCAATAAAGTTAATCCAGCTGACGACCTCCTTCTCGAGTCCCACAGTATTCACCATGAACTTCTGTAAATACGTCGTGTAGGTATAGAATGCGACGGTTCCGCCAAGCGTTAAACCGACAACTGTCAACACCGCCTTGGGGTATTTCATCAGAGCACGAATGGTTCCAGCGCTCTCCTTACTTTCAGAACCCATTTTTGAGAACTGCTCCGATTCGTCCATCGTACGGCGCAGCCACATTACGGCCAATGCGCCCATTGCTCCGATGACGAAGGGAATACGCCAGCCCCAGGCATACATATCGGATTCGCTGAGTACTTGCTGGAGGATTATTTGGACACCAAGTGCCACCATCTGTCCGGCAACAAGTGTGACGTACTGGAAGCTCGAGTAGAAGCCGCGGCGGCCGCTGCTGGCCATCTCAGACAGATACGTTGCAGAGGTTCCATACTCCCCGCCTAACGACAACCCCTGGAGCAGACGTGCGAGAACCAGAATAATGGGAGCCAGTATACCAATGCTGCTATAACTTGGGGTAAGGGCAATGATCAGAGAACCACCGGCCATGACAGTTATGGAAAGTGTCAGCGCGGCACGGCGGCCATGACGGTCGGCGTAGCGGCCCATCAGCAGGCTTCCTATCGGGCGCATCAGGAAGCCAACGGCGAAGATTGCTGCCGTGTTGAGCAGCTGGCTAGTCGCATCTCCCTCTGGGAAGAACTCTGACGAGAAATACACGGCGAAAGCAGAATAGACGTACCAGTCGTACCATTCGATCAAATTTCCAAGCGAACCTTTGAAGATGTTCCCTGTGATGCGTCGCGTCTCTGCGCGCTCAGTAGATTGATTCACTGTTAAATCCTCCTCTGAAGTAACGGTGTCGGACGCTCCTTTATTGGACTCGTCAACACTCACATGCTGATAACTACCAGAAACCCTTCTTCTTTTCGACTGAATCCCTTCATGAAATAGTCTTCCCTATCCCATCGAAATTAGAAGCAATCCGAAGAAAATGGCTGTTGAATGCTTAATTTCCGTTAACATCTAAATCTATATCTCAACATATCAAATTAGTTCTAGCAATCTCTTCCTTCGAACAGTAAAGCTGGCTCATGGTTTGATAGAAACATAGAATATTTATACAGCATCCCCCTATTTATTTAACTACTTTTAAAAATATTCTGCCTATTGTCAATATACCGTCTTCTTCGTTTACCGTCAACAGTTTACGATATATTTTTCATTTCTATTAATGTTTACCCAGTCTTTTTTGATCCTCAGTTTATTATGGCTTGAAGTTGTTCAGTGACCGCATCGCCAACCTCTTGAGTACTTGCTGTTCCTTCCATATCAGGCGTTAGTATCGCTCGCTCAGCCATCACTTTTTCCATAGCATGTAGGACTCTTTTCCCCCATACTTCCTGACCGAAGAAGTCCAGCATTTGACTTGCAGACCAAATAGAAGCAAGCGGGTTGGCAATTCCTTTTCCCGCGATATCGGGGGCAGATCCATGAATCGGTTCGAACATTGACGGGTATTCCCGTTCAGGGTTAATATTTGCTCCCGCTGCAAGGCCTAATCCTCCTGCGATGGCAGCTCCTAAATCAGTGATGATATCGCCAAATAAGTTGGAAGTGACCACTACTTCAAAACGCCACGGCTGCTTTACAAAAAACATCGCTGCAGCATCGACTAAATAGGAGTACGTTTTCACATCAGGATATTCCTTAGCGACCTCTTCAAACACCTGATCCCAAAAGACCATCGAGTAATTCAAAGCGTTTCCTTTGCTAATGCTCGTCAACGATCTTCCCTGTTTCCTTGCCTCTTCAAAGGCATAGCGAATAATCCGTTCTGTGCCGACACGAGAAAAGATGCCGGTTTGCAAAACGACCTCATGAGGTTGTCCTTTAAATAACCAATCCCCGGCTCCTGCATACTCTCCTTCACTATTTTCCCGGATCACCAGCATATCAATTTGCTCACGGGCCACATCCTTTAGCGGACATGGTGCACCATCCAACAGTGTAATCGGGCGAAGGTTCACATACTGATTAAAGCCTTTACGAATCTTTAATAATAGATCCCACAGGGAAATATGATCGGGAACTCCGGGATACCCGACTGCACCCAGATAGATGGCATCAAAGGACATAAGTTGTTCCAATCCGTCATCAGCCATCATTTTTCCATGTTCCAAATAATATTCACAGCCCCAGGGAAAGTGCGTGAACTGAAATTCAAACGATCCATCAAGTTCCGCAGCCTTATTCAATACCTTGATGCCTTCGGTTAATACCTCTGGTCCAATCCCATCTCCAGCAATAACGGCGATGTTATATTGTTTTTTCATCGTTTGATCTCCCTTCCTATGTAAAATGATTACGTTCAAAGAAAAAGGATGGCAGCTCCTACGCCATCCTTATGGCTTCTATTTAAAACTTTCCTGAAAGCAAATGTCCTGCGTTCGGAACATCTGTCTTAAGGTCCAATTGTTTAAGAATTTTATACACAGTAGCAACTCCGGCAGAAAGAACCGGGAGGCCCAAACGGTCTTCAACTCTTTGAATCGCTGGAAGCGAAGGCATCTGGACGCAAGCCGATAATACTACAGCGTCTGCTCCTGTTATATTTAATCGATCTGCATGACCAATGAGATTTTCAGGGTCCAAACGGCCAACTTCGAGATTGTCAGCTACCTCGAGGCTGATCGAATCGATAACTTCGATACCGGCTGCGTTCAAATATTCAATCACCGTGTTGGTTAGAGGTTTCATATACGGCGTAATAATCGAAACTTTTTTGGCACCGATTGTTTTGATCCCTTCAATTAATGCTCCTGCACTGCTGACAATTGGGGCTGGTCCTCCATTTTCAGCTGTTGCTTTCTCCAAACGTTCTTCAGAGATTTCATGATATCCCGGTCCCTGGCACATGATCGCTACCAAACACGCATAGGCTAACACATCACAACGAGCATCAGAAAGTTCCACGGCACAGCGGTCACTTTCCACATCCATCTTCTTTAATTCTTCCGGATTAACCTGCTGCATACGCATGCGTGCAGAATGGAAGGTAAACGTTTCTTCCGGTTTGATTTGCTGTCTCGCTTGAAGCATGGCTGGAATTTCTGTTTCCATAGTAGTATTCGAACTTGGCACGATTAATCCTACCCGATAATTTTGACTCATAGTGATTCCTCCTAATTATTTTATTTTAGTTTCCTTTAACTTTATGAAAATGGCCTGTCAATTCGCGAATCGTTAACGGTCTGACTAATTCCACACAGTTTAAGAGTGAAGGGAGATCCACCCCGGTATCAATCCCCATCTCATGCAGCATAAAGACGACATCTTCTGTCGCGACATTGCCTGCTGCGCCCGGTGCAAACGGACATCCTCCAAGCCCTCCAATTGAAGTGTCAAAGCGTGTGACGCCAGCTTGAAGAGCGGCGATAATATTGGCCTGGGCTAAGCCGTACGTATCGTGGAAATGGGCGGAAATCATCGCTTTCGGCTTTTTGGTGAATGCTTGTTGAAACAAGTCATACACTTGTGCTGGATTCGCCCGGCCAATCGTATCACAAAGAACGATTTCATCGACCCCTAAACGATCAATTCGCTGCAGCATCTCCAAAACGAGATCGGCATTCACCTTTCCTTCATAAGGACACCAGAACGACGTAGCGATATTATAACGAATGAAAATGCCATTTTCCTTTGCCCTTTTAATAACACTTTCAAACGTTTGGATCGACTCGTCCCTCGTCATTTTGACATTTTTCAGATTGAAGCTGTCGCTGGCACCTACGACCAGAGAAAGGGCATTCACGCCATTCTCTATCGCCCGCTCATAGCCTTTTTGATTCGGAATCAGCGCCATGTACTGAATGGAAGAGTCACGATCCATACCTTCCAAAACTTCTTTGGCATCCTTCATTTGCGGGACATAGACCGGATGGACAAAAGAAGTCGCTTCCATTCTTTTAATCCCGGTTTTGTTTAATGCATTAATGAGTGCAATCTTCTTGTCCGTCGGAATAAAATTTGCTTCATTTTGCAGTCCGTCTCTCGGCCCTACTTCAATTATTTCTACTTTTTTCGGCAGTTTCATGGATATTTTCACCCTTCCCGATTTAAGAGATTCCCAGTTTATTAGCCAAATAAGGCTCCAGGCCTCCAAGCTTCACCATTTCAATCAAATGTTCAGGCAGCTTCGTTCCTTTGTATTCGACTCCTTTCGTGTGATTGATAACTTTCCCGGCTAACAGGTCAATTTCAACCTCATCCCCTTCTTCGATGACAGAGGTATCCACCATCTCTACCACAGGAAGGCCAACATTGATGGAATTCCGGTAAAAAATGCGCGCGAAAGAGTTGGCGACAATTGCCCCTATTTGATGGTGTTTCAATACCATCTGTGCCGTTTCCCGGCTGGAACCAGATCCGAAATTATTTCCTGCTACTATAATATCACCTGCTTGAATCTTTCCGGCAAAATCAGGATCAATTGCTTCCATCGCGTGTTCAGCCTGTTTATCGACAGGCTGACTCATATATTGCCCAGGAGATATAATATCGGTATTGATATTGTCTCCGTATTTCCAGACGCGGCCTCTAATGATAAATGACATTTACATGACCTCCTTAAGGAGATATTTGCGCGGATCTGCAATTTTTCCTTCAATTGCTGTTGCGGCAACTGAGGCCGGTGAGCCAAGATATACCTCGCCTTTTGCACTGCCCATTCGTCCTCTAAAGTTCCGATTCGACGAAGACATCACCACTTCACCGGCACCGATGACGCCGCTCGTGAATCCGCCGCAAGCCCCGCAAGAAGCCATGTTCACAATACAGCCGGCTTCCGTTAGAATGTCCAGGATGCCTTCCTTATTGGCCTGCATCCAGATATGCTGGGAAGCAGGTACCACCAGACAACGAATGTTTTTCGAAATCTTTTTCCCTTTCAAGATTTGCGCTGCAATCCGGAGATCACTGATACGGCCATTCGTACAGGAACCTAGATAGACTTGATCAACAGCTTTTCCTTCTACCGCACTTACTGGATGTACATTATCGACTTCATGCGGACAGGCAACCTGAGGCTCCAATTCAGATGCATTATAATGTAAGGTACGAATATAGGAGGCATCCGGATCGCTGGAAACCATGTCAATCTCATCGGTGACACCCTTGGAACGTAAAAATTCAACCACTTTTTCATCCGGTTCAATCAAGCCTGTTTTTGCGCCTGCTTCAACGGCCATGTTCGATAAAACCAGCCGTTCATCCATCGACAAATCTGTAATCGCACTTCCGGAAAATTCAATGGTCTGGTAGGTTGCGCCTGCATGGCCAAGATCTTTAATCGTTTTAAGCACGAGATCTTTGGCGTATACTCCATGCGGAATCTTCCCATCCCACACTACTTTGATGGTTTCCGGAACCTTCAGCCAGGTTTCACCCGTTAATAGAACACCGATCATTTCAGTAGACCCAATACCGGTCGCAAACGCGCCCAATCCACCAGCCATACAGGTATGCGAATCTGTACCAAGAATCAATCGCCCCGGGCGGACATGACCGTGTTCGACTATAACTTGGTGGCAAGGTCCTTCGAATTCATAGTAATAGGGAAGATCCTGTTGCCGTGACCAATCGCGGGTGAATTTCAGGATATCAGCTTGCTGAACGGTTGCCGGCGGTGTACAGTGATCGGAGACAACGACAACCTTCTCTTTATCAAACAATTTCCCGCCTAAGCGGCGGAATCCGCCGTCCACAAGCCACGGTCCCAATAAATCGTGCATCATCGCAATATCAACATTGACCCATACAATATCTCCAGCTTTAACACTTTCCTGCCCGGATGCTTTTGCGAGAATCTTTTCCGACATCGTCATTCCCATACCCATTCATTCCCTTCTTAGATAATGCCTTTTTCCTTCAACTCTTTGATTTGTTCCGCGGATAAATGGATCTTCTCTGTCAACACCTCATCAGTGTGCTCGCCTAGTTTTGGACCTGCCCATTCGATATTACCGGGGGTTTCACTCATTTTCGGGACAATTCCAGGCATTTTCAACGTACCCAGCTCTTCGACTTCAATTTCACGAATCATCTCACGTGCCTGATAGTGCTGATCATTTACGATATCTTCAATGGAATAAATCGCCCCTGCAGGAACCTTCGCATCATCCAAATACTGCATCACTTCATTGAAAGGCATGCTCTTTGTCCATTCTTCAATCAATGCATCTAAATATTCCGCGTGTTCGGAACGCTTCGAATTATTTTCATAACGCGGATCTTCCGCAACATCTGCACGGTCCATTGCATTCATAAGACGCTTGAAAATTGCATCTCCGTTTGCTCCAATAACCACATACTTTTCATCAGCACATATGTATGTGTTAGACGGTGTGATACCTGGAAGCGTGCTGCCCGTTCTTTCACGAATCAAACCAGTGCGGCCGAATTCGGGAAGCGTACTCTCCATCATGCTAAAAACAGACTCATAGAGCGCAACATCGATTACTTGCCCTTCCCCGGTACCGTTCACATCGCGGTGATGGACGGCCATCAAAGCGCCAATAACCGAATAAAGTGCAGATAAAGAGTCGCCGATACTGATTCCGACACGTGTAGGCGGACGGTCGGGATATCCGGTAATATAACGGAGGCCACCCAATGCTTCGCCAATCGAACCAAATCCAGCTTTATCACGGTACGGTCCATCCTGTCCATAACCAGAGACACGAATCATAATAAGACGCGGGTTAATTGCCTTTAGTTCCTCGTAACCTAACCCCCACTTTTCCATCGTCCCGGGTCGGAAGTTTTCAATGAGAATATCAATCTCCTTTACAAGCTCGCGAACCAATTCTTGACCTTCCGATTCACGAAGGTTAATCGTGACGGACTTTTTATTTCGGGATTGCACATACCACCAAAGGCTGGTCCCATTCTCAACCACACGCCATGTACGGATTGGGTCCCCCGTCTTCGGAGATTCTACCTTAATCACTTCTGCACCAAATTCACCCAACAGCCTCGAAGCAGATGGTCCTGCAATCAATTGTCCCATTTCCAACACCCGTAATCCTTCAAGTGCTTTCTTCGCCATTTCAACCATCTCCTGAATTCGAATTTCATAAAATTAGATATTTTCTTAACTCTTTACAAACAGGTAAAGAGTTTGAAGTAATACTCAATGTGTGGTCATCAATTTTAGATTTAAACAGGATATGAACCAAGCGGAATCAACGGATTCCTTCTTAAAATCTACGAAAATATCAGTAAGCGTTTTCATTTTTTATAATCGTAACCCTTATAAAGTAAACTGTCAACCGTTAACAGAACATTTTTTACTTTGTGTATTATTTTTATAATAGATAAACTAAGAACGATATCTACGTAGTGTTATCTATAAAAGGTTGGACTTATATTGGAAGTATTGTAAACTATTTGATAAGGATATGAATCAGTAATCAGCGAAAACCAATCGGATAAGTTATATAGATACCTTAGGGGGATATTCGAATGAGGGAGATTAAGAAAACGGAACCGCTTCATAGTCAGGTTTATCATATCGTGAAAGAAATGATTATGGAGGGAAAATACCAGCCTGGTGAACGCCTGGTTGAAACCAAGGTAGCGGAAAAACTCGGTGTAAGCAGAGGTACCGTTCGCGAAGCGTTTCGAATGCTTACGAAAGATGATTTGCTTGTGCAAAATGACAATATTTTATTAGTCTATAACCCTGATGCCCAGGATATTTTAGATTTATACGAATGCCGCAAAAGCCTGGAAACCCTTTCAGCAAAACTCGCATCAATCCATATAAGCGACGAACAACTCGAGCAATTACAGCTTATTATTGAAGAATCCAAAGAAGCTTTAAAAATAAATGACACAAAGAGGCTCACTATTCTAAACCAGCAATTTCACGATCTAATTGCCCTTGCATCACAAAATAAGCAACTTATTCAATTATTTGAAGTCATCAATGCGAAAGTCCTTTATATACGAAACTGCATTCTGAAAGAACGTTTAGTTAGCTTCGCGGTACTAGTGAAAGATCATGAACAAATCTATTTGGCACTTAAGGAGCGCAACCCAGCAAAATCAGAAGAAACAATGAGCGCCCATATCCAGAGAAGCTTACAGGTAGCTAATACTTCATTACATGAACAAATGGCTAAGCCGGAAGAAAGCCTCAGTTAAAGGTGCAGGATCATTCTTTCATAGCACAATCTCTATTAGGCAGACTTTACCTTTGTTGCCCCTGAACTATGGATAATAATATTTAGAGTTGTTTCAATAAACAGTATATAACGTGCAAACATGTAAGTGACGCTGTCAAACAAATAAGAACAGTATCTGCTCCAGCTTGAACGCCAAGCCGATAAAAATAGGAATCAAGGTTACCACTGCTGTAGAGACGTTCACAACAGCAAGATCTTATCAAGCGGCATTAGTGCAACAGGAAGTAGTAACGCTGTCCTAACAGCAGCAGTAGTCGGTTTTATCCCTAATAGAAAAGAAAGGATACGTACACCCATATCCTTTCTGCACGTTCTAAAGAATCTACTACTTAACTAATCCTTTTTCCTTGGCAATTTCCTTGTATTTTTCTGTCTCTTCTTTTACTGATTTAGCGAAACCTTCAGCATCTTCATAAGCAGGGGTTACATTTATCGTTTTTAATTTTTCGATGAATTTAGGGTCATTTAGCATTTTATCAACTGTAGTTTCCCACTTTTCAACGACATAATCGGGAGTTCCAGCCGGTGCGGAGGCGCCGTACCATTGTGATGCATCAATGTCATTGATACCCTGTTCTTCCATTGTAGGTACATCAGGAAAAAATGGGCTTCTCTCAGGTGCAGCTATTCCTAAGATCTTCAACTTGCCTGCTTTCACGAGATTGGATACTTCACTTATCCCTTGAACGGCTAACTTGATATGGCCGCCGGCAACTTTTGGAAGGGCGTCACCTGCACCATTGGTTGCAACCTGTCTGGCTTTTGAGAAGTCAGCGCCAATACTATCCATAAACTGGATCGTGCCGAACGTACCGATAGCTGTAGGACCATTGCTGGCATATGTGAGTTTATCTGGATTTTTCTTCACCCATTCGATTAACTCATTTATATCCTTGTAGGGAGCATCAGAACTTACAACATAGGCAAGTGGTTCGCCTGTCAATTTGGTAAGAAACTGTTGATCTTCCATACTAAATGGTAAATTATTATTACCGGCGTAAAGAGCCGATACAGCGGAAACACTTTGAATCAAAACGGAATGTCCGTCTTTAGAACCTTGTTTAAGAACCGCTTGAGTTCCTGTGGCACCTCCAGCACCCGGTTTGTTTACGACAACAACAGGCTTGTCCCACTCCTCACTTAAATATTCAGTTACCGCTCTGGCAGTAAGATCTGTTCCTCCACCGGCTGCAAATGGTACGATCACTTCAATTTGTTTTGTCGGATATTCAGGATCCTTATTTTGATCACCTGAAGCCGAGTTATTTGCTGAAGAGCAGCCCGATAATGCGATACCCACTGATAAAACACCGGAAAGTAAACCTGCTAACGCTCTTTTCTTCATTCCATGTCCCCCTACACGTTTTTATCAATTAATGGTTATTCTGAAAGAACTTGCCCCAAATATATCGATTATGATACAGCTGCAGTTTTCTTTAATCTGCTGCAAATTTCGTCAGCAACTTCTATGGTGGTAGCATTCCCACCAATATCAGACGTTTTAATTCCATCATTCGTAACTTCTTCCACGGTATCGAGCAGTTTTTGGCCAAGTTCACTTTCGCCAAAATGGTCAAGCATCATTTTTGCCGTCCAAATCTGGCCTATCGGGTTAGCGATTCCTTTTCCTGCAATATCAGGTGCAGACCCATGGACCGGTTCAAACATCGAAGGATACCTGCCGTTAATATTAATATTTGCCGCAGGAGCAATGCCAATGCTTCCCATGATCGCCCCGCCTATATCCGTTAAGATATCACCGAATAAGTTGCTCGCTACAATGATATCGAAGATCTGGGGTCTGGTTACAAAGAAGGCTGCTAATGCATCAATATGATAGGAAGCGGTTTGGACATCGGGATATTCCTGTTCGGTTTCCTTGAATACTTCATCCCAAAATGGCATGGAATGGACAATTCCGTTCGATTTGGTCGCAGACGTAACGTGATTCCTTCTTTGTTTCGCCAGATCGAACGCATATTTCATCGCACGCTTCGTTCCCGTTTTTGTGAAAATAGCATTTTGAATCGCGATTTCATCCTCGCCTTTATGGATTCTTCCACCAACTTCACTGTACTCCCCTTCGCTGTTTTCTCTGACAACGATCAAATCAAAATCATTAGGATTCACAAGCGGTGACCTTAGCCCTTTGAAAAATTTAGCGGGCCGGATATTAATCGATTGTTCAAACTCTCTTCGAATCTTAATTAACAGCCCCCACAAAGATACATGGTCAGGTACAAGCTTTGGATTTCCGATGGCCCCGAGAAAAATAGAATCAAAGTTTTTTAGAATACCAAGCCCGTCATCAGGCATCATTTGCCCGTGCTCCAGATAATACTCACAGCTCCATGGAAATTCTTTATACTGAAATTTTAGACCACCATGTATATCAGCAATTGTATCCAGGACTTTTAATGAAGCAGGCACTACTTCTTTCCCAATCCCGTCTCCAGGAACTACAGCAACCTCATATGTTTTCATTTTTATAATACGACCCCTTTATCTGAATTTTTATGGTAGTTTTCATACTTTGGAATTTCCTGTTCATATAAATCCTGCCCATAAGAGTCATAGGCAACTAATAAAGGAAAATCCTCCACTTCAAGTCTTCTGATTGCCTCTGGTCCTAGATCTTCGTACGCTACCAGCTCTACAGCAGTAATCCTTCTGCTTAAAATCGTCGACAGTCCTCCAATAGCAGCAAATGAAACCGCTTTATATTGCTGGCAAGCTTCTTTGACACTTTCTCTTCTCGGTCCTTTTCCAATCGTTCCCTTAACGCCGTATTCATACATAGCGGGTGCATAAGGATCCATTCTGTAAGCAGTCGTCGGAGCTACCGGTCCAATTATTTGTCCAGGCTGCGGCGGGCAAGGTCCTGCATAAAAAATGATGTCTCCTCTTAGATCAACCGGAAGAGGCTGATTTGCTTCAAGAAGCTCAACCATTCTTTTATGTGCCGCATCCCTGGCCATATATATAGTACCCGTCAACAGCACACTGTCTCCTATTTTCAAGTTTTTAATATCGTCATTTGTTAGCGGAGTTGTAAGCCTATGTTCAGCCATTTCTTTCCCTCCTTATATTTCAATCGTTTTCTTCCGGGCTGCATGGCATTGGATATTGACCGCAACAGGAAGTGCGGTAATATGGCAAGCAAACGTTTCAATAGGCACCCATAAAGCAGTACTTGTTCCGCCCAAACCTTGAGGGCCGATGCCTGTGTTGTTGATTGCTTCGAGCAGTTCGTTCTCAAGCTCAGCAATATGGGGCTCCGGATGGTGTACGCCAATCTCCCGCAAAACAGCATGTTTCGCCAATGATGTCACCTTATCAAAGCTTCCGCCGATGCCAACACCGACAACAACGGGCGGACACGCCTTTCCGCCTGCCTCTTTGATAGTCTGGAGAACAAAATTCTTTACACCCTCCGCACCTTCTCCAGGCAGCAAAAACTTCATTGCACTCATATTTTCGCTGCCTCCGCCTTTTGGAAGAACCGTAATTTTGATTTGATCGCCTGCTACTATTTCTGTATGTACAACAGCAGGTGTATTATCATCCGTGTTCACCCTCACAAGTGGATCTCCGACAACTGATTTTCGTAAGAAACCGTCTCGGTAGCCAGTTCTTACCCCTTCCTGTACACATTCCATAAAATCTCCGCCAGTGATATGCACGTCCTGGCCAATTTCCATAAAAACGACGGCCATGCCTGTATCATGGCAATAAGGCATATGATTAACTTTGGCCTCATTTGCATTTACGAGAAGCTGTTGGAGAATACTTTTTCCAATTGGAGATGCTTCCGTTTTTTCTGCGCGCTGAAATCCTGCAACTACATCCTCAGGCAAATAATAACATGCTTCCCAGCAAAGTTTTGCAACCGCTTCCGTGATTTCCTTCGCTTGTATGATTCGCAATAATTATCGCTCCTTTTTCTGTCCGAGAATATGGACCAAATTTTTCAGATCTTCCTGAATATGTTCCTGCAACTTTTTCAATTCTTTTTCGGGGTTTCTTTCTTTGATAGCTAGAAATATTTGGGTATGACCCTTTAGTATTGTTTTCGCCCGATCAAACCCCACCATATTTAACACTCTGTAATAATGTGTTAAAGAATGAAGATCATCAACAAGCTTCTTTAATCTCAAAGATATGTTTATTTGCTTTTTTGTCGGTTGTCGACAGGCTTATTTTTATAATAGTATTTATTTTCTGACTCTTCAATTACTTTTTATTTTACTTGATGCTTTTTTAACACAATTGCTGTATATAAGCCCGTCATTTACAGTGTCTTCCATTAATCTTTCTTTAACAGAAAGCCCATCTTCACTACCATATCGGAATCCCTTTCCTTCTTCACCAATTAAATTTTTCTTCAGGAATCTCCGCATTTTCGAAAAATACTTCAGTTGTAGCATGGTTTATCATTGAATCAATGGGCTAGTCATAATCAGAAAGGCGTCATCCGTTTCGGACGACGCCTATTACATACTTTAATTAGCTAGGGGGCTGTGGACACTACCTTCAGTAGAATTGTAGACTGTAACTCCTAAGTATTGACTTACGATTACCCAATATTCATTTTTACTGTTGGAATGGCGATTTCCTGCTCGAATGAATGAGCAAAACGATACAGATTAGCTTCTTCCAACTGTTTTCCGATTAACTGAAGACCAATTGGCATGCCTGACGATGAGAAGCCGCAGGGTATTTGCAAACTTGGAAAGCCGTTTAAATTTGTTGGACCGTTAAGACGATTGATTGCAGAGCGGGCATGTTCCGGATATCCGTCAATAGTTACTTCGCGTTGTTCAATATCGGGCGGCAAAACCGGGACGGTCGGAATTAATATGACATCAGCCTCTTCAAGGACCTGGTTAAATTCATGAATAGCAACCTGTTTCATCTGTAAGGCTTTAACATAATCCAATGCTTTTGGTGTTGAGCCGCTTAATAATCGTTCTTTTACTTCCAAGTCATACAACTCCGGGGAATTGACTAGGGGTGATTCATGAATGGTATAGGCCTCGCATTTAACAACCATTTGATGTGCCAAAGATATTTGCTGTAGCTGGGGTATATTTACTGGACGAACTTCTGCACCGAGGCTTTTAAAAACATCAATCGCTTGGCTTATCTGATTCTTTACTTCTGAGTTCACTCTCTCAAAATAGAAGGATGTGGGGATGCCGATTACACTTCCTTTTATTCCTTTATCTAACAGCCTGGTGAAGTCTTCCTGTGTTGTTTTGATAGAATAATAATCTTGACTATCATAACCTGACAATGCGTTCAGGAGAATCGCGTTGTCTTTTACACTTCTTGTCATTGGACCTATATGATCCAGCGTCCAGCTAGTCGGATATAACCCGTATTTGCTCACCCGTCCAAAAGTTGGTTTCATCCCAACAATCCCGCAAAATGAAGAAGGGATTCTTACTGATCCGCCTGTATCAGTACCCAAAGCTCCGTAACATAATGCAGACGCAACAGCTGCAGCGGATCCACTGCTAGAACCACCGGTCATCTTTGACAAATCATATGGATTTCTTACAGGACCAAAATAGGAACGGTCGCCAGTAGGACCATAGGCAAATTCATGCGTGTTTTGTTTTCCGATGATTATTGCACCAGCTCGCTTTAACTTTTCGACAGCTGTGGCATCGTAATCCGGGGAAAAATTCTTGTACAATTGCGAACCCATCGTTGTTTTAATGTTTTTAGTATAAATAACATCCTTCACACCAATTGGAATGCCGTGAAGGGGTCCTCGCCAATTTCCTTCAGTAATTTCTTGCTCAGCTTGTTCCGCATCCTTTATCGCTTGTTCTGCTAATACGGTTATAAATGCATTTATTTTTGGATTAACCTGAGAAATTCGATCGATTAAGTGCGTCGTTACTTCCACAGGCGAGATTTGTTTGTCGAATATCGCATTGGACAATCTGAATAAGTCCCATTGGAGTATCTCATCCTTATAAGTTGCTTCCACTTGCCATTTCCCCTTTCTGCTTGCTATTAATAACCGAGCTCCCTGGCTTTACGAACATCATAGCGACCATACCGATAACTGTTGCGACAACAGCTGCGGTAAACATCGAAGGATAACCGTATTTGACAACCAAAAAACCTGTTAAGGTAGGAGCGATAATGGTGGCCAAATTACAAATGAAGTGTGAAATTCCCCCAAAGGTACCAGCGAGGTTTGGCTCAGTATCTAGAATGACAGACCAATATACAGAATTAGGTAAAAAATTAAAGGCATTGCCAATGCTCATCCAAAACATCACACCAACGATGCTGTCAGCAGTCGGTATTAACAGGAAGCACACAGCAGTTAGGAATAGCGAAACGACCGCCAGACCAGATCGGGCTATTCGTAAGTTTCCTGTTTTCCTTCTCAAGTAATCTGAAAGCTTTCCTCCTAAGATTACTGTAAAACAGGCGCCGACCCAGGGGATCATACCTAAATACCAGAGTGAAGCAAGTTCAAAGTCATACACATCCTGAAGATATTTAGGAGTCCATGTTAAAAGAAGGAAGGTGATGTACTGTAAAGCAAAATAGCCAAACGCATTAAAGACTAAGGTTGGATTTTTGAAAAAGTGGTACCATTTTTTTGTGCTAGAAAAATCCTCCTCCACTAATTCTTCATTAGGAAGAAGGTCAGCTTTTGAGCGGATAAGAGCTAATTCTTCCTTGGAAACCCTTGGATTATCTTCCGGTAGGTTTGTAAAAACTTTCGACCAGATTATAACCCATAGAATTCCAATTGCACCCAGAAAGATAAACATTACCCTCCAACTTGTGATGGATAATAATCCAACAGCTATAGGTGCTGTCAACAATGCACCCAAAGGGCTTCCCAATAGCCCCAAAGATGCTGAAAAACCTCGCTCTTTCGTTGCTGCCCAATTGGCGTTTGTACGATTAATCGTAGAAAATGTCGGTCCTTCCGCCAAACCGAATAATATTCGAAATACCGCGAAACCAGCTAAAGCCGAACCTCCAAAAAGCACCATACCGATTTCACCTGCAAAGGCAGTGGCAATTTCAAAAATCGACCATGCTATTCCTGCAACTATCCATACAAACTTCGGTCCTTTGAGATCAGCTAACAACCCGCCGAAAAAAGAACCAAACAGATAGCCGTAACCAAAAAAGCCAAGTACCGCTCCCCATGAAACGGCATTAAAACCAAATTCTTTAATCATGTCCTGCTGGGCGTAGGACAGGGCCCCGCGGTCAACATAATTAATCACGGTCATAAAAACAATCATCCCCATGATAAAGTAACGATAATTTTTCATAATTTACCCCCTTTAAATTCATTGAAGGTTTAGGAATTAATGTCCAATTATTTTGCGGATATTCCGGTAAAAGAAGAAGGCGGTATAAGTTTTGCAGGTAAACATTTTAAAGCGGAAAGCAATTGTCGATCATGATACTTTCTTGCCCAGATTTGCATTCCTAAAGGCATCCCATCCCTATCAAGGCCTGTTGGAATTGATGCTGCCGGAATGCCAATCATACTGCTAATGACCGTCATTACCGGATCTCCTGTAGATTGAAGGCTTGCTGGGGCCGGGCCCAAACTGGAAGGAAGCACAACGATGTCAAATTCATCAAATAGCAGATCTACTTGTACACTTAATTCATCTCGCTTTTTCAAAGCTGAGAAATACGACTCTATCGTAACTTTTTTCCCCTCTTCGATCACATCCCTAATTTCGGCCCCAACTTTGTCTCCTTCACCTTGCTTGATGATATACCCTAGACAATCGCTTGCTTCCGCAAGAAAAATAGGCTGGAAGATTTCCTCTGCATGAAAAAACCAATCTGGCAAAGGGATACCCTTTACATGGAAACCCTCTTCTTTGAGTCTGTGAGTGTAATTGGTCAGGGCTTGACTCATTTCAGGGTTTATAGAAGCCAGTCTATTGCAATCAAAAACCCCAATTGTTAGATCCTGAGACAACTCCTGTCTGATGGCTAAATTAATAGATCGTGGATCATTCTTATCATATTGCGCTAGAACTTCAAACACGCTTACGATGTCTTCAGGGCTACGAGCAAATATACCAGGATGGTCAAAAGAGGGGCACAAATGCGTCATACCGGCGCAACTGACCACTCCAAAGGTTGGCTTAAAACCATATATACCACAAAAGCTGGCGGGCCGAATTGTTGACCCTTTTGTTTGACTACCAATTGCTACCGGAACCATACCAGCAGCTACAGCAGCCGCAGAGCCGCTACTAGATCCACCGGGAGTGTGTTCCAGGTTATGGGGATTGCGGGTCGGGCCAGGGCGAAACCAACAGAATTCAGTTAGTTCGGTTGTTCCTAGCATGATGGCTCCGGCATTTTCAAGTAACCGTACCAAAGTTGCAGTTGTTTCTGGTATTCTTATCGGTTTTACATTGGCACCGTTTCCCGGTGGCCTTCCGGTCATTTCAAAGATATCCTTTAAACCGATTACTAAGCCTTTCAATGGACCGTTCTTAGCACCGTTATCTAGTTGGGCGGCCTGATTTCGCGCCGATTCTTCAAAAACGGCCTCCCAAGCGTGCAATTGATGGTCTTGACTTGCGATCGCCTGAAGACAAGCTTCCACATTTTCTCGCACAGAATTAAATGCGTTTTCCATATGCCAAACCTCCTTGAAAGATATATTTCAAGAGCACAGTGCCCGGAAATCCGCACGCCAGGTTTTGTGGGGTTTGAGCCGCCAATTGGGCGGCTCTCTGCCCGGAGTAGGAGGATAGATAGTCACCCCCTCCAACTTCGTTTATTACAATACATCCTTAACTCTTCAATACTTCCAAACCTTGCCTTAATTGCTTAGTAGCTTCTTCATCGATTGTTAAATCATCTCGAATAACCACTCGATAATCTTCTTTAGCTTTTTCTTTTGTAATAAAATCATCGAGTATATCTTCTAAAACGGCTTGAGGATCACGCTCAAAAGGATTTCCGTAACCTCCAGCACAAGGGGTACGAATTTCTAGCAAATCACCTTTTCGGATTTTATAGTTTGTTAGTTTAGCATGAAGATTTTGTTCACCATCAGTATCAGGATTTAATGTCATCGACCCAGTTAATCCGTTCTTTCCTCCAAAAACACCGCGGGGAGGGTCGGTATGTCGATCTCCTTCTCCTGTAAATAAACTGTCTGTAATAAATTCCCAGGTTCTGACGATGCCGATTCCACCACGCCATTTTCCCGCTGAAGCTCCTTCTTCTCGCAGTTCATATCTGTTACATCTCATTGGAAGACGCATTTCTAATTCTTCAATAGGATTATTTCTAGTGTTTGCCACAAGATTATCCACACTATCTAAGCCATCTTTACCATAGCGTCCTCCGTAGGAACCTTCATTTACTTCGATATATACCCAGTAATCGCCTGATTCTTCTTTTATACCAGCATATGAGTTAAAGTGTACATGTGCGGCGTTACCAGCAGTCGTCTTATCAGGTAAGACTTCTGAAAGGGCTAAATTGATTTGATCCGCCAGCCGCTGTACTTGATTAATACGGGCCGTACAGGCTGCTGGAGCTTTCGGATTCCATATGCTTCCAAGTGGTGCTTCTACTTTAATTGGTTTGAAGATCCCGCTATTTTGTGGGATAAAAACTTCTGAACTTGCTTCATCTAGAAGGATTGACCTTACAATTGTATATGTGGCGGGCAATGTCGAACCTGAGAAAGGGACATTGTAGGCGGTTTCAACCTGACCTGAACTTCCTGACAAGTCAACGGTTAAGTCACTTCCATTAACTATTACGCTGGTTTCAATTCGTAAACGCTGCCCATAATTTCTGCCATCATCATCAAGCCATCCAGTAGGGGCTTTGTATACACCATCTGGAATCTTTGCAATTTCTTTTCTTATCATTTCTTCAGAATAATCCATCCACCGTTTTTGAGCTGCCAGCACGGTTTGTAAGCTATATCGTTCAATTAGCTCGAGGTAGCGTTTTTTACCTAACTTGGCGGATGCAATCATTGCTTCAACGTCCCCTTTGTTTTCCTTTGGAGTACGTACGTTTTCAAAAATATGACGCCAGATTTCCTCGTTCTTTTCCCCTTTATTATATAATTTAATAGCATTATAATGCTTTCCTTCGGCGTAAACATCGACCACATCCACCATCAACCCTGGAGACATCCCGCCAGCATCAAGGACATGACCGGTATTAGCTGCAAAGGCTACAAGCTTACCCTCATAAAAAATCGGGATTATAATAGCTAGATCTGGAGTATGTGAAGCTCCATAATAAGGGTTATTGTGCAGAATGATATCTCCATCGTTCATATTATCTCCTAAAAAGTGACGAACCCCATCAATATACCCAGGCAGGGATCCAATGTGCATAGGAGTCGAATCACTCTCACATATTTCATTTCCGTCTATATCAAACAATCCGGCACCGAGGTCTTCAGACTCACGGATAATACTCGAATAAGCCATCCGGTAAAGTACCAATGCCATTTCTTTGGCAATAGAATTAAATGATCCGGCAATCACCCCTAGGGTAACGGGATCTATATTTTCATATCCTTTATTATCAGTCATGTGTATCCCCTTTCTATTTTTAAAAAGTATCTTTTTATCTACTAAACTATCTATAATTTCTGGAAAGAGAAAATTTTAATACACCGTTCAAATTGTTATCAGTTTTTTACTTGGTTAACGATGCCAATACTTCTTTAGATCTTTTTGTAGAAAGCTTCTTTTTCATATCGATCACAATGTTGCCGTATTCGTCAAAGGTTGCTGTACAGCTTGGAGGTATAAGGGTTGTACTGTCTTTCTGTTGAATTACTGCAGGTCCTAAAAGCTTTGTCCCTATTGGTATATCCTCACGATTAATAAATGTAGAATCCTGCTTTTCAAGCTTATCTTGAACCCAGAAATAAACTGGATAAGAAGGGTAGTTGTTTACATTGAAATCATCTTTACCTTGATCCAAAAATGATTGTTCTTTTTCAGGCTGAACCAGACCAATGCCAATAACACGAACATTAATGGCGACCACTTCCTGATCAGGAAATTGACTTGCATACTCACGCTCATGTGTTTGATGAAAGCGTTTAATGACTTCTCTTATCCACTCTTCATTGATTTCCCCTTCTGGTGCATCTACTCGAAGCTCGTACCCTTGTCCAGCATAGCGGCAATCACATACTCGTTTTAAAACAATTTGTGCCTCTGACAATCCGTCATCTGTTAGGGTTTTTAAAGATTCCTTTTCAAGCTTTTTAATTACATTTTGAATGGATGCTATATCAGGATTTGTTAAGCTTCCCCATAGTGTATGAACTTTTTCATATGCTATATCCGTTGACAGAAGTCCCATTGCAGCTGTAATTCCAGGATATGGAGGTACAACAACATATGGAATATTTAATTCTTCAGCGATATCACAAGCAAATAAAGGACCTGCACCGCCGGCAGCAACCAATGTAAAGCCTCGAGGGTCATAACCTTTTCGTACACTATTCATTTCGATTGCGTTAACCATGTTATGTGTCATGATTTTTAGAGCTCCGGCTGCAGCTTCTAAAGGAGTAATTTGTAACTTAGAAGCGATATGTTCATCAAATGCTTTCTTAGATAGCTCTGGTTTAATTTGCATGGAGCCAGCTAAGCGGCTTTGTGGATGAATGCGGCCCAATAGAACATTAGCATCTGTAGATGTAGGAACTGTTCCTCCACGATCATAACAAGCTGGACCAGGATCGGCACCGGCACTTTGGGGTCCTACACGAAAAATCCCTCCTTCATCAACATAAGCAATCGATCCCCCGCCTGCACCAATCGTATCGATGTCCACCATCGGAACCATTGCATTATATTGACCAATACGGGTATCTAATAAGTGACGCATACGCATATTTCCGTTTGGAGCAACACCAATGTCTGCTGATGTTCCGCCGATATCAAGAGTAATAATATTATCAAAATTAGCTTTTTTAGCTGCTTTAATTCCTCCAATTAACCCTGCGACTGGTCCGGAAAGAAGTAAGCTTATTGGCTTTTCAGCGGCCACCTGAGCAGTAGCAATCCCGCCATTTGACTGCATTAAGTTTATACTCGTTTTCAACCCCATCTTTTTTAGCACTTCTTCTAACCGTTGAATATATCGACTGGTTTTCGGTCCAATATAGGCATTCAAGGCAACCGTACTGAAGCGTTCATACTCGCGATACTGAGGTAGGACTTCGTTACTAATAGAAAGATAGGCTTCTGGATACTCTTCTTGAATAATTTCTTTTACTCGGTCTTCATGTTTTGGATTTTTAAAAGAATATAGGAAGCATACGGCAATTGAACTTACTTTTGCTTCTTTTAGTTTTCTTACTTGCCGGCGTGTTTCTTCTTCATCTAAAGGAGTCAATATTTCACCAGTTGCTAAAATTCTTTCAGGCACAACCAAGCGATTACGACGTCTTACAAGTGGATACTTTTGCCAAGGCAAATCTTGATATAAGGAAAAATTATAGGGGCGTTTATGACGGGCAATATGCAAAATGTCTCTGAAACCTTCAGTCGTAATCATCCCAACATCAGCACCGTTATGCTCTAATACAATATTAGTGGCAACTGTAGTACCATGGAAAAATTGTTCGATTTCAGACGGTTCAATACCGGCCATTTCACATATTTCAGTGACACCATTAATAACTGCTTCCGATGGATCTAAAGGTGTTGATGGCACTTTATGAACCCATGATTGATCACTTTCCTCAAGGGTTAGAACTAAATCGGTAAATGTTCCTCCAACATCAACGCCTAAACGTATCATTGTATTCCTCCTCGTATCCTTTGATTAATATATGTTAATACTTTGAAATACCTAAATAAAAACTGCTAGGAATCTTGTCCTCACCTTCATAAAAATTTCCACTTCAAAATGATTGCTTAAAATGACGATGGACTTCGATCGACTAAAAAGGAGTACTGCTTACGTGCAAAATCAATATCCTCGGCATTGTGTACTGCAGTTAATACTGCTTCATCTTGATGATCGACTCAAAGTTCTCCTTTTCTTAAAGTAGTATATTTTAAGTAATGCAAGTAACGTGCCAAATTACAAGATATTAAATATTTTTGTATAGAAACAGGCTGGGCTTGAGTATTAAGTTGTTTTTTTTAGAATCTATCTTTTAAAGATGCATATAAAGTTACTGAATGTTGCTCATTCCATTAGAAAACTATTATAATTGTCATAATAGTTAGTGAATTTGGAATAAAGGGGAGAAAATTTTATGGCGTTTTCAAAATTTGAACTGACAGATACAATTCTAAAGGAAGCATTTAATTCGTTCGGAATTTCATATCAGTTATATAGTAACAATCAAAAATTGATCTATGAAACAGTCAATGCTGAAGTTCATGATTTGTTTGAAAACCAAAAAGAAGAGTTCCTCCGGTATTTAAGTTATATTTATGAGAAAAAAGACTTGTGGCAAGGAACAATTGTAAGTAAAAAAAACATTGATATGCAAGTTACTATACGAATGATCCCCATTTTTGAAGTTCAAAATTTTGAAGGTGTTTTAGTAATTTACTCCAAGCCAGTTTTGAAAAGACTTGAGGAATACCAGGATATGGCGACAGATTTACAAGTCCTATTCGATTCTTCCTATGACGTTATTTTTGTCTCAGATGCAAATGGAAAAGCGTTAAGGGTTAGTTCAGCTTGTGAACGGTTATGGGGTAAAAAAAAGGAAGAGTTTTTAGAACAAACTGTTTATGAATTAGAAAAACAGAACGTTTTTTCTCCCTCAATCACAAGAATGGTACTTCAAGAAAAGCGTAAAATATCTACTATTCAAAAAACGTCGACCGGAAAAACCCTACTTGTTGTCGGAACACCTGTAAAGGATAAAGATGGGAATATCATTCGAGTTGTCAATGCTTCAAGAGACATAACAGAAATCAATAAATTACAGAGTGAATTAAAGGAAATGCGTGGGATTGCTGAACACTATCAAAGGGAACTTGAAGAAGTAAGACGAGATTATACTAGTCCCAAAAAACTAATTTATTCAAGCAAAGTAATGGAAAAAATCGCTGAACAGACCAAGAGGATTGCAATATTTAACAGTACAGTTCTGATAACTGGTGAATCGGGTGTTGGAAAAGAAATTATTGCTTCTATGATACATGAATTTAGCAATCGTTCTGACCAACCTTTTATCAAAGTAAATTGTGGTGCAATCCCGGAAAGTTTACTAGAGTCTGAGCTGTTCGGATATGAAAAAGGTACATTCACAGGAGCTGACAAAGAAGGTAAAAAAGGTCTATTTCTTGCGGCTAACAACGGAACAATACTCTTAGATGAAATTACTGAAATGCCACTCTCTCTTCAAGTGAAGCTTTTACGAGTAATACAAGAATCAGAAATACGCCAAATTGGCAGTGTGAAAACCAAAAAGATCAACGTTCGAATCATTGCTTCTACAAATCGAAAAATACAAACCTTAATTAACAAAGGACATTTTCGAGAGGATTTATACTATCGACTAAATGTCATACCACTTGAAATTCCACCTCTTCGGGAAAGAAAAGAAGACATCCCTCTATTGGTTGATTATTTTATTCAAGAATTTTACAAAGAATATAAGATTAAGAAGCCACTTTCCAATGATGCCATATATGAATTAATTAAACATTCCTGGAAAGGTAATATACGTGAGTTGCGAAACTTTGTTGAAAGGTTATTAATTTTTTCAAAGAAAGATAAAATAGATAAGAAGGATGTATTGGATATCTTAACTGATGATTCACAGGAGAAACCTTCAATTAATGTTTACTTTGAAGATAAACTCGATTTATTTAAAACTTTAGAGTCTGTTGAAAGTCAAATTCTAAAACGTGCGTCAATGAAATTTCATACAACAATAGAAATAGCTGAGGCCCTAAATGTTAATCAGTCAACCATAAGCAAAAAGTTAAGAAAATATAATATCAAATATAAAAAGGAAAAATAAAAGCGAACGGGATTTGAACCTTTAATCTGAATGATTTAAGATTCAAATTCCGTTTAATACTATCATTTAGGTTTTTCATAAATTATTTAAGATTCAATAATCGGCAACCAAGTTGGAAGAAGAAATCGCCATCTTTTCATATATCGATACTTACTAATGACAACCTTTCAATATAATGTAAGGAGTTGTTTCTACCATTACACCTAGTTGGGAACTTCATAATTTAAGATTATGTGAATTTTCCTCCACGGTATCCAGTGAAATTCCTGTTGTCCGCGGGGCAAGTATTCCAATATCCAAGATGAGAAGTAGCATGGCTGCTGCAATTATGGCGAACACTGTCGTAGCCCCATATTGATTTAATATAGGAAGTAAGATAAAAGGTAGTAATCCACTCGTTAAACGGCTCAAACTGTATGCGCTTCCTGCTGCTGTCGCTCGAATTGATGTGGGAAAGATCTCAGCTTGAAAAACATTAAAGGTACTGGTGAAAATATTGCTGACGACTGTAAATAAAAATCCTGCTAACACAATGAGATATGGGGAATCAGCCATGCCAAACGTCATTCCAAACACTCCCATACCAAAGGCGGATAGGATAATCAGCCATTTGCGATCAATACGTTCAACTAACGGAACTGCAAGCAATGAGCCTAAAGGATATCCAAGGAAAGATAAAGCTGTATATTCAAGAGAAGATGTAATTGTATATCCTTTAGAGTTTAATATAATAGGGGCCAGGGTTCCAAAACCATAATACCCAACGGTTTGAAATATTTGAAAGATATACATCATCAAAGTTCGCCTAATATATTGCTTTTGAAAGATAGCAGAAAAGGGTACAGGTTGTGAAATCTTTGCATTAGTCATACGGTCCGTACTCTTAAAAGCGGTTTTATTTCCCTGGGTTACATTTCCTTCAAATTGTTTCATTATTTCTTCTGCTTCGTCTTTCCTTCCAACCAACGCTAGCCATCGCGGGGATTCCGGCAATTTGTAAATCCTTAAGAATACGATAACAGCCCCAATAGAACCGATTAAGAACATCCATCTCCATCCTTCAATTCCAAGAGGCGCTAAGGGAACCAAAACTAGAGCTAAAAAACCTTCAATGGGTATTGCAAGAAACGCGATCGTATATGCCCAAGCAATAAACTTTCCACGTTTAGAAGCAGGAAGAATCTCACTCAGGTAAGTAGCACATAAAGGTGGCTGTGCGCCAAGACCTAATCCTGCTAAAAATCTGAAAATAATGATAAAAGTTACATTTGGACTAAGAGCAATTAAAAAAGTGAATATTGAATAGATAGTCAAATTGATTATGAATGCCTTTTTTCGCCCGTATTTGTCAGCAATTCTGCTTAAGAAAATGGCTCCAAAAAACATTCCAAAGAAACTAGAACCCAACATAAGAGGCATTAAACCTTTATCAATCTAAAATTCATTTTGGAGTACTGAAGCTAATACACCTGTTAGAAAAACTTCGAAAAATTCAAAGAAAAGTGCCGTTCCAATCAATATTGTTGCAGATTTATGGATCTTTCCAACAGGAAGTTGATCAAGGCGCTGCGAAATAGTTGCTTCCAATATATTTTCCCCCTTTGAAAAACAGAATAATATTCAATACAGTTCGTTACGGCTTACTTGACAGTTGAACCATATTTAGATGAAACGGTTGCAATGACTTCATCGGTTTTTAATACGTCAGCATATTTTTGCTGTAGGTCAAACAGGCTTTGTTCATGTGATGCTGCTGAACGATCACCTACTGCATCTTCCACTACAATCGGGCTGTAACCATATTGCAACGCATCCACAGCTGTAGCGCGAACACAGCCGCATGTAGTGCACCCTACGATAATAACTGTATCAATATTGTTTGCATTGAGACGTGAAGTTAAATCTGTTCCAAAGAAAGCGGAGGCATATTTTTTTATAATTAAGCCATCCCCTTTGCGAAAGTTTAATCTATTATCAACTTTTACAGCTTCTGTACCAGATTTTAATGTTTTTAATCCTTCCATTTTTTTGAACCATATTCCAGAATCACTAAGTGCTTCATCATCATAAGAGATTGTGGTAAAGATCACCGGCAGATTCAACGAATGCATTTTATCTAAAAGCTTATTAACCTGCACAATTTGTGAAGATAAATCAGACCCCATAGGCATAGCAGGATCTGTAAATCCTGTAATTATATCCACCACTACCAAGCATGGGTTTTTACCGAAACCTAATAATTTCCCGAAACCTCTGTCCTTAAAAAAAAGCTCATCGTCTTTACTGTTAGTCACTAGAATATCCCTCCATAAAACTTCCAAGATCTTTATCTGCATCTTGAAAATCATTAAATTTAGATTTTCAAACTTGTAATTTCTTAATTTTTTAAAAATAATAAAGCTGTTTTTTCGTAGTTCATTCTTAATTTATATAAAAGTAGACCATTGCGATGAAATGGTCTACTTTTATTCAGAGATTATTCTTAACTTCTGAGTCAATTGTTTTTATTTGCTCATAAATAACTGCTTCTTTTTCTTAAAACGAACGTGGCAATCCCAATACATGCTGCCCCACATAGCTTAAAACGAGATTATTTGTTACCGGGGCAACTATAAACAACCGTGCTTCCCGGAATTTTCTTTCAATATTATATTCTGTGGCAAAACCATAACCGCCATATGTGGTCATAGCGGCATTGGCTGCCTTCCAGGTAGCTTCAGTAGCTAAATATTTTGCCATATTCGCCTCTGCTCCACAGTTTTCACCCTTATCAAACATTTCAGCAGCCTTGTCCTTCATTAATTGAGCGGCTTGAATCTCCATGTAAGACTGAGCTATAGGGAACTGAACACCCTGATTTTGACCAATCGGACGATCAAATACTACTCTCTCATTAGCGTATTGGACAGACTTATCAACAAAATACAAGCCATCTCCAATACTTTCTGCAGCGATGAGAATACGTTCAGCATTCATTCCGCTAAGTACATATCGGAATCCCTTTCCTTCTTCACCGATTAAATTTTCTTCAGGAATCTCTACATTTTCAAAAAAGACTTCAGTAGTAGCATGGTTAATCATTGTATCAATTGGACGAATCGTAATATTATCTTTTTGCTCTTTCATATCAAGCAAGAATAAACTTAATCCATCCGTTTTTTTAGCAACCTGCTCTTTTGGTGTTGTTCTTGCCAAAAGTAACATCAAATCTGAATGTTCCGCTCGGGAAGTCCAAATTTTCTGTCCATTAACAATATAACGGTCGCCTCTTTTTTCTGCAGTGGTCATGATACTTGTTGTATCACTGCCAGCAGTAGGTTCGGTAATTCCAAATGCTTGAAGGCGAAGTTCCCCGTTTGCGATTTTGGGTAAAAATCTTTGTTTTTGTTCTTTACTTCCATGGCGAAGAACAGCTCCCATCGTGTACATTTGAGCATGGCCGGCACCTGCGTTGCCTCCAGATCTGTTCACTTCTTCAAGAATTGCACACGCTTCCTCCATTCCTAGACCTGCCCCGCCATATTCCTCAGGAATAAGAACAGATAACCATCCTTCTCTGGTTAAAGCTTTAATAAACTCTTCAGGATATGCTTTCTTTTCATCTAACTCTTTCCAGTATGTTTCAGGAAACTTTGCACAAAGAGACCGAACACTTTTTCGAATTAAATCAATTTCAGCAACTGTACTTGTAGTCATTTCATTTTTCCTCCTAGTCATTTATATAAGTTTTCCGGCATTATTTTCCTTGCCAAGCTGGCTCTCTTTTTTCATTAAATGCTTGGATTCCTTCTAATCTGTCTTCAGAATCTGCGCACTTATAATAAGCTTGAAGTTCAATCTTTAAAGCCGTGGTTAAATCCACTTGAGAGCCCGCATTTATAGCTGTTTTGATCTGTTGCAGCGAAATGGGAGCATTTTTCTCCATACTTTCAACAAATGAGAGCGCTTCCTCAAGAGCATTGTTGAAACTGATTACTTTGTTAATTAACCCCATCTTCTCAGCTTCCTGGGCAGATATTTGTTTACCGCTAAACAACAATTCCTTTGCCAAGCCAATCGGCACCAATCGTGTTAAAAGCTGTGTGCCACCTATTCCTGGCATTATTCCAATCTTAACTTCCGGAAAACCTAACTTAACATGAGAGGCAGCAATTCTCATGTCGCAGCTTAATGCTATTTCAAGGCCGCCGCCAAGTGCGTAACCATTGATTAAAGCCAGCACTGGAAATGGGAATTCACGAATTAACAATGTTACTTCTTCAAAAATATCATGTTGATTTTTCCAATCTTCTTTTGTCATTCCATTTCTTTCTTTAAGGTCAGCCCCAACACAAAAAGCTTTTTCTCCAGAACCTGTTAGGGTTAAAACTCTGCAATCATTTTGCTTTTTCAACATTTTTAAACATTCAATTAGATCATAGCCCATTTGTGTATTTAGGGCATTCATAGAACCAGGGCGATCTAATGTAATGATATATGCTCCTTTAAGACGATCATTTTTTTCTAAAATGATGGTGTCCCATTTTTTCATTTCTTGCAACTCCTTATAATATCGATTTTTTTCATAGTAATGAATATGATCTTGGA
The DNA here is from genome assembly GCF_003989135.1 of Peribacillus cavernae. Lineage (GTDB taxonomy): Bacteria > Bacillota > Bacilli > Bacillales > DSM-1321 > Peribacillus > Peribacillus cavernae. The sequence goes on from NZ_RYZZ01000030.1 coordinate 55,406, forward strand.
GTATTACCAGCATATCCCTCCCTATTTTTGTTCTATATACTAATAGGATACTGGATCCAATTTACTTTGTCCACATTTTCTAAATATTTTAAAAACTTATTTTCACTTTAAGTTTAAATTCCTTGGTTTTTCAATTATAATCGCTATGGTTGACTTAATTTCTCATGGATCCGCTACTTCCAATTAAGAGCTTGTTACACGCACAAAAACCTTATCTATTGATAAGGTTTAGGCAAGAGAATAAAAGCCAATGTGACTTTGGATTTTGTTTTACCTTTTATTTCTGTTATCCTGCATATTTTTAACCAGTAAAACACCTGTGCGTTTAATATGGTTTGATATAAGTACTCCTGCATGTTCTGCGTCTTTTCTTTTGACTGCTTCTAGAATTTCTTCATGTTCCTTATTTGACTTATCTATTTGCCCTGATAACATAGTAGGCGTGTGCTGTGGAAAACCATTCCATAATTTTTCAATCATGGCAGTCAATCTCTTCCAGGTACAATGTTTCATTAATATAGAATGAAATTCAATATTTGCTTTTACAAAGTCTTCTACCTCTTCACTGTTTTTCATTTGTATAGTCAACTTTTCTAATTCGACAATCGCTTCTCCACTTAGTTTATCTGCACTTTTACTTACAGCTAACCCTTCAAGTCTTGACCTTAATTCATATATTTCTTCTACATCTTCCACTTCCATGGATTTCACGATAGCGCCTTTGTGAGGTTCTAGTTGAATTAACCCTTCTGCTTCCAATAATCGTAAAGCTTCTCTTATAGGCATTCTACTTACACCTAAGGAATGAGCAAGGTCCTCTTGAACTAACCTTTCCCCAGGTTCAATATTACCATTTAATATTTCCTGCCGAATTACATTCGTTACTTTTAAATGTAGAGTATCACGATCTTCCAATTTTAAATTCAAGTTTTTCTTCAATTCTATCAATCCATTCTTAATTATATTGTCCTATATTTAGGATATCATTACCCTTGATAATAAGTAACGATAAAATATTTTTATCATTTTCCCAAAGTATATGGTTAAAAAACCTACCATATACAAAGTATCGATAGGTTTTATAGGTTTCCCTTAATTTTGGAAAGCATCTGTCTTTTTACTTTGTTGGAGTGTTTCTATACCAAATCCAAATTCCTTTAAAACCGATTCTGTATGTTCTCCTACTTGCGGTATAGGATTCATAATGACATCAATATCTTCAAACGTAACGGGCGGCAATAATGCTTTTAAAGTACCAACCGGTGAATGAACCTCTCTCCAACGATTCCGTTCTCTCAGCTGAGGGTGGTTAGCCAGATCATTTATTGTATTTAGACGTGCATTGGCAATTCTTGCTTTCCCAAGTAGATCAATAACCTGAACTGAATTTAACTTTTGGAAAGCGTTATCAATAATCGGCTTCAGTAAATCCCTGTTGGAAACACGCATAGAATTGCTGTTGAATTGACTATCAATTGCTAATTCAGGGTTTTCTAATACCTCTTCACAAAAATAAGCCCACTCTCTTTCATTTTGTATTCCCATAAAAACAAGTTTGTTATCTCCTGTTTTAAAAGGGCCGTACGGATAAATAGTAGCATGGCTGGATCCAGTGCGTTTTGGATCCGTGCCTCCATAATCCGAATAATAAAGCGGATAACCCATCCATTCAGCAAGAGCTTCAAGCATAGAAACTTCAATGACCGTACCCTTTTTTGTTTTATGCCTGGCAAGAAGCGCGGTCAAAATCCCGGTATACGCATACATCCCTGCAGCTATATCCGCGATCGATATTCCTGATTTTGAAGGATTGTCTTCTGTGCCTGTAATCGAAACTAAACCTGCCTCACATTGGATGAGCAAATCATAAGCTTTTTTGTCCCGGTAAGATCCATATGAACCATATCCGGATATTCCACAAATAATTAGTTGAGGGTATCTTTCCTTGAGAACAGATGGACTAAAACCAAGTCTATCTACTGCACCAGGTGCTAAATTTTGAACAAAAACATCAGCTTCTGACAGAATCTTATCCAATATGATGGTTGATTCTTCTTGTTTCAAATCTAGACACACAGATTCCTTTGAACGATTTAACCAAACAAAATGGCTGGACATACCGTGAACAGTCGTATCATAGTTTCGAGCAAAATCTCCAGTATTTGGCCTTTCAATTTTAATCACACGCGCTCCTAAATCTGCTAATTGTCTGGTAGCAAAGGGAGCGGCTACCGCCTGCTCTAAGCTAACTACAGTTATTCCCTCTAACGGCAACATAGAAATCCTCCTCATGTCTTTATATAAATATCGCTAGTATCATGATTCGTATATTTTCTAGATAGAGCGATATGTTTCACTGCCTTGTTTATACCAATCATTACCGTATGAATCATTAATAACGATAGCCGGAAAATCTTCTATAACCATTTTCCGAATCGCTTCTGTTCCTAAGTCTTCATAAGCGATTACTTCTACTTTTTTTATCGTCCGCGCTATTAAGGCTCCAGAACCTCCTATAGCACCAAAATATATTGCCTGATTACTTCTTATCGAATCAATCACATCCTGGCTTCGATATCCTTTACCAATCATCCCTTTTAACCCTAATTCCAGCAGTTCTGGTGTATACTTATCCATCCTGCCGCTTGTTGTCGGCCCTGCTGAGCCAATGATTTGCCCTGGCTTGGCAGGAGTTGGACCGACATAATAGATTACTTCCCCATCTATATTAATAGGAAGCTCTTCACCCTTTTCCAGGGATTCTGCCATTCGCTTATGCGCAGCATCCCTTGCAGCGTAAACCTTTCCGCTTATTAACACTCGATCTCCTGCTTTTAATGATTGAACTATTTCTGTATCAAAGGGAACTGTTATTCTTTTAACAGTCAAAATAAACACCTCATTTAAAGAGTGATTTCTTTATGGCGGCTTGCATGGCAGTTTAAGTTAATGGCTACCGGTAACGCGGCGATATGGCAAGGAGCAATTTCAATCTTCACATCGAGTGCCGTTGTACTTCCTCCCATCCCTTGAGGACCGATCCCCAGTTTATTGATATCTTCCATTAACTCCGCTTCGAGTACTGCTATTTCTTCAAGATGGCTTCGTTCACCGATAGGCCTGAACAAAGACTTTTTAGCCAAATAGGCACATTTCTCAAAATTCCCGCCGATTCCCACTCCTACTACAAGTGGGGGACAGGCGTTGGGACCTGCAGTTCGTACCGTTTCCAGGATAAAATTCTTTATTCCTTGAAGACCGTCCGAGGGCTTTAACATTTTAAGGGTGCTCATGTTTTCGCTTCCTCCACCTTTAGCGGACATGTGAATGGTTAACTGATCTCCCCTTGCAATTTCAACGTGAATCACTGAAGGTGTATTGTATCCAAGGCTTTTTTTCCGTGTAATTGGATGATCAACGATTGAATGTCTTAAATAGCCTTCCTCGTACCCTTTTTTGACTCCTTCATTGATTGCTTCATATAGATTGCCTCCATCAATATGGCACTCTTGTCCTAATTCCACAATAAAAACGGAAACTCCGGTATCCTGGCACATCGGAACTCGTTCTGTCGTTGCAATATTTGCGTTCTCTATCAATTGGCCAAGAACATCTTTTCCTATTTCTGATGCCTCATTTTTCATAGCCGTTTTAAACGCATTTACGACATCTTCTCCAAGGTCATAATTTGCTTCCTGGCATATGACTGCAACCTTATCAACAATATCTTTATAATGGATGGTTCTCAATCTATTAACCTCCCTTTCATTATTATTTTCTAAACCAGCTTCTAAACACATATCTATTCGCTGCATTATTTAATTCTGCAAGAGCAGTTGTTAAAGGGATTTCTTTCGGGCACACTTGAACGCAATTTTGCGAGTTTCCACAGTTTGCTATACCTTCTTCACCAATAACAACTTCCATCCGATCTGCTTTTTTCGAAGCACCGGTAGGGTGCATATTGAAGTATTTGGTTTGCCCCATTGCCTGCGGACCTAAGAATAAAGAGTTACTATTCACATTAGGACAGGCATCAAGGCAGCATCCGCAAGTCATACAAGTGGAATATTCGTATGCCTCTTGTTGTTCATTTGGCATTATTTTCGGCCCTTCATCGAGGGCATACGTTCCATCTATCGGAATCCAACCTTTAATTTTCTTTAATGCATCAAACATTCGCTCCCGATTGACAACTAAATCCTTTTCCACAGGAAAGGTACTCATTGGCTCCAAAACAATCGGCTGTACCAGGTTATCTACCAGGGCTGAACAGGATTGCCTGACTTTTCCATTGATTCTCATACTGCACGCACCGCAGACCTCTTCCAGGCAATTATAGTCCCAAATAACCGCACGAACCCTTTCACCTTTGGTATTGACCGGGTTTCGTTGAATTTCCATCAGCGCAGAAATAACATTCATATTGGGGCGATAAGGAATATTAAATTCTTCCCAATATGAGGGAGCGTCTGATTCATCCTGTCTTTTGATTTTAAAATGAAGCACTTTCTCTTTAACTGGGATCATTTTGCTCCCACCTTTCCTGCAGCTACTGCATTCTTGCTGTCCTCCTCATCGTTATTGTTTGTCATCACATCATACCTTCTTTGACGTGGTTTAATATATGCTAAATCAACAGGTTCATAACTAATCTGCGGACCATTTGGTGTATATTCAGCGATTGTCGTTTTCAGCCAATTTTCATCATCACGATCCGGAAATTCCGGTTTATAATGTGCTCCCCTGCTCTCATTGCGATTTAAGGCACCAAGTGTAATTACTCTTGCTAACTCCATCATATTCCGGAGCTGTCTGACAAAAGTGACCGTCCGATTATGCCAGGCTGATACATCATCAATTCCAATTTGATTCCAACGTTCCAATAACTCTTGCAGTTTCTCATCGGTTTTTTGAAGCCGGTCATTATGCCTTACAACAGTCACATTATCAACCATCCAGTCACTCATTTCCACATGGAGTTGATATGGATTTTCCGTCCCCTTCATTCTATAAATCTTTTCCATTTGCTCTTCTTGAAGCTTTCTCTCATTCTCGTAAAGCGAATCTGGCAGGTCATCACATGATTTTTCAAGACCCTTCACATATTTGACTGCGTTTGGACCACTAACCATTCCTCCGTATATGGCGGAGACTAGTGAGTTTGCACCCAGCCGGTTGGCACCATGGTATTGATATTCACATTCCCCGCAGGCAAACAGTCCTTGAATATTCGTCATTTGATTATAATCAACCCACAATCCCCCCATTGAATAATGCATGGCCGGGAATATTTTCATCGGAACTTTCCTTGGATCATCTCCTGCGAATTTTTCGTAAATATCCAAGATCCCTCCAAGTTTTCGCTCCAGCTTTTCTTTCGGCAAGTGGGAAAGATCAAGGTATACCATATTCTCGCCGTTAATCCCCAGCTTTAGATCAACACAAACGTGAAAGATTTCTCGAGTGGCAATATCACGAGGAACTAAATTTCCATAAGCGGGATACTTTTCTTCAAGGAAATACCACGGCTTTCCATCTTTATAGACCCATACTCTTCCACCCTCCCCTCGGGCAGATTCAGACATCAACCTCAGTTTGTCATCGCCTGGTATTGCTGTAGGATGGATTTGGATGAATTCTCCGTTGGCATAATGAGCGCCTTGCTGGTATGCTATACTGTGGGCACTTCCGGTATTGATTGTTGAATTGGTGCTTTTTCTATAAATGTTTCCGATTCCGCCAGTAGCCATTATCACAGCATCTGAACGAAACTCTTTAATTTCCATCGTTTTTAAATTTTGGGCAGTAATTCCACGACATTTTTTTTCATCATCAAGCACTAAAGATAACAATTCCCAGTGCTCAAACTTTTCTACTAATCCCTCAACTTCATACTTTCTAACTTGTTCATCCAAAGCATACAGAATTTGCTGTCCTGTCGTTGCCCCAGCAAATGCCGTTCTGGAGTATTTAGCCCCTCCTAAGCGGCGAAAATCAATATTTCCTTCTTCCGTTCGATTAAATTGGACACCCATTCTTGCAAGAAGATAAATAATATCGGGTGCAGCATCACACATATCCTTTACTGGAGGCTGATTGGCCAAAAAATCTCCACCGTAAATCGAATCATCGAAATGCTCCCAAGTTGAATCTCCTTCACCTTTCGTATTCACGGCTCCGTTTATACCGCCTTGAGCACAGACGGAGTGCGACCTGCGTACAGGTACCAAGGAAAATAATTTGACCCTGCCGCCTGTTTCAGAAATTTTTATGGTAGTCATCAATCCGGCAAGTCCCCCGCCGATGACAATATAATCCGCTGTATTCACCTTCTCCACCCCCGGTATGTTAATTAATAATCTGTAACGGTATATAACCGTTTGTATGCCAGCGCTTTCAATAAATGGCTTTGTTCCATCATTAGATGAAACTAAATCGTCATAGCGTTTGTATAAAAATGTTCTATCATAAATAATCCAAGTGGAACGATCCCTGCTAAGTAATGTAAACGGGAAACAAGAATTTATATTTCGTATTAGTTTTTGGAGTCATTACTGCTGGTGCAATTTCTCTTGCCCCCATAGTTCACCCTCCATTTCTTTCTCAAAAAAGTTACTAACAACACTGAATTTCTCCAAGTTCATAATCCGCTCCATATACATCTTTGTTTCTTTTCCATCGTATCCACTTGTAAGTTGTTCAAATTTAGTAATCAGATCTTGAGATGATACAGCATTTTCAGGGTCCCCTTTGGGATATTCCGTTTTTTTGCTAAGGATTTTTCCGTTCGTTAATTCTATCTCAACTACAGCCCCCCACTTTTCGGGATATGATTCATTAACTACTGGATCTACTGATAAGTCTATACGCGACATCACTTCGCGAATCGTTTCATTCCATAATGTATCTTCGTTAAAATCTTTTAAGCTGGCGGATTGATTAATTAATCCTAGTGCTACGCAAAATTGAAGACTGAATTTAGCTGCATAAACAGTCTGGGGATCTGGATTATCTGTAATATCTAGTACGACTTGATAGGTATTAACATTTATTTTAGCGATTTGGCTTAATGGAATTGGGTTTTCTTTCACTATGTCGATAATCATATCTAAGGCGGGATGGGTATGGCGGCAAGAAGCATGAACTTTAAAGGAATTTTCCATAATCTTATAGCTTGCACCCAACCCATGAGTGATCCTTGATTCATCAAACACATCGGACATTGCTTTGAAGAATCCCCGTTTTCCCTCCAGAATTTTACTTGCTGACGTAAATCCTTTTTCTGCTAAAAGGGCGGAAATCACTCCATTTGATGCAGCCTTTGCAGGGTGAAGCTGTTTAGACATCGCCCCGTCCTCAATAAACTCCCATAAACCTGCTGCTTGCGTACCTGCACTTCCCAGAGCAGATGCAATTTGTTCCTCATTCAAACCAAGTAACTTAGCCGCAGCTGCAGCTGCACCAAAGGTTCCACAAGTAGCCGTATTATGCCAATAGTAATAATGAGAAGGTGAAACTGCCTCACCAATCCTGAAACAGATTTCATATCCTACAACCACTGCTTCGATTAATTCCTTGCCGCTGCAATTTCTTGCTTCTGCTATACTTAACGCGGCAGGTATCACAACAGTTCCAGCATGTAAAATAGAGCCTTTATGAACATCATCAAGTTCCACAATATGGCTTGCAGCCCCATTTAGAAGCGCAGCATTTACAGCGGAAGTTTTCATGCCTGTAATCGTAGTTGATTGAGGGTTTCCCCCAATTTCCTCCACGAACTGGTTAATCATTTGAATAGGTGCTTTATCTTTTCCCGCAAGTGCCGAACCAAGCCAATCAAGTATACAAAGCTTCGTAAATTCAATAACCTCTTCCGGGATATTTTCATACCTTGTGTCATAAATAAAACGCGCAAGTGTCTGGCTATGTGTCATCATTGCTCCCTCATCTCTTCACATTTATTAGGTTGTATATGATTAAGAAACAAAACATACTTGGATATTGGATCCAGTAATACTTCAAAAAAAGACTTAATGTATCATTCTTCTAAAAAAGGATTCAATAATAGGATACAATATCCAAAAATAATTGTCTATATATTTTAATAAGTTTTAATTTTCGAATAATGTTTAATGAAACTATTTCCTTCAAAAACTTCTTAGCAGCCTTATAGTTTTTATTTATAATAATCCCAGCCAGTTCCACCATGTAACGGCGGTTATGAGTGTTATGATGCTCATCCAGATTGTTAACTTTAATCCTGGTATAAAAAACTCCTTTTGTTGAATTTTCCCTGAACTGTGGACAATAATATTTGGAGTTGCTTCAACAACCAGGATATAACCGTGCAAACATGCAAGTGACGCTGTCAAACAAATAAGAACAGCATCTGCTCCAGCTTGAGACGCCAATCCGATAAAAATAGGAATTAAAGTTACTACTGCCGTAGAGACGTTTGCAACAGCAAGATGTAGAATTTGAGTAAGAACCAAGATAGTGATCACCGCTAAAACAGGAGAACGCAGGAGATCAATCATCCACTCTGTACTTAAACTTTTTCCGACTAGAGCTGCAGCTCCGGATTTATTAAAGGCGTAACCAAGCGATAACGTAACCCCCATTAAAAGTACCGTATTAAAATCAATTTTGATTATGTGATCCCACTTTGTACACCCAATGCCTGGAAGTGCCATTAATATAACTCCGATAAGCGCAGGTACACTGGGATGTAAACCGTGCCAGGGTTCTGTAAACCAAAGAGCAACAATTAAGAGTAATATACCAAGACATCTTTTTTCCTGGCTGTTTATTTTTCCAAGGTCAGAAAGTTTATTTTCTATCTCTTCTTTTACATGGGGAAAGTTTTTTTCTTCTTCTGTTAATGGAAAACTTTTTATCAATAAATACCACGCGATAGGTATAAGAGCAATCCATATAGGAAACGTGTAATAAAACCATTGAAGATATGTAATTTTTATTCCGAGAAATTCATTTAATAATTCAACGGTCAAAATATTACCTATGGCTGCTGTCATGATAGCCGTACCACTAATAGTTGACCCGAACGCAACCCCAAGCAAGATCATTTTTGTAAGGTTTCCTTTTCCCCGTTCACCAATCGTATCAAGCGACATTAAAGCAACAGGAAGCAGCAAAGCGGTTCTAACAGCAGCAGCAGGGATAAAAAACGATTGAATTTGCGGTATAACTAAAATACTGGCTAAAAGGCCTTTGGCTGTACCACCCCACTTTGCCAAAAATATATAGGCAATTCTTTCGGCAAGAGGAGTATCATTGACACCTCTTGCCAGCATCATTCCACCGATAATCAGAAAAATAGCCGGGGAGGAGAACCCACTGTAAACTACTTCCGTGGAAACTACACCAAACACAAGCATAAAAACGAGCAAGATTAGCGCTGTCAATCCAATTGGTACAGGTTCAAACGTCCAATAAAAAACACTAAGTGCTAGAAAGGCTAACATGATTCTTGCAGACTCAGTATACTCCTGCGGTAGGATAACGTATACAGCACTCATGATAATCAGACCTAAAATTAAAATAAGCATTTTATGAATTTCAATGGTATAAGACTGTGAAGGTTTCGCTGAGATTTTAACTTTTGGTGAATTCATAACTTCTTTCCTCCTTCCCTTCCAAAAATTCAAACCATCGAAATTCACTTTTTCACTTTTTTCTGTCAATATCCTTAACAGAAAAAGAAAGGATATGTCACCCATATCCTTCCTGCACATTCTAAAGTATCTACTACTTAACTAAACCTTTTTCCTTGGCAATTTCCGTGTAATCTTTTGTTTCTTCTTCAACAGATTTAGTGAAATCATCAGCATTCATATAATCAGGGCGAACATTGATGCTATCCAATTTTTCGAGGAATTTAGGGTCTTTGACCATTTTATTAATTGTAGTTTCCCACTTCTTCACGACATAATCCGGAGTTCCTGCCGGTGCAGATGCGCCGTACCATAATGATACATCAATATCTTTAACACCTTGTTCTTCCATTGTAGGAACATCAGGGAAGAATGGGCTTCTCTCAGGTGCTGCTATTCCTAAGATCTTCAACTTGCCTGCTTTCGTTAGATTGGATACCTCACTTACCCCTTGAACAGCTAGTGTTATATGTCCTCCGGCAACCTTTGGAAGTGCGTCACCTGAACCATTGGTCGCGACAAGTCTAGCTTTTGAGAAATCAGCGCCGATACTATCCATCCACTGGATCGTGCCGAAAGTACCGATAGCTGTAGGACCGTTACTTGCAAATGTAAACTTATCCGGATTTTTCTTCACCCACTCGTTTAACTCATTTATATTTTTGAATGGAGCATCTGCACTAACGACATATGCAAGTGGTTCGCCTGTCATTTTGGCAAGAAACTGTTGATCTTCCACACTAAACGGTAAATTTGTATTACCAGCGTAAAGTGCCGATACTGCGGAAACACTTTGAACCAAAACGGAATATCCGTCTTTAGAACCTTGTTTAAGAACCTCTTGAGTTCCTGTAGCACCTCCAGCACCCGGTTTGTTTACGACGACAACAGACTTACCCCACTCTTCACTTAAATATTCACTCATAGCTCTGGCAGTAAGATCTGTCCCACCACCTGCTGCAAACGGTACGATCACTTCAATTTGTTTTGTCGGGTATCCCGGATCCTTGTTTTGTTTCCCTGAAGCAGAATTCGTTGAGGAGCAACCTGATAACACGATACTTACTGATAAAACACCAGAAAGTAAACCAAATAATGCTTTTTTCTTCATTTTAATTCCCCCCATCATTTTATAAATGAAAAAGTTGATTTTTTATTCAGAAATGTCCAGATCTGTACCCACCACTTCTTTCACTCGTGTTTTTGTGCGTCTTATTAAAATGATTGAAATAACAAACAGCACCAGCGAAATCACGAGAATGGTTAATGAAATGGGGCGTTCAACGAAAATGGAAAATTCCCCTTTTGACATTGATAATGATTGGACAAAGGACTGTTCTAACAACGGGCCGAGGATAAAGCACAAAATAAGCGGAACGACAGGCCAGCGATACTTGTGCAAAAAGTATCCGAGTACACCAAACACCAATGCGACAAATACATCAAATGAGTTGTTTCGAACCGTATATGCTCCGATAAAACTAAGGATCAGAATAATAGGAGCAATTACACCATAAGGAATTTGAGTCAACTTCGCCCATAAACCAACTAATGGCAAGTTTAAAACCAACAACATGACATTACCGATAAACATACTAGCGATAACCGTCCAAACAAAACTTCCGTTCTGTTCAAACAGCACAGGCCCAGGTTGAAGGCCGTAAATCATCAGACCGGCAAGGAGAATCGCTAATGGAGGTGAACTCGGAATCCCGAGAGCAAACAATGGAATAAAGCCGGCGGAACTCGTTGCGTTGTTTGCTGCTTCAGGTGCCGCAACCCCTTCAATAGCACCTTTCCCAAACTTTTCAGGTGTCTTGGACATTTTCTTTTCTATGTCATAGGATAAAAACGTTGTAACCGCGGTGGAACATCCCGGTAATATACCCAAGATAAAACCAATGATTCCACCACGGAACATCGCTTTGGAACTCTTTCGTAAATCTGATCTGCTTGGATAAACGCTTCCAATCTTACCTACAGATATGGCAGTTTGTTTCTCTTCCATTCCCTTTAATACTTCTGTAATCGCAAACAGACCAATGATAATGCTGATCATATCAAAACCGGCAGAAAGTGCATCGATACCAAAATCGAATCGAGGTTGTCCTCCTGAAGGACCTATTCCCACCATTGATATCATATAGCCGAAGAGCCCCATAATTAAGCCCTTAATAATTGAATTACCTGCCAGGTTAACAATGACAGTGAGGGCTAATATCATAAGGGCGAAATATTCAGGAGGCCCAAATTTCAACGCTTGATTAGCGAGGATCGGAGCAAAAAATACTAAGCCAATTACTCCTAAAACTCCCGCAACGAAAGAAGATATTGCTGCGATACCTAGCGCCGGCCCTCCCCTTCCCTGTTTGGCGAGCGGATATCCGTCCAGACAGGTCGGTACAGATGAAACCTCTCCGGGAATATTGAGTAAAATCGCGGTTGTAGAGCCGCCGTACATGGCACCGTAATAAATGCCGGCTAACATGATGATTCCTTCTACCGGTCCAAGGACGCTGGTAAGCGGCAATAAGATTGCAATCGCTGAAGTAGGTCCAAGTCCCGGCAACATTCCTACTAATGTTCCTACCAAAACACCTATTACTGCCATCATCAGGTTAATTGGTGTCAATGCATCTGTAAAACCGTTTAATAGCATACCAACTGCTTCCATGTTATCACCTCCGCTTTATTAAATATTAAAGATTCCGGTTGGGAACGGCATACCTAGCCAAAATATAAAAAGTAAATAAAGAACGGTTGTTACTAAAATTCCATACATAATCGATTTGATTATGCTGTAGTTCCCAATAACTATAAATAAACCTATGGATACTAATAAGGTAATAATGGTATAACCCAGAATGCCAAGTAAAAACCAATAGACAAATAATAAACCTAGTGTGAGAAGCATACCTCTCATTGTTTTACGATTAGGGTACTCTGCCTTAAAGACTTCTCCTTTAACAATGAAAATTAATAAACCTAACAGAACCATCAAACCGCCCACAATTCCCGGCATCGTATGGTCCCCTATCAAAGGACCCGTCCTCATTGGATACAAACGCATAGCTTCCGATATCGCAATTCCCCCAACAATCATACAAATAATTCCGGCAATACGGTCAGCTAACATATTTTTCGCCAACGTACGCTCCCCCCCTTTACTAAACCAGACTTTAATTCTATTTATATTTTCGTTTTTACAATTCTCTTACATTATCTCTTCCAACAGAATGAATACGCTTACAAAGATATATTTAAATTAGGTGTTTTTTAAACTTGCCCTATCACCCCCTATAAATTTTGAAAACAATTTGTCTTTTTTATAGGCTGGCATATTGTAAAATTGTCTTTGCTTTTTTATAAACAGGATAGTCCACAAATTTTTCTCCAATTGAAATAGAAGCACATCCTTGATGCTCTGCTAGTTCAAAAACCTTTACAATATTCATCGCCTCTTCAACCTCTTTTTGGCTTGGAGTATGAACATCGTGAATTGGATCCAATTGTTTTGGATGAATAGCTAATTTCGACCTAAATCCTAGCTGCCTTGATCTTAATGCTTCACTTTTCAATCCTTGTTCATTCCCAAGGCCTGGATAAACTGCATCCACCGGACTTCCAACACCTGCTGCCTTTGAAGCAATGACTATTTGTGACCTGGCGTACAGAAGTTCATCTCCTTGTTCTGTTAACTGACAGTCTACATCAAGAGAAAAATCAATAGAACCAAAAACCAGACGGGGAATCAGAAAATGTGAAGAAGCAATATCATAAGCGCAATGAATCCCTCTCGCTGTTTCAATTAGAGGCAGAACCTCGAATAGATTACCATTTTTATTTTTCTTCTCGAAATGTTCAAGTGCCGTTTGGCAAATGAACTTCATGTTACCAGCACTTTCGGCTTTCGGTACGATGATTCCTATTGCTCCGGCATCTATAGCAGCTATTAAATCTTCCCTCCAAAGCGGGGTGGTAATATCATTGATTCTTATATAAACATCCTTTTTAGGACAATTGCTTTGAAGAGCAACTACCGCCGTTTCCCTTGCTGCCTTCTTTTCATTTATCGCCACTGCATCTTCTAAATCAATAATCACACTATCTGCCTCGCTGCCAAGAGCTTTCTCAATCATCTTTAATGAAGTGCCAGGAACAAATAAATAGGATCGTTTAGTATACAAGTCAAAACCTCCTTCTTCGGATACTGGATCCAATAAATCCACAAAAGAATAGCTTACAAAAAGAAATTAGTTAAGAATCTACTACTCTTCTTCACACAGATCAAGCTGGCTCACAATGTTCATATGAACAAACTCTTTTTTGTAGATTGGATCCAATATCTTAATTCTAATTACTAATATACTAAAAGCTCATTCAAAAATAAACAAAAATATTTATTTTTTATTCGTAATTTTTAAATAACTTATTTTACCCTAAAATATTATACAGATAATGCCTATATTGAAAAGCAGTGGAGTAACTGAAAATTAAAGAATTCCGTACCGAGGTTTCCCAAGACCCACAATGGGTGTAAAGAAAAATAGTGAAGAGAAAAACGTCTTTTGGTACGGCTATAAGGCCCTTAGCCGTTGGGGTGTAAATTTCTTTTTAAAAAGCAATTATGAAATTGACTCATTAGTCATATAAATCTCCGTTCTTTTTTAATTTGAAAGTAATAACATATAAATAAAGAAGAACGACGGCCATGCCGGTATCATGGGAATAAGACATATGATTAGCCTTGGTCTCCTCCGCATTTACGAGAAGCTGCTGGGTATACTTTTTCCAATTGGAAATGTCCCGGTTTTCTCTGCCCGCTCAAAACCTGCAACAACATCCTCTTGCAAATAATAACAGGCTTCCCATCAAGTTTGGCTACTGCTTCCGTAATCTCCTGCGCATGTACGATTCGCAATATTATCTCTCCTTTTTCTATCCTATAATTCGGACTAAATTGGTCTTCCTGGGTATATTCCTATAATTATTATTTAGGCTCTATTTATGTAAAATGTTTTTTATCCAATTTTATTGAAATATACTTACTCTATTTAAAAATATTGCAAAATCCGTTATAATTTGAATTATATATAGAAAACTTCAATATTTTTCGTATAGTCGAAGGAAGGTTAATTAAATTGGATATTAAACAATTAGAAGTTTTTAATACAATATGTAAACATAAAAACTTTTCAAGTGCTGCTAAAGAGCTATTTATATCACAGCCCACTGTAAGTTCTCACATAAAGTCTTTAGAAGAAAATTTAGGATTACAGCTTTTTAATCGTAAAAATAAAGCGATGGGAAATTTGACTGATGCCGGAAAAATTTTATATCAATATTCTACTCAAATTCTTTCTCTCGTTCATGAAGCTGAAGCCTCTTTAGACCATTATAAACAAGGAAATTTTGGTGCATTATCTTTAGCTACATCACATACTTTTTGTAATTGGTTTTTGCCGAATATATTGGAATCTTTCAAGCAAAAATATCCTTCTGTGGAAATAGTATTACATACAGATTTCACTCCAAAAATGGTTAATATGGTAGAAAACCGTGAAGTGCATTTTGCAATTGCAAGAACAAACTCACCTACTTATACAGATAATGATTTACATAGTGAACTAATTGGACAGGATCCTTCTGTCTTAGTTGTTTCTCCTCAGCATCACTTGGCCGATTCCAAAAAGGTAACGATTGACGAAATTATAAAAGAACAATTTATTGTTTTTGGAAAAAAATCAAGTTATTGGCCGCAAATTAATAATTTATTTGCAAACGAGGGACATGAACTAAAGACAAGTATGGAATTGAATGACATTAATGCCGTTAAAAAAATGATCGAGATTAATATGGGTATCGCGATTCTTCCTCTCATCTCTATACAAGACGAGCTGGAAAAGGGAACTTTAATAACCATTTCCGTAAAGGGATTTCCTCAAATGATACGTTATTCTCACTTGGTCTATCAAAAGGATTTAATTATTACGGGCCCCATTGAAAATTTCCTTCAATTTATTCAGGAAACCAAGCCGTTTTCATTATAATTAAAATTTTTATAATAAGTTTCAGGTCCCTTAATAAACTGGGACCTGTATTTCTTCATGCTGACGGAACGTACACTGATCTAATTGGATATTCGCAATATTAATAGTTTTAAAAGAAGCGTTAACTAAAAGTTTTAATAGTTAACTTTTTCGAAACGTCACCATCTTTATCGAACAATAATAGATGCGTATCTTTATTAGTAAATTTTCTATTTGTTCTCTCTAATTCATTTAAAACCGGCAAAGAAACATAGATACGCTCTAAATGAAGCGTATTTGGAATTTGTACTATTTTAATAGCATCTTTATCAATCTTAGATCCTAAGCTATGGATGGCTGTTTCTACTGCTTCCTTGTCTGTGGCATAAATCATCGGGAGCATAGCTCTTCTTAAATATGTAGCTGTGAGAGCATTCGTGTAAGTTGATTTCCGGTCCATTTTATCTACTAATCTTTGTGTCGTAAAATCTGCAAGTCCTATTCCTTGAGCATTACCAAATGATTGTTCAGCCAGATCTAAAACAGCCAATTTACTTATAGTTGGACTTTCCGGTTCAGGAACACCATCTATTCTCCATCTGCCAATAATATTGGGATCCATTCCCGTTCCGCTGAAGCATTTGCCCATTTCCTCAACAATTAATAAATCAATGTTTTCTATTGGTAAGCTTGGCATCATAGATTTGGAATATTGTAGAAGCTCCGATTCTTTTGTATGCCAATTGTCTACGGATACACCTACTATATCGGCTGTTTGATCATACCCATTTTCAATTATTGCCAATCCCATTAGAATCCGACTTTTTTCCAGGGCATATGAAGAAACGTCTTCGATATTATCAGCCATTTTCAATGAACCATCACTATGAACAATAGATGCCCCTTTTATTTTCCCAAGTCCAATTGTCACCATTTTACTTAAGCCGCTCTCGACATTTCCTCTAAAAGCTGTATGAGCTTTAATTCGGTTTATTACTAAAATCCCATCAGCATGATAGGCATTTTTATCCATATATACCGGTTGGCCTTTCTTTGTATGCCCCAATAGTTCCACATCCATAGATGAACGGATTTCTGCACCAACAATCTCCTCGGTAATACCTAAATGTTTAAGTACTTCAATTTGACCTCCAGCAGTTGCACCTCCGTGACTTCCCATCGCCGGAACTAAAAATGGCCTATAACCGGAACTTTTTAGAAAGCACACCGATTCTTTAAGAATCTGGACGATATTTGAAATGCCGCGGCTGCCGGCTGTAATTGCAATTTCAGCATTCTGAGGCAATGAGTTTTTTTGGAGATATTTCTTTATTTCATCGTGAATCTTACCTTTAATATTTACTAACCTTTCATCACGGAGCATTTGTTCGATTTCGACCAATTCAAACATGCTGTCACTCCCCTTTATTACTGATATGTATCCTTAGAATAAGATTAAATTTTATGGTAATCAGACCTTGTAACAGACGTGGGTAATGATGAAGCAGGAGGGGCTTTTAACAATGGGATCCTCTTCCTTTATCCTGAATTATTCATAGCTGTAACCTCATTCCACCGAAAAAGCAATGCTGGCAATGGATGAGGAGAAAAACACGCATCACCCAATAGGTGAAGGTTAATAAACGTGAAAAGGAGCCCCATTTTTGGTAATGTCATAGTAACGAACCAAAACATACCAAGGGGGCTCCTCAATGACTAGTTTAAATGACCAGACCATGGATTTCAATAGGCGGATCAAGGTTAATTTTGATGGTGGTGACCTCACCAGTGATGCTGGGCTGTTACTTTACAAAGAGTTTGATGAAAAGATCGGCCTCAGCGAGCTGATTCAATCGACGGTCCATCTTAATGATCCAGTTGAACACGATGTGCATACCAACGATAGTGTAATCATGCAAAAAATCTATCAGCACATCGCGGGGTACCACGCAGATGATCATGCCGACAGTCTTAGGTACGATCCTGCCTTGACGAGCATTTTAAATAAGGAGAGACTGGCGTCCCAACCTACGATGTCCAGGGTCAATCAGCACTTTGACAAAACGACCGTGAAGCAGCTACAGCGGGCTAACGAGACCCTGATTGAACGTTTCCATGTGTTAGCTCCTCCTGAGAACATCCTTTTCGACCTTGATTCTACGAATGCAGCGACCTATGGCAATCAATATGGCGCAGCCTACAACACACACTATGGTGAAAATGGCTACCACCCGATGCTTATGTTTGATGGCCTGACCGGAGATTGCCTTAAGGCCGAACTTCGAGCCGGATCCGTCTATACTTCCAGACAAGTGGTTCGCTTTATTGGCCCTACTCTTAAACGACCACCTGCTAAAGCAGGTGGATTTAGACATAAATGTCTACGACTTAAAGTCGTTCTGCAAGACTTAAGTCTTCTTAAAGCCCTTAAGCTGAAGCATAAATGAGACTAAACTCATTCTTCAATCTTGAATATGTCGTTCTTTTCTTCATTGAATTGGTTAGCTATATAGTTTCTGATGATTTCTTCCGTCCCCGTTCCAACTGTGGCGCAAAAATAGCCTATTGCCCATAAGTGCTGCCCCCAGTATTTCTTCTTGAGCTCTGGAAATTCATCCTGCAACAACTTTGATGATCGTCCTTTTAAGTATTGCATGATTTTACTCGGTGCTAGACTTGGTGGACATGATAGCAATAAGTGGATGTGATCTTTTCCTACATTTCCTTGTATGATCGTGATTCCCCTTGCTTCACAGCCCTGTCTGATTAACTCCCTTACTCTTACCGCAATCGGACCTCGTAAAACCTTATATTATATTTTGTCACCCATATAACATGAAACTTGATGTCATATACTGCATGACCACTTTTTTGGTAGCCGTCCATACTTTCACCTCACACTTCAAGTATGGACACATAAGTTCAAGGCTAAAAGCTTATACCGTCTAAAGACGGTGGAGTTGAACCACGCATTTATAAATTAAACGCTACAAGACTCTATATCCCTGGATCACTCCCGTCATTCGTGGCGACAGTGGATTTGCCGTACCAGAACTCTTTGAATTGGCTGAGACGAAAGAAACTCACTATGTGATTCGATTAAAAGCGAATAAGCGTCTCGCTGCTAAAGCAGAGGAATGGTTAGCTCAAATCCCGGATGATAACCTTCACAACGGATTTCGAAGATTGTGTTTGCCGAAGGACATCAACAAAAAACTCATCGATACCGTCCGCTTACAGCTCATAAAAATTGCAGGGAAAATCATCCGATCCGGCCGTTATCTCACGTTTAAGCTATCGAGCCATTGCTTGTATCAAAAGGAGTTCAAGGAAACGTTAAGGAGAATCCAAATGCTCCCGCGTTTTGGTTAATAAAGCAAGGGAAAAACAGGAAAATCAAATGCTGATTTTATTCACCACAGGATACGTCTGCCCTTTTTTAGAGAGAGAAGGAAGAAAATGGATTGAAATTTGTGATTCATCACTAGATTATATCAATAGTGAGACAGAAATGTTCCCAACAAAACGAATAAGAACCCGTTTTTATGCATTGTGTTTAAAATGAGCCCCTTTTTAGGCTCTATGAATCATTCAGGTTTATCTTTCATATATTTAAACGATTCTCTTGAGCAGTTGACGGCTCCAAAGAGTTTTAGTCCTAAATCTTCCTTCCACATGTTTTCTTTTACATTTTCAAATGGGTGCGCTGAAGAAGTTCCGGCATTGTTGATTAAAATATAGTGAACCATAGTGTGATATAGTTTCTTCTATTAACCTCTTCCAATTCTTAGCTTAGATACATCGGCTTGGATAGCGTAGATTTTTTCACCTGTTTTCTGATATATACTGGAAGCGGTATATTTTAAGGTTTCTTTTTCACGTCCGCATATGGAAACCTTGGCCCCTTCCCTCACTAACTGGCAGGCAGTTTCATATCCTCTCCCCTTACTTCCGCCAGTACAATAGCAACCTTGTGTTTTAATCCTAAATCCATATGTCTCCCATAGATCAATTAAGTTTATATGACACCTTCTTCTTTTAACCTAGTAATTTCAGCTTTATCTAAACCTAGCTCTTTTTCTAAAAATTCATCTGTATGCTCACCCAGCAATGGAGGATGTTTTTTAGTTTGAATTTCTAACCCTGAAAACCTAATTGGACTTTTTACCATTTTTATTTTTCCTAGCGTTGGATGGGAAACCTCTTCAACTGCTTCTCTTGCTTTCACCTGCGGATGATTAAATACCTGTTCGATATTATTTACAGGGCCTGAAGGAACCCCTGTATCCGAGAACAATTTAAACCATTCGTCAGCTGTCTTGTCATAAAAGATGTCTTGCATTTTTCTGGTGAGTTCCTTGCGATGTTCAATTCGTTTATTATTTGTTACATATCTTTCATCTTCTGCCAATTCAGGATGACCCAGTCCTTCACAGAGCTTTTTATAAAGACGATCATTACCAGCACTTACCATCAATGGTCTATCCATGCATTGAAAAACCTGATATGGAACAATATAACTGTGGTCATTACCGATTCTTTCAGAAATAGAACCGGTATTTAAATAACTGCTAGCTACATTTGCAAGTGAACTTATTTGAACATCCAAAAGTGAGATGTCGATATGCTGTCCTTTGCCGGTGTTGTCTCTCAACCGAATTGCAGAAATGATACTTATCGCAACGAATTGGGAAGTCATGATGTCAACTACAGGAAGTCCTACTCTTGTAGGTTCTCCTTCAGGAAATCCTGTAACATTCATAACGCCTCCAATTGCTTGAATGACAGGGTCAAATCCAGGGTCATTACTAAAAGGACCTGTTTGTCCGTATCCGGTTACAGAACACAGAATGATTTTAGGGTTTACTTTTGCTAATTCTTCATAGCCTATACCCATTCGCTGTAATGTTCCGGTTTTGAAATTTTCTAAAACAACATCTGCATCTTTAATCATCTCTAATAGTAGTTTTCTTCCATCCTGATGTTTGAGGTTGATTGTGATGGATCTTTTGTTTCGGTTGGCACACATGTAATAAGTGCTTTCTCCTTCAATAAAAGGAACCCATTCTCTCATACTGTCAGTACCTTTAGGAGATTCAATACGTATAACGTCAGCTCCTAAATCTCCTAAAATCATTGACCCGCCTGGACCTGCATATACCCGTGACAAATCCAGTACTTTTATATCCTCTAAAGGCTGCTTCATACGAATTCCTCCTCGTTAGAATTCTGGACTAATCAGGGATTATTTCACATATTTCTTCAAACAAATTCCTATCTATTTTTCCATATGGCATGTGTGGTCTCTCTCTTTAAACAGCTTGTTTACCGATGTCCGCTATATCTATGAAAAATTTTTGCCTCTCACTAGGTATACAATTCATCTACGTACAAGAATAAAAACTACCGGCCCCCGCTTACAGTAACAATTTGACCCATCATATAGTTTGCAGAATCTGATGCCAAAAACACGACTACTTTAGCAATATCCTCAGCGCTGCCTGCACGGCCAATTGGAATTGTCGGAACGATTTTATCAATACGTTCCTGAGTTGAGTATTTATCCTGGAAGGGTGTAAGAATAAACCCAGGGGCGATTCCGTTCACTAAAATGCCGTGTGGAGCAAACTCCTTGGATAAACCTACCGTTAATGTGTCTACTGCTCCCTTAGCAGAGGCATAATGGATACTTTCTCCTGGTCCGCCAAGTCTGGCGGCTATTGAGGATATATTAATGACTTTCCCTGATTTACGGGGAACCATATGTTTTAAGACAGCTTGGGAAACGAGAAACATACTTTTAACATTCACATCATATGTTTTTTGCCATAAATCTTCATCTATTTCTAAAAATGAGCTTCTTTTAATAGCTGCCCCCGCATTATTCACTAATACATCAATATATCCAAAAGCTTCAACAGAGTGATTAACCATGTCAATCACTTGTTCTTTATTTGTAACATCGGCTTTAACTAGAAGGCATTCTCCTCCTGCGTTTTCTACGATTCGTTTTGTTTCCTCTGCCCCATCTTTGTTTGAATGGTAGCACGCAATGATTTTTGCTCCCGTTTCTGCTAACAACTTAGCTGAAGCCTGACCAATTCCGGAGCTAGCTCCTGTTATGAGAACAACTTGTTCAGATTGTTTTTTCATTCCCTTACTCCTCATTTTTTAAATTTATTAACTCTAATTTCTATGCTTTCATTTTATTTACAAATGTACAGGATCCAGAGGCGACCATTTGGCCATTATCCATTTGACCACCCCTTCATCCTAATTATAATGTCAGATATTCGTAGTAATCGAATTAACTTCCACACCCATATATTCAAGACAATCGATGACTATTCTTTTACCTGCACGGCTTAATGCATCATAAGTAAGTCCAGCAATATGCGGAGTAGCTATGAAATTTTCAAGCTTAAAAAGAGGCGAATGATAGCATGGTTCTACTTCCTGAACATCCAAACCAGCAAATCTTAAATGGTTGTTATGTAAATACTTGTATAATGCATTTTCATCAATAATACCGCCGCGTCCAGCATTTAATAAAATTGCATTTTTTTTCATTGCTTTCATTTCTTCTTCACTAATCAAATGATAGGTTTCTTCGGTAAGGGGAGTATGTATGGTTACAACGTCTGCTTGTTTTAATAACTCTTCCAAAGAAACTAATTTTCCTCCTGCGGTATGTGCTTCCTCCTCTGAAATGTAAGGATCATATGCTAGAATGTTCATTCTAAATCCATCTTTAAGAATTTTACTGACACTCTTGCCAATATTTCCAAACCCAATAATACCAATCGTTTTTCCACTGAGTTCCAATGCTGAAGAAAAGCCATGTTTATTCCAAATGCCTTTTTTCATTTGTTCATAAGCAAAAAGTATATATCTCATTCCGCAAAGTAGGAGAGAAACTGTATGCTCTGCTACTGATACAGAGTTAACTCCCGGAAGATTAATTAATTTAATACCTTTTGATGCTATATATTCTTGGTCAAATTGATCTAAACCTACTGATGCAATTCCAATGACTTTTAATTTTCCATAGTTCTCTAAAAGCGGCTCTTCAATTGTGCCAGTTAAATGAGTTGCGCGTCCAAGTAATATGTCATAATTTCCAACAATACGAGCCAATTCCTCGGATGAAATATCGTGAATAATGTCTACTTCGCAATATTCTTTTAGCATCTTCACACCATCCTCATGGATGTGATCGATTATTAAGGCCTTCATTGGTAGTACCCCCTTGTTATTATTATGATATTCTAATTAATTAGAAAACGTATTTAAAATCCGTATTTTACATTTTTATTCAGCTGATTTATAGTTATCTTATACTCTTTTAGGATCGTATAGAGAAATTGCTTTCCCTATACAGTTTTTTTCATAATTATTGACTCAAAAAACATGAGAATTTATATGCGAGCACAGCTGGGTCGTCATTAATAAAAGGGTTTTTCTGATTCTCCTGATTAATTTTGGCGTGAATAACAATCGGTCCATCTTTTTCAATGGATGTCTGTACTGCATGTTCGAATGCATCCGCCGTCTCTACTTGAATTACCTCTAGGTTATATCCCTGTGCAACCTTCCCAATATCGAGGCGGCTTGCCAGCGAACATTGTCCTCCTGTTGAGGCAAAACATTCATTATCAAATACAATCAACAGCCACTTTTTGGGACGTAAATAACCTGCAGACGCGAATGCGTTTGGATTCATTAAAACGCCGCCATCACCTTCAATAGCAATACATTTTTTGAACTCTTTATTCTCTAAAGCTAAACTGACGCCGATCGCTACAGATGGTGTCAATCCCATTGTATCCACCATATATAAATGATTGTCACGTCTGCCTAAACTTGCCCACTCTCTTGAAGTATTCCCGCAAGATGAAATGACAGGTATGTTTTCTGTGTATTTGAAAAGTACTTTTAACGCATCCAGTCTAGACATCATTGTTCTGCACCACCTTTTATATTAAACATAACAATAATTGGGCGATGAGTATCCTTTGCATATTGTGCAGCCTGTTTGATGGCAACACTCCACTCTTTTAGTGGGAGCCGATAGTCTAGCTTAAATGTCTTAACACCTGCATCATCCAATATTCTAGGCAAAGGCTCAGAAAATAGATTGACTGCAGAATTGATTTCACCAAAACCACCTCTGCGAGTTACCAAAATTAGCATAGGTACATGATAAGCCTGAGCAAAGGTTGTAATAGCTAAAATTGAATTTCCAATCCCTGTATCTTGAATGAGCATGATTGGCAGTTTTCCACCTAAGCTAAGACCAGCTGCGATACCTACCCCATCTTCTTCTCGGCTAACTGGGAAAGAAGTAACCTTATCCGATTTCTCAAAGTGTTCGATTACTGGACCAACTGTACTGCAAGGTATCGATAGGAAATAATCAGGTTCCACTTCTTCGATCCCTTTAATAATTTCCTCACAAGCTAAATCACGAAATGTTGTCATGTTCGTCCTCCTCTACCATTTACTTGGCGGCAAAATTTCACTTAACTCTTCAATTGTCACACCGCTTTCAAATAGTCTAACTACTTCATCTTCCCTTCTTGTGGCTGCGATCGTTTTTTCCAAAACTTCTTCTACTTTTTCAAATGGAACAACAACGACACCACTATCATCTGCAATGATTAGGTCTCCGGGATTAACCCTTACTCCTGCGATTGAAATTGGACCATTGATTTCCATTGCCTCAACCCGATATTTTCCTGTGATTGGCGTTTGGCCTGTACTCCATACTGGATAATCAAGCTTGTGAACGTTATCTATATCTCTTACACCGCCATCTACTATATTGCCTGCCATCCCCCACTTTTTAGCGACAAGTGTGGAAAGCCCCCCCATCACTGAAATATCTCCTAAACTCGCAGCATCGAATACTGGAACATCTCCTTTTTCAGCAATAGCATACACATCCCGATCCGCTAATTTAGCGCGTTCCTTATTTGAATAACCATAGTCGGTGGTGTTACTTTCAGGAATATAACGTATCGTCACAGCAGGCCCAACTATTTTTTTTCCATTTATGATTGGACGAAGGCGGCTTGCTGAAATAGAACCCTTTATACCCATTGAATCTAATACATCTGAAACTGTTGGTGTTAATCCATCCAATTCAAGAAATGCTTCTATTATTTCTCTAGAGGGTCTAGGGAATTCAACCTTCATTATTCGTTCAGGCGGGATTAAACCCATTAATTTTTTTTTATATTTTTCTAGTTCCGCTGTTTTCAAGTTCAGTCACGTCCTTTTTTATATGAAGTATTTAGTCAAATGTAAAGCTTTTTGATGATTCTTACGTTTTTCCTCTTTAAAATCATTTTTGGTAACAAAATCCAACTTTTAAACGACTGATATGTAGTTTGTTTTGTACCATCACCTCCCAAAAATGAAAGCTTTTCTAATAGAGATTTCATCGATGCAAATGAGCTACAGTATTTGTTCAAATATTCAAAAAAATTTATTTAAAAAAAGATCGATATTGATGATATGAAAATGATTGAAAAAGTATATTTGAAATTCCAAATTCCAATTTCGAATGCTTTTGTCTTAAATAAATTTGCTGCAAGTAAATTCGCTGCAGAAACAGGCGAAAGTAAGAGTGTTATTTCCCAGCTCATTACAAGAGTTAATACAAAAAGTTCCGGTTTAAGACCGATGACTTCTGGTGACAACGTAGTTTCAAATATTGAGATGGGAAGTATTTGGTGTATAAAAATGGATGCTATTACACATGTTAAAATAATGATGAATACTGTTAATACGAGAGACAGTTTGCTAATGTATTTAAAATAGACTTGACAAGAAGGCAGGGAAATTTGTCAGAAGTACCCTCTGTGAAAAAAATGTTGCAGATATAATCATTATTGATTCTGTATGTACATTTAGTGCGACATTTGTAAAATAATCTTTTAATGAGAAAACATATTGTTTTATTTTTTTAATTGCAAGTGACCACGCAATAGAGTAAGAGATAGCTAAAATTGAAATTAATAAAAGAACATTAAAGTGAAGCCATTTTTCTAAAATAAATAAAGCTAAAAACAAACCCACAAAGGCAATAATTCCGGCAAAATAGGGTGACCAAAAGGCCGCAAGAGAAAATCCTTGTAAAAGACTTCTTGCAAATAATTTGTTCAAATATTCAAAGCGGCCTGTGAATAAATCGTACATCACTCTTAATGAACCTAAATTCGAAAAAGAGCTGACAATACTAGTCAATGCCGTAATAAATGCTACTTTTTTTAAATCCTTCTTCAAATAACGTGATATAAAATGATCGGTATACTCAATGTATCCACCATTTCGCAGAGGATATGACAGTAAGGGAACTGTAATAAAAAGGGGCACCAAAGCGACATTATCGAGAATAGAACTGACCCAATATTTCCAGTTCCCATCGTATAATTAAAAAAAGAAGATTTCCAATACTAGCAATAATCCACTCGTTACTTTTGGAAAGGTTGCCATCCACGGCCAGGATATAAAAAATACAAGAGCCACCAATGTAACAAGGAAGAAACCAAGAGGTATGGAGAAAAGTGAAAAAGCAATATATAAAGTAAAATAAATCCTCTTGTTAATGTTATAAACGCCATAAAGTGTTGCATGGTTCCACGACCCTAACCATTGTAGTTTCAATTAATAAGTCAGTGAATATCTTCAAAGGATGCATGTATCTGAGTGATTCTATTGACTAGTTATAATTACTTGTGGTTAAAATTCTAGGATAATATCACTCTCTCGCTTTTAACTTAAAACTAAGTCACTGTTTAACGAAAACCTTCTTTTGATATGGTGGCGATTTGCATTTTTCCAGCCTAATGCATCATTAGCAATTAAAATTCTTTGGATATTTGCAGAACCCTCTCCAAAATGAAGCATATTAGCGTAATTTACATATTTCATAATTGGATATTCATCCGAAATTCCAATAGCACCAAATATTTCAAGAGCACTTCGAGTTACTTTAGTGGCTACCTCCGAAGCGAAATACTTAGAATATGAACTTTCCCTTGTTGCAACCTCACCTTTATCCTTTAAGAAGGCACTTCGATACGTCTGCAGCCTTGCTGCGTCAGTCTCCACCACCATATCTGCGATTAAACGCTTAATCATTTGATATTCACCAATTTGATTTCCGCTTACTTCTCTTTCTTTACAATATTTTAGAGATTCATCTAAACATCCTTGAGAAATTCCAACCAGCCGGGCCGGAACAGTGAGACGTCCGTAATCAAGAGCGTTCATGGCAATTTTGAATCCTTCCCCTTCCTTACCTAGAAGCATGTCTCTTGGAATACGGTAATCTTCAAAGAACACTTCACAACTCCTCATCATATAGCCTAAAGAACTAATTTCGATCGGTTTCGCTTTGAATCCAGGACGATTTGTTTCAATAATAAAAGCAGAAATCCCTTTGTGCCCTGATTCCGTATCGGTCTTTGCAAATAAAACACCTACATCAGCTTCATTAGCAAACGTAATCCAAACTTTTGAACCATTTATTACATATTCATCACCTACTAATTGTGCTGTGGTTTTCATTGAGCCAGCTGGATCAGAACCTCCACCAGACTCAGTCAATGCAAACATGCCGATTAGATCAGCTCTTATTAAATCTGGAACATATTTTCTAATTTGTTCTTCTGTCCCCCAATTAAGTATGGTAAACGGACAGGTCATCGCTTGCATATTAAAAGCATATCCAAAAGCAGGGTGCGCTCTTGAAATTTCCTCTGCAATTATAGCAAGGTTCATAAATCCCATTTCTGATCCACCATATTGCTCAGGAAAACAAGCCCCGAACATCCCTGCTTCACCCATTTTCTTCAGAATATCTTTAGGGAACATTCTTTGGTTCTCATAATATTTCACGTAAGGTAAAATTTCTTTTTCAGCAAAATTTCGGGCCATTTTCTTCACCTGAATATTATCATTACTCAAATCAAAGTTCATTTAGCTTTCTCCTTTTCCCTTAGACTTTCTATTCTCTGGTTATATATGTGAATATTAAAATAGTTTGGCCAATACTCGTATTAGGCTGAAAGTTCTATAATAGTGTGTTTTTTTCTGCGAAATTGGAATGCTAAGATCGCGACTGTACCAACCATTGCAAGAGATGTAGCAACCACATTGGGGAAAATAAACCCTACTGCACAAAGAACCAGTCCTAAACGTCCCAACCAATTCAGCTTGCTAAATATGAATCCTTCTACAGATGCTGCTAAAATCGTCACTGCAACCACTAGAGAGAGTGTGTTCAAAGTGACATCAACAAAACTTGAGTTTAGAATCAGTATGGACGGTTTATAAACAAATACAAAAGGTACAATAAATCCTGCAATTGCTAGCTTGCAAGAAATCCAACCTGTCCGTTGTGGATCAGAACCCGCAATTCCGGCTCCCGCAAAGGCCGCAAGTGCAACGGGTGGCGTTAAATTTGCAATCACTCCAAAATAGAAAACGAAGAGATGAGCAGCTAATGGACTAATGCCAAAATTAGAAAGTGCTGGAGCTGCCATGGTTGCTGTAATAATGTAACATGGGATAGATGGTAAGCCTAATCCCAATATTATAGAGGCTAACATTGTTAAGACTAGAGTTATGAAAAGCTCACCCTGCCCCAATGCAATGATAATATTAGCAAATTTTAGACCTAGTCCAGTCAAACTAAAGACTCCTACTGTAATTCCAACAGCTGCACAGGCAGCTGCGACACTTAGTGTGTCTCGTACCCCTGCTTCTAAACTGCTCAGTATGTCGCGAAAACCCATCCGAGTTTCTTTACGCAGTGCGGCTATAACGATAGTTGCAAGGATAGTAAAGACTCCTACGTATGTAGGTGAGAAGTGCATGGATAGTAGGACAACAAGTAAAACTATTGGCAGTAATAAATGACCTCTTTGTTTTAATACATCCTTTACTTTTGGTAAGTTTTCTTTTTTTAAACCATGTAAATTATCCTTGTCAGCACGGAGATGAACTTGGACAAGTAAGCCATAATAGTACATTAAAGCAGGAATTATAGCGGCTATACAAATTGTTACATAGGGAACTCCCAAGGTTTCTGCCATGATAAAAGCTGCTGCTCCCATAACCGGCGGCAGGATTTGTCCACCCACGGCTGCAGTGGCTTCAACTCCCCCCGCAAACTCCGGTTTATATCCTACCTTCTTCATCAAAGGAATGGTAAAGGACCCTGTCGTTACAACGCTCGCAACTGCAGAGCCGTTGATTGAACCGTGCACTGCGCTTGCAATGACACCTACCTTTGCTGGTCCACCTTTAGAACTTCCTGCAGCAGCAAGAGACAAATCATTGAATAATGTACCCATTCCACTTTTCGTTAAGAAAGCACCAAAAATGATGAACAAAATGATAAACGTAGAAGATACGGCGATTGCATCTCCATAGATCCCTTCAGTTGTCACATAAAAATAGGAAAAGATATCTCCAAGTGTATATCCTCTATGACCTAATGCCCCTGGAAGGTAAGGGCCTAAATATGCATACGCAATAAAGATACCCGCCATCGCAGTTAACTCCCATCCTGCAACACGCCTAGATGCTTCTAAGACGAGTACACAGGTAATAGTAGCGAAGATGATATCAACAGAAGATGCGATCCCTCCACGATTTACGATCTCTGTGTAAAAAATAAAAATATAGCCTGCTGAGGTTAACGAAAGAACAGCAAGGGCTGAATCAAAAAAAGAGAGGGTTTTGCGAGAACTCTTTTTGAACCCAGGGTACAATAAAAAAATGAGACAAAGAATGACTGCAACATGTAAGGATCGGTGTTGTAGTGTAATCAGAGGACCAGCCCAAGCCGTATATAAATGGAATAACGCTAAACCAATAGCGATGACGGATACTAACGCAGTAAGCCATCTTTTATCAAATTTTCGATAGTTTGCTTCTGGATCATATTCTTCTAATAGGGCTTTTGACTTGTCAACATTTTCTTCATACATATCTTTCTCGAAATCAATGTTTTTACTCTTTTCTTTCATGTTCAACACTTCCTTTCTCTACGACTACCTGTCATCTTCATTACACTCTGAAATTAAACAACTAACAATCTCTTCATTCTCTGAAAGCAAAAAGCTACTATCGTCAATGGAATGAATTCATTCCATCTTCAGACTTGCAGTGGTTGGACAGGATGGGAAAGTCGGAATCTTAAAGAGATCCTCCAAATTAGAAAAGCTCAGGGCGCCTTGTTCAGCCCCGACAAGCATAAGGCGAGCAGAAAGAAGGCGTTCTTTCCTTCTTACTGTGATTTACTTGTGATCTCGAGGGACTAGGGCGTTATGCGTTAGACACCTTTCAAATTTCAATAAATTATATTTTCTCTTATCTTTTAAAAAAGTATAGGGGTAATGCAAGCTAAGAAATCATCGTTGGCTATCGACTTTATACTATTTCTATAACAGTAGCCCCCGTTTTAATATTTAAATTTAGTTCTTTCCGATTTCTTTAAAGTACTTTTCTGCCCCTGGATGAAGAGGAATTTCTAAATCCTTTACAGCTGCATCAATACTAATTTGTTCTGCGGTTTTATGGGCTGCGACCAATTGGTCTAAGCTTTCATAAAATGTTTTTGTAAGTTCATATGCTTGATCTTCTGGCATGTCGTCACGGACGGCTAAGATATTCTTTATAGCTACAGTAGGAACAGCTTTATCGTTTTTATAAGTTCCTGCAGGAATTTCACCCGGAGATACTGCAGCACCATCCGCTTTCATTTTCTCAACATCAGCAGTTTCAACTGGTACAACTTCTACATCCAAGGCTGTTTGTAAATCAATTACTGCAGAAACTCCCAACCCTGCTGTGATAAAGGCTGCGTCAATTGATCCATTTTTTAACTGTTCTACACATTCTGCAAAAGAGAGATAATCTGGTTTAACGTCATCATAAGTTAACCCATATCCTTTTAATACCATACGAGCATTTACTTCTGTACCGCTATTAGGTGCTCCAACTCCAATTTTCTTACCTTTAAGGTCCTCCACCGATTTAATGTTTTTGTCTTTAGGTGCAATTACGTGTACATAGTTCATATAAAGACCGCCCAAAGATTTCATATTTTTTATAGGACCAGTCTTTTCCCAGCTTGCTTTTCCAGCTGCAGCATCAGAAGCAGAATCAACCATAACTATAATCATGTCTACTTTTTTCGCATTTAGGAGGTTGATATTTTCTACAGCGCCGCTCGTAGTCTGTGCGGAAGCGTTATATCCTAATTTTTCGTTATAGAATTTTGCCATTGCTCCGCCAAGGGTATAATACACACCAGATGTTCCTCCTGTAGCGATTGTCAAATATTTATTTCCAGCAGGCGTCTTTTTCTCCGTATTCCCACTTGCAGCATTGTTATTTGTGGTGTTAGCGCCACAACCTGTTAATACCAAGGTTATTGCAAATATAAGTGCCACAAAACCCATAAATTTCTTTCTCATAGTATTTCCTCCCTTTTTTTTATGCATAGTACTCTTTTGAACTACCACACCATCATTTGAAGCGCTTTCACCTTTGTTATGTCAGAAATATGGACATGTTCCCCCTTGAAGTGGACAGGTATCCATGTACAGAGGAAATCTCCCAATTTGGAAGGAAAGGCCCTCCCAACAAATCAAAATCAAATATAATGATGGCGATTGATCTTCATAAATGTAAATGCAAAAAACTGTATTAAAGACCAACACCGAATACACCTAAATCTTCCCTAATAATTTTTATAGCAGCCAATCATGCATTAACCACCTCTTTTGAAAATAAAATTTGCATTAATTTAAATTTTTAGATTTTTTAATTAATTTTATTTTATATTATTACACTTTTAAATCTTTTACAATATTTTATAGGTTTTTTCTAAGAATTTATTTATTAATTTGAGTCTTGCTAAAAACTAGTCTTAAGAATTTGTCGATATATGACTAACTTTGAATAATTTCTAAAAACGAATAGCACCCCCTAATTTTGAAGAATTAAAAGGTTGCCATTCCGAATAAAAAGGAGGTATTTGGCCACTAATCTAAAAAACCCAATTTTTATAATGTACTTCTACGGAACTTTATAATTTCCAAGTCTTCATTGGATTAAAAAGCTCCTTATAATTAGGTTTGGTAGTCATCTCCAAATCCCTAATTAAAAGGAGCTTGTATACCGCATATATAATTTGATGCAATTAGTACTTCTCAATTTTCCCAAAGTAAGGTGCTTGGTCGCGAAGCAGTTTGCGTAAATCTTTCATAAATCTTAGGCTCTCTATCAAATCTCAAATGAAACAGGCAACGTTCATTCGAGATAACGAACCTTGTTAAAAACCAACTTGACAAATCATGAAATTCTTTATGCTATGTTAATGGATTAAAGTATGTATTTTATTTTACTTCCCTCAACCCATCCAAAGAAGTTATCGACTGCACCATCTAAGAATTCAATCGTCAGTTCATGGGTAAGATTGCCCGTCTCATCGAATTTTTCATGAGTTGAAGATACATACACTTCATTTCCAGGCAGGAGCCGGGAGGAACCCCTGGTGCGAATAAGACTTCCCTCAAAATGAAGCTAGGCACGAATTGTTCCCATTAAGGATATAGAAGCACCAACAATCCACGATGGCTTGCCTATTACTACCTTATCCACGCGAGGCAACTAATCAATCGTATTCTTTAAGACACCCGGAATGGAGTAATTGTATTCAGGTGTGACATACAAAACAGCATCCGCTTCCGCCATTTGCTTTTTAAATTCTTTTACTATTTCTGGCGGATCATTTTCAATATCCTGGTCAAAATGTGGAAGATCACGAATGTTTAGAATTTCGATATGAAAAGAATTAACATACAAAATGTCTAAGAATCATAAATTATAACAGAAAGAATAATCCACTTTAAATTCAATTGTAGTAAGGTCATTCGTTGCAAAGTCTAAGCCAAAAAAAAAGGGAGATGTTTGGACATGAATGATATGGCAGGTAATTGGATGGGTTGGTTGGGTATCCTTTCGGCAATTGTTGGATTTTTCTACGCACCAATTTGGCTAGGTGGTATTGCTATTATACTCGGACTAATTGGCCTGGCTAGCCCCAAAAAAGCTTTAGCATGGTGGGCAATCGCCCTTGGAATTGTTGCGATTATCATTCCATACCTTTTTTAACCAGCAAATTAGGGGGGGCCGCTAAAGAAGCGCTACCCCTTTTTTTATTACAGAAAATGTGACCTTATGGCCCGAATGATTTGCATTTCATTAAAAATAATTTTACTCACCATGCATCCACAACGCATATCTTTGAAATGATTATAAACGGGTTTCTGGCATATTGACACAGAAAAACCCGAATAAAGGACTTTTTTCAAAATTGTCCATTATTCAGGTTAAGTTCAAAAATCTTGGTAAGGTGGTTTTTGTTATTTTTCGAAATTACACAATTTTTTCATTTTTATAGAACTGAGGGTACACCCTAGTGAACAAATTTTCACATGGAGGACCGGCAGTAACAAGCATACTCTTCTCAGTTAAATCCATTATAATGGATGCTAATGTTTGTATATTTCCCTCGGATTCCAGATGACGGCAAATTGAATTGGGATAGTTATCATGGTTCCTTAACGCATTTTGGATTTGATCAATTCCCACCTCGGAAAATTTTGATAATTCATGTCTTATGCGATTCGCTCTACCTGGAGAATCTGGTAATATCTCAAGAGTTTTATCTTCAAAATGAGTGTCGACTATAAAATTGTTAGCATGGCCTAATATCCCCTCAGTGGGCTCTAAATAATAAATATTTTCTTTTCCCCCCGGGCCTGTTTCCAGATCCAGGATGGTACCTTTATCATTTGCAATAACGAAGTTACCGGAGGAAGCCCGATATGGAAGAGTTACCGCTCTGATTGCTTCATTAAAAGTTTGCGAATTTAGTATTTTTCTTAGAATTGCATGGAAAGGAACACCTACTTCACCCTTATCTAACGAGCTTACTAGCAGGTTTGCACATAAACCAATGCCGGCTGAGTTAAAGCCAATTTTGCCCAAATGACCCGCCTCAGCCACCATAATGATTGACGGATAAGGTTCTTGTTGTATTTCGGTTATTATCGTATTTTTTTGGACTGGCGTTTTCCAATCCCAGTTTTGTCCAATTATAACGTGTTGGTTGGTCACATTGTCTTTTGATAAAGCATATGAAGTACATTCAGCTTCCACTCTTTGCGTTAAACCAAACATAATTTCAGTCCTTACATTTAACGCCATTAAATCAGCCAAGTCCAATTCTGAACCTTTAGCCATTCCTTTCAATTCTTCAACCATTTCAGGGGCATAATCCTGAATGGGTTCCACAAATTGGAGTGCCTTGTTCCGTACAGTGTCCCAATCGGCGTCAGCATACTCCTTGAAAATATTTTTGTAAATCTCCACATTTCCGTTGATTTTATCAGAGACTCGCTCGCCAATAAACGTTCCTCTTTTAAAAGGATCCGATTCTTGTACTTTCAAGTGAAAAAAAGGACTTTCTTTTGTCACGCAATTTCACCTCCATATATAACTTATTAGCTGCTCAAAATAATAAATGTTAAGCCAAAGAGGGAAGCCTAATTGACTATTTGCTTAGGTGTGCGGATACCAACAAATGTGTGCTTGGTATCCGCTTCTGAATATCTTGGCTTTAGTGCCGATTAACTATTACGCATAAGCAGGTGTATTTGGGAAAGCAAGCATATCGTAGTCTGAAACAGATATCTTTCCTTCATTAATTAATTGATTTACCCGTTCTCCACGATTAATTAATTTAAGCGGTTCCCGATTTTTTCGGATTTCATCTCTAAGTTGCTTTGTAGCCGATTCATCTATTTCGTATGCACGTCTCGGATTTTCAACCTTTTGAAGAATAACACCATAATCATCTTTGGCGCTTTCAAGTGATACGATATTCCGTTGTACATCGAGACGTACTCTTTCGGGATCTCGTTCTAAGGGATCTCCCCAGCCTCCACCCCCAGGGGTGGTAATTCTAACAATATCTCCTGCTTTAATAGGAATAGATTCGTGGCTGTGGATAATCTTTTTTTCCTGAGGAGTCCCAGGATTAATCCAACAAACCCCAGGCTTTCCTGCCATACCTCCGTTTACACCAAAACAGGCAAATTCAGTTCGGTATGCTACAGGTGAAAAATATCCATCAACCAATGCCCGAACATCTTTTAAGTAACCAAGTCCTCCTCTGTGTTTACCGGGACCTCCAGAATCAATATATGCTCCTACTCGTTCTACGATTACTGGGTAACGCTGTTCAATGAATTCTGCAGGTAAGTTTCTGGAGTTTGGAACCAAGTCCACCATATCAGTTCCATCCTCGTATGGTCTTGCTCCAGAACCAGCGCCAAAGATTTCACGGTACAAGAAGGGTTCGCCTTTTTCATTTTCCCCAAAGATCGCATATAATTGGATGTTTTGCATAGCTGCTACTGCGTTTCCTTTTGTTGCTTTTACCATTGCAGCGGTAAATGCATTTATCATCATTAACATAGATGTCATCCTGTCCGAACTAGGTGCTGGAAACCTTGCTGATAAAACTGTTTTAGGAGGGAGCATACACTGGAATACTTTCGTAAATCCATCATTAATGACCATTCCAGGAGCATACCCTTTTATAAATGCTCCAAGCCATTTTGAAAAGTGTCTGCCATCCATGGGCCAGTTTATAGGTCCTTTGGTTTGGGGATCAGTTCCTTCGAAATCAACTATCATACGTTCGGAATCCTTGAGAATCGTTAATTTAATTTTAACGGGTTTATCACGATCCACCCCATCATTTTCAATAAAATCTTCTCCTATAAATTCCCCTTCAGGGATCTGAGGAAGGGCCTTTTCAATAACTGTTTTTTCACATCTATCCATAATCTCATAAAAAGCAGCTTCCACAGTATCTGTATCATATCGTTGACACAATTCAAGCACCTGACGTTGAATAAGTCTGGCACAACTAATAAATGCATCAATATCCCCACGCAACTCATCTGGAAAACGACTGTTTCTTAGAATAATGCGATAAGCTTCTTCATTTAATTTTCCTTGGTCGTACAACTTAATCGGTGGACACATGGTTCCGTCTTCAAAAATACTGGTCGAAGACAGAGGCCAGCTTCCTACTACACGTCCCCCAACGTCCGTACAATGGCCGAAAATCTGAGAAAAGCCGATTATCCTCTCATCACTAAAAACCGGAACTACCGCACAGTAATCAGGGAGGTGGCCAATGGTTCCTAGAGAAGAATAAACGTCATTATACACAAAAACATCTCCTGGACGAATATCCTCAAGTTCATAGCAGTTTCTAATAGGATCAGCAGTTGCTGCCCATGATACATGAGTTACACTATTACAATCCACTGTATTGAAGGATGCCCGGTAATCATGTTGCTCCCGAATGATAGAACCTCTAGCCATTCTTTCAACAACAGCTTCCCCTTCATCTATAGCCCATTCAAGGGCACCCTCAATAATATCGACGGTTAAAGGATCTAATAGCTCTTTTCTCTCTTGAATTCTTGGCCAATGTTCATCATGTCTTGGCCATTCCTTAAATCGAAAAGGATCATACTTCTCCCTGTCTTCGTATTTATTCATGTCAATTTTCATGTTAGATACCTCCCTTTTTCTCACAAATGATATAACCAAGATGATCAACTTGCGCAGTCCATTCAGGTTCCATAACAAAAGTAGAGTCAAATTGTTTAATGATAGCAGGTCCTTCAAACGGTTTATTAACAGGGATTTTGTATCTGTCATACACAGGTACAGAATAATATCCAGATTTTCCATTTTTGGTTACGTACATTTTGTTTTCACTAACTAGAGCATCATTTAAATCACGAGAGTTGGAATCATATTCAGTTTGCTGCAGCGGATTAAGTAAGCCAACCCCGGTTGCTCCAATGTTTACAATCTCAACCAGTTCTTTGGTTTCATAGGAGTACCCGTAACGGTCAAGGTGAAAATGATGAAATTTATTAATGGTGTCCCTAATGATCTTTTCAGATACTTGCCCGCCTGCAGGAAGATCTACAGGCACCCTAATTTCAAACGCTTGACCCCAATATCGGAAATCCATAAAACAAAGAATTTTCAGGTTCTTTTCATTGAATCCTTCATTTTTTAAGTAATTTATTGATTTTTCACGAACTATTTTAAATTCGGACTGGAGTTTTGTAATGTCTAGTTCATCTTCACGTTGGACATCGGTTATAACCTCATCTGCTCGAATATCTGTTAATAGCAACCCTTCGGCTGAAGTTAGTCCAGGAAGCAGAGGAACAATGACCCTCTTAATTTTTAGGATATCGGCTGAACGGCAAGCATGTAACCCGCCGGCACCTCCAAACGGGTACAGTGCATACATCCTAGGATCTTGCCCTCTAGAAATGGAAACCAGATTGATCCCCCTGGCTATGTTTTCGGTTCCTATTTGAATAATTCCGTCAGCTGCTTCTTCTACAGTTAAGTTAAGAGGAGAAGCAATTTTTTCCTCTATAACTTTTCTTGATGCTTCCGCTTTCAATACAACATTACCGTCTGCCAATGAAGTCGGAATGCGGCCCAATATAAGATGGGCATCTGTTATAGTAGGATGTTCACCACCGTATCCATAACAGGCCGGACCTGGATCAGATCCTGCGCTTTCGGGACCCACTTTTAAACTATTTCCAGCTGTCAACCACGCAATAGATCCTCCACCGGCACCTACTGTAGTCATATCTACCATAGGCGTTTTAATGTTGTAAACATCAATCTGCCCCTCAGTCAGCATCTTCGGTTCACCATTTTCAATCAGACAAATGTCAGTGCTAGTTCCACCCATATCAAGTGTGATTAGATTATGAAAATCGCTTGTTTTTGCTAAGGCCGCCGCTGAAACCACTCCTGCTGCAGGCCCAGATAAAACAGCACTAATAGGTTGTTTTTTAATCGTTTCACTATCCGTTAATCCCCCGCTGGACTGCATAATATAAAAACGTGTTTGGTTTTGAGTGTTTTCAAGTTGTTCTGTTAATTTTTCTACATAGCTTGAAAGTGACGGCATTAGCCCCGTATTCAAACAAGTACTGACCGTTCGTTCATATTCTCGGTATTCTCTAATAACATCAGTTGATATAGATACATAGCAAGAAGGATATTCATCTTTTATAATCTCTCGAACTTTTTCTTCATGTATGGGATTCCTATATGAATTTATTAATGACACAGCTATAGCTGGGACACCTATTTCTTTGAATTCTCTGGCTACTTTTCTTACAGCTTCTTCGTCTAAAGGCCGTAATTCATCCCCCTTGTAGTCTAATCTCCCAGGGATTTCTCTAACTAGTTCAAGGGGAACTACACGAGGCGGTTTAATCCAGGTAACAATATCACCAAAGTCACCTGGAACCGTTTGCCGTGCGCATTCCAACATTTCTCTATAACCGCCAGTTACAATTAAACCCATTTCACTATACTTACTCTCTAGAATTGCATTCGTTGCAACGGTAGTACCATGCATGACCATGGATATATCTGATGATTCAATCCCCATATCTTTTAAAGATCTAATCCCATTTAGAAAACTTTCTGAAGGATTTTTTGGCGTTGAACGGACTTTTAAAGCTTTTCTACTTCCGATTTCCTCGTTAAAAGCGACTACATCTGTAAACGTACCACCAATATCAATACCAATTCGCCATGACATAGTATTTCCCCCTCAATGTGTAGTTCTTGCCAGGATCCTATATTCTTTATCACGTTTACAAACGCTTCATGCGTTTGTAAACGTAACCTGCAGTTATAATTGATTATAAAATTCTTTGGATGTTAACCTCGATTAATTTAAGTAGCATTAACCAATGCAGGGGGACGTTTATTTTTCCAAGGACGTGCTTGTTCGAGTTGACTGGCTAGATTAATTAGCGTTGACTCCTCAGCATAGCGTCCGCCAAACTGCATCCCTATCGGCAGGCCATTGCTGCTCCACCCGAGAGGGAGCGATATCGCAGGCTGGCCTGTTGTATTAAATAGATTAGTGAATGGGGCATAAGTAAATATTTGTTCAGTCCATTCTTCAGCATTGATTCCTGGAGCATTTTGATTTAATTCACCTAGAGGGAGTGGAGGCTGGGCTGTTGTTGGTGATAATATGATATCGTATTTCGTGAAAAACTGTCCTACCGACCTTGTAACTGCTGCCATGATGTCGGTTGCTTCCAGTAACTGGGGAGCAGTGATTGCCTGACCATATTGGTAACACGCAAAGCTCGCTGTTTCAAGATTTTCTTCTGAAGGAACGCGGTTTAAGGCTTTAGCTACTCCATTTACCATATGGGCCACATGCGCGGTCCAAATTCGTAGTGTAGCAAGATTATGCAATTCTACATCGATCTGTGGGGATGCCTCGACAACTTCGTGTCCAAGTTCTTGACAAAGTTTTACCGTTTCACGCAAAGCGTTAATACATTCTTGATTCACCGGCACTCCAGTAAGCGGCTTTTCCATGTATGCAATGCGAAGCCGTTTTGGCGGAGCATTAACCTCTTCTAGAAACGACCTATTGTGAGGGGGCGCAAAGGAGTAAGCACCAATATCAGGACCGGCAACAGCATCTAATAATGCCGCTGTATCACGGACACTCCGCGAAACAGCAAACTCCACCCCGATACCACTTAGCAATTCTCCAAAAGGCCCGGTTGGTGTACGTCCACGAGTTGGTTTTAACCCTACCAATCCATTACATGAAGCCGGAATTCGGATTGAACCTCCTCCGTCATTAGCATGTGCTAAAGGTACAATACCCGCAGCTACAGCGGCACCTGCCCCACCACTTGATCCCCCTGGACTGTGATCCGTATTCCATGGGTTTCGGGTTGGCCCGTAAAGAATCGATTCTGTTGTCGCGTTATACGCCCATTCTGGAGTTGTAGTTGTTCCAACAGTGACTAATCCCGCATTTTTGAACCTCATCATTAATTCGGTATCATCAGAATAAACTAACCCCTCAGCTAACC
Organism: Peribacillus cavernae; assembly: GCF_003989135.1. GTDB lineage: Bacteria > Bacillota > Bacilli > Bacillales > DSM-1321 > Peribacillus > Peribacillus cavernae. Next base: position 95,186 of record NZ_RYZZ01000030.1, read on the forward strand.
GACTTCCTAGATTCGACGGAACATCCGCAGCATGCAATAATGCCTCTTTAATTAGAAATGGGACTCCAGCGAATGGTCCTTCCTGTGATCCTTCAATTTCTTGGCCTGACTCAGCAAGAAGATTATTAACCGCGTTTAACTTTGGATTCAATTCTTTGATTGCTTCCACAGCTATATTTTTGAGTTCTTTCGGAGTCACCTCCCTTTTTCTAACCAGCTCGGCCAAGCCTGTCGCGTCATAATTCGAGTACTCAGAAAACTTCATCTCCAAACCTCCTAGTGATTTGATAGCGTGCTTAGCTGTATTATCTCAGATCATGTTTTCTTTACATATTACTCAAAAGTGTGATTTTTCAATAACTAGTAATCCTCTAAATTACTATCATCTTATTTTGTTTTAAGTCTAATAAAAGGAGTATGGAATAGGATTTTATTGAGTACACAAAGTAATAAAATTGATAGAAGTGACCCATCTGCTGATTTTTCGGTTCAGAAAATAGTACTTTCGGGTGATAAATAAAACACAAACCGGTGTTATACTATTCATAATATTTCGTATATTAGAGGTGGAGCATTGATTAAAGATTACCAGTTATCTAAGAAAGAATATCGAGGAATATTGGAATTTTTAGAACATCTGGCACATCCGACTGAACATTTCCGCCATCAGATTCAACATGTCCTTTCAAAAATATGGGGATATCATCAGTCTGTTTTATGGTTCACGGACGAAGCTGGGAATATTTCTTATCCACACCTATACCAAATTAAGGATAAGGTGATCTATGATTACATGGCCAATTATGATGAACTAGACTTTCTCCATCCGAAAAAGCACTTGAATAAAATGTCGGAGCAAAGAGCATTTTGTATCCACGATATGGTTTCCTTTGATCAGTTTGAAAAGAGCGAATATTTTAGAGGCTTTATAAAAAAGCATGATTTTCATGATGAAATGGTAGCCAACTTTACTTACCAAGATAAATTGGTAGGAACGCTAGGATTGTTAAGATCTAAAGATGACCGCCCTTTTAATCGGCGAGACATGAAGATATTTGAAGCCATATCGACGTTCATTTCGCAAAAAATTTCCAGTCAAATCAGGTTGCAGAATATAGAACAACAAAAAAGAATATTAGAAGCCCATGCAGATAAATCTCCTCTTGGTCTTATCATTTTAGATTTGTCCTTTCGCCCCCTTTATTACAATACGTCTGCTAGAGACATCACTTCAGAGCTATTGACCAATGAGAATGAAAAAACGATAGACCTTTTTGTGATAAAGTACCTGATGTGTCAACAAAACGTACAATTAGGCTTTGTAAAATCCGTTATTTCCCCTTCTTTTCAAAAATACACCATTCAATTCGATCCGAAATCAGACTATCAAAAGGATACAGTATATTTAGTCCATCTTATCCCTGAAAAAGGTGACAGATCCTCTACACCATCGGTTGATCAAAAACTCTCCTTATTAACACCAAGAGAGATGGAAATTTGCCATCTAGTTCGGAAGGGGTACACAAACCAGGAAATTTCGGAACACTCATTTATCAGTATTAATACTGTAAAACGACATATTCAAAATATTTTTAGCAAACTGGAAGTCAAGAACCGTACTGGTTTGCTTAGAAAATTGGATCATTTATGAATGCCTTATTTATTTTATTGAAGTAAACCAACACAAAAAGACTCGATATGGAAACCGAGTCTAACGTTGCATAGACGTATATTATTTCGATTGCTCCTTGATCTGCTCAACAGTTTCTTCGGCCCAAGAGTATTTCTTGTAAAACTCTTTATGAACACCCTCGGTTGCCTGGATCATTTCTGATTTAAAATCTTCATCCGGCACGGTTATCTTTAATCCGTTTTCTTTTAGGAATTTTTTATCATCTTCTTCACCTTGTTCGGTCAGCTCCCACTCACGCTTAACTGTTGCCTGTACAGCCTCTTCCACGACCTTTTGCTGCTCAGGGGATAAGCTGGTCCAGAATTTCTTACTTGCAACATAATTGTTTGGTAAAAATAGATGGCGCGTTTCTAAAACATGAGTTTGTACTTCATACCATGCATTAGAGCGCAATGTTGAATACGGATTATCTTGTCCATCTATTACTTTCTGTTCAAGGGCTGGAAAAATCTCAGGTATAGGCATCGGGGAAACAGTCGTTCCCAAAGCTTGGCCTGTAGCAATCATTTGAGGGACATTAGGCATCCTTAATTTTAACCCTTTGAAGTCTTCCATTTTTTTCACAAGTCTGTTACTTGACACTACACGAAAGCCGTTAATTCCATATCCAAGATGCTTTAAACCAGTTTTAGCTTCAAATTCAGTCTTGATATCCCCTCCAATCGGGCTGTCGAGTACACCTTTCGCATGAGCATAATCTTTAAACAAAAAAGGTAATGAGAAGAGCCCGACCTTAGGTACATCCGGTTCCATGATTTGACTGAGAACTGCCATTTCAATAGTTCCATTACGGGTACCATCATACATAAACTCTTCTCCACCAATGGTGCTGTTTGGAAAAAGATCCACTTTTAACTTTCCATTTGAATTTTCCTCAACCATTGGCAAGAACTTTTCTTTTATCGCTTTATTGACAGCGTGGTCATCGGCATAAAAATTGGCTATTTTAATGGTTGTCGTTTTTCCTGATTTTTCTCCACCGCCAGACGAACTTGTATCTTTAGTGCTTGCGCTGCATCCTGTAAGTAAAATAAAAGTGAATAATACTAAAAATATAGATTTCTTCATAAAAAGCGCCCCCTTAAACATAATAGAATCACAAGCATTAAAGTGTTGAACTAATATTAGTTCGGAAGGAATGTATACTCGATCGAAAGGCTTCAATTATATATTCCAAAGGTTTTTAACTCTAATATTCGTATATACCAATTATTCTATCTTTTCCTTCATTATAAAGGCAGTCATCGCATCCCCGAATTCATCGTTCCCCACTTGGCTAATCGATCTTACTTATGTCAAGGCATAAGGAGTGGTACTGCCACTTAACACATGTACAATATTCAACGCGGCCTTTTTTCTCAATTCCACCATAGCTTCCTCCGAATACCAGGCACTATGGGGCGTAATAATTACATTTTCCATATTTAAAAATGGACTATTAGTACTCACCGGTTCCTCTTCCAAAACATCAAGAGCGGCACCGGCAATCACTCCTTTAGTAAGGGCATCAACTAGCGCGGCTTCATCAATAATCGGTCCGCGCGCTGTATTGATAATCACGGCGTTCGCTTTCATTTGGCTTAATCTTCCTTCATTAATTAAGTGATATGTATCTTTGATGAGAGGTACATGAATGGAAAGAAAATCTGCGACTTGAATCACTTCATCTAGATCCATTTTTTAAACTCCGGCTTTTTCCATATCCTCCGCTGAAACAAACGGATCATAAGCCGCCAGCTTAAAGCCCAAAGGCTTTACCTTTTCAACCAGGCTGCGCGGAATTCGTCCGAAACCTAATACACCAACCGTTTGTTCATTAAAACGGTGAATGGGCACGGAAGCTTTGAAATCCCAATTTCCTTTTTTCACTTGATTATTTAATAAAGTAACTTTTCGAGCCAAGGATAAAAGAAGTGCCAGCGCATGGTTTGATACTTCCTCCATGCCATAGTCCGGTACATTGGCAACGGTTATTCCTTTTTTGGCTGCGGCTTCTAAATCAATCGTATTAACCCCGACACCATATCTCGAAATAACTTTGCACTTATGAAGAGATTCAATCACCCGTCTGCTGACAGGAGCATATTGATTTAAAAGGGCATCGGCATCTTTGGCATGATGAATCACTTCATCTTCCGTTTTACATTGTGCCTTTACAAAATGAATTTTAATTCCTGCTTCTTCGAATACTTCCTCTTCATACGCTAAATTTACAAATTCATAGTCTGTTAGGAGTACTTTAAATTCCATTATTTTTTCTCCTTTTAATTTGCCTTATTCTTTAAGAATCCCTGAGCCAATAAGGATATATTATGATCAGCCCAGGGACACATTAAATTATTTTGAAATAATTGAGGTCACAACCTTTGGTATGCCTAGACCTGCCGCTCCCAGTTTGGAAGTTTTGGCCTCTGGATAATAGCGTTCAATCATCTGGACGCCAAGCGCAGCTCTTCTGACACGTTCTTGGGCTAAAGAAATATTTGTGCTTTCCCACTGTTTTCCGGAAGGATACACATCCGGATGGTTGCGCAAACCAAATTTAATATAGACAGGAGCCAGGACACGGATTATTTCCGGAATTTCGTAGTAGCGCAAGAATCCGCCGAAGTTGTCAGGAACTTCTACGTATAAATCGATCGGAATATCTATTGCCTGGCGAATTGATGCCAGTTTTGCGAGGGTAAGGGCAGTTGGCACATTGTATGTGCCAGCTCCTAGATCTTCCATTAACTTCACGGAGACCGGGTTAGCAGATCCCATTTGAACGGATACTTTAATCACAAAGTCTTCCGGCAGCTGTCCATGCTTTTTCATTTCTTTTGTCAACATGAGCAGCCCTTCGTCGGCAACTAAAGCGCTGCGCAAGCCGAGGTTTGCACCTCTTTTTAAATCCTCCATTGCATAGACCAATTGGTCGACACCTTCATGACGCAATGCAATTGACTTTCCTGCGCTTGTTAAAGGCTGTGCACTAATATCCCATGTCCCTCTCGGACCGACAAATAAACTGAGCTCCATGCCTCTTTCAGCAGTGATTTTGCACATTTCCATGATTTCTACATCTGTTTGCAGCATGATACCGCTTCCTTGTGATATACGGTGTACCGTAATGCCATGGAGATCAATTGCTCGTATGGTTTCTTTTAAAGCTACAGGGCCTTCCACACTCGGCAATTCGATTCGATATTGAGCTCCGTCTGGAAACGTTTTTGTAGAAGTGGGCAGTTCTTGAAAATCCGTTGAAGGATACCCTAGCTTTTCTAATAGTTCACGAGATTCTTTCACTGTTTACACCTTCTTTAAGATTAATATTTTTCAGAAGTGACTCTGTATGCCCCACATATCTCTCCTTCGTTTCATTTTTTAAAAAGTAGGGCCTATTCTCCAGATTCCAAAGTCATGCTGTTTTAAAATTTCTGCTTTCGTAAGCTTGCCATTGGCTACATGTTGAATTTCGCGCAAAATTCTATTACCCACCTGGTCTACTGATTCTTTACCATCCACAATACTCCCCGCATCCAAATCCATATTTTCAATCATGCGCTCAAACATGGGAGTATTCGTTGATATCTTAATGACTGGAGCAATCGGGGAACCGGTAGGCGTGCCTCTGCCTGTGGTAAAGAGCACAATTTGTGCGCCACCAGCTACCATGCCCGTCAGCTGCTCAATATCATGACCGGGAGTATCCATCCAAACGAGCCCCTTTTTCGTGGGAACCTCTGCGTAGTCCACAATCTCTTCCAAGCGGCTCGATCCTGATTTAGTTGCAGCTCCGAGCGATTTCTCCTCAAGTGAGCTTATTCCGCCTTCCAAATTTCCCGGACTTGGATTGCCAGTACGAATGTCAACTCCCATTTGAATCGAGCGATTTTCCATCGCACCAATAATTTGATAGGCTTTAATGGCTACTTGATCATTAGCTGCTCTGGTTGCTAGTAAGTGTTCCGCTCCAATTAGTTCCGTAGTTTCAGCCAACATGGCTGTTCCCCCTTGCTCAACAAGTAAGTCACTGGCTTTTCCTACCGCAGGATTAGCCGACAAACCGGAACAAGCATCAGAGCCTCCGCACTCTGTACCTACAATAAGTTCGCTGAAATCACACAGCTCTCTTTTCACAATAGAAGCATCCTGCACCATTTTCACAGCTATTTTAGCTGTTTCGGCAATGGCTTGAAGCGTTCCGCCATGATCCTGGATTGAAACAACTTCAACCGGTTTATTAGTTTTTGCAATTTCCGTCGCCACCCGGTTAGCCTGATGTGTTTCACAGCCCAATCCTAAAACAATTACGCCATAAACGTTTGGGTTTTTCCCCATACCTGCATACGTTCTGAAGGTTTGATCATAATCGATTCCTACTTGTGCGCATCCATGCTGGTGAATGAAGGTAACAGTGCCGCTTACGAGTTCCGTTACTCTTCGCGCTGTCTGTGTGGCGCAAGTAATTGTCGGTAAAATGAGCACATGGTTCCGGACACCGACTCTGCCGTCTGGACGGCGGTAGCCATAAAATTGCATATTTTCAGTTAACAATTTTGTCACCTCTTCCTCTTTTTCCTTCCAGATTATGGACATGGACGTGGGCTCCAGCTTCTATATCCATTACAGCTGCTCCAATTACTTCACCGTATTTTTTAATATCTTCGCTTTTCTTGATGAGCCTGACCGCGAATTTATGCCCAAACCTTATCGGTTCCAAAACTTGCACAATTATTTCTTTGCCGTTATTTCGTATTGCAACAGACACATTGGCGGGAATCTCAGACAATGCTACGGCTACATTATCTTTCTCACTTAAATAAAGAGTTTTATACTCTTCCATCATTCCCACCCCTTAATTTGCTTTAGTCAGAATAGGATTTGGCAGTTTGACAGGATTGCTCAAAACTCCAATTCGCGGGATTTCAATTTCCACTCTGTCATTGTCTTTTAAGGTGAATTCGTTAGGTGGTACAATACATGTGCCAGTAAGTAATACTGTGCCGTCAAAAACTTGATTATCAAGAATGAGGTAGTCTACTAGTTGATCAAGTTTACGTTTTAACTGGCTTACCTGTGCTTCTCCTTCAAAAACAATGTGCTCATTTCGATAAATACGGCAGATGATTTTAAGTTCATAAGGATCAGTTACCGCCTCTTCTAATAGAATCGCTGGCCCAATTGAACAAGAATTCTTCCACATTTTTGCTTGTGGTAAGTATAAAGGATTTTCACCTTCAATATCTCTGCAACTCATATCGTTGCCTATGGTGTAACCAATGACCTCCCCACTTTTGTCAATAACCAGGCCTAATTCAGGTTCAGGAATTTGCCAGTTAGAATCAGAACGCAAATTTACAGGATCATTAGGGCCAACTGTTCTCGCTGCTGTGGATTTGAAAAAAATTTCCGGACGTTCTGCATCATAGACTTTGTCATAGAAAGTCTGACTGTCCAGTTTACCTTGTGTCGCTTCATAATTTCGGGCTTCTTTGCTTTTTTCATATGTGACTCCTGCCGCCCACACCTCGGGAGCATCAATTGGGATCGTCACTGTTACATCCTTCATATTTCTCTTCGGTTCGCTCTTCTGGTTGATCAACTTGTTAATAAACTCCAATGGTGATTGGTTTTCCCGTTTCATACCATTAATAAAAGAAAGAAAATCTTCAAATGGCAAATCGTATATTTCATCGCTTTTAGATAAAGCTGCTAACTGCTTTTGATTTCGCTCATTAATATACCTGATAATTCTCATTTTTACCTCCTGCTTTACTTCTTAAGAAGTTTGGCTTTTTGATAGTTAAACCCTAATTCTTCTGAGATATTAAACGTGCATTGTTTTAATAGATTTACATACTCCTCGAGCTTTTCACTGGTCGCCTTTGCGACAGGTGTTGACATGCTAGCTGCAGCAATAACTTTACCTGAGTAATCTTTGACGGGTACAGCTACGCAAACGATCCCTGGTTCATTCTCTTCGTTGTCCAAGGAATATCCCATTAAGCGAACTTTTTCTACTTCAGCCATAAACTGTTCCTGTGAATTAATTGATTTTTCGGTAAGCTTAGTAAATTGATAACCAGTTATAAGTTTTTTTATCTCGTCGTTGCTTTTATTCGCAACAAGTGATTTTCCAACAGCACTAGTGTGAATGGGAACTCTTCTTCCGATCCTGGAATATACTACTGTTACGCCGCTGCCTTCCACTTTATCGATATAGACTCCATACTGGCCATCCAATATAACCAAATGGACAGTAAGATTTGTTGTATCTGATAGCATTTCAAGATGCTTTCTTGCTACAGTACGAAGGTCCAGATTGCTAACAACAACGTTCCCTCTCTCAAAAAGCTTCAGCCCCAGCATATACTTTCCATTCTCTTCATTTTGAATAATGTATCTATTTGATTGCAGCGTTTTTAAAAGCGAATGAACTGTGCTTTTATGCAAGTCCATTCTCTTGCTGATTACTGTGATGGTTAATTCTCTCGAGCGTTCGTCAAACAAGTCTAAAATCTTTAAAGCACGCTCAACGGATTGAATAATGGGCATTTTTCATTCTCCTCTGTTCTTGTTTCTTCTTATTATAAGTATTTTTATCCCATTATTCTCTTTAATGACTTACTGTACTTTTGCCACTTTGTATAACATCAGACCGATAATCAAGTTCAGCATCGTGATAAACAGCCAGCGGAACCACACCGTTTGCTGCATCGGTATGTCCATGCATCCTATTGCTTGCAGCCACCAATTTCTGACGTGCATTCATCTTTTGCTTTCTCTCTTGCATTAAATCTTTGCGTTCATTTTTTATTACCTCGGAAAATTCATAAACTATTTTGCCTTGAGATAATTTTTCCGTGTTTACAAATTCAATCCGACGATCACTTAGACCGAGATATAATAAATCCCCTGTCTTTAAATAACCTATGCCCCCGCCTTCAAAAGCTTCCGGAGTCATGTGTCCAATTGCTGCTCCATAAGTAACGCCGGAGTATCTGCCATCGCTGATAATGGTAGCAAGTTTTTTCAATGTACGGCTGGCATTGATATGTTGCATAGGCGTAAACATCTCCGGCATCCCAAAAGCAACCGGTCCTTGTCCAGCGATGATAACAGCGATTTTCAATATGCCTTCTTCAGTCATGGTATCGAACAATTCACCATATTCTTTGTCCTTCAGGTTATCCCAGGCAGAAGCGCTATTAAATTTTAAAACTTCAAGCAAAATATCGTGTCTGAAAAGCTTATGCTCACGTATTTGTGTGAGCGTGTCAGGATCGAGTAAACTTCTGTTCGCATCGTCTTCATTTTCATAATATAGAACAAAAGCAAGCTTTTTATCGAATTGGCTAAGCTGTGGCGTTGACATGCCACTGATTTTAACAACTGCGCTTTCAAAAAAATTTCCTCTTAACACATCAACGCCACTGAACGGCCGGCGAGGAGTGGACAAAATGACTGAATTTTCTTTTACATTTGATGCCTGTAGGCTTTGTGTTATTTCAAGTCTTTCTTTCCATGTTTTTGCTGCCACGGTATGAGCCTCCACATCCATTGGCACTCCATTTTCCATTAGTTCGTGAAATAGAGTTTCCATTCCGCGACTATTGCCGCTGCAACACTGCATGGCCAGTTCATAAATATCTCTGCCTTCTGTTAAACTATAATTAAACAAATCAGGTATCGGGTGGGAATGGTGGATTTCATCCAATTCCCATAAGCTGAATTTATAGCCGGCATACAACATACCTGCCACAATGTGTATCATTAGATTAGTAGAGCCTCCAGAGGCGCTATGTATTCGAATTCCATTTCTGATATTAGTAGCGACTATATTGGAAACCCCATACTCTTCCATATTAATCATTTCAGCAAGGCTATCTAATGCCGCATTGATCTGACGCTGGGTTGGCGGATCAGTAAGAAGTTCCAAGGCCGGATGAACAAGACCTAGGCCTGCAACCAAATGCCTCGAACTGTTTCCTGTTCCATTAAACGCACATACTCCACCTTGCCCATCACATGTTGCAACCGCTAAACGCATTTCAAAATATTTATGTTTTTCTTTTGTAAGCAGACCTCTTTCAAACGCTCTTTCGAATACCCCTTGAAATGCTGTATTGGATGAGCATTGTAAGATATATGCCATCGTATCCCGCAGGTCAATTGCGATGTCTGCAGCTCCCTCTTTTTCAGCTTTTCTAGCAAACCCTTCAAGTTCCACTACAACATCTTCAGGAATAGACCCGCCTTCCAAAACATGTGCTGGAGCAAATGTAGCAAAGAACGGCGCTTCCCCCCGGTTTCGACGTAGACGATCCAGGTGGGCAAGACCGCTTACCACGCCAAGCGGTTGTTTGTCGCATCCCTGAATCACAAAAGCGCCGTGATAACTATGTGCTTCCAGTTGATTAACAATCATTTGTGCTACCGCATTCCGGCTTTGAAGAGAGTAACTCATTCCCTGATTACTTTGAGCTGTGCCATCACACATAACCGGTGTAGAGAAATAAAATGGTACTCCGCCATTCTGCCAAATTCGAATGGCAGCTCGTGCAGACGTTTGAAAGTCCATAATATGGGCCGGATGATCAGCTGATCCTCCAATAATTGCGATGCGTGGAGCATTATTTTCCAGCCTTAAGTAAATGTTCTCCAAAGTCCAGTCCGGCTTTTCGCCTTCATATGTTGTCCCTAAAGTAAGCTTTGCTCTGTCCAATAAGCCTGCAACTGTAATTGGTTCATTTGCCTTTCCCTGAACATTGTCCCGATAAGGATTTATGTCACTGTTTATATTAGGATATAAGCGATTCATGATTATCCCCCTTCGTTAAAATATCCACATAATTAATAGAGCAATTAATGTTCCTCGGCTGCTACATAATTCAAAAAAGAGTTAAGTCAACTATTCAGGATAAGATTCGATGATTCTGATAAAATTTCAATTTCTGGTATCTTCTTAGCCTGATCCAAAAAGCTTTCAGATATCAAGATCTCTCCAATCTCCAATGTGTTTTTTATTCTTACTATTTTCGCTTTTTTCAGATCAAACGCATTGCAGGTTTTAATCGCTGCTTTTATGGCCAATTCGTCAGTGTCTAATACCATGGGAAGCTTAACAACTGACGTAACAGTACTTGTGAGCGCGTTGGCATATCCTTTCTCCCATGCGATTTCGTTCATGACAGTTTTGGTTGTCATGTCCGCCATTCCGATTCCATTTGCATTACCATGTGTCTTTTCAGTCAATCCAAGAACGACTATTCTGGTAATATCCGGTCCCCCACTGGCATATGGAGTGGCGTACCTCCCTGTAATATTAGGATCCATCCCATCTCCGGAAATATCTTTCCCCAGCTCGTCAACTATGAGTACGTCTATAGAGTCAAAATAGATACTCGGCATATAGGATTTGGCTTCTTTCAAAAGTTCCGGTTCCATCTCTTCCATTTTCTCTGCCGGAACTGCAACGATTTTTGCAGGGCGGTCATATGCATTTTCTAATGTTGCCAAGCCAAATATAATTGGCGTTTCCTTCATGGTAATCTTCGTCATTTCCACAACATGTTCAGCCATATACTTAAAACTGAAAGCATGAGCAGCTTCGGCTCCTTTTTGCTTCCCCAAGCCGATCGTAATCATTTTCATTAGTCCGCTTTCAACGGGTCCTCTGAAAGCTGTATGAGGTTTTATTCTGTTTATGACGGCAATTTTATCTGCCTCATAAGCAAACCTATCAACATATACAGGCAAGCCACTAGGCAACTCTCCCAGCTGGACTACTTCCATTGATGAGCGGATCGGAGCACCAACAGTATCCTCAGTAACACCCAGCTGCGAAAGAACGTCAATTTGTCCTTCAGCAGTAGCACCTCCATGACTTCCCATTGCAGGGACAATAAATGGTTCTCCACCTACACTTTTAATAGAATTGACTGTCTCTCGTGTAATGATTGCGATATCTGCAACTCCTCTACTCCCAACTGCAATGGCAACGCGGTCTCCAGGAGATACCCTGGAGAGAACGTTAGCCTCTTTTATTGCGTTGTGAACCTCACGTGCTGTGTCTTCCAGTTCTGGAGCGCTAAACTTTTGCTTGACTTTTACCATTTTTGGCAAACTGATTCCTTGTAGTAGTTCAGATATGATATCCATAATTAATGCTCCTTACTGAAGGTTTGTATTACTTACCACGTACTTTAGCCAATTCAGTCATCATTTCATCTACAAGGTTTGCCCCAATTTTTTCTGCAAATTTATCATTTACTGGTTTGATAATTTCCTTCATTTTTTCCCGCTCTTGATCGGATACTTCGTTTATTTTCATTCCAGCTTTTTCGAGTTCTTTAATGGCTTTTTCATTTTCGCTGCGGTTTAAATCACGTTGGAACTTTCCTGCTTCTTCCGCTGCTTCCCGCATTATTTTCTGCTCTTCTTCAGACAGGCCATCCCAAAACTTTTTGCTGACTAGAAAAACGAATGGAGTATATACATGTTTTGTAAGGCTTAAATGAGATTGAACCTCATTATATTTTTGGGTTACGATTGTTGGCATTGGATTTTCTTGGCCATCTACCGTTCCGCTCTCCAGCGCGGTAAATACTTCTGAGAAAGCCATTGGTGTAGGGTTAGCCCCTAATTTTTCAAAAGCATCTAAATGAACTTCATTTTGCATGGTACGAACCTTAAGCCCTTTAAAATCTTCCGCTGTTTTGACTGCATGCTTACTGTTTGTTAATTGGCGGAATCCGTTTTCCCAGTATCCCAGTCCTACTAGCCCCTGTTCCGGCAATCTTTCAAGGAGCTGCTTACCTACTTTCCCATCAAGAATGGCATCCGCTTCTTTTTCAGTATTAAAAACAAAAGGAAAATCTAGCATGCCGTATTCCGGAACCATTCCCACAAGAGGTGAAGTGGAAGGTGTCGTAACTTCCTGCGTTCCTGCCTGGAGTGCTTCCGTCATTTTCAGATCATCACCCAGAGTCGCATCGAAAAAATTTTGCACTTTCATTTTTCCCCCGCTTTTCTCTTCGACAAGTTCTTTAAATTTATTCATTCCCTGGCCTTGCGGGTGAGCCTCACTGTTTCCAATACCGGTTTTAATCGTTCTTTCCTTTATCCCGTCATTAGCCGAACTGGCTGTCGTGTTGCTATCACTATTATTTCCACACGCGCTAAGTACCAAGATTCCTGGCAATACGATGCCTATCGCCCAACGTTTCACCCATTTTTTCATTTTGTTCCCCCTGCAACTTAATTTTAGTTTATGAATCTTTTTTGCTGAACTTCTATGATCCTACGTAAGCCACTCAAGCGGTACTGTTACAATAGAAGGAAATACAATTAACAAAACCAATACAATAATTTCAACTAGCAGAAATGGCCAAACTCCTTTCATCATATCTTCCATACTAATTTTACTTATCCCGCACATTACATTTAAAACGGTTCCAACAGGCGGTGTTAGTAGCCCAATTGCATTATTAAGAATAAACAGTACTCCAAAGTAAACGGGGTCTATTCCTGCGTGTTCTACTACCGGCATTAATACAGGAGTAAGAATAAGAATAGTTGGTGTCATATCCATCGCTGTTCCTATTAAGATGACTAATAAGTTAATTGCTATAAGGAGCAGCAAAGGATGTTCCATAAATGGTTCCAACAAACTGATCACTTCGTTAGGCAAGTTGGCTACCGTAATAAGCCATGACGAAACAAGAGCTGCTGCGACAAGAAACATAACCACACTCGTCATTTTCCCAGCATGGACAAACACTCTAAATAAATCCTTAACTTTCAATTCGCGGTATATGACCAAACCAACAAACAATGCATAAACGGCAGCTACTACAGCAGCCTCGGTTGGAGTAAAAAGTCCCCCTTTCAAGCCTCCAATAATTATGACTGGAAGAAAAAGCGCCCAAATGCCTTTTCGAATTGATATAAGGATCTCTTTCAATGATTTTCGAGGTTGTACTTTTACTTTTTCTTTTCGTGCTACAATTGCCCAGGTAACAGTCAGCCCAACTGCCAACAAAAGACCCGGGACAATCCCGGCCATAAAAAGCTTAGTAATGGAAACGCCGCTCGCCACACCGAAAATAATAAATCCAATACTTGGCGGAATGATAGGTGCAATTATTCCACCCGCTGCAATTAATCCGCTGGATCGATTAACTTCATAACCGCTTTTAGCCATCATAGGAATTAATATCGCTCCTAATGCAGCCGTGTCTGCAACTGCAGAGCCTGACAGACTTGCAAATAATACACTAGCAATTATCGCAACATATCCGAGTCCTCCCCGTATATGCCCGACCATTGTCATTGCCATTTCAACAATACGCCTGGACAATCCACCTGCATTCATTAACTCTCCTGCCAGCATGAAAAAGGGGATCGCCATGAGAGGAAAATTATCTGCACCTGTAATTAAGTTCTGTGCAACAATTTGGCTATCAAAAATTCCCAGGAAGAACATTAAAACAACGCTGCTAACCAGCAATGCAAATGCAATTGGCATACCTAAACCCATTGCTCCAAGTAAAGAGCCAACAAATACCCCGATCATGCTTGTTTTTCCTCCTTGCCTAAGTTTTCATCATGTATAGTTATCATTTCTTCTGAGTCATTAATAATAATTAGTTCGTCATCCGCAATTTTGTTAAAAATAATTCGGTATAAATTATTGATTGTGATTATCCCCATCGAAACACTTACTAGTATTCCAGTCCCGTAAACCAAGGAAAGGGGCATGCCTACAGCCGGAGTCACACTATGTAAGTTAAGCACCGTCATTTTCCAGCTGCCATCCAGAATTAATAAGAGCACAAAAATTATCAATAGGTCACTGATCACCAGTACTATTTTCTTCATTCTTTTTGACAGGCGTTTTACCACCATATCGACGCCTAAATGTTCCTTATTTTGATAAGCCCCGATTGCTCCTAAAAAAGTGAGCCAGACGAATAAGTAACGCGACATTTCCTCTGACCATGTAATACCGGAATTAAAGAAGTAACGGAGAATAACGTTCCCAAAAACTAGAACGACCATAATAGCTAAGGCTAAGGCAAGTATAATATTTAATAGATTTTCTAAGAAGGCTGATATTTTGGCCACTATTTTTCCTCCCTTATAAAACATTCGTTATTCCTAGTCACTCAGCTTTAATTTTTTTATACATTCCTTCAGCCCAGTCATACTCTTTAAAGATTTCCTGGTATAAAGGTTCAGAAGTTTTTCCCATATCTTTAATGAACTTTTCGCTTGGTTCAGAGAACTTAATTCCGTTATCTTGTAAAAACTTCTTATCTTCTTCATAGCTTTTTTCCAATAGTTCGAATTCGTATTCTGCCGCTTCCTTGGAGGCTGTTTCAATAATTTTTTGTTGTTCTTTCGTCAAGCTACCCCAGAATTTTTTGTTAATGATATAGAGATTTGGACTAAACATATGTTTTGACTCTAGTACATCGCTTTGAACTTCATACCATCCTGATTGCCTTAGTGTGGCAATCGGGTTATCCTGTCCGTCTACAACCTTTTGTTCAAGTGCTGTGAATACTTCTGATATCGGCATTGGTGTTACATTGGTTCCAAGCGCTTCACCCAGCTTTATATAATTAGGAATGTTAGGCAATCTAAGCCGTAAACCATCAAGTTCTTTCATGTTTTCAATCGATCTGTTGCTTGAAAACATTCTAAAGCCATTAGCGCTCCATGCTAGCGGTTTTACTCCATGCTTTGGTTCTAAATCTTCAGTCAGTTCATCGCCGATTGGGCCATTAAGTACTGATTTGACATGCTCAAAGTCTCTGAAAAGAAAAGGCCATTCTGGAACACCCATCTTCGGTATGTCCGATTGCATAATTAAACCTGGAATCCCCATTTCAATCGTGCCGTTCCTTACCCCATCGTAAAACTCTTTTTCAGCGCCTAAAGTACTATTGGCAAAAATTTCGACTTTCAACTCTCCATTACTTTCTTCTTCAACCACTTTTTTAAATTTTTCTTTTAATGCTACATTTTGGGGATGATCTTCAGCAAAATAGTGAGCAACCTTAATTGTTCTAGCTTTAGTCTCACCACCTGAGCTGCCTTCCGAACTCCCACCGCCGCACCCCGATAAAAATAACGAACTGGCAACGGCTATACTTGATGCAACCCCCAGAAACTTTCTTCTTCTCAAATTAATTACCCCCTTTTTTTCTTAAATTCCTAATCGTGAAAGCGGTTTCATAAAATAACAAAGAATTTTTTCTCTGTCAATTGGTTCCCTAATCAAATTAATTTTCAACTTTTGAAATAACGCGATTTGTTTTATAATGTAAAACTCAATTTGACAATGAAGAACCTAAGCAATATTATATTGTAATTCAACAAATTGTCAACGAGAATTCTGAAAATAAAATCTATTCGGATTTTTTTCTTCAACATTGTTTTTTTGCAATACTTTTAAAAGTTTTAAAGTGAATGTCTGTCTTAATAACAATTTCACCTTTAAAACTAATTGATTGATCTTCTTTTACAAAATAAATATAATTCTGAATTCCTATTCTGTATTTTTAATTCTCCTCAATCTTGCTGATTCTTATCAGTAGTGAAGACTATTGAACACTTCCTTTGAGACCGAAGCAAACTAACTTCAAACTAGATTATAAACCCATTTTTTTGCGTCCAGAGATGGCCAGTATCTACTGAAAAAACACCCCCCTAATCGAATACATCATCCGATTAGGGGGGTGTTTTTTTATAGTACAAAACTATTTTATTTACAGATTTATTGTTGAAAAAAACGAGAAATAAATACAAATTTAATAAATAAATTCAGTCTTTATTTCCGAACATCCTGTGCAATGTTAATCACATGGCGTATTTTATCCCACTGTTGTTCTTCAAAGCCTCCGTCAAAATCCTGAAGCCCTTGTAAACACTCATTCTAACGATTGCCTTGAGTTTATTTGGTCTCGTGCTCATAACTGAGAGCGAGTCTTTTCTTTTTTGACTTCCTCGATGAAAGATAAACTCCGGCGAAAATGATAAGCAGTCCGATAATTACATTCGGAGTAATTGACTCTCCCAGCAGGAGATAACCCCAGACCATAGCCGATGCAGGAATCAAGTAGGTGACGGTTGCCGCTAATTCAGGGCTTCCATTTTTATTAATATAAAAATAGATAAGCTGGCCAAATCCAGAACCAAAGCATCCAAGACCAATGATCGCGAAAATCGGCAGCGGTTCGAGCAACATGGCAGGCTTGAACGGCTCAGTAAGCACCATCCCGATTAAACCGACGGCTGCACCCGTCAACAAGGTGAAAGTCGTAATCACTAGCACCCCGATATCTGACAAAAATCGTTTCGTTAGCTGGCCGGCAAGCCCATAACAGATGCTCGCTAAAAGCATCGTCCCAATCCCGATGAACTCCTGACCGAAAAGCTGGCCGAATTGAAAATCCATCAGTACCACAATACCGAAAAACCCGATCAGGATGCCGATCCATTGACGGCCGGTAAGTACATAAGAAAAAAGAATAAATCCAATCAGCCCGGTCCAAATCGGAGTAGTCGCGTTAAGAATCGAAGCAGTAGTACTGTCTATCACTGTTTCACTAAGAGGAATCAACCCCCATGCTAAGCCACAGTTAAAAATTCCGATAACAATCAGCGGTTTCCATGGCAGCCTGCCTCTGATTTCTTTCCGCTTCCACCATAAAATCGGAAGCAGGGTAATCGCACCGGCCAAACAGCGCAGAAAAACAATCCCCCAGACGCCAGCTGGCGGAAGCAGCCACTTCATAAAAACAAACGATAATCCCCAAATCAAACTAAGCCCGATTAAGGCTCCATACAATCGAAGCATGATCTGCCTCCTTCCCTCTCTCTTATTATGGCAAACTCTGGGCAAGATTTCATGTAAAAATCTTGCTATTTCATTTTTCCAATAATGATTCCATACAACTAATATATTTGAATAAATCGTATAGGTCCTCCAAGTAAAAATACTTATGATCTTGATAAAATCCAGTGGCCAAACACGCAGTTTTTACTTGATTGTAATCTCTTCGCTATCAATCCTTTACTTTTGCCCAAAAGAATATTAATAATCGGCTGATATTCTTAAAAAGTAGTTTAATAGAGACGGGAGATGGATAGATTGCAAAGAAAATGGATGTCAGCCCTTGGCGCGCTTGTAATTGGATTTGGAATTGTCGCAGGAGGAGAAACAGGAATGGCAAAGGAAAAACACAAGGAGATCTTAAATGTTTCACACCGCGGCGCTTCCGGCTACGCCCCGGAACATACGATTACCTCATACAAAATGGGTGAGAAAATGCACGGTGACTATATCGAAATTGATCTACAAATGACTAAGGATGGCAAGTTAATTGCCATGCACGATGAAAGATTAGACCGGACCACGAATGGTACAGGCCTTGTAAAAGATTATACACTAGAGCAACTCAAGCAGCTGGATGCAGGCAGCTGGTTTAACGAACAATACCCTCAATACGCAAACCCGGAATATGCAGGATTACAAATACCCACTCTTGAAGATGTTTTTCAAAAGTTCGGTAAAAATAAAAAATATTATATCGAAACCAAATCACCTGAAGTTTACCCAGGAATGGAAAAAGAACTGCTGCGTCTCGTAAATGAATACGACATAAACAAAGAGACGCTTCTTGTTCAGTCTTTCAGTCCAGCCAGCCTGTTAACAATGAAAGAACTCGATCCATCGATTAAGCTCGTTCAACTGCTATCATACAAAACCAATGCAGTTATTACGGATGAAGAAATTGCCGCCATTAAAGAATATGCCATGGGTGTTGGTCCGAATTATACCTATTTAAACGAGGAATATATACAAAAAGTGGTCAACAACGGGCTCGAAATACACCCATTTACCGTCAATGACAAAGAAACGATGGAAAAACTGATTGACTGGGGTGTTACTGGAATGTTTACTAATTTTCCGGATCTGCTTCATGAGGTGACTAAAGGGAAGTAAGCATTTCAAGGGCTTTATTATCCAGACAGAATAAATTAGTTTGAGCCAGTGATCTTTTACATCATATACAGCCATGAATGTTCATTACTCGCACTAACAGCATCATCCTATTATTAGGATGATGCTGTTAGTCTTTCTGAATTTTGAGCAGCACCAGCATTTTGAGATAAAACTATTTTAATACATTGTCTGGAAGTAAATACTCCAATTTTCTATACTAAGGCTGAAAGTCTTGATATACTTAAGAAAAGGAGAGATTCCAATTATGTACGAACTAAAAACAAAAGAAACCGATAGCAGTGTCATTGAGTTTATAGAAAATGTCGAAAGCCCAAAAAAACGGGAAGACGCATATAAATTATTGGATATTTTTTCTGAAACGACGGGTTATGAAGCGAAGATGTGGGGACCGAGTATTATTGGATTTGGTTCATATCATTATAAATATGAATCCGGTCATGAAGGCGATGCCCCGCTGGTAGGCTTCTCACCTCGGAAAGCCAAAATCAGTCTGTATTTTGCGACGGGTAACACAAAGCGAGAGGAATTGTTAAAGGACTTTGGAAAACATACGGCAGGAAAAGCGTGTATATACATCAATAAAGTAGCAGATATTGATATTGATGTTCTGAAAGCGTTAATTAACCAATCTATAACGTTTTTGAAAGAAACCTATCCCAATAATTAAAGCCTGCGGATTACTTGAATTTCGTCAGTTATGAAAATAAAAAAACTGTCCAAGTTTCGACAGCCTGAGTCTGCCTGGATAAGACAGTTTTTTAACTATATCAACTCTTAGTACGATTCCGAAAGAACGTTGGAATATCGAGTGATTCTTTCGGTTGTTGCCGTTGTCGGCCATAATCCCGAACCGGTTCTTCACGTTTTAGCGGTTGGCGTCTAGGTGATGCTTTTGGCTGTGGTTTTGACATTTCTGTGGTTAAAGGACTGGAAGACCGTTCTAATGACGTAATCTCCTGATCATTGAAACCAGTAGCAATGACGGTTACCATAAATTCATTTTTTAGGTTTTTGTTAATGACAGAACCGAAAATCATGTTTAATTCCTGGTCTGAAGAAGATGCAACAATATCCGCTGCCTCTTGTACTTCAAATAAACTTAAATTGCTTCCGCTAGTGATGTTCAATAGTACTCCTTTAGCCCCATCGATGGAAGTTTCGAGGAGCGGACTAGAAATGGCTTGCTTTGCAGCTTCAACAGCACGGTCTTTACCAGTTGCGATGCCGATGCCCATTAAGGCAGTGCCTTTATGAGACATGATCGTTTTCACGTCAGCAAAATCAAGATTGATTAAACCTGGTACAGCAATTAAATCCGAAATACCCTGTACACCCTGACGAAGGACATTATCCGCTTCACGGAATGCTTCAACAATTGGTGTTTTTCTATCTACAATCTCCAATAAACGATCGTTTGGGATCACAATTAATGTGTCCACCGCTTTCTTCATTAAGGCTATTCCACCTACAGCTAGTGATGCGCGCTTATTGCCTTCGAACTTGAACGGACGTGTTATTACACCAATAGTTAGTGCCTTAAGCTCATGGGCAATTTGAGCAATAACAGGGGCTGCCCCGGTTCCTGTACCTCCGCCCATTCCGGCCGTAACGAATACCATGTCTGCACCTTCTAATGCTTCTTGGATCTGCTTTTTGCTTTCTTCCGCTGCTTTTCTGCCTACCTCTGGATTTGCACCTGCTCCTAAACCTCTTGTCAGTGTTGTACCGATTTGGATCTTAATCTCTGCTCTTGATAAGTTAAGAGCTTGTGCATCTGTATTAACAGCAATGAATTCTACTCCCTGAACTCCTTGCTCGATCATACGGTTAACGGCATTGTTTCCCCCGCCGCCAACACCGATTACTTTAATCGTAGCTGATTGGTCTGTACTGTCAAACTCCCTCATCACAATTCCTCCTAAATCATCCAATTTTCCACTAATCAAAGAAATACCTGAAGAACTTCTCTCTATTATTTGTAAAATACTCACTTTCTTTTGTTTTGATTTAGCAGCTTGTTTAGGAACTGAAGCTTTTTCGACAACTGGTTGTTCTACTGACTGACCACCTATTATAGCAATATTTGTATTGTAAAGAATAGTAGTAACCCTTTTGCGGAAAAAGTCCAACACATTATCGAGATAACCTAGTAGCTTATATATACGACATGTGAAGTTGAAACTCCTTGTGCATTACCTACTAACATATGGCTTTATAAATGTTTAAGCTTTTTGTTTATAAAGAGGTGGCGTCAGGAAAGTGCGGATTTGCAACGATAAGCATTTTGATACGAGTTTTATGAGAGGTTATGAAGCCTTATTTAGAAGTGATTTGATTATGTTTGTTGAGGATCTCCGACATAAAGAACCCGAATAACAAGCACTCTTTTGTGAGTGTCCGTTATTCGAGTTATTGTTCAAAAAGGATAGTTGTTTTGAAGACATTAGATTTTAATGTCAACCTTAGCGCTTTTCTTCAGCTCTTCTACTTGTTGAACGAGCTTTTCTTGCTGCTTTTGTTGCTCAAGTTGTTGCTTGATTTGAGGTTTTATCTCTTCAAGCTTTGGAGGTTCTTGACCACTGGCACTTCCTTGCTGGACCGATTGATCATAATACGCTTGAATTTCTTCATCCGTTACTTGCTCTGCAGGTATTTCTTTCTCAACGTACTTCGTGTATTTAATATTTTCAGCAGTTTGAGTTTTTAGTGCCGTCATATCTAAACCAGCTTGTTTCAGAGCGGCTTCAAATTTCTTATCATCTTTATATTGTTCTTTCGTTTTGGCTAGTTGTTTTTCAATTTCGGCATCCGATGCTTGATAGCCTTTTTTATCAGCCTCTTGAAGAATCAGGGTTTGTCCCACTAAGCTATCAATGGTTTGTTCCTTCACTTGCTTAGCTGCTTCTGCAGAAGTGGGATCTTGTCCCATTTGTTGCATCTGCATTTGTAAAGAAGACAAAGCCATATTATAGTCACGGCCCAAAAGCTCCTTATCGTTAACGATAGCAACCGTTTCCTTCTCCTCTACTTTTTGCTTATCTAGCTTCTTTTGCATTTCTTCCATCTGTTTCTCTTGCTGTTTCTTTTGATCTTGCTGCTCGGTTTGGGCTGTTTTTGTTTGATCCTCATCATTGGATTGTTTACCTTCATCATTCGATCCACAGGCTGTTAAAGTGACAGCTATTATTCCTGTAATAAAAGGGTATATGAGTTTCTTCATGATCGTTCTCCTTTCGTGACCTAGAATTACAATTGATCATTCAAAAAAGATCATCTAGTAAGTATTGTATAAGATATAGACGTAAAAAGAAATCATAAGGGTTCATTACCCGATTAAAAGAGACAGACTTAACTCATTTCACGGTTCAAATGTTTCCTCGGTATCTTTTTAGCCATTCCCATCCATCCTTATTCGTGATATTCCGTCCTTATATTAAATGATGGAATGAAAAATGATGGGTATTTATTCATTTATTTTAGTGAGCAAGTGATTGATTATAACGTTCTTTTTGATCTTCCATATTTTTTATATTTTTGAACTACACCTTCCCTTTTGTTATTGTTTATCTTGGAGGTGATACAAATAAATGATTTTTACATCCATCAATCAAGACAACCTTTACCAGCTTTGTGATGCATTTGAAGGTTTTCTTATAGATCATGATATTACTTTTACATATGTAGATATGACTGAAGAAAACGGAATTATTTCATTTCTTTTCGCTAATGATCCCGAAAAAGGTCGTGTTGTAGAATTTGAAGGGAAGAATTCCATCGGGTTAGAGACCGAATATATTGCCAAAGAAGTATTAGCCCCTATCCTTCCAAGGTTAAAAGCATACTCAAAAATAAAATCATCCTAATGGGTGATTTTATTTTTGAGTAAAAATTTCTGACTTTTATTCAGGATTTTACTCAATTCCACTTATTCTTTTGCTTTTTCTTTTCGCCTAATTCCTTTCATTATATTCTGTTAACCCAGAGGCTGGAATGCATTTGTCATCTTAAGTAAGCCGAATTCATTCATACGAAAAAATAGTGCCAGGCATCTTTCAGAAAACTGGAGGACGCCTGGCATTTGGCTTCTGTTATCGATAGAGACCCTTTACATATTCGAATCATCATTTTTTCTCGTTACCATCACAAGAACCTTGCCTTTCTTCACATCGTCTTCATAACGGCGGGCCTCTTCTTCACCCAACCCCATCTCCTGTAACGCACTTGATAGACCGCCGGAATTTGTTGCAAGTCCTGCTACAGCTCCGCCCAATGTGGCAAATATAGGGCCTGCAGCTATAATCGGGCCTATTCCCGGAATTGCCAAAGTACTCATTCCGACCAACAGACCTGTTAATCCGATTGCTCCACCTGCTGTTGCTCCGGCAATCAATCCGTCCGTATTTGTAGGATGTACCTGCTCAGCAGTAGATCCTAAGTTTTCGGTATTTTTTGCAACAATTGAAATCTCATCGATACTATAGCCTGTCCTTTTTAAATCCTCAACTACAGCCATTGCCTTCTCTTCTTTTTCATAAACACCTATAACTCGTTTTTCCATGGTTGTTAGCTCCTTCTAAGTGGCGTATATATTTAATACCCCATAAGAAAGCTTTTAATCAGGAAAGTTCATGTAATAACAAGTGGACAAGTAACATCCAAAAATTAGTATGACCCTAGCTCGAGTTTAATCAATGTTGTTAAATTGCTCTGTTCCCCAGATATGTAATTCCATCAGTCTCCATTTACCCGAGCATACTATGTCCGCCATTGACCGAAAAAACTTGCCCTGTTACCCAATCTGAATATGAAGATAATAAGAAGAGTATAATGCCCGTTACATCGTCCACTTTTCCTAGCCGTTTTAGCGGGTATTGCTTCATTAATTTCTCCATCATTACGCTATCATAACCTTGGCCTTGATCAATGAGTCCAAGTGAAACGGTGTTGCATTGTATATTATTCCTGCCAACTTCTTGGGCTAACGATTTAAGGAAGCTGATGGTCCCGCTTCTGGCAGCTCCCGATATAATTAAATTTCGGTCACCGGTTCGGGCGGAATCACCGATAATGTTGATAAATTTGCCCCGTTTATTCTCCATCATGTCTGGCATAAATGTGTGCGCTAAATGAAGGACACCGTAGAAACAAACTTCAACCTCACGCTTCCATTCCCCCGGCTCATATTTAAAGAATGATTTATACTGCGTCCAGCCGGCATTATTGACGATATCGTCCACAGTTCCTAAATCTCGCTCAATCGATTTTTTCATATTTTGAACGTCTTCAATAGAGGCGAGGTCCCCTGTCACCAAAACTGTTTTTACACCAGACTCTTCAATCAATTTTGCCGTTTCTAAAGCTTCTTTTTCTGAACTTTGATAATGAAGTGCGATATTAGCGCCTCGACTTACTGCCTCCAACGCAATTCCCCGTCCGATTCCTTTAGCCGCCCCTGTCACCAGGATGTTTCTTCCTTCTAGATCCAGCTCCATTTTGTATCCTCCATCTCTTACACTATTAAATGAACAGCCAGTACAGAGTATTTTCTGTCCGTACTGGCCATTCTTTACACCATCGTTAAGCCTCCGCTTACAGAAAGGGTTTGCCCTGTTACGTATTCCGTTTGGCAAAATCTCTTTATAGGTTTGAATATGTCCAAGTAAGTTAATATCAACGATTTTCTTCCATGTGCTCGGCTTGCTTTTTAGAAAAGTCTCTACCTTATCCCAGCCTGAATTATTAATCAATACATCTATTCTTTTAAAAAATGTATAGCATCCCCCAACGCTTTTATGACACTATCTAAGTCAGCAACATCGAAAAATACAACTGCGGCTTCATTGCCAGTCTCTTTTTGAAAGAAACTATTTTCCGAGCATTTTCTATACTGCTACAATAATTTTCATGTCATCATAGCGTCGACCACATAGCAACTGTCTCTTGCACCGCTTTCATTTTGAGTTACGGACGGACGTCATTTCATGAAAATCATTACTCCTGCAATGGCCGAATACAGTACCTTCCAGAAAAAATTCGGTAAAACTTTTTTGATCCTTCTACAACTATCCGATCATTAGCGAATGAGAACCGATTCTTTCTGGAATCCCACTTTATAAATCCTGTTGGGCCTGCCCAATTCCTAAAGATGGTCTTTATGATTGATATTCAGTATTTTCTTCAAAATAGTCAAATAATTTCTGACCAACACTGTTTTTCCGTCCGCTTTCAATCTCTTCCACAATGTGTGCCACAAGACCAACAGCTCGTGCGGCTACTGCAAAAGACTTCATTACTTTAGGATCAATATCCATATCTGCTAAAATCGCTCCAATGGCGCCAATCGCATTTAACGTTATGGATTTACCTTTTCTCTCATTAAACTGACGGCTGATTTCGTTTATAATTTCTGAGTTTTGTTTATAAAAGCCGAGTTCCTGTGCAATTTGAAATAATTTCACTGTACGTGGATCAACAGGTTTATGAATTGGATGTCCGAATCCTGGCATCTGGAGTCCTTTATCTTCCCTCTCATTAAGAATCAAACTAGCAATTTCGGAAGAACTATTGTCAGCTCCGTGTTTATTAGTTCCATCTTGCAGCATTTCTGCTACATACTCCATTGCACCGAGATATACTGTACCTGCCCCTAACAAACCAGCGGCTACCGCAGCCTGCACAGCTTCTGGTGCTCCCAGGTAAGTCAGGCGTGTTGATATTGAACTAGGTGTAAAACCATGCTCGCAAATCGCGACCATAATTGCATTCAACATCTTCGATTCTCTTTCAGTAGGCTTCCTATGTTTAGCACCCAAAAATGCCATATCAGCAAGTGTTATGTTCCCAATCAAATCTTCAACAAGATCATATCCATGATTAAAAATTTTATCCGGGTGTGATTTACCAACTTTGGTTTCAAACTTCATGCATTTTCTCCTCCCAATCTTTGAATTTAACATTTCTAAGTAAATAATTGGACTATTAATGTAAGGTTTATGACTTAGGTATAATCAAGAAAAAAAGCTGATATTTTTTAATTATTTAACGTCTACCATACCAAATATAAGTGATGCATGATTGCCTACTAATACGACTTTGGTAAGCCAAGATCATGCTGGGCAATGAAGTTCAAAATCATTTCCTCAGAAACCGGTGCGATTTTGAACAATCTTACGTCTCGCCATAATCTCTCTATGTGATAATCTTTTGCATACCCATACCCACCCAACGTTTGCATTGCTCTGTCAGTGGCTTGGAAGGCTGCTTCTGCCGCAATTAATTTCGCCATATTTGCCTCTTTTCCACTCGGCATATTGTGATCAAAAAGCCATGCCGCTTTATAATTCATCAATTGGGCTAAATCAAGCTCTGCCTTAATTCGCGCAAGAGGAAATTGAATGCCTTGATAAGCACCAATTGGAGTATCATGGAATATATTACGGTTATTAGCATAATCAACCGCCAACTGTAGAGCCAAATATCCTGTTCCAATTAAACCAGCTGTTGTAACGATTCTCTCAGCATTTAAACTATCAAGCAAGTAAGCCCATCCTTTTCCCTCTTCTCCGATAAGGTTTTCATTATTAACCCGTAAATTCTCAATAAAAACAGTATCAGAGCGTATACATCGGGTTCCAACCTTTTCGATCATTTGGGATGTAATTGCATCAGGATGTTTAGCATCTGTTATAAACAAACTAATGCCATCTGTCTTTTTCTTTACATCTTCTAAGCGTGTAGTTCGTGCAGCAATAAGCATTTTGTCAGCTACATCGATACCAGATATCCACGTCTTGGAGCCATTTACGATGTATTGATTGCCGTTTTTCTTCGCATGTGTGGTGATTTCAAGCGAATTGCTTCCCACATTGGGTTCAGTCAAAGCAAAACAAAAGTTTATCTTACCCTCTGCGATCTTAGGAAGATATTCGGATTTTTGTTGAAAACTGCCATGTCGTTCGATTGTGATTCCTCCAAATACTGGCGTAAGCATAAACAACTGGCCTACGGAGGAACCAGCACCTGTTTTGGCTAATTCCTCGATGATCATTGCCATTTCCAGCAATCCAAGTCCTGACCCGCTATACTCTTCAGCAATACCAATTCCCAAATATCCATTTTTCCCTAACTCATTCCACAATTCATGAACAAACTCTTTTTTCGCATCTTTTTCCTTCCAATATTCAAGTCCAAATGACTGGCCAATTTTCCTCACTCCGTCTACAAGCATTTCTTGTTCAGGAACTATCAAAAAATCCATAACGTCCCCCTTCGTATTCAAAAAAACTGAATATAGACATATTAGTTATTCGTATTTATAAAACCCGATTCCATTTTTCCGTCCCAACCGACCAGCTTTTACATACTTGACTATAAGAGGTGAAGGCCGGTATTTTTCTCCCAATGTTTTATATAGATGTTCCATGTTTCGTAATCTTGTGTCTAACCCTACCAAATCAACCATCTCAAGAGGTCCCATCGGATGATTTAATCCAAGTTTGACAGCCTTATCGATATCTTCGGCCGAAGCCACACCTTCCATCAACATGTTAATTGCTTCATTGCCAATCAAGCTGTTCATTCGGCTTGTTACAAATCCAGGAAAGTCATTCACCTCTACAGTTTCCTTGCCCATGCGTCTGCCCACTTCTTGCACCGTTTGCACCGTTTCCTCTGATGTATCTAGACCACGTATAATTTCTATCAGCTTCATTTTGTGCACCGGATTAAAAAAATGCATCGCAATGAATTTAGCAGGCCGTGAGGTTTGAGCCCCGATTTCAGTAGGGCTCATTGTGGAAGTATTGGTGGCAAATATCGTGTGGGGAGGACAGATTTCATCCAACTGTTTAAACAAATCAATTTTCAAATCTATGATTTCTAATATAGCCTCTATAACAAGGTCTGCATTCTCCCCCGCTTTTACCAAGTCTGTTGTATATTCTATATTGATCATTGCCTCTTCCATTTCTCGGGTTTTTATAAATCCCTTTTCCACGCTTTTTTTCATTTCTTTTTCAATGTATTGTCTCGCACGGCCAGCTGCAGCTTCTGATATATCATGCAATGTAACCTGAAAACCGCTTAAACTAGCAACATAAGCAATCCCTCTGCCCATTATGCCAGCCCCAATTACAGAAATTTTGTTCATATTCATTTCTCCTTTTAAATCGCTAATTCTATTCTAAACTCTAAGTATTTACGAGAAGTGGTAGGGTTGCTTTTACTTTGAATAAAATTACCTGACATAAAAGTTATAGCTTCATGTCAGGCACCACACAGTCATTTCTTAACTAGAGTAAACCGTTACTTCCCTATAATCACTTGACTGTCTAGGTCCTTAATTGTTACCCCGGTTGTTTCCCTGCCAAGCCACCAAATCACGATAATAGCTGGTACGTAAAGGAAGCCAATAACTCCAATGATAAAGCCCAACCCGTAAATGGCTCCTAGCGAACCGACCAAGAATGGTGCAATAGTTGCGACAATGCGCCCAAAAGCAGTATAAGAGTAAGTAATCCCAGTTCCGCGTATATGAGTCGGAAAAATTTCCGTACCAAACGCAGCCAAACCACTGAAATACCCTTGTGAGAAACCCATGACCAATCCGATAAAGATAGCAAAACCAGAAACAGAATCGTTCATTGCAAACAACGGCATTGAGATTACAGAGAGTATGAAATAAATTGTAAATGTGATGCGCCGGCCAAGCCGATCCGCAATTTCACCGAACAAATAATAACCCAGAAACATAGAAAAGTTGATTGCAGTATACCAATAGGTTAGCGATGTTAGATTTAACCCTTTTTCAGTTGCCAGATACGTTGGCAGCCAGGTCATAATTGTGTAATAACCAGTTAACCCAATTGAAGATATGATAAAGAGAAGAAGAAACTGTCTGATATATTTAGTAAACAATAGCTTCACAGGTGAGTGATTTAACTCTTCTGCCAGAAGTTGTTTTACTTGATCGCCATTTTCTACGTTAGACTCATTTCGAATATTTGCAACTTCTGTGAAATGTTCTGGTTCTTTAAGCAAAAATCTTGAAATCAATAAAAGGGCAGCTGGAATGAAACCTGCTACAAACACACCTCTCCAGCCGAAAGATGGGTCAATCCATTGGAACAACCAGCTGGCAAGGATGGAACCGATCGGCCAGCCTGCAGCCATAAATGCCAGCGCTCTGCCCCTTGACTTGGAGGGCCAAACTTCGCTAAGCAGAGCGGCACCTATCGCCCACTCCCCACCAATCGCAAAACCGGCAAAGAAACGAATGACCATTAATGAAGTAAGGTTCCAGGTAAATGCAGTAAGCAAAGTAAATACCGCGTACATGCTTATGGTAAAATATAAAGCGAATTTTCTCCCTTTGCGATCTGCAATTGGACCCCAAAAGAATCCGCCAGTTGCATACCCAATCAAGGTAACGGTTGCTACCAGCGCAGCAGTGCTAATACTAATTCCAAATTCCTCGGACACTGATTTCATTGAAAAAGAGTATAAACTCATTTCAAATCCGTCTATTACAACACCGGCAAATACGGTAAACAGCACAATAACCAAATAATTCTTACTGTTGATAGAAGCAGCTTGATTTTCCATTCATAACCCCCCATTCAATTTTAAAGTTTATAATATTCAGTTAACTATGCCCGCTATGATGTTCTTAATAAACGTTTTAGAATTTTACCTGTAGGCCCTTTTGGAAGTTTCTCACAAATTTCAACAATTTCAGGAATTTTATAATCGGCCACTTTTCCTTTACAAAATTCTACAATCGAATGTTCACTAATGGTTTTTCCCCTTTTTGGGACTATATAGGCTTTAACTCTTTCACCGAATAATTCATCCGATATTCCGACTACCGCGCATTCGCCTACATTGTCTAGCTGGTACAGTAAATCTTCTATTTCTGTTGGCGAGATGTTTATGCCGCCTCGTATAATTAAATCTTTGCTTCTTTCTATGAAATAATAGAATCCCTCTTCATCACGGTAAGCAATATCCCCTGTCTTGAGCCAGCCATCCTGTATTGTTTCTTCAGTAAGCAGCAAGTTTTTATAATACCCAATCATCATACTTGGTGCTTTTAACCAGATTTCCCCGGTTTCATCGACACCTGCCTCTCTGCCTTCCTTATTAATCAAACGGATTTCCACTCCTGGAAAGGATTTTCCAAATGAGAGCGGTCTCATTGCGTTTTTTTCCACATCAAAGGAAGTGATATAAGTAGCTTCTGTCAAACCATAATAATCAATCATGAGTGTCTTGAATGTTCGGTTAAAACGATCCAAAATTGAGGAGTTTAATGGTGCACCAGCACATACAACAAGTCTTAATGAGGATACATTAAACTTGTCGTACTCCTTAAAGAAATTCATCATCATAATGTACATGGTGGGAACTCCCCACATCACATTGACACGGTACGTTTCTATCTTTTCGAGGATTGCCTTAGGATGGAATTTTCGCGCGAGAATCAGCGTTCCACCTACAAAAAGAGTACCCAGTGCAACAATGACAATTCCATAAGCAAACGCTAAAGGCATTGGGTTCAATGTTGTTTCTTCAGGTGTTACTTTCCAATATCCCGATGTTTGAGAAATGCCCCATTGTAATGCTCTATGTGGTAAAACTACCCCCTTTGGCTGACCCACCGTACCGGAAGTATAAAAAATGACTGCGACATCCTCCTCCTTTCGATTCATAGAATAAATTGCTTTTTCCGATTTTTCGACCGACGCCCGATAGGATAATGCTGTTTGCGAAAAGTTTTCTAATTCAGAAATAAAACTTTCCTCCATTAGGAATACTTTTTCAGCTCCGAACGAATTTCCGTGCAGGTTACCCAACAAATCGGTTTCAGCAAATATAAACTTTGGTTCTGAATGATTAAGGATATAATTGATTTCACTTTGTCCCAGCTGTGGATTCACTGACACAACAACTCCGCCAGCATGGAGAGTGGCTAAGAACACTTCGATCCACTCTATCCGATTGTTGGAGAAAATAGCAACACGGTCATCGGGTTGCAGTCCCATTAGTCGCATCATATAGCTAGCCCGATACACTCTTTCATACAGTTCCTTGTAGGTCAACGATTCATTTTGGAAGTGGATTGCGGGTTTATCTGGATATTTTTCGGCCTGTTCCATCATGGCTTTTATTACATTCATGGGTTACACCTCCCATAGTAAGGGCAATATCTGTAGCCTTCTTCACCACATTTGCCAAATCGTCAAACGGATAGGCATCTCCTAGAACATGGACTTCCCCGGAGAAATCTTTGAATTGATTAATAGCTGGCTGTATGGAAGGGTAGGAATCTCCTAGAATCACTTGATTATTTCCAGTTAATGCTTCCCATGAGTCTTCACTTTTTAAAATTTCGATTTCCACACTGAGTGCAGAAAGCTTTTCTAACAGATATTGTCTGAAAGATGTGCCAACATCATTAGGGAAACGAGATTGCTTCGAAATAATTTTCACCTTTTTCCCCAAAGAACCTAATAACAGTGCTGTCTCAGCAGTGAGAACGTTTGATCCGACAAGTAAAACTTGGTCTGCTGTTTGCTCCGGCCGTTCAAGGACTTGAATTGCACTTTGGACATCGATGGCATTACTCTCCTCAGAATGATTGTCTGAATAGGCTACAATAATGTCGTTGAACTCTAAATCTTCTAGTTCTCTTTTGGATGGTTCGTGCTGGTTAACATGTATCTCTAAACGTTTTAGTTCACCACTGTAAAACGTAATCGCCTCTTCCAATTCGTGGTGTATCGGAACTCTTGCGCGCAAAGCGGCAAGTCCCCCAAGCGGCTGCGATGTAAAGACCTCAACAGTGTGGCCTCTTTGCTTAAGAATACACGCTGCTGCTAATCCAGGAATTCCTCCTCCCAAAATTGCGATTTTTCTTTGTTGGATGGCCAGTTCTAATTTTAATTCATACTCTCTTCCTGTAAAGCCGTTAACCGTACAAACGATCTCAGGCGCGCTGGACCGCCCGTTACAAATATTGCACCCAATACAAGGAATGATGAACTCTTCCTGGCCGGCTTGAGCTTTTTGTACCCAATCTGGATCTGCAATTAAAGCTCTGCCTAGTGCCACCAAGTCGGCTTTACTTTCTCCAATGATTTGGTTGGCAGCTTCAGGATGTTTAATTCGACCGACAGCGATAACCGGTATGTTAACGTTTTGTTTAATTCGGGAAGCAGCCTCAACATACAACCCTTCCGGACTGCCGGACGGAGGTGTTGTACGATAAAAGGAGGCTACCACTCCGGCTGAAACATCTATTGCTGCTACTCCAACCTGCTCCAGTCTTTTAGCGATTTCAATAGCTTCCTCAATGGTGATTCCTTTCTCCACATAATCATCAGAACTAATCCTACAAAAAACCGGAAAGGTATGACCAAGTTGTTCGCGTATGGTTTCAACAATTTCCCGTACAATACGCAGCCTGTTTTCCAGACTTCCTCCATAATTGTCCTTTCGTTTGTTTGCAAAAGGACTTATAAATTCATGCAATAAGTAACCATGAGCCAGATGTAATTCTACACCTAGGAATCCCGTCTCTTTCGCACGTCTGGCAGCCTCAGCAAATTCTGCAACAACCCCTTTGATATCAGAGACACTTAGTTCTCTTGGCATCTCTTTAAAGGCAGGACACGGAACAGCTGAAGGAGCTACCACATCACCGCTTGCTGCCGCTGCTCGAGTCTGACGGCCGTGATGCATGATTTGCAGTATCGCCTTACTCCCAGACTGATGAATTTGATCTGCCAGGGTACCCAATCCTGGGATCAATTCATCCCGGTCCACCATTAATTGATATGGAAAACCTCGGCCATTTTGGCTGACGATCGCGCCTTCCACAATCATTAACCCAACTCCGCCTTCGGCTCTTGCTTTATAGTATTCTAGTAACCTTGGAGTAACAAAACCATCTTTATCGCAATAATTGGATGTTAAGGGTGACAATACAATACGATTTTTTAGGTGAATTTCTCCGATTTGAATTTCCTTAAAGAGATAATCATAACTCATTTACGAATGCCTCCTTTCCAGCCCTAATCCAACCGTTTTAACATATTCCTTGCTATGACCATCCTTTGAATTTGACTCGTTCCATCATAGATTTGTGTAATTTTTGCATCTCTCATCATTCGTTCCACTTGATAGTCACGAATATAACCGTAACCTCCCAAAATCTGAACGGCTGAGTCCGTAACCCTTCCGGCTACTTCCGAGCAATATGCTTTGGCCATGGACGCCTCCATTGTGAACTCTCTACTTCCTTCATCGATCAATTTAGCAGACTGATAGAGCAGTAAACGCGCATTTGTGATTTCAGTGAACATATCGACGAGCATAAATTGAATCGCCTGGAAATCGTAAATGGACTTCCCAAACTGTTTTCTTTCTTGTGCGTATTGGAATGCAATATCGAAAGCTCCCTGTGCGATGCCAAGTGCCTGTGCAGCTGTACTGATTCGGGTATAATCACAGGCCTCCATACAGATCCTGAACCCCTCTCCTTCTAGCCCAATAAGGTTTTCAGCCGGTATGCGGCAATTTTCAAAGATGAGTTCTGCGGTACTGGATCCTCGTACGCCCATCTTTTTTTCGGTTTTGCCGACTATTAAGCCAGGAGTGCCTTTTTCCACTAAAAAAGCGCTCATTCCTTTATGCCTTGCATCAGGGTCTGTTTTAGCGAAGACAGTAATAACGTCTGCTTTGTCACCAGTGGTAATGAATACTTTATTTCCATTCAAAATGTATTCATTTCCGTCCCTTACAGCGATAGTAGCCATCCCTGCAGCGTCAGAACCAGCATTTGGTTCTGTGATGGCAATTGCTCCCAAAATCTCCCCTGAAGCAATTTGCGGTAGATACTTTTGCTTTTGTTCTTCCGATCCGGCTAGAAGCAGCGAAAGTGCTCCATGTGTCTGTGTGAAAAAGACCAATGCTGTAGCCGCACATCCTTTGGCGACTTCTTCCACGGCCAAAACATAAGCCAATTTACTTCCAGCAGC
The DNA here is from genome assembly GCF_003989135.1 of Peribacillus cavernae. Taxonomy (GTDB): domain Bacteria; phylum Bacillota; class Bacilli; order Bacillales; family DSM-1321; genus Peribacillus; species Peribacillus cavernae. Next base: position 128,940 of record NZ_RYZZ01000030.1, read on the forward strand.
GCCTCCGTACTCTTCTGGTGTCAGAATGCCGAGAATACCTAAATCCGCTAAGGATCTAATCTGTTCCCAGGGAAAACCTTCTTCTTCATCAAGCTTTTGCGCCAATGGAGCTATATGTTTCTTTACAACTGAACGAACACTTCTGCGGAGCATCTTTTCTTCTTCTGATAGAATCCTATCCCACAATTGCATTTTTACTCCTACTTTCCTTCAAATATAGGGTTTCTTTTTTCCAGAAAAGCAGCAAAGCCTTCCCGTTTATCATTACTGTCAGCCGCAAGTGCATCAAGGTTTGTTTCCAGTGCCAAAGCATTGTCCATAGAAAGATGGGAGCCAACATCAACCGCTTCCATGATCATTCGAATAGAGACCGGGCTGTTTCTGCAAATGGTTTCTGACCATTGCTCAACTTCAGTTTGCAGAGTATCTCGTGCTGCAACTACGTTGACAATTCTCTCCTGGTATGCTTCTTCAGCCGAAATCCTTTTTCCAGTCAACAGTAACTCCAACGCTTTTCCTTTACCTGTAATTCTAGGCAACCGCTGTGTTCCGCCGTAACCCGGGATCATCCCCAGGCGTACTTCCGGCAGTCCGAAAGATGCCGTTTCGGAAGCAATACGGAGACTGCATGCAAGACTTAATTCAAAGCCGCCGCCGAGTGCGACACCATTAACGACTGCAATCGAGGGTTTCCCGATTGTTTCAAGCCGGCGGAATGTCCGCTGGCCTAAGGAAAGAAAAGCCTTCATTTCCAGGGCACTTAATTCAACCAATTCTTTAATGTCTGCCCCTGCGCAAAACGCTTTCTCTCCTTCTCCGGTAATCACCAGTAAACGAATTCCGGGGTCCCTCTCAAATTGGTCCAATACCAGATTGAACTCTGAAAGCAGTCCATTGTTTAAAGCATTCATTGCCTTTGGACGGTTTAGAACCACCGACAGCACTGACCCTTCCTCCTGTACAATCAGATAGCTGTAATTCATTGCCGTACTTCCTCCCCTTTTACAACTCCTGTATCAACTAATTCCGAAAATTCAATGTCCGACATCAGCAATTTTTCTTTCAAAATTTCAGCTGTGTGTTGTCCTAATAAGGGCGGCGGCAAATACACCTCATTACTGGAGCTTTCTAGTTGCCATGGAACTCCAACAATTTTGACATCGCCTGCCACAGGGTGCTGGATCGTTCTGATCATATTTCTGGCGAGTACGTGCGGATCCTTGACAACATCTCCAAGGCTATTAATGGGCGCACATGGCACAGAATACTCATTTAATTTTTTCAACCAATACGAAATAGGATACTTGATCAGCTGCTCCTCGACCAGTCGCAGCAATTCAAAACGATTTTCTTTTCTCAGCGCGTTCGATTGAAAGCGCTTCTCCTCTGCCAATTGGGGCAGACCCACTGCCTGACAAAATCGCTTAAATATCGAGTCTGTGCCTGTAGCTATGATCATATCTTCATCGGCAGTCCGAATAGCTTGATAAATGGCGACTACTGAATCGGTCCCACCCGAAGGCTTTGGTTCTATTCCGTCCGCCAAATAACTAGTTATTCTGGGAGCCATTAAAGCTAGATCCACATCCAGCAGCGAAGTATCAATGAACTCGCCTTTACCGGTTTTCTCTTTTTTTACTAATGAGGAGGCTATGCAAAAAGCAGCAATAAAGCCTGTGACGATATCGGATATGGCAGTGCCTACACGCTGCGGTCTCCCATTCATTTCTCCGGTGACGCTCATCATGCCAGATGTTGCCTGAGCAATTAAATCATATCCAGGGCGATCCCTGTATGGCCCTGTTAAGCCAAACCCTGAAAGTGCACAATAAATAATCTTTGAATTTATCTTTTGCATGTCTTTATACGACAGACCCGATTTATCCAAACTAGATGGTTTTATATTTTCAAGAAAAACATCTGCTTTTTCGACGAGTTGATAGAGAACTTCCCGTCCCTTTGGGTTAAAAATATCAAGAGCAACACTTTTTTTATTTCGGTTTACACTTAAAAACCAAGCTGACTCACCGTTTATAAAAGGAGGGCCCCAATGGCGACAATCATCTCCTGCCCTAGTTTTCTCTACCTTAATCACTTCGGCGCCCATATCGGCCAAAAGCATTGAACAATATGGTCCAGCATACGAAGTGGTTATATCAATAACTGTGATTCCCGATAAAGGTCTCTGATCCATATGAACCTCCCTTTCTCCTAATCTATTTGGGGAGAGGGATATAGCCCAGTCCCCCTTGGATTTTTCCGCCATTTCCTACTGACTATTTTCGAAACTGGTCAAAATTAGGAAGCCTCTTCTCTACAAACGCGGATGTTCCTTCCCTAAACTGTTCTGATTCCCAAACAAATTCGAGAAGCGCCCCGCCATGAAGCAGCGAAGAGTAGAGAGCATCGGATTCGTAATTAAGAGAAAGCTTTGCCAATTGAATAGACTGCGGTGCCATCTCCAGTACCCTGCGAGCATAATTTTCTGCTTCTTCTATCAGCTGTTCATGAGGCACCACTCTGTTCACCAATCCTATCGTCTTAGCTTCCTCAGCAGGGTATTGATTACAGAGCATTATCATTTCCCTTGCCATTTTCTCTCCTACAATTCGCGGCAGAAGCTGTGTTCCTCCCCAGAGCGGGCATCCGCCAATTTTTGGGCCTCCTTGGCCGAAAACCGCCTTATCAGATGCGATGCTCATGTCGCAGAAAATATTCAGTTCATTTCCGCCCCCGATGCAATATCCGTTGACTGCAGCTATTACAGGCTGCGGAATTCTGCGCATTAGCATGGCAAGTTCCACCAGCTTGTGATTCCACTGTCGGCCGCTGTCCCGATCAAGACCTTGCAATGCTTTGATATCGCCGCCGCAACAGAAGGCCTTGCCGGTTCCCGTGACAATGACAGCACCAATCGTTTTATCCTTTGCTACATCAGAAAAAGCGGTAATCAAATCTTCAATGGTTTCCCAACGGAATGTGTTCATTACTTTTGGACGGTTTAATGTGATTTGTGCAATCCCATCTTTTTTCTCAAATAAAATATCTGTAAAATTGTTCATTACTAATCACCTTTCCACGTGAATTTTATTTTTAATATCTTCTCTCAGTACATATTTTTGAACTTTTCCACTGATTGTTCTTGGGAGTTCTTCAATCAGTTCCAGTCTTTCAGGCAGTTTCTGTTTTGCGATTTTTTTCGATAACAGGTAGTCAATCATTTGCTCAAAAGTGACAGACTCGCCAGGTTCAGGAACTACATACGCACAGGCCCGTTCCCCCAATCTTTCGTCTGGAATGGCAACAATTGCAATATCCCCGATTTTATCCCATTCATATAGCAGGTTTTCTATTTCAGCGACCGGAATGTTTTCGCCTCCACGGATGATAATGTCTTTGGTGCGGCCGGTAATACTGATGAATCCGTTTTCATCTCTAACCGCCCGGTCCCCCGTATCAAACCATCCTTCTGCGTCAAAATGCTTCTCTGTAAGGTCTGGCCGTTTGTAATACCCTATAAATACACCGGCTCCTTTGATTTTCAGGTCGCCTTCTTCATTCGGTAGTGCTTCCCTGGCGTTCTCTGCGAAAATCTTAACCTCTGCTCCCGGGACTCTTCTGCCATCCGTTTGAAAACTGTGTTTTGGATCATCCGGAGCTACGGCAATCGCAATGCCGTATTCTGTCATTCCCCAGGCCGGTATGATTTTACAGTCTAATTTCTCTGCTGAGTACGCCACAAGCTTTCGAGGAATAGGAGCTCCAGGGATTGAGATGAACTTTAATGAAGGAAGAGGAGCTTCCTGTACATGGGTTACTAAGTCCTGTAAAAATGGTGCAGCGGCAAGCATCATGCTTACTTTTTCCTCATTGATGATTTCAGCTGCTTTTTCAGTTTTCCAAATGTCTAAATATACAGCAGTGCTCTTAAGATAGGTGGTCAGTAATGCCCCCCATAAAAACCCTGTTTGGTGCCCCACCGGTGAAACGATAAGATTGCATTCGTTATTCTGTAATTTTTCATAAGTAGCATAATTTCGAATCGTTGATGCAAGGGTATTATGAGTATGCATGACCCCCTTTGGCTCTCCTGTCGTTCCGGACGTAAATCCTAATTGGGCAATTGTATTTGGATTTACGTAAGAATAGATTTCAGGGTGATGTTCTTTAGAAACAATCTGGTCGAACATGATAAAGCGGTGATCGTCTTTTGGACAATCGCCTACTACTATCACTTTCTCGAGGTCAGGCAAATCGCCCCACACATCATTCACCATTTCAATATAGTCAAATTTGCGGAATTCATTTGGCACAACAAATACTTTGGACTGCGACTTTCGCAGAATAAACTGAACTTCTTTTGCCCTGTAGATGTGTGTCAGCCCATTAAAAATTGCTCCAATTTTGTTGATTGCATATAAAATAATCGGAAACTCAAAATAATTGGGGAGCTGCACGGAGACTACATCTCCCGGCTGCACTCCAAGTGCCCGCAATCCATTTTCACAACGAGTTACTTTATCATAAAGCTCTTGATATGTAAGCTTCTCCTTTCGGTTCCGCTCAACTGAATATGCCACAACAGCAACCTTATCCGGATGTTCTCTGTAAGCGCTTTCCAAATGGTCAAATAATCTTTCGTTTCGCCATAGTCCTTTCTCTACATGCTCTGTTATCATCTGATAGGTTAAACGTGATCCTTCCACATGCATTACATTCCCTCCATTAATGAACTGTTTCTCCTCCATCAATCACAATCGCCTGCCCAGTCATAAAGTCTGATGCTTTTGAAGATAAATAAACCACCAATGGTCCCAGCTCTTCAGGCTTGCCAACACGCCGTAAAGGAATCCTCTTTAAAATCTTGGTGCGGATCGATTCTTCTGCTAACACCCGTTCATTAATTGAGGTTGCAAAGTATCCAGGGCAAATAGCATTTACATGAATCCCATACCTGGCCCATTCAACTGCTAGACCACGGGTAAATTGAATCACTCCTCCTTTACTCGTTCCGTATGCGACCAATCGTGGCGTTCCAATTATTCCGTCCATTGATGCGATATTGACGATCTTTCCGTTTCCTTGTTTAATCATCATTTCTCCTAGCACCCTGGTGCACTTCATAACTCCAACCAGATTGGTCGAAATAATTTCGTTGATTTCCTCGTCCGTGCACTCCGCATAATGACGGTCGATCACAATTCCAGCATTGTTTACTAATATATCCAGCCTGCAGAACTTTTCAACAACATACTGTTTTAATGCTTTTAAGTCGGCTGATTGCTGCATATCACACCTAAACCCATATGCTGTAATGCCGTTTTCTTTTAAGTAGGAACAGGATTCTTCGATGGTTTTGTCAGAACGACCTGTGACGATAACAGCGGCCCCTGCTTGACCGAGTGCTTTTGCCATCGATTGCCCAAGCCCCCGTGTTCCGCCAGTAACCAAAGCAACTTTCCCTGTTAAATCAAAATTTTCAAGCACTGCCTCTCCTCCTTTTGTCTTCCTCTAAAAGAATGTGTTCCAGCTTTTGAATCCTCTGTATCCCAGTAAGCAGTTCCAGCTGTCTGATTCCCAGTGGATCTATTTTTTCTCTAAGGATTCTAAGCTGTTCTTCTGAAGGTGGCTCTATTTGTATAATTCCATTTTCACTTAAATCAAAAGGAAAACCGGTATTCTCTCGAATATTTTCAATGGTTTCTCCGTGGAAAATGGCTTCTAGAACCGCTCCTTCATTTTCAAAACGGAACACACAGCTATCGGTTATTAATTTTTGAGGCCCTCTTGCCCGTATGCCCATCCGGTTCAACTCTTCTGCGCGTTCTCCGTAGCCTACACTGCTGCAAAAGTCTACCTGATCGACCAATGTTTGACGGGAATGCCGGGTGACGTACAAATGGAAGTTTGGATTAAAGGCGGCCACGTCCGTAATTCCTCCAGCACCAGGTAATCTTATAACGGGTTTTGCGTAGTCACCTATCACGACATTGTTGCAATTCCCGAACCGATCAACCTGTGCCGGGCGAATAAATTCCTTTACTTTAAGAGAGGGTACGATATCACAATGCATCTCCGTCATTTTAACTTTTTTTAGGCACCCTTCAACAGTGAGCTGCTCCAAATATGTGATCGATAAACTCTCCGTATGTTCAGATATGGTGTTTCCGACGGTATACATAAATTGAACCTCCCGTGCGTGGGTTTCTTTAGCCAACAAGAATGCACTGAACACGAGGGGAGTCCCCATTCCTTGTACCACAAAGTCGCCAGTTTGAATGAGGCTCGACATATAACAGACCATCATTTCATCTTTCGAGATAGCTGCCATCATTTACCTCCTCATCCATTTTTAATAAAAATGACCTCTTCCGGCTTTCAAGTTCCAACAGGTATTCATCAAATGAATGGCTTTTCATCGTTTTTAAATAGCGAACCAATTCCAGTCCATCCAAAGGGTAATCTGGATAACAAGAAGTTGGCCAGGATCCGCCCTGTACTTCTACTACCGCATCCACGCTCGCACCAATGATATCTACCTGACCTGAAGGAAGACTGCCTCTAGGAACTATTTTTTCAGCTGAAACAATGGTATAAGTCGAGAGCTGTGCTAGCTCCACATCAATGCATAGATTCGCTCCAAGGATGGCATTGCCGTTTTCATCAGCAGCTAACGCATGGATGAAAGTAACTTCTGGTCTTATTGCGGGGATCGCTGGATAAATCTCCCCTGTATAAGGGCATTCAATTCGTTTAATATCTTTTCGAACGGTAAGAATATCGCTTCCTAGCAGCGTTCTGCCTGGCATGAATCCAACTCCTTGGGCCGCGGCCCTGATTCCAATACCTAACGTGGTCTCTGTTTCTTCAGTGATTTTGATTGCGTCTTTCTCAACTGCTTTTCGGTAAGCAGGAGGCAGTCCGAATATTTCTAAGCTAAAAAACGAAGTTCTTACATGTGAAACGGCTTTCGCTCCAATCAAAAGGTCAGTTTCGTATCCTAAAGTCCAGCCTAAAGCTGTCAAATTCCACTTGCCCTGCTTGATTAATTCGAGTATGAGAGCGGTAGGACGACGATATATCAGCATACCTCCAACTCCCAGGGTTTGACCATCCTTTATTGGCTTCACAGCTTGCTCTATAGACATTCGTTTTGAAGTCATGTCAATTCATTCCTTGACTTCTTCAAGAGATGAATATTCATAAAATCCTTTTTGCGTTTTCTTCCCTTGATATCCCGCATCTACCATCCTGTTTACTAGTGAAGGAGGAGCATATTTAGTATCATACAGTTCCTGAAAAAGGGTGTTTGCCGTGAAAAGATAATCGTCCAATCCGATCACATCTGCCAATTTCAACGGCCCCATTGGATAACCCAATCCCAATTCAATTGCTGTATCAAGATCTTCTTTCGTTGTCAATTCATCTTCGTAAGATTGAATAGCGTGATTCATATAGGGTACAAAAAGTCTGTTTATCAAAAAACCTGGTACATCCTTGGTGCGCACAGGCACTTGACCAATCTTTTTCATTAATTCGTATACTTGTAAATACGGGGTATCAGAACATTGCAGAGAACGGATGACTTCTACTAATTTGTCGCGATTTGCTTGTGTGAAGAAGTGCAGTCCAACTACACGTTCTGGATTTCGAATAGAAGAGGCTATTTCGGCTAGGGATAAAGAGGAAATTGTTATAGCTATAGGCATTTCAGATGGCACTATTTCCTCGATGTGCTTTAGTACCTTAATTTTTTCTGACAATTGTTCTGGTACGACTTCTATAATAAACTGACAATCTTGTAAAACTGACATTTTCGCTGGACTCGGTTCGTTAGCCTCCACATATATAGCTGGGATTCCTGACCCCTGAAACTTTTGGGATAATATTGTCCCGAGATGCCCGGATCCTACTATTCCTATTTGTTGAATTTGCATGATACTTCCTCCTTCTCCCAGTTTAAACTGCACCAAACATCCCGGTTTTGTTATATTCGTAAAACCCTTTGCCGGTTTTCTTTCCAAGATGGCCCGCATCTATCATTTTTTTCACCAACGGCGGAGGAGCAAACCGCTTATCTTTTAATTCGTTATAGAGACTCATTGAGACAGCGTAATGGATGTCTAAGCCGACGTTATCAAGCAGTTCAAATGTGCCCATTGGATAGCCTAAGCCGTGTTTCAGGACCAAATCAATGTCTTCGACAGTAGCAATACCCTGTTCCAGGGCGCGGATACAATCATTTTCGAATGGTACAAGTAAAAGATTCAAAATAAAACCCGGGGTATCTTTCGTGGTAACGACTTTTTTCTTTAAATATTCACTAAATTCCACAGCCTTGTTATAAGTGTCGTCACTTGTCTCCAGGCCATGGGAAATCTCCACTAGTTTCATTAAAGGTGCAGGATTACAAAAGTGAATCCCGATAACCCGGTCTTGTCTGCCGCAGCCGGAAGCAATAGAGGTAATTGACAGTGTTGAAGTATTGGATACGAAAATTGTGTTGTGATTACAAATGGTGTTTAATTCGCGGAATAAGTTATTTTTGATTCTGACATCTTCGAAAATAGCTTCGACAATTACGTCACAATCTACGAGGTCTTGTAAATCAGTAGTTTCTTGGATGAGATTTAGACGTTCCTGTTTTTGTTGCGGTGTCATCTTGCCCCTTTTGACACTGCCTTCGAAAAATGCAGAAATTCGGTTCAGTCCATTTTCAAGATTTTCTGCAGACGTTTCACAAACGACCGTGTCCATACCCGACTGCAGCATACAAATCGCGATTCCTGCTCCCATAGTTCCACATCCGACAACACCAACTTTTTTAGGTTCCATCTTTTCTCTCCCTTATGTATGATTTATAAATTATTAATCTTCAGCCTTTTAGTGCTATTATTATAAGTTTTTTACAATGTTGAATATTGTGCTACACCGTATAAGCGCGAAGATAATTCCTTTGTTAAATTCCCTAGTATTGAACCGTATTCATGAACTTGTTCCATTGTTACCATTGAACTCATGCCAATGCATGACATTGTCATAACCGCTTTATTTGAACTATCAAGTACCGGGGAGGCCACCCCAAACAACGTTGGGTAATGTTCCTCCATGCTGATTGCATATCCATGTTCACGTACTTTATCGAGCTCCTTATAAAATTGTTCTTTCTGAGAAATCGTTTTGTCTGTAAACTGTGTTAATCCTATTTGTTTAATGATTGACTCCCTTTCCATAAAATCCATGAATGCTAGAAAACACTTCCCATGAGAACCAGCGGTCAAAGGGAAACTCTGGCCTTCCTTAAGGGTAACTGTAACAGGTGCCGGACTTTCCTCTTTTGCTATATAAATCAATCGATTTTCACCAAACCGCTCTACCAGAACACATGCATGGTTCGTAAGTTTTGAAGCCTGTTTCAGGTATTCTTTTGCAATAGGCAGGTAATCGACCAATTCAGCAGCACGGTTTCCTAACACAGCCATATATGCCCCTAAACTATAAACTTTTTTGTCCTCATGGAAGGTTACTAGATTATTTTTTTCTAAAGTAAAGAGAATTCGATAGCAAGTACTGCGATTAATAGAAAGAGCTTGACTGATTTCGGTAACAGACCCGTGACTGTGTCGATAACTGCTTAAATACTGCAGTATTCGGGCAGCAGAATCGACTGATGGTATCATATATTTATTGTCTTCTGTTTTGGGCATCTTAACATTCCTCCATACAGCTGTATAAAATAACGTTTGTTTGATATGTAATTAAAAATGTTCATATATGAACTTTATCCTCTAATATGATTATATCAGAAAATTCCCTAAATATGAATATATATTTAAAAAATATTACAAATTTTCTTACTATTTAATAAAGAAAGTTTTCCCTAGTTTTTAACCTAGAGAAAACCTTTTTAAAATACACTTATGGAAGGGCATTATCCTATCATGCTATGTCCACCATTTACGGGGATTGTTTGATCAGTAATCCAGTCTGACATAGGATCGTAAAGATTAAACAATCCCGCTCACTTCATCAGTGTTTCCTCGTCTTCTTAATGGGAACGTTTTTTTATTTTCTCTGAAAACGTCTGATCGATATCTCCTTTATCAATCATCCCAAGTGCAACCGTATTGCATTGAACATTTTACGGACCAACCTCATGCGCTAGCAATTCTATAATCCACTCGTTCCTGCACGTGCAACTGCGGAGAGAATAAGAGATTTATCACTTGTTCACGCGAATCACCGACAATATTTATTATCTTTTCATTCCTGTTATCCACCAAACTCTTCAATGAGTTTTGCTGTTCTGATGCTTCTTTTTCTGAACTTTGATAATGAAGTGCGATATTAGCGCCTCGACTTGCAGCCGCTACTGCGATTCCCCGGCCGATTCCTTTAGCCACCCCTGTCACCAGGATGTTTCTTCCTTCTAGATTCAGATCCATTTTGCCTCCCCTATCATTACCTTAATAAGAACGGCCACAGGGGCTTCAATCTGTACTGGCCATTCGTTACATCATCGTTAAGCCTCCGCTCACAGAAAGGGTTTGCCCTGTTACGTATTCCGCTTCATCCGAAACAAAATATGCGACCGCTCCGGCTATATCTTTTGGCTGCGCTAACCGCCTGAATGGAATTGCTTTTTCTAAGGCACCCGCAAGCCCCTCATTATACGAGTCAATTTCTTTAAATAACGGGGTATCGCTCGGTCCCGGTGCAACACAATTGATGTTCAGTTTGTATCGGGCCATTTCTCTCGCTAGCGTTTTCGTAAGTGCGATGACTCCACCTTTAGCCGCCGAGTAGACCGCTTCACCGCTGGAACCAACTCTTCCAGCATCTGAGGCGATGTTTACGACTTTTCCGTAGCTGTTTTCTATCATGATCGGCAAAATCTCTTTACAGGTGTGGATATGGCCAAGTAAGTTAATATCCACGATTTTCTTCCATGTGTCCGGCTCGCTTTTTAGGAAAGGCTCGACCTTATCCCATCCTGCATTATTAATCAATACATCTATTCTTTGAAAAAGATGTATCGCATCTGCCACAGCTTGTTTCACACTATCTAAGTCAGAAACATCGCAAAATATCGCGGCGGCTTCATTGCCAGCTTCTTTAATGAAAGAAACCGTTTCCTGGGCATTTTCTATATTAATATCTGCAACAATAATTTTCATGGATCGGGAAGCCAGTGTTTTAGCAATCTCTCTGCCGATGCCGCTGCCTGCTCCCGTAACAAATGCTATACGTTGATCCATCAGTATTCCCTCCATTTGATTTTTCTATACTAGCTTCACCGCTTATACCTTTCTGAACATCTTCTCATTTATTATTTCACGAAGGCGGAACTTCTTGATCTTTCCGCTCGGTGTTCTTGGGAAATCATCTATAATTTCTAAATGCTCCGGCCAATATTGCTTCGCCATCCCTTTTTCTGATAAAAGTTCTGCCATTGTCTGCATCGTAAGCGGTGTCTTGCCGGGCTTCATGCTAATGAAGGCACAGGCTTTTTCCTGAAGGCGGGCATCAGGCATGGCAATGATTTGGACAGTGGAAATATCCGGATGTTCGTATAAGACATTTTCAACATAAGCGACCGGGATATTCTCACCGCCGCGAATGATGATATCTTTATTGCGCCCGGTGATTCGAATGTATCCGTCCTCGTCCATTGTAGCCCGGTCCCCGGTGATAAACCAGCCATTGTCAAACTCAGACCTTGTCAGCTCCATTTGCTTTAAATACCCGACAAATAAAGCAGGGCCTCTGCAGAGCAAACTACCTTCCTCATGTGGAGGGAGCGTGTTTCCAAGGGCATCCACCACCTTTAACTCCATCCCCGGAAATGGCTTCCCATCGGTGTTTGTCAGTTTTTCTTCGGTATCATCCATCTGGGTAAAGGTCACCATGCCATTTTCCGTTTGTCCCCAGCCTGAAAGAATTCGGCTTGGAAGTTTTTGTGCGGCTTGCTTAACGAGAGGTCTAGGAATAGTTGCCCCTACTGCGATAAAAATACACAGCGAGCTTAAATCGAATTTTTCCAATTCCTCCAGCTGGATCGTATCCTGTAGGAATGGCGTGGCACCTGCTGTTAACGTGATTTTCTCCCTCTCAACCCATTCAATAAATTCCTGCGGATTCCAGATGTCTTGGTACACACCTGTTCCGCCATAAATGGCCGGCAAACGGGCCCCATACAGAAATCCGGTTTGATGGGCAAAGGTGGAGGCCATGAAAATGGTATCACTTGGTGTTAACTTCAGATGATCAACCCAAGTCAAGGAAGAGAACGTAACGGTATTATGGGTATGCATGACTCCTTTTGGCTCCCCTGTCGTACCGGAAGTGAAAATGATTTCGGTCAGTTCGTTTGGATCATGGGTAATCCGGTCAAGAATCGATGGATCTCTTCGTTCCTCCCAGGGCACTTCCAGCAGCGAAGAGAATGATTTCATGCCAGTTGGGACGTTGCTGCCAACAACATAAACGTGTTCGATCGAAGGCCATTCAGGCAAAAGCCGATTGACCATTTCCGGATAATTAAATCCGCGGAACTCATCGGGAACAACAATCATTTTCGATTCTGCCATCCTTACCATGAAGCCGATCTCCCTGTCACGGTAAATCGGAATTAATGGATTGCTGATGGCCCCGATTCTCGTCACGGCAAAATGCAGGATCACGAATTCATTCCAGTTTGGCAGTTGAAACGAGATCACATCGCCCTTTTTCAAGCCTAATTCAAGCAGTCCTAGGGCTACCCTGTCTACCAGCTTGCCAAGCTCCCTATACGTATACCGGCTCTTGTTATCAATAATGGCTAATTTATTCGGGCCTTTTTCAATTGACTCACGCAAATAGTCGAGGATCGTTTTATTCGGCCATTCTTTCTCGTACTCTTTCCTATAGTCCTCATTCAAAATCGTTTCGAAATTCATCAGCTTCAAACCTCCTCGTATAATGGGTCCAGCTTCTTTATTTTCTGAATTTCTTGAAGTCAACCGGTCTTTTTTCGACAAAAGCATTTTTCCCTTCCGCAGATTCTTCGGTCCTGTAAAACATGGCCAAACTTCCCATGGATAGCTGCGAAATTCCTTCAATGTTAGCGGAATCGGCATTAAACGAATATTTCAGCATTTTTAATGCTGTCGGGCTCTTTTCAAGGATTTTTCCAGCCCACTCCTCAGCTACCGCCATCAGGTCACCTTGAGGGACGATTTTATTGACTAGTCCCATTTCCTTCGCTTCCTGGGCAGAGTATTGTTCGCATAGATACCAGATTTCCCTTGCCTTCTTTTCACCGACAATCCGTGAAAGATAAGCAGAACCAAAGCCCGCATCATAGCTTCCGACCTTAGGGCCGCTTTGGCCGAAAATGGCGTTTTCAGCTGCAATCGTTAAATCACAAACCACGTGAAGAACATGGCCGCCTCCAATCGCATACCCGTTCACCGCGGCAATTACGGGCTTCGGTATGGCGCGGATCACATGGTGAAGCGCTTCCACTTCTAACCCGATTCCGTTCCCTAACCCTCCCGAGCTGCCGTATCCGTTATCTCCTTTTTCTTTCTGGTCACCACCGGTACAAAATGCCTTCTCACCGGCACCTGTCAGAATCACAGCGCCAATTCTGTTATCGTCCCAGGCATCACGGAAGCACGAAATTAATTCTTTGACCGTTTGCGCCCGAAAAGCATTATAAATATTAGGGCGGTTAATCGTGATCTTCGCAATTCCGTTATCCTTTTCATAAAGAACATCTGTCAATTCCATCTTGAATCCCTCCATTTTTTGGTGAAAAAATTATATTACTTTCAGAATGAATTGCCCTCTTATGACTTCAATGCCGGATTCATTGATGCATTGCACTCTTTGGATAATCCAATTCATTTGCCGGTTCAGATCGATAATTTCTACTTCTACCGTAATCGTGTCCCCGATATGAACAGGATATGTGAATACTAATTCCTTTTTGATTACGATCGTAGCAACACCCGCCAGCTCTTTGCTAATCACTTCGCTAATGACACTTTCGCTTAAAATCCACGGAACGAACGCCCGTTGATTGGGTTTCTTTGAAAAGTCCTGGCTGTACACCTCATTAAAATCCTTTGTTAGCACATTCCATCGCTTTACATCAATTTTTGTAAAGGTTCTTTGCAATCTGGCAATATGACCGATAAAAAAGTGTTCAACATTTCCCATCGATAAAAAGTCTCCTATATTAATAGGAACGAAAATCTTTTCCGATTAGCTCTCTAGCAATAACCATTTGATTAACCTGGGCGGTTCCATCGCCGATCTCCAAGCCGATTACATCACGGAGCCTTTGTTCAATAGGCATTTCCTTTGTATACGCGTAATGACCATTTAACAGCATACATTCATGTATCGCTTCCTGGCTCAATTTCGGGCCCAGCCACTTTACGGACGCTGCCTCTTTCGTATGTTTTTTTTCCTGGTCACGCAGCCAAAGGCCCCGATAGGCCTGCCATTTGATTAATTCCAATTGTGTAAAATGAGTCACGATTGGGAATGATACTCCCTGGAATTTAGCCAATGGCCGCCCGAAAGCATGCCTGGTTTTGACATGTTCAATTGTTTCATCAATGCTTTGGAAGGCCGCCCCGATACATTGTAAACCGATTAATAACCGGCTTAAATCAAAACCGTTCATCACCTGGGTGAATCCCTTATTTTCAAGTCCGATTATATTTTCTTCCGGGACTTCCACATCGTTTAAATAAATGGACCCCCTTCCAATCGGAACATTTCCCATGTCTTCATAGCCTTTACATTCCACCCCTGGAAGGTCAGCAGGAACAATAAATGCGCTGATCCCCCTGCTGCCTGAATCCGGATCGGTTTTGGCAAAAACGATGAAGGCATCTGCGATTGTCGCAGCGCTGATGCCTGACTTCTCTCCGTTTAAAAGATAATGATTGCCTTTATGTATGGCAGTAGAGCGGATACCTGCTACATCACTTCCAGCCGCCGGCTCCGTTATGGCAATCCCGACAATTTTATCGCCGCTGGCAATCTGGGGAAGCCATGTTTTTTTCAAGCGACCTGTCGCATGGTTTGCAATGATTTCAGAAACCAAAGCGTTTAGCATCACAGCATATGTTAAGTTAAAATCGCCGCGTCCAATTTCTTCAGCTGCAATTCCCGCTATTACACAATCGGCACCGCTTCCCCCATACTCTTCAGGAACGCGGAGACCGTTCACACCCAGTTCCCCAAGCCTTTTCCACAAATGCCGCGGATGCTTATGTTCCCTATCCCATTTTGTATACTGTGGAAGCAGCTCATGTAAGGAAAAATCTCTAAGCATAGCCTGAAAAGATTCTTGTTCTTGATTAAACGAAAAATTTAACACTGGCAGCTATCCCTCCCTTTATTTAATATAAAATGCAAATGGCGTGCCAACTCCCATTTGGCGATCTATTAAGGTTCAAAAATCAATTTTTTCGCAAATCTGCTATTTCTTCGCAGAATTGCAAAGCATGATTGCGATAAAAAGAAATGGATAACTATAAACGCAAAATAACCTGCCGGAAGAAAAATCTGTTTTTTCCCGGCAAGTTATTCGTTTTCTAATGTGGTGTATATTATTCAATGCATACTGTCCTTTATGATGTACTATTTTTTACTTCAAATTATATTTTGCTATTTTCCGGTATAAACTCGCTAAATGGATGTCCAGTTTCTGTGCTGCCAGTGTACGATTGCCGTCACATTCCCTTAATGCACGGGCAATCGCTGAAACTTCAGCCTTCCGCACTTCTTCCACCAAACTTAATAGAGTGCTTTCATTGCTTTCAGATTGCTCATCTGCCCTATTTAAAATCAGAGGCATATATAAACTGTGAACTGCAAGAGTAGGTCCATCCACCATATTCATTTCCCGTTCAATATACGCTTTTAATTCACGGATATTGCCCGGCCACTCATGATTCAGGATCCATTCTTGGAGCTCAGGTTCAATGTACTTTACATTCTGGTTTAACTTTTCATTGAACTCATCAATAAAATGATAGGTTAGCGGAAGGATGTCTTCTTTTCTTTGTCGGAGAGAAGGGATTTTCAATTCAAACACATATAAACGGTAATATAGATCTTGGCGGAACTTTCCTTCCTGAACCAGTGTTTTTAGATCACGGTTCGTCGCCGCAACAATGCGGATATCAACAAGCTTGCTTCCTGTTCCCCCCAGCCGTTCCACCTCGCGTTCCTGCAAAACACGCAGCAGCTTGCCCTGGGCTTGATAGGTAAGTTCAGATATTTCATCTAAAAAAAGCGTGCCATTTTGTGCCTGTTCAATTTTACCGGGCTTTCCTTCTTTTTTTGCACCGCTGAATGCCCCTGCTTCATAGCCAAAAACTTCAGACTCAAATAATTCATCTGGTATGGCTGCACAATTGACGGCAACAAAGGGATGGCTTTTTCTGCTGCTTAGTTCGTGAATGGCCTGCGCAAATAATTCCTTGCCCGTCCCGCTCTCACCTGTAATCAGTACAGTTGAGTTGCTTGTGGCGATTCTCGCTGCCAATTCCTTGATTTGGGCAATCGCCTGGCTTTCCCCAGTAATTTCTTCAAAACTGTAGCGAGAGCTGTTTCGGGCTTCTTTCTTTACCTTTGGTTTATCCAGCGCATTAGCAAAAGAAATGATTTCGGATCGGTCGACTTCATCAACCCTTAGAATGACATGGTACAAATTATGATTTAATTCCTGAGTCACTCTAATTAAACAAGCATATCCGAAAACCAACCCGAAAATAACCGGTTTTCGGCCGAAGCTTTGTTTGTAGTTTTTTAAAGGAATGCCCTGAATCACATGGTCAATGGGGACATCAGCCAATTCTGACTGTTTAACTGAGAACTGTTGGCAAAAACCAGGACTGACACCCATTACGATTCCATTTTCATCGGATACCAAATACCCCCAATCCTCTATCTGCTTTTGCACAGGTTTTACATTCTCCATTTATATCACCCATCAACTGTGATTGGATAAAACTAAGATCACAACTTGTCCTTTAACAACTTCATTTCCTGTCTGATTATAGCAAGTCACCTTTTGGGTAACCCAATTCCTAGCCAAATTAATATCTATAATCTCAAGTTCTGCGGTAATCTCATCCCCTACATGAACCGGGTGGTAGAAAACTAATTCCTTCTGCAGTAAAATACAGGCACCGCCAGGAAGCTTTTCGCTAATCACTTGTGTAATCAAACCTTCTGTTAATAAACCAGGAACAATTGGCTTCTCATAATATTTTTTCCATCCATCTTCATTTGGCTGGTAAACAGGACTAAAATCCTTTGTCAATTCATTGCATAACCGAACATCCGATTCCGTAAATATGCGCTGCAACCGGGCAATTTGTCCCGTAAACATTTCTGCAATAACTAGGTTCATTTTATGCTCTCCCTCTTATGGTAATTTCTGAATTCCATCCTCGTTAAAAACTTTACACCTTATTGGAATGTAGAATAAGGAATGGGAATGATCATGACCTCGTATATATGTAAACGCCATTGATTTTCTGCTTAGCACATTCCCCTCTACTTACTAAATACTCTAAATGAGCTATGGTTTCTCCTATCGCGAATCTCATCTCGTGTGCATTAAAATTCCGCGCAAATAAATGTCGGCAACTATCATAAACAGAAGAAGGGGAACGGATGATTTCGAGCAGCCTGGTAAGCCGTTCATCATGATGATGAATTATCTCATCAATTCTATTATTTGCATTCATAAAATGCTTGCCATGTGAAGGAATGACATATTCCGCTTCAAGTCTCTTAAATTTTTTAAGAGATTCCAAGAATTTTTCAAGTGGATTTTTCTCACCATGAAAATGATAGGAAATATTAGGTGTAATTCTCGGCAAAATATGATCGGTTGAAAATAGTACACTTTTTTCTTTGTTAAATAGACAAATAAGCCCGTCTGAATGCCCTGGAGCCTCTAAAACCTCATATTCATATTTCCCAAAAACAATTTTATCACCTTCTTGTAAATCCCCTTCAACTCTGGGATGTGGAGTAACAAGCGGGTTAAATCCGCCTTCATTACCGGCCATTGCATTTGCAACATCTTGAGGAATCCCGCATTTGTAATAATGTTCACGTAAGGAGTCGATATTCCTTTCGCCCCAATTCCGCAGGGCAGTATGTTTATCGGTTTCCGTCATAAATACGTCAGCCCCTGTTAATTCCTGGAGCTTCCCGGCAAAGCCGTAATGATCAGGATGATAATGGGTAATAATGATCTGGGTAACATCTTTGTTTTCTATCAAGGGAATCCACTTGTTTTCAGCTGCTGAATTGTGCAGTCCAGCATCCACTATCGTCCACCCATTTTCTCCTTCGGCCATAAAACAATTAACATGATTTAATCTGAAAGGCAGATCAATCGTGACATATGATACTTCTAAGCTTTCAAAAATGGATCTCACCTCCGTCAGCAAGTTCAGCTTCATCAATTTGATGAAAGCTAAACTTGCTTTCTTTTATAATCATTGGGAGACTCTTTATACAAATTAATAAATCGATCAATCCTTTTCACCCCTAAATAGAAATGTTTTAGTAATTTACAGCAAATATTTATGGTTATGAGAATTTCTATAACTAACTCATTTCTCTTTTTTGTGTCCATTCTCCTGTTTGGCCGGTAAAAAACTTTCGGTAAGTATGATTAAGCGCCCCAAAATAGGAAAGACCCGATCCTATCAATCCCAATTTCTTAATGAAAAAAAGAGGGATAGGTGTGCGTTATAATTCAAATCATTCGATAGACCAAGGCTTTAAATACCCGATTACTTCATATTTCCTCTTTTTTATGGTGACAAAGTTCACTTATATTCTATCGAGGTTTTTTATGAAATATATCAATTCATACTGCAGTCGGTTTTCTATGCCCAAAAATAAAGCGGCAGGAGCCTTCCAGTTTTCTGGAAAGTTTCTGCCGCTCTACCGTTGTTTCTTTAATGCACCGCTCCATGCAATACCTGATCAAGCATCGAGTTTACTGAGTCTAGTGATAGGCAACCGGCTTGAATTCGCTAAAGTTCTCGAAATAGGGACAGCGAAACCTGGGCACGCACATCGGCAACCTGCAGCTCAGCCATTATAAGCCTTAGATTCTCAGCAGCGCGTGTACCACCCGTGCTTCCAAAGCCAACAAAACCCGGCGACCTTATTGTTCCATTCATTATACAAGAAATCAATGGCGTTCTTCAATGCCCTGCTTGTTGCATGATTGTACTCGGGAGTCACCGAATACATAGCCATCAAGGGAAGCAATCTTTTCGGATCTGACCTTGGTATGACTGGTCCTCTAAAAACAATTTCCATACTAGATAACTTTTCCATGAGCAAGCGAGCTAACCCCAAATGGTATTGTGCCATCAGCTATCTTATCTAAATGCCACCACCATTCCTCAGTTGACTCACTAGACAATGAAAAGTCATACACCTTCTCAATATGTTTTACCATGTTTTTTGCATTTTTTATCAACTTTAAATCGTATTCTGAAAGTAAAATTTGTTCTTCTAGTGTTAATTCATGGTACATACTTTGAAGATAACTCCTATCATGTAGCATCTGAATACTTTCAAAAGGACTCACTAGAATATCATCAACATCTTTACCGTAATTATTAATATCATGAAAATACTTACTCATTCGAATACCTCCTTTACTTTTCCTAAATAAGAGTATCCCTTTGTCCTCTACTTATTCTTCTTTCTAAGTGATAACTATCCAATCCCGGTTTCCACATTGGATCTCCAGTTTTATTCGTGACCTCTATAACCTTCCTAATTCTTATCTTAAATGAAGGATCCAAAAGCCCTCCCCCTCCGACCTTTTCATTACCACAATTATACTATGTCTGACAGGTTTCATGTGAAAGCTAATGCTTGGAAGTATAATAAATATTGATTAAGATCATAAGGTGAGTATTAGGGAGACTAGAAAGAAATGTTGTTGTTAAGTTGTTAATAAACCAGAATAATACGCATCTCTTAATATTTTCCCATCTTCATGTGGCTTGTTAACAGATAGAAGTTAATTTATATTCTGTCGAGGTTTTTAATAAAATATATCATTAGATTTGATCTTCAATACTTTTTGTTTGTCCGGTTTTACGGAATCTTTAGTTATTGGGCTATTCGAAAAATCGGAATCCTCCGGAATTTCGGAATGTTTACAGCACCACAAAGCAGCAGAACTACACCTCTCCTAAAATGCACTAGCTACGCTTTATATATAAAGGACAGAAACACGGAGTAAAAGGTAAGACCAAATCACTATTTTAGCTAGAGTTTTAGGTTTTTTTTGTAATTTGTATGGTTATTTATCATAAAAAATGCATTAGTTAAACCATACACCCAAAAGAAAACTAGTTGGGGCAGAATAACAATTTCAAAAGGAGGATCTTATGTTCAGAAGAAAAATGACAGCGCTTACCCTGGCATCTTCTTTATTTTTATTCGTCAGTCCCGGCTTTCTGGGAAATCATGACACCCAAGCTTCAGAAGTCAAACAAAAGATTCCGGGAGCCCATCATGTTACCAGCATCTATTTTGATGGGGTGAACGGTAATTGGCTGACAACAAAGAATCCCTCTCAATATCAACAGGACACTTTATACGGCAACCTAGGGCTCGCTCCATAGAACTGCCCATTTTCCTTCTGGAGAGAATTCGCTGGGCTTTTACCAGTTTTTCTTCCAATGAACGAAACCATTTAGGATTAGAAATAGTGGCTCCATCCGAAAAGGTTGCAAATTCTTTCAGACCAAGGTCTATTCCTATTTCAAACATGGAGTCTTGTACCGTTTCTATTTCTTGTTCGGTTAGGATAGATACAAAGTATTTGCCTGTAGCCGACTTTCGGACCGTGGCAGAAAGGATTTTTCCTCTCACTTCACGGGACTTCGCGACCTTCACCCATCCAATATTCGGCAAAAGGAGAAAATCCTTCTTTTCAATGCGTTTCATACGAACGGTTCCTATTCCTTTGTTATAGTTGCATTTCGCTTTATAGGATTGAGTTTTGTTCTTTTTGCTTTTAAAACGGGGTTTTCCTTTGGATTTATGATAAAATTCTTTGAATGCTTTCCCTAAGTCTTGAAGCGTGCTTTTAAGAGCAGTTGAATCCACTTCGTTCAACATGGAGGTTAGTTCCTTTTGAGCGTTGGAAGCATGAAAAAAATCGGATTTCCATCTATTTTCGGTCAGCTGTCCGTTTTGAACCATCTCTTGTACAACAAACCAGAAACCAATCTTTTCATTTTGTTTTGCCAAGGCTTGATTACACACAAAACGGCAGCAGCCGATTGTTTTATTAATCAAAGTGGCTTGTATATCCGTTGGATTTAATCGAAATTTATAAGCGAATCGTAGCATTCACATATCAAAAGATATGCACGGTTCGACCGGACTTCTCGTATAGAAAATCTGTAAATGAGCATAATTTTTGAGAGAAACGCCCATATCGTACTGTTAACAAGCGAATCAGAAACTGATGCCATACTTTACGAATACATGTTACTATTTTATTGGAAAGTTCGATTCAACTGTGATGCGTGAAAGGAGTTGAAAATGTGATTAAGTATGAACAGCTTCAGCATGTTGGTCTTAATGTGACGGACTTACAAAAGGCAAAGCATTTCTATAGTCAAATCCTATGTTTAAAAGAATTAAAGCGGCCTGATTTTGACTTTGAAGGCGCCTGGTATCAACTAGGCGACTACCAGCAACTCCACTTGCTGGTGATGCCGGATTCCCAGACAATTCGGCAAGATAAAAGCTTAAGCAGCAAAGAAGGCCATTTGGCCCTCAGAGTGGAAAATTATCAGAAAACCCTAAATTGGTTGAAGAAAAATCATATAGAAGTTCTAGAACAGCCAAACAGCGTCAGTGGCTTTGCCCAGATTTTCTGTGCGGATCCGGATGGGAATTTGATTGAATTAAATGTAGAGCGAGGGAAATTGAGCAAACCAGGGGTATTCAAAATATAAATCATGAAGGCTCCAATAAGTATTATTGATAGGAATCAGAAAAAAGAATGTTAAAAAGGACACTCGCTATAATAACGAGTGCCCTTTAGACTACTGCTTCCTTTGATATTTACTTCCGGCGTTTGCTACTCTTTTGACGTAACACAAATTGGCCGATTTGATAAGTTTGTTTTCCTAACTGTCTCAAACTATTAACTTTCAAGTACTTGTCTGCCCTTGTTTAACATTCAGGCAGCAATCAAACTACTAAAGTTTACGCCCCATCATCTCGCCTTCCCAGATAGCCTGTTCAATCATCCGAGGCGATACGCAATCCCCAACTCGATGCACTTCTTTATGTTTACCTTTTAGCGATACATATAAATCTTGTTTGGAGAAGTTATGGGTAACGTAAATAAAGGTATCATACCCATCTGCATTTATCTCTTGATCTGAATAAACATTTTTAAGTAATGCCTCATTTCTATTTATCGTCTCTACCGTATGATGAGGGGTCATTGTAACGTTTATTTTTGAGAGGCGCTGTAAAAGCATCTCTCTATTGCTCGGTTCTAAGTTCTGTCCTACATGCAGCAAAGGGGTTACAATGTTGACTTGTTTTCCTTGAGCAGCCAAATACTCTGCTAGTCCGCCTCCTTTAAAATGGCCACCACCGTCGATGATCATGACCTTTTCGCCAATTTTGGCATTTCCTTGCAGTACGTCATATACAGTAAATACGTTTTCTTGATTATATCCAGGTTTATTAATTGTCGCTGAGCTGGATCCTGTAGCAACTACGATTGCATCCGGGTCTCTGGCAAGAATATTTTCCACTGTTGCTTCTGCGCTTACCAAAACTTCTACTCCAAGGCGATGAATTCGTTTTATTAAATGTTCAGGAACTTTTAGCAGCTGATCCCGGTATGGCAGCTTACTTGCTAGCAGGAGCTGGCCTCCCAATCGATCATTTTTCTCTACCAGTGTAACGGTATGTCCACGTAAAGCCGCTATTTCACTGACTTTCAAACCTGCTGGCCCACCACCAATAACAACTAACTTTTTCTTTATTTCTGCTTGTTTTAACGTTCCGAGCCCAAGCGTTTTCTCCCTTCCAGCTGCCGGGTTATGAATGCACCGGATCGGTTTTTCTTGCATTACCTGAAAGATACAGCCATCATTACAACTGATGCACTCTCTAATGTCGGCGGCATTGCCCTGTCTTGCCTTGTTAGGCAGTTCAGGATCGGCAATTAACGGCCGAGCCATCCCAACCATGTCCGCATTGCCATCAGCAAGGATTTTCTCGGCTTGTTCCGGGGTAGAAATTCGACCAAAAGCGACAACAGGTAATGTAATATTTTGTTTTAACGCAGCTGCCATATGTACGGCAAAGCCTTTAGGCACCGCAGCAGGCGGTATCTCCATTTGGAAGCTTGAAAAGGTTCCGGCGTCTGTATTGATATAAGTGACTTGACCTGTTTCTTCAAATGTTCTGGCCAGTTTTACTCCATAATCAAGGTTATAACCCCAGGTCGTATATTCATCAAGGCAAAGACGGATTCCTACCGGGAATTCATTTCCGACTTCTTCTCTTATCGCCTTAATTACTTCCAATGGCAATCGGAGTCTGTTTTCATATGATCCTCCATATTCATCTGTACGCCGATTGAAAAATTCGGATACAAATGACCTTAGCAGACCATCATGTGCTACTTTAATCTCAACTCCATCAAAACCTGCCTGTTTAAAATGCAAGGCTGATTTGGCAAACCCTTCGATAACTTCATTGATATCTTCCATTTCCATTTCCTTTGTATTAAACTGACTGGAAGGCTCTGGCATTTGTGTGGGGGCATATAAAATTTGCGGTGGATTTTTCAAAGTGGTATGGCCGCCATGGTTTATTTGCCCAAAAATCTTTGCTCCATTTTCATGAACTAATTTGGAATAGTTTTTCAATTCAGGTACGATTGCAGGATCCCAACCGTGCAAAAAACGGTCCGACATTTTTCCAGACGGAGAACATGCAACCGCATACATGATTACTAATCCAGCGCCTCCTTTAGCCCGTTCAGCAAAATAAAGTGCGTCCCGTTCTGTCGGCTTTCCGTCCTCGCTTGCAAGGGCATTAAAGTGCGGTAAAAAAACAATTCTGTTTTTAATCGTTACATTACCAAGAGTAAGCGGCTGAAACAGATGTTCAAAATGGTTTTTTTGTTCTCCAGTCGATTGTGTAATATTCATTTTAATGGTATTCAATTTAATCCCCCCATTAATATAATTCCTACGGATTTTGTGATGTATTAAGCTTCTTCCCTGCGTACCCAGATATCCAAGATTACAGCCAAACCAATAATCGCTCCTTTAATCATCAACTGATAGGCATATGTCATTCCCATTAAAGTCAACCCATTACTAAGTACACCGATAATAAGTGCTCCACCAAGGGCTCCAACAACTGTGCCATATCCGCCGCTAAACTTAGTACCGCCTAATACAGCCGCTGCGATAGCATCGAGTTCCCAACCAGTTCCAGAGTCGGGCAATCCTGCAGATAGGCGCCCAGCCAGAATCAATCCGCTAAATGCAGACAGGAATCCACTGATAATAAATACCATCACTCTCACTCGTTTTACGTTTACCCCTGCTAGTGAAGCAGCATGAGCGCCTCCTCCGGTAGCGTATATGTGTCTTCCAAAAACCGTTTTATTTAATGTGTAGTGACCGATAAGTAAAATAGCCGCAAGATAAATAAGAACAATAGGGATGGGGCCAATATTCATCGTGGCCAAATCCACAAATAAAGTAGAATTAATCGTAATTGGTGCCGAACCAGGACTGGATGCCAATGACATTCCCCTTAGAATAGACATGGTAACCAGAGTTGCAAGGAACGCTGTGACTTGAACTTTGACAACCATAACTCCGTTGATGAAACCGATTACAGAACCCAGAACGAGACATAATGCGATTACCAATAGCGGATGTAATCCGGTTTGGATGCCGATTGCCGACATCATCCCCGTAATCCCGATAATGGCACCGACTGACAAATCAATTTCCCCAGCAATAATCACGTAGGTCATTCCGAAGGCAACAATGGCAATCATTGCAGTTTGCCGTACAATGTTCATAAAATTAGTAAAGCTTAAAAAGTGGGGTGTCAAATAACTGAATATAAGGATTAATAGCACGAGGCCAATAAAAATGATGGCTTGCGATTGACCTAATCCTTTTCCTATTTTCTTCAGCACATTTTCTTGATTGATACCTGTACCGTTTGTTTGTTGTTTTTCAATTTTTGAAGTCATGATAATGACCCCCCGGTAGAATAATAAAGGATATTTTTGTCCGTAATTTCGTCGTCATCCAATACTTTGGTGATCTGCCCGTTATAAAGAATGATGGTACGGTCGGCCAATGCCACAAGCTCTGGTAACTCCGAGGAAACTACAATAATAGCCATTCCTTGCCGGGCTAACGAGCGAAATAATAATTGCAACTCAGTCTTGGCTACGATATCAATGCCTTGGGTAGGTTCATCCAGTAATAAAACTTTTGGCTTAAGATTTAAGCATCTGGAAATGACGACCTTTTGCTGATTGCCTCCACTCAGTTTGCCAACATGTTTATTCGGATTCTTCGGCTGTATATTTAATTCCAAAATATTTTTATTTGCTATTTCCCGCTCACGATTTTCCTTGGTAAGCCCGTTTGGAAAGTAGTTTGGAAGATTCGTCAAGGTCAAGTTTTTTTGAATCGACATGCCCGGTATAATTCCTTCGTTTTTTCGATCTTCCGGCACCATTATGATCCCTTGACTGATTGCATCTTGAATACTTTTAATATTGCATTCTTTCCCATTCAATTTCACAATTCCTGAAGTAAAGGGGTCTAGGCCAGCAATCGCCCGCAATATCTCAGTTCTTCCACTTCCCAGCAACCCAGTAATTCCTAAAATCTCTCCTTCAAAAACTTCAAAACTAATATTTTTAAACTTTTTAAAGGAAATGTCTTTCACTTCCAAAACCGTTTTTTTGGACCTATTCTTGCTCTTTTCCTTAGCAACTTCATCATTTGCAAATTTTTCATCGCCAAGCATAAAGTCTATGACCCTAGCCATATTCATATCTTTTGTTTCAGCAGTCTCAATTCTCTTTCCATCTCTTAGGACAGTTAACCGGTCAGAAATCTCAAAAATTTCATCCATTCTATGTGAAACATATATGATCCCAGTGCCTCTTGTCTTTAGCCTTTTTATGAGTTCAAAAAGTTTTTCCTGCTCATCTTTCGTTAAAGCTGTCGTTGGTTCATCCATAACGATAATTTTAGCATCGGTTGAAATCGCTCGCGCTATCTCAATCATTTGGCGTTCCCCTATACTTAAACTTTTAACTATTTTCATTGGAGAGATATGTAGTCCAATGCTATCAAGTATGTGTTTCGCTTCTTCATGCATTCTCTTCTGATCTAAGGTAATACCTTTTTTCTTTTCTCTTGATAAAAACAAATTTTCAGCTACCGTCAAATTTGGAATTATGCTTAATTCTTGAAAAATCATGGCGATGCCAAGTTCCTGGGACTTTCTTCTAGAATTGACTTGAACGGGTTGACCGTCTATTAAAATAGTCCCTTCCTCCGCTTGATATACACCGGCCAGTATTTTCATCAAGGTAGTTTTTCCAGCCCCGTTACCGCCTAGCAACGCATGTACTTCACCTTTTTTAAGGGTAAAGTCTACATTATCAACAGCCTTCATACCTGGAAAGATTTTCGTGACTCCTTTCATTTCCAAAACGTTTTCCGTCATCTTGTAATCTCCTTCCTGAGAGAATAAGGGTTAGAATCTAACCCTTATTAGCTTATGGATGACTATTGCTTATTAAAAAAAACTTTGTCGTAGACCTCATCAACATTCTCAGGAGAAGTTGGCAGGGTTGGTACCGTAACATACTTAGGGACTTCACCACCAGCCAATTCTTTTAACAAAGCCAATGTTTTATATTTTCCTTCAGCATATAGATCCTGGGAGGATGTAAAGACTACTAATTTTCCACCGTTTTTCATTCCTTGAGCTAAATGTTCACTTAAATCATGCGTCACTATTAGAACATCATCACGTCCTGAAGATCGTACTGCTGCCTCCATTCCAAGAGCAGGAGTTTCATAAACACCAAATGCCCCAACAATATCAGGATTTGCTGTCATGATATTTTCAAATTCTTGCTGAGCCTGGTCTGCCGTATCTGCTTGACCTCTGGCGACGATTTTATAGCCTTCTTCACGAACCGAATCTTCAAAGCCTCTGACTCTCTGTTCACAGGTTAAAATATAGGATCTTAACCCGACCGTAGCCAAAGATTTACTTTTAATCCCTCGTTTTTTTAGCTCCTTAATTAAAGCTTTCCCTGCTTCAAAACCGCCGCCATACCCATCAGGATCTACCAAGCTTACAAACTCGCCTTGATTAGGAGGCCCCCCGCCAAGTACAACAGGGATATTCGCATTATTTAAACTTTTTACGGCTGGTCCAAAAGCAGCTGTATCAACCCCTATGGCAACAACACCCTTTACTTTTTTAAGGATAAGCGACTCCACATCGCTTATTTGTTTGTTTAAATTTCTCTGGGCATCAACTAGTACATACTTGCCTCCAAAAGATTCAACGGTTTCTTTGATGGCCTGGCCTATAACTTTTTCTGACGCTATATCACCAAAATGAACTGAATATCCGATAAATGGCTTCATTTTTTTAATTTTTTCAATTTCCGCCGGAGTCAGTTCCAGACTTTCTACTGAGGCCGCTTTACCTAAAACTTCTTCCTCTTTCAAAGGCTTTAATTTCTCCATTCCCTCTTTCGATGATTTCTCAGCTTCAACGGTTTTTGACGACTTTTCAGTAACATCTGCACAACCCGCAAGTAAACCTGTCGCTAATACTGAACTAGCCATAAGCGAATAAATCAATTGTTTTTTCATCTTCAATCCTCCTAAATATTAACTAATTTCAAAGTGTCATTTGGATATGTAGAAAGAGGTCTTTGCCTCTTAATCCTGAAGTGTATGTGTTTACAAATTGGGTGCATGTATATCTTTACAGTTAAAGACTTTTTAGTTTACTGAAAAAGCATTATGTAAATAACTTGTTAAAAGGTAATGATCCGGAATGCAATGAAAGTGTGTAAGTTATTTTTCGAGATCTTGTTTTTTGGTGTTCTACTAATATGCTAAAAGACAATAGTGTCACGAATCATTTTAGCTCCACATGATTCGCGTATAATGAGTTTATCAGCAAGCATCAATTGCTTTTTTGGGAGTTCTCTATCCTCAATAAGGTTTAACAACAATTCCATCGCTTTATACCCTATCTGGTACATCGGCTGTACTATCGTTGTAATTGCTGGTTCAACAATCTCGCCCAATGTAATGCCGTCAAATCCAACAATCGATATATCTCCAGGAACATGGAATCCGTTTATTTTCACTGCCTTTAATGCTCCTATAGCCATTTCATCACTTGAAGCAAATACTGCAGTAGGAGGATTTTCAAGTGCCAAAAATTTCAGCATCATGTTAAAACCTGATTTTGATGAATAATCACCTTCCTGAATTAACAACGGCTCCACTTCAATTTCGTTTTGTGCCAGCGCCTGATGGTAACCTTTTAGGCGGTCCTTACTTAGGATGATATTCATAGGTCCAGAGATAAAGCCGATACACCGGTGCCCTAGTTTTATTAAATGCTCGGTCGCTTTTCGTGAGGCGCTTACATTATCAATTGAAACAGTGGGTATTAATGATCCTTCTAAATATTCACATGCCAGGACAACCGGGTATTGGTCCGCCCATTCTGTGATATACTTTCCTTCCATCCTTGCAGTTAGTAAGATTGTACCGTCTATTTGTTTATGGTGCAGAAGTTCCAGATACTCTTTTTCTCGGCCTATGTCATTATCAGTGTTTCCCAATAGTACTTTATAGCCCTTTTTTCTTGCGACAGATTCAATACCTTTTAATACTTTAGAAAAAAAAGGATTAGTTATATCAGGAACAATTACCATAATTGTTTTAGTTTCCATCCTTCTTAATTGTCTTGCTAACACATTAGGACGGTAATTTAATTTTTCGATCGCGTCTAAGACTTTTTTTTTCGTTTCACTTGATACTTTTACCTCATTACTAAGCACACGTGAAACCGTAGCAGGGGAGACTTTCGCCAAGTCAGCAACATCTGTAATCCGAACCATCAAATTTTCCTTTCGACTCACCTAAAATCTACAGGTAAGAGTTCATTTTTATATCTTCATTACCCTTTGAAATTTTACTTGCACTTTATTTACCTGTAAAAGTCCTGTCTGTTCCGCAAATTAGTTTAGTGTGAAATCCATTTCATTTAAAAATAATAATTCTTCGCGACATTGGGTTGGAAATACCCTCCTTTACGATTATAAGAGATTTCGTTTCCAATTTTTATGAAATGGTTTTCATGAATTCTTAAAACGATATTGCTTTATTTCTTAAAATCATCCTATTACAGAGTATTCTCGATATCATAGATTATTCACAATAACATCACTACTTCTTTCTAAGAACTCTGACAATATTCTCTAGAAGCCATTTGGCGCCCAGAGTGAATAAATATCAAAAACCTTCAATGGGTTGAAGAAATATCATATAGAAGTTCTCGAACAGCCAAAGCGTCAGCGGCTTCGCCAAGATTTTCTGTGCAGATCCAGATGGGAATTTGATTGAATTGCATGTCGCGCGATGAAATTGAGCATGAAAAACCCGAATACAGGACTCTTTTTCCATGTCCAGTATTCGGATAGCTATTAAAAAGAGGATATTCATTAAACTTTTACTTCTGAAATCTATCTGATCGGCAGTCAGCTTCCGACGTTTGATACTCCTTCATCGTAACGGAATTCACCGATTTTCTATTACCTGATAAGGTTAGGCACAAGAATAAGGAGATTGCGAGCCCCACCATCAGAATCCGCCAAATACCCACGGGGATGGACCAAATTTTTCTACCATTGGTGTCCACATCATAGGCCCAAAGCCGGCTAATGCAGCCGCAACCTGGTATCCTTGCATTATCTCAGTTGTAAAGCCATCCACCTCTAATTGTTTCTGCAGTTGCAAGTACTGGGCATTGCCGTGAAACAGCCATGGCACACCATGAGGTCATAAACTCTAAACAATTAGGAAGATGTAATGTTACATGATCGCCTTTTAATACGCCAAGATCCAGGAGTACCAGGCTCTAGCGATACACTTGCTTAGCAAATTCTCCATATGTTAATTCAAACTTCCTTTGATTTTGATCTTCAAAAAACAGATGTAATATTTTGTTCCACCGAATTATCATTTTCCATTAATGCTAGTGTTTAATTCTTTTGCAGTTATTTTTTCTTGTACTTGGTTTTTACCCGTTTCAGTTGCTATATAGACAGATATAAATGTCACTAAGCACATTCCAATCAAATAAACAGCTACACCCCATGGATCTCCTCCTGTCCAGGCAATCAAAAAGGTAGCGATAAGCGGCGCTAGTCCTCCAGCAAATACAGATGCCAATTGATAACCGAGTGAAATACCACTATAACGAACTCTTGCTTCAAATAGTTCAGAGAAAAAGGCAACCTGAGGGCCATTCATGGCTGCGTGTCCGATAGCAAAAACAATTACTAAGGCCAGCCAAGTGATTGAAGTTGACTCTGTACCAATCATCCAGAAGAAAGGGAAAGCAAACAAAGCTGTGAAAGCCGCTCCTCCCATATATAATGGACGACGACCGATTCTGTCGGATAACGCACCAAATAGAGGAATAGTGATGAGCTCAATAGCAGAGGCAAGGGTTATTCCATTCAGTATCATGCTCCTAGATACGTTAAGTTGTGTTGTTGCATAGGTGATTGCAAACGTACTGAAGATATAGAATGCCGAATTTTCAGCAAAACGTGCACCCGCCGCTAGAAGCACTTGTCTTTTGTGATTTTTCAATACCTCCCAAACAGGTAGACGAGCTTGTTCTCCCAATTCTTTGACCTTCTCGAAATCCGGAGTTTCTGTGACATGTAACCTAATAAATATCCCAACACCTACCAAAAGAATACTAAGTAGGAAGGGAATTCGCCAACCCCATGATAAAAATTCATCTTCAGGTAGAATTGAAACAAGACCGAAAATAAGTGTTGAGAGCACAAGTCCGCCTATTACTCCCGTTTGCATCCAGCTTCCATAAAAGCCCTTTTTTCCTTTCGGGGCGTGCTCTACAGAAATTAATGCAGCACCTCCCCATTCTCCTCCTACACCAATACCTTGCAATAAACGCAGAACAATTAAAAGTAGTGGTGCCCAAAAGCCAACAGTTTCGTAAACAGGCAATACTCCAATAAGGGCCGTACAGATCCCCATTATTAAGAGGGTAATCACTAGCATTGACTTACGACCGATTTTATCCCCATAATGACCAAAAATAATTCCCCCGATTGGCCGGGCTAAAAACCCTAGTGTAAATGTTGCAAATGCTTGAAGCGTTCCAATCAAGGGATCAGATCCCGGGAAAAAAAGCTGTGGAAAAACTAATGCGGCTGCTGTCCCATATAAAAAGAAATCATACCATTCAATGGTGGTCCCTACAAAAGCCGATAGTGCCGCTTTTACACTCTGACTTTTTTGCTGATTTATTGTTGTTTCTTGTTGAGACATTTTAACACCTCATTTCATAAGATAAAAAATCCTGCCCTCGATATTAATTATTTTACATTTCCCAATGTCAATTTCCCCAACTTCGGCTGCAACATGTTTCTTCATTACAATCACTTCCTTTTTCACCGTTACTTTGGATTCAATTGATACACTTCAGCAGCGTTTTCATATGCAATACGTTGACGCAAATCCCCTGGTAGTTTATTAAGTACAAATAAAGGGGTATCATTGTCCCAATGCGGGTAATCAGTAGCAAACATAACTGTTCTTTCCGCCCTCATCATTCTAAGCATCTGGATAAGTTCCTCATTTTCCGGTTCTTCTATAGGCTGTGTAGTAAAGCGGCAATGTTCAACAATATATTCACTTGGCTTGCATCGCAACCATGGGACTTCACTTCTCATGCCACGAAAATTTTTATCCATCCTCCACATCAAATGCGGAACCCACGCTAAGCCACCTTCTATGAAAACTACTTTCAAAGTTGGAAAGGTTTCAAACACACCCTCACAAACAAGACTGTTTAAATGAGACATTTGATGGATCGCTAAGATATTGTGGCGTTCAAAATTTGTCGTTGGGTAGCCCACTGCCGAAGTTGGAGGATTAATGCCTTCTCCTTGACCACCGCCGTGAATACCAATTATCAAATTGTTACGAACAGCTGCTTCATAGATAGGATAGAATCGGCGCTGTCCATAGGGTTCACGAGACCCATCAGTTAAAAGTACTTGAACCATCTTCGGATGAGAACCGAGACGATCAATTTCACGTGCTGCCAAAATAGGATCCTGTGTAGCTACAACGATTGATGCTAACCATCTTTCATCTGTTGGAATCCATGTGTCAAGTGTAAAGTCGTTGAAAGCAGAAGCAATCGCTGCTGCGTAATCCGGGTTATTATGTGCGGACACTGTAAGCAAGCTACCTGTAAGAATCGCTTTATTTATTTTATAGCGATCTAGTAAATCAACTTTTGCATATTCTGGGTCAGACCCTGGAGGAAGTCCATTACCTGGAGATGCATCACGACGATTCAACGGAATGGGTTTAAAGATAGGTAACGGTAATGTAGCCTCATAGGCACTTAATCGATCCCACCATACTCTAGGAATATAATGTTTTAAATCTTCATAGTTCTTTACTATTTGGTGGAAATCACAATCAATAATCCCTGTTTCTATCTTAGCTGTCTTGGTTTCATTCATTTTTCAACCTCCAATTAATCAATTTTCCGAAATACAACCGCATGCTTCATCCAAATCATACTTTGGGTTGATCAATTATAGAGATAACATGCACATGCAAGGACTAACGTATAGAAAATGAACCGATTAATGTAAGCAATATCATTTTAAATTATAGACATCCAGAAATAATCCGTTCCTTCTTTATTCCATTCCTTTATAAATGATCGGTTCCTTATCATACAATTCATCACTTTCCCTTTGGTGGATGTTTAAATATTTTGCCAAGCAAAGGGATCGGTTGCCCCTAACCGCAGACTTAAACTTTCTGCACATTCCAACAATCCCCTAGTGAGAATTGCTTCCTTTTCATCAGAGGCTTGTTCTTCAAGCACGGAAAAGCTTATTGCTGCTACAGGTACGTTTCCAAAGCTAAGTATCGGCACAGCAACACAACGAATTTCAGGTGAATATTCACCTAAATCTCGTGCGTAACCACGTTTCTTGGTAGCCTGAAGTACCCTTATCAGCTCTTCCCTCGTGGTAATTGTATTATCTGTGAATGAAGGAAGATTTGTATTAGGATACATTTTTTCAATCTGTGGAGATGAAACACACGCCAATAATGCTTTTCCGATCCCTGTCACATATGCCGGCAAGCGACTTCCAACTTGTGATGCCAATTGAACAGGACGCTTAGATTTCATTTTTGCCACGTATACTACATCTGTGCCATCTAAGATTGCCATCTGAACGGTTTCATCGTAAGTGTCTCGTAAATGTTCAATAAAAGGTTGAGCAACCTGAGATATCGAGAGACGATTCGTGTATTCCATAGCAATTTCCCAAATTCGAACTCCTAAAATATATTTCTTTGATTCTGATTCGAATTGAATCATTCTTGTTTCAACAAGAGTATTTAGCAATTGATGTAAGCTGCTCTTTGGAATTTCCAATTCACCTAGCAAATCTGTAAAGTTTAACCCTATAGGATTTTGTGCCAATATTTCCAAGGTTGAAAGCACCCTTTGGGCTGATTTCACTGTAGTGCTATTGCCTATACCATTCAAATACTTCCCTCCAATAACAAGGTTTCAGGCGTTTCGACATTAAAGATTCCTGAATTCCCAATTTCAAATTTCCTCATTTATGGTACTAACATTATTTTTGAATATCCTGACTTTCCGGAAATCAGTTCTTGAAAAGCATCATTTCCATCCTGTAAAGAGCGGCGATCGAGCCAAGAATTCCCTAGGTCTTCCAACAAACCTTCATTCACGAATGCTACAGCTTTTGAAAAATCATCGTTGCAATATGAAAATGATCCATAAATTTCGATTTCGTTTCGAACAATAATATCGCCGGTCAAGGTAGAGGGATTTTCATGAAGTCCAATAAAAGCCACCTTGCCTCCAGCCCTTAATGATTCTATTGCTTGTTGTCTTGTTTTGGAATATCCAACTGCATCTACAACACAGTCTACTCCTTGTGGAAATGCTTTACGAATCTCCTCCAAGGCATTCTCTTTCAATGGGTTTATTAAATGTGTAGCTCCCCAATCTTTTGACAACATAAGACGAGCATTGTTGGTGTCGATTGCAATAATCTTCTGTGCACCCATCATCCTCATGAACTTCATACACATAAGTCCGATAATCCCAGCACCAAATACGATGCCAATATCACCAGCTTTAACACTCACACGTTCTACGGCACGCAATGAACAAGCTAAAGGCTCTACCAAAGCACCATAATATGGATCTTTGACAGAAAAGCATTGATTGGCAGGTACATCCACGAACTGAGCGAAGGCCCCAGAAAGATGGACTCCTATTATTTTCCTTTCTCTGCATAATTGTTGTTGGCCTTTTTGACAGGTCCGACAATTACCACAACTTATTAGCGGGTTAACAGTAACTAATTTCCCAAGTAGCTCGAATCCAATATTATCAGCTTTTTCGATAACAACTCCCGAAAACTCATGACCCATAATTAAGGGGGGAACGCGAAGGGAATTTTCTCCTAGATATCCAGACAGCTCAGACCCACATATACCGACTGCAACAACCTTTAACCTTACCCAACCTGGCTTCAGATCTTTCCGTGGTACATCTTTAAATTCCATTCTTTCTCGTTCTGTCCACACTAATGCATCCATTGTTTACCCCTTTCCTTACACCCGATTTACCGAATTCCAATTACAACTTATTAGAACCTCACAAAATATAACTATTCACTTTTGTTCTCATATATGAACTTTGGTTCATAAAATACTTTCTTTTGTAGGTTATCCCATGTAAATACAGTTTAGCTTTCTGAATACAAACTAAAGAAGCAAATCAAAAGAACGTTTTCTGCCTTTAATGGTACAGCCATAACTTCTAATTCATACTAAAAAGCAGCCTTATAAAAAGACTGCCTTGCTGAACCCATTATCAACATTCTTTCAATGTAGGACAGTTCTTTTAAGATAGATTTGTTAACTAAATACCCTTTACAAATAAGATATTTTAAGTGAAAAATTTCTTCCATATCTATTTTAAAGTTTGAAATTCAAAGCAGCCAGTGAGGTCTATTTTTATGATGTAGATTCACCCGCCAAAGAGAGTTCGCGCTTGGTCAAAAACAAGAAGGAATGCAAAGACGCTGAAGAAGAGTACTGTGAAGATCATCATCCCGAACCTGAAACCATTTACACGGATCGCTTTTGGAAGCGCCTTGCGATTCAACTGGATGAGTAACACAGATGCAATTAATGTGGCTATACCATTGATACTTGTGTTGACAAACACTAAAAGGAGAGGCTGGTTAAAGCCTAGGAGTAGAATAATAGAGCCCATAACAATAATGCCCCATACGAAAGCGAGATAGATACGCCCTTCGGTAAAGCGGGTATCATTTGTTAGGAAAACGGTTTTAAGAACATCGGCCCCAATTCTAGAAGTCAGGTCAATGACTGCGAGGGAGACAAAGAACATTGTTACAACCCCCATCAGCCAAAATAAGTTTCCAAACCAGGTCCCCACTACCTCTTGCAGAACTTCTCCCTCATACTTTATGAAGTCAAAGTTTGCTTTAGTAACGACATTTTGGTCATATACAGTTGAGTAAGCGAGAAGTGAAAATACAACGATTGTAAAAAGCGCTATCATCCAAAAGGAGATGAACTGTTCAATGTTCGCATTTTTCCACCATTTTTTCCAGCGGGCTAAATTCTTTGCGTCTTGACGCATCATGAAGCCTGTCGCGGGCTTTGCCTCATCCTCACCTGTGATCGGGGATGGAAGTCTAGGAATATATGCTCCTATACCATATCCCTTATCTCTTATCCAGTTGCTTTGAACTAGGTTAATAACGCCACCGGCACCTGCAGCAGCTATGGCGCCAATAAGTAATGATGGGGATAGTATATCAGAACCGGGCAAACGACCTACACTGCCAATGGCTTCTCCAGGAAGATCAAGCCAAGATGTGGCACTTATGGCCGAAATGATGGCTATTACTAAGAAGGTTAACACTAAACCCACCTTTACGAACTGGGCTTTCTCAACTGTTTTGTAAATGATAGGAGACAAGCTCAATGCTAGACCGCAAGTAACCAAAATGATAATGGATATCAAGGTTACATTTCCCCCTCCAATAAGAAAGGTAAGTGCAGTTGCTCCACTGGTAGCCCATGCGGGCCACATGTTCTGAAGCAGAGCAAGAACAACGAAAATCATTCCCCATGGTTTCCAAAAACGAGAGAATCCGACAATGGCAGTCTCGCCGGTTGCCAAAGTATAACGCTCGATCTCCATGTTCATAAAAAATTGGACTGTTATTCCAAGGAAGGCAAGCCACAGGAGAGAGAACCCGACTTGAGAGGTTACATATGGCCAGACTACGTACTCACCTGTGCCTAAGGCCGCACCTACTATAATTATGCTCGGCCCTACCATTTTCCTCAACGGCACCGCTTCTGGCATATTCCTTAGAGTCAAGGGCGGAAGATTATGACTTGGGGCACCATCATAAATCTCACTCTCTATATCTTCATCTTCCCTTTGTTCTTCCTTACGTTCGGGATTTATCATGCAACTTTCCTCCTTATTAAGTAGATTAAGAGAATGTAAACATGTCTACCTTGAAGTTTCCCAAACCTTCCAAATCTAAGTAGTTTGATTTTTACTATGGTTTTAGCAGGATTTTTACTTGATCCTGATCTTCGTTAAATTTTTGCATTGCTTCATCCACTTGAGAGAGCGAATATCTTGCTGTTATTAATGATTTAATATCTACATCTCCCTGAACCACCGGCCGCATCAATCTAGGGACCCATTGCTTCAAAAATTCAGGACCATGGTGCATTAAAGCGTTAAAACGAATTTCCATTGCATGATGATGCAATCGGTGCAAGTTAGCCTTAATTGGGGACATAATATCAGGCAATGAAGTCACAATCCCCTCGTCCTTTGTTACATCAATACACAAATTAAAGTAGTCTTCTGTACGTGGATTCCAGTACCCGCATGAATGTAAAGTTACATCCACTCCCCGGCCCTGTGTTAATTCCTGGATCTTTTCTTTTATGTCTTGGTAACTGGTATTTAAAATTACGTCTGCCCCACATTTTTTCGCCAATTCTAAATGGGCATCTGAGTAATCAACAGCTATGACTTTGTTAGCTCCACGCTTTTTTAGTCCCTGGACTGCAATAAGCCCTTGAAAATTTAATCCCGCTACCAATGCAATGTCGCCTAGTTGAACCCCGCTATGGAAAACGCCGTACATACCAACGCAAGTGGGTTCTCCCAGAGAAGCAATTTCCATGTCCAAGCCTTCTGGAACTTTAATAAATCTGTCTACAGCCCCTTTAAAGTAATAGGAAAATGTATTCAAGGGTCCAAAAGCCATTACTTTATCCCCAACCTTAAATTCCCTTACTTTTTTTCCTATTTCAATCACCTCACCGCCTCCTTCATGTCCAATAAAGGAAAAACTCGGAAGATCGCTAGGCATATGCATCCCGGACCAAGCCCTTAAATCCGCATCGCATATGGAAGCCTGGGTTGTTTTAACTAGTATTT
The DNA here is from genome assembly GCF_003989135.1 of Peribacillus cavernae. Classification (GTDB taxonomy): domain Bacteria; phylum Bacillota; class Bacilli; order Bacillales; family DSM-1321; genus Peribacillus; species Peribacillus cavernae. The sequence continues at coordinate 166,926 of NZ_RYZZ01000030.1, forward strand.
CATCCTCTTCAAGCTCTAATGTTCTATTTATTGTTTCCAGTTTTCTCGTTCCTGACAAAGTAACACATGTGCTTTCCATTTCTTATCGCTCCCTTATAATAGTTTTGGTTAAAACTCTATATTAGCAATTTAAGAATATTGAAGAGTCCGAGCATACCTCCGTCTACATTCTAAATATTCTTAGGAACTGTCTGAATAAAGCCTGTTTCATCATCGTATTCTCTACTTAGCAATAAATTTTCACCTTCTACGATAATCAGTTCTAGAGTATTTAGCACTGTACAGAAGCCCCTTTCAATGTGTCCGCCAAACACTTTCTGGTTTTTATCTACCATAACCGCATGCAGGTGGATAAACATCCCTTCTTCACGTTGACAAATGAGCCCTTGGCCGGACAATAGCTCGACTGGTCCTTCAGCGACCATTCTTTCTGTAAAACTAGCACCCGTTTTTGAATTCGGGTCCGGTTGAATTGTTTGATATTCTGCGGTTTCTAAGCTACCTATCATACTAGAAATCCCTCCTGCCTTCACATTGTACTTTTGACAAACATCGATCAAACCCAAAATGAGATCGGATCCTGGTAATATTCTAGCAGCTATTATCCTATTGGATTTTCCCTCAGCAGACCAAAAACGTTTAGACATTTTACACTCCTCCTTTTGATTAGCTGACTACCTTGCCGATTGTGGTCAAGCCTCCATCAACAGCCAATGTTTGGCCTGTAATGTAGTTTGACCTTTCCGATGCGAAAAAAAGCACCGCATTTGCAATATCTGTTGGTTCACAGACTTTTGGAATAGGTATGGTTTTGGCCATTTCATCTTCATGATCAGCCAGCCAAGAGGAACTTAGACGCGTTCTGCAGGGCCCTGGAGCAACCGCATTGACAGTAATCCCAAAAGCAGCAGTTTCTTTTGCGGAGGCAATAGTAAGGCCGATGATTCCTGCTTTACTGGAGGCATAATGTGATGTTCCAACAAATCCCCCTCCCATCATTGCGGCAATGGAAGATATATTTATGATTCTTCCATAACGCTGTTTCTTCATTATTGGCATTAGATGTTTCGTGCAGAGATAAGGTCCTTTTAAATTTACATTCAATACGAAATCCCAATCCTCAGCACTAATATCTTCCATAGCTTTACCTTGTGTGACACCAGCACTATTTACCAGGATATCCACTTGACCATACTGATCTACAGAACGTTTAACCATTTGCTCCACACTATCTTCATTTGAAACATCTACTTTTAAAAACAATGCTTCCTTACCCAACTTTTGCAATTCCTCGACAAAATTTAATCCTTTCTCCTCTTCCATGTCTGCAACTACAATCTTCGAACCCATGTTGGCCAGTTCAGTGGCTATTTCACTTCCCAACCCCATAGCCGCACCTGTTACAATAGACACTTTTCCTTCTACCATTGATAACCTCACCCCTTTTTGTAAGCCCTTTCATTTTATAGGCATATAATTCAATCGGAAATTCGGTCATTATATACATTCACCATATGATAGGCCCACTCCTTAGCATCCGGCCAAGACTTTTCGAATTTAGCGACCCAGTCTTGTTCAGAGTTTGCGTAAACGACATAATATTCCCTTTCATTCTCAACTACCTTTAACTGCTCCATCTTCTTCCTCCATTGGCGGTTACCAAACCTTTACTTTCCCCTCCTCAATTTTCACATTATAAGATCTGATTTTAACTTCAGGGTAAGCCAGGCACTCTCCTGTTTTTATGTTAAATTCTAATCTGTGCCATGGACAGGCCAGAATTTCACCTTCTCGGTCCCAGGTTCTTTTCCAGTTTGTATCTTTGTTGGCCACAAGCGTACCGGACACTTTCCCTTGACATAGGGGTCCGACCTGATGTGGACAGATGTTGGGGAGGGCATAAAACGCTCCATCCACATTAAAAACACCTATTTCTCTCTTTCCTATCTTAATCACCTTATGAGAACCAACAGGAAAGTCCTCCACATTTCCCGCAACATTTTCATCGGGCATCATTTTCATTCCTTTCTATACTAGAATGTAAGTATCAGCTTTCTTTTCAAGTTACAACTATTTTGTTGTGTTGGTCTCTATTTTAAATTTGTTTCTGCGTCCAACAGAATCGATATCGAAAAAACGCAGGGCATTTTCACCCATAATGTTACGGCGAACTTCTTCTGAAAATGGAAGATTAAATACCTCTCTTGGATGGTCAAAATCATGATGGGGCCAGTCAGAAGCAAACATGGTTTGAGTTTCACCTTCAAACATCTCAATTAACTGGACCAGATGCTTTGGATTATCGGGCTCCTCAATCGGTTGAGTAGCATAGAAAAATTTCTTCACATAATAACTTGGAGGATGTTCCAAAAAAGGGATATCCCTGCGATTTTCTACATATTCCTTATCTAATCTCATCATGATGAACGGCACCCAGGAAACCCCAGATTCCGTGAAACAAATTTTTATATTAGGAAAACGAACAGGAACTCCAGTTTCAATCATTTTCAACATATTTGCCATCATCGAAAAGGAATGAACAAAGGAGTGCTGAGCGAAAAATGTTTCATATTGGTGAAGATTGAAAGGGAAATGCGGGACTAAGGTCGTAGCTGCGTGAAGAAGAACCGGAAGTCCAGCTGATTCAGCTGCTGCGAAAATGGGATCATATTTCACGTGGCCCCATAAAGTATCCAAACCAGTACAAGGAAGGTATACGCCTACAATGCCTTCTTCGTTCTTATATTTTTCTATCTCCCTTGCTCCATCTTCCGGATCTTGAGGGGCTACCATAATAAGACCTTTCAACCCTTCTTCTTTATCACACCATTTGTCTAATATCCAGGCATTATAAGCCCGGGCTAACGCTGCGGCATATTCTTTCTGTGGCAGCACAGGGATCCCTAAGAGATGATCAGGAAACAGAATGGCGATGTCAACATGTATCGCAGATAGCTCTTTTTTCATTTGTGCCGGGGAATCAACATTCATTCTGTCATTTCCACCCGGCCACAAAGGAATGTTTTCAGCAAAGTTAGGAGAATAACCTGGAATAGATAAATATCTCCAAGGGACATTCTTTAAATGCTCCAATGACTTCCGCCAAGGCATGTCCATATAAGGAGCCAGTTCTGTAGGTGTATCGTTCACATGAACATCTAAATCCACTACAACCATATCCTGCAAGCTTTCTCTTTTACCCATTATCCATTCCTCCAATCGATTTATTTAGCCTATCTGCAGTTTTCCTTTTTGCAGGTGTTCTTCTAATTCTTTCACAGCTAACTCTGTATTCCCCCGCTTTAAAGCTTCCAAAATACGTACGTGTTCTTGGATAAAATCCATCATACTTTGTCTTTTTCTCAGAAAGTTAGTTGAGTTAAAGAACAGTTTTTCTTTTATATTGGACATGGTTTGAATAAAGAGGCTGTTATCCTCCACCTGTAAAAGGTATTGATGAAAGTCCCCATCAAGGTGGGCAAAGTTGAAATAATCGTTACTCTCACAGCATTTCTGTTGATCTTCGATAATTTCATCCAAATTTTTAAAGTCATCTTCTGTTAATTGGCCAATTATTTTATTCAACGAAAATAATTCAATCGCCAAGCGCATATCGAATATATTGTTAATTTCTTTAATCGATAGTTCCTGGATAATAATACCTTGATTGGAGATGACCTTTAAAAAGCCGTCTTGCTGCAGTCTTTGAAGGGCAGCAACAATTGGTGTACGACTCATCTCAAGTTCTTCAACCAGCTGATTCTGAGAAGTGTAATTTTCCTCAATAAAATCCCCCCTCATGATTTTCTCCTTAATTTTTACATACGCAATCTCATTCAATGGAATCTTCTTTTTCATGTTTTTCTCCTATCTTGAATTCATCCTGGGTGCATCCTGAATTCAACTTGAATTCAAGTTAATCACATGATAACATCACAAAATTAAAAAGTAAACAATGTTTTAAATTTTCTTTCTTTTATACACTTTGAATAAGTAGGTCGAGCAACAACTGCTAACTATTCCCAAGTAGAGTAGGACGGGGGCTTTCGCCCTCGGACCCCTCGTCAAACCGTA
>NZ_RYZZ01000031.1 GCF_003989135.1 Peribacillus cavernae
GATCGTCGGCAGCGTCAGATGTGTATAAGAGACAGGGAGCAAGCTCCCGAAAATTCGCTCGACTTGCATGTATTAGGCACGCCGCCAGCGTTCGTCCTGAGCCAGGATCAAACTCTCCGAAGAAATGTCTGACTTGCTCATTACAATTTTTTGAAGTGTTTGCTCACTTTTAAAATTAACGTTGGCGCTTTGTTTTGTTCAGTTTTCAAAGAGCAATAGTTGGAGCGGGTGATGAGAATCGAACTCACGACATCAGCTTGGAAGGCTGAGGTTTTACCATTAAACTACACCCGCATTATATTATCTCATAAGAAGTAATGAAAGGGATGGTCGGGAAGACAGGATTCGAACCTGCGACCCCTTGGTCCCAAACCAAGTGCTCTACCAAGCTGAGCTACTTCCCGAGTTAGATGTTTGAGGTCGGATGCTAGAGGTCAGAGATTTTCGTATTGCTTCGCAGCAAATGCTTTCATCTCACTTTTGACTTCCGATTTCTCACTTCTAAAATTGGCGCGCCCGAAAGGAGTCGAACCCATAACCTTCTGATCCGTAGTCAGACGCTCTATCCAATTGAGCTACGGGCGCATAAATTCTTTTTGGTGCGGCCGAGAGGACTTGAACCTCCACGGGGTTAACCCCCACTAGGCCCTCAACCTAGCGCGTCTGCCATTCCGCCACGACCGCGAAAGCGACAATCATAATTATATTCCATTATTCGCTTGAAATCAACAGGAAATAAATGGTGCGGGTGAAGGGACTTGAACCCCCACGCCTTGCGGCGCCAGATCCTAAGTCTGGTGCGTCTGCCAATTCCGCCACACCCGCAAGTATAAGATGTCAAAGGTCAGAGATTTAAGCAATTCCTTCAAAGAAATCAAGCTTTCAATCTGACTTCCGATTTCTCACTTCTAAAATGGTGAGCCATGAAGGACTCGAACCTTCGACCCTCTGATTAAAAGTCAGATGCTCTACCAACTGAGCTAATGGCTCGCAAATGGCTGGGCTAGATGGATTTGAACCAACGCATGACGGAGTCAAAGTCCGTTGCCTTACCGCTTGGCTATAGCCCAATATTTAAAGTAACACAGACATATATTATATCATTAATCATAACTTTTATGCAAGCATTTTATAACTTTTTTATGGCGGTCCCGACGGGAATCGAACCCGCGATCTCCTGCGTGACAGGCAGGCATGTTAACCGCTACACCACGGGACCAATGATAAAATGGCAAATAAATATAATTCAAGCGAAAAGCATACTGATTTAAGCGAAATTTTCAATAATTAAGCGAAACCTCCATTAATTAAGCGAAAAAAATAATAATTAAGCGATCATTCGACCTATTTAAGCGAAACCCCAAATCTTTCTCCAGGCAACATGAAAGCAAGGTTCCTGAGCAAAAGAAAAGTGACCCGTACGGGATTCGAACCCGTGTTACCGCCGTGAAAGGGCGGTGTCTTAACCGCTTGACCAACGGGCCCTGTGTAATAGTTTAGAAACTGGCGGAGAAGGAGGGATTTGAACCCTCGCGCCGCTTGCGCGACCTACACCCTTAGCAGGGGCGCCTCTTCAGCCTCTTGAGTACTTCCCCAATGGCTCCGCAGGTAGGACTCGAACCTACGACCGTTCGGTTAACAGCCGAATGCTCTACCACTGAGCTACTGCGGAATAGTATGATTTGGTTCATTGATTCACTCTTGGCTATCATAATTCTTGTCACAAAACCGCATTGCAACTGTTTTGTCGACTCTTATGATTATAATGAGGCTCTTATATAAAGTCAAGGCTCTTTTTCGCCTTTTATAATACCTTCATTTGAAAATAACCTCTTCCACTAGTTGTAGTTTCCCTTTGCATGTACCGCAAACATACCGAAACGTATTGATCCTTCTCTTCCTTGTGAAGATTCGGCTGCATCGACTGCATTGATACCGGCAAAGCTTTTTGTTTTTTCGTTGAGTTTCTTTAGAAAGCGGAGTACAAAATCTAGGGGCGCCAACCGCTTTTAAAAGTTGGCGAAAATCCGCATCCCTGTGCTGGTAACCGCGTTTTTCGAGATGGAGATGGTAATGGCAAAGCTCATGTTTAATAATACCGGCCAGATCCTCCAGCCCTTGTTCGTCAAAATACTTCTTATTGATTTCAATGTTATGGGAATGCAAAAGATAACGGCCGCCGGTAGTCCGAAGGCGAGGATTGAATGACGCTTTGTGATGGAAGCTTTTCGAAAAATATTTTAACGATATATTTTCCACCAAAGCTTGAAGCTCCACATTGTCCATAATAATCGCCTCCCATTTTGGAACATGACAACCCATTATAACATACAAATAATTAAACTTCGGTATTTCGAGGAGGTTAGCAATGCCTAACTGGTTTCAAAATCAAATAAGGAAAGCCTTTTTAGAAAAGGACCGTTATCAGATTAAAATGCTTAATCAGTGCTGGTTTTTTTATATGAAAAGAGAGAGCCTCGATTTATAAAGCCTTACGCATAAAAACACCCTCCTACGATAAACACGCAAGGAAGGTGTTTTTTCAACATTGCTATTATGAGCTTTGCTTTTCCGGAGGAAGCATGGTTAAGGAGACCCGTTGCTTTTGAATATCGATTCCCTCTACCCAGACAGTAACTACATCGCCAACTGAAACTACATCAAGCGGATGCTTCACAAAACGGCTGCTGAGCTTGGAGATATGCACAAGCCCATCCTGTTTTACGCCAATGTCTACAAAAGCGCCAAAATCGACTACGTTTCTTACAGTTCCCTGTAGTTCCATACCAGCTTTCAAGTCTTCTAATTTCAACACATCTTGCTTTAATAGCGGCTTGGGAAGCTCATCACGCAAATCCCTTCCAGGCTTCATCAAGGCATCCATGATATCCTTTAATGTTAACTCTCCGACATTCAGTTCTCGCGCAGCTTCTGCAACTTGTAGGTTTTCCAGTTCTTTATTAAGGGACTCACTGCCAAGGTCACCTGATGTGTAACCCATCTTTTTTAAAAGTTTGTTCACAGCAGAGTAATTCTCCGGATGTATCGACGTTTGATCCAATGGTTCTTCACCGTCGATAATACGCAGGAATCCAATGCATTGCTCATAAGTCTTTGCACCTAATCTCGGAATTCCTTTCAGATTTTTCCGGCTTATGAATTTCCCTTCCTCTTCACGCTTCTTAATGATGTTCTGTGCAACCGACTTGGATAAACCCGCTACATACTGAAGCAAAGATGCCGATGCTGTATTTACATTGACTCCTACCCGATTTACAGCTGTTTCGACCACGAACGAAAGTGATTCAGATAATTTCTTTTGCGATACATCATGCTGATATTGGCCGACGCCAACAGATTTAGGATCAATTTTGACAAGCTCAGCCAATGGGTCCTGAAGGCGTCTGCCAATCGAAACAGCACTTCTTTCTTCTACCTGAAGATCAGGAAACTCCTCACGAGCGATGTCAGAGGCTGAGTAAACACTCGCTCCCGCTTCATTCACGATGATATAAAATACAGGAGCGCCCAGTTCTTTCAACGTTTCTGCAACAAATTGTTCCGTCTCACGGGATGCGGTTCCGTTCCCTATCGCAACTATTTCAACTGCGTGTTCTTTTAATAAAGTAATCACCTTTTCACGCGCGGCTTGCTTTTTAGCAACAGGCGGATGAGGATAAATAACACTGATGTGAAGCACTTTCCCTGTCTCATCAATGATTGCCAGCTTACAGCCCGTTCGGTAGGCCGGATCCACTGCAAGTACTACTTTACCTTTTAGAGGCGGCTGAAGCAGTAAATTTCGCAGGTTCTCGGAAAAAATATGTATGGCCTGATCTTCTGCTTTTTCCGTAAGTTCTTTTCTTAGCTCCCTTTCGATCGAAGGCATGATCAAACGTTTAAAACTATCTTCAATGACCTCTTTTACGTTCTGAACAACTGCTGAGGAGGGATCTTTGATAATCTCTTTCTCTAGATGATTCAATATGAACGCTGTATTCGGGACTATCGATATGCGCAGTACATCTTCCTTTTCGCCTCTATTTAAAGCCAAAACACGGTGTGGGACGATCTTTTGGACAGGCTCTTCATATTCATAATACATTTCAAATATGTTTTTATCGTCTTTGTCTTCATCCTTGACGTGCGAAATGATCTGGCCTTTTTTAGAGATTTCGGCGCGAATCCATTTTCTAAGTGCCGCGTCGTCCGAAATTTGTTCTGCAACAATATCCTTTGCCCCGGAAATGGCATCTTCAGCTGTAAGAACTTCTTTCTCTTCTGATATAAATTCACTGGCTTTTTCTTCATGGCTTTCATACTTCGGAAAAGACATCATCCATTCTGCAAGGGGCTCAAGACCTTTCTCTTTGGCAACTGTGGCCTTTGTTCTTCTTTTCTGTTTATAAGGCCGGTATACATCTTCTATTTCCTGAAGCCTTTCTGCTCTTTCGATCTGGAGCTTCAATTCCGGTGTCAGTTTATCCTGTTCCTCAATTAGACGGATTACTTCTTCTTTGCGTTTATCAAGACTCTCTAAATAATTCCACCTCTCCATAATTGAACGGATTTGCACTTCATCCAGTGAACCTGTTAGTTCCTTTCGATAACGCGCGATAAACGGGACAGTGTTTCCCTCCTGGAGTAAATGAATCACACTCTGGACCTGGTTTCTTTTTAATGTCAATTCATCTGCCACAATATTGACAAGCGACTTTGCCTTATCTTCAACTGATATCAATTTATTTCCTCCAAGCTATTATTTCAATGATTACAGTCTACCAAATTAGACATGAGGAAGCCATTCCACAGTAGCCAAACAGACATCCGATAATGTTAATTCAAAACAAAAAAGCTTACTTTTCATACGTTATGAAAGTAAGCTTCCTAATATAAAGGTCGTATCGTCAGATTGATTGGTATTATTCTGTAAAATCTTACGAGCATTTTGTTCCAGAGAAGCATACGTTTTTAAAATGGAAGTGGCTCCTTGTAGCTGCAGCCCATCTGAATGAAGGAAAAATTTTGCATATGGCTCGTATTTAAACCTCTGGGTGTGATACTTTTGGCTTCTGCCGGATAAATACCCGGTTACCGGCAACGGATATATCAGCTTATCCGATTCTGGATTGTATAAAAAAAACCGGATATTCCCTACCGAGCTGTATATAAACTCCTTCGTATCATAGTAAAGCTTTAATATGGAAACCGCCGCTCCCCTTTTATGGACAAGGACTTCATTGCAAAGGGACATTATTGTTTTTACATCTTTATCTTGATGATTCTTCACAATCTGCGTTACAGCCGAAGAAGATTCATAAGCAAATTTCCCGCTTCCTAATCCATCCGCCAGTACGCATAGGAAATAGTCATTTGTGTTTAGAAAAAAGTAATCGTCCCCGCAATAGGGCATTCCATTCTTTGAAGATTGAGATGCAAGGATCTCAATCTTTTCATCCCGCAAAACTTCTTTAATCATTGGACAAACTCCGTACTGTTTTCCGCACTAATCGCTTCCTGCAGCTTTTTGATCGCCCTGCGCTGAAGACGTGAGACATGCATTTGGGAAATCCCAAGATGCTCACCTGCTTCTTTTTGGCTTAAGTTTTCAATGTACGTATACTGGATAATTTTCTTTTCTCTATCACTCAACACATGCAAGACTTTTTCTAAAACGAGACGCTGATTCACTTTTTCAAAGCCTTCGTCAACATTGCCGAAAATATCCAGCAAAGTAACCGTTCCGCCGTCAGAGTCCGCTTCAATGGAATGATCGACGGATAGTGCCTGATAGCTTTTGCCCATTTCCATCGCTTCCAAAACTTCCTCTTCTGCCACTTCTAAATGAAGGGCAATTTCATCAATTCTTGGTGAACGATGGAGGGTGGTGGTAAGTTCCTCAACAGTCGCTTTTATCTTGGGGCCAAGTTCCTTAATTCTTCTCGGAACATGGACACTCCAGGTTTTATCCCTTAAAAATCTTTTTATTTCACCAATAATGGTCGGTACCGCAAACGCTTCAAAGCTTTTCCCGAAAGATTCATCATATCTGCGGATCGCTCCTAATAGGCCTATCATCCCTACTTGAATAATATCCTCCTGGTAGGATCTCCCCTTTGAGTATTTTCTTGAAATCGTTTCGACCAAACTTCGATAATGAACGACCAATTGGTGTTGAGCTTCATCATCCTGGTGAAGCTGATAAGCTTTTATCCATTTATTAACTTGTTCTCTCGCTGCTTGATTAGGTTGAGAGTGTTTTTGCATCCATCTCCACCTGCTCTCCTTCTAAAAACTTAGTCATAAATACTGTAACCCCCTCATTTTGATGAATCTTCACATCATCCATAAGGGTATCGATGAGATAAAGGCCCAGGCCTCCTTCTCTTAAGAATTCGACGTTTTGGCCGTTTTCATATCGTCCAAGCCCCTGGCGGACCTCATCGAAATTACAGCTTTTACCACTATCCGACACCATCACTTCAAGCCGATCCTCATATAACCCAAAGCCTATTTTCACTTCGCCTTTATCATCTTCCCTGTATGCATGTTGTACTGCATTTGTACAAGCCTCGCTGGCCGCAATTTTCAAATCCTCTATTTCATCATAAGAAAAGCCTAGACGGCTTGCGATACCGGACAGTGTTAAACGGATGACTCCAATAAAATCAGTCTTTGCAGGTATCTTCACTTCGATGTAATCGTATGATTGATTCATTTTAACCCACCCTCTGCATCACTATTAATGTCAATAATCTCCGCAAGCCCGGTTATATCAAATAAACGGCGCAAACGTTCTGACAAACCTACAAGCCTGAACTCTCCATTATGGGAACGCACACTCTTAAACAAACCTACAAATACCCCCAGGCCGGTGCTATCCATATAGGATACATCCGATAGATCCACTACCATGGAGATGTTCTCCTGTTCTGATAATGGAAATAATGTCTCACGGAGCTTTGGAGCCGTATAGGCATCAATCTCCCCTTTTACCTGGATTTCAACTCTTGAATTTATGTCTTGTACATCAATAGTAATATTCATCAAATTGACCCACCCTTACTCTTTTCAGTTCCTTACCTTTTACCCAAAAGTTTGACCTTTAAACATTTCTTTTTATCAGGATCAATGTAAAGTCATCACGCAATTGAAAATGCTGAAGTTTCTCCAGCTGTTTATAAATATTATTTACAATTTCCTGTGCTTTTAAGTGGATATTTTTTTGGATATATTCGATCAATGTTTCCCTCTCAATGAATCCTTCGTCCGTCCGGCATTCTGTAACCCCATCAGACAGAAGGATAATCATATCCCCGGGCTCCACACTTTTTTCGTATTGTTTATATTTCGTTTTCTTTTCGACTCCCAGCAATAGTCCTTTAGCGTCCATATCCTTGAATTCTCCGGTAGCAGCCTCATAATAAAACCCCGGTTCATGGCCGGCCGAAGCATATGAAAAGACGTGGTTATGAGGATTGTAAAGGCCGTAGAACATAGTGATAAACATGCTTGGATCCACATTGTGTTCAACTACCCGGTTCAAGTTTTCGAGAACACTGCTCGGCGCATGGCGATGTTCCGGCAGGCTGTCCATTGCATATTTAATCATAGACATGCATAGTGCAGCTGGGATGCCCTTTCCAATAACATCAGCGATGCCGATTCCCATACACTCATTTTCATCCTGCACGAAGTGGTAATAATCGCCGTTCATTTGTTTAGCCGGTACACTGATAGCTCCGATTTCCAGGCCATCCACATCCGGAATGTCTGTATCTAAGAGGGTATGCTGGACATTTGCAGCTATTTCTATTTCAGACTTTAACTCTTGCTGTTGATGCCGCAAACTCTGAAGCTCCCTGTAGGCAATTCCATACCCCATCATTACTTCAAGGAGAAAATCGAGAGAATGGAATACCTTGTCAGTTGTATCCGGACAAATTTCCATTAAGATGCTTTTATGGAGGCTGATGATTTCTTCTGGCGATATTTTATCTTCTATCGTTTTTCGACTGATCTTTTGTCCACTGTACAATGCTTGCTCCGTCTGATCTTTCAAATACGTTGAGAGAGCTTCACGGTACCGTTCCTCCATGTTCTCTCTAATCTCCATTCTTTCTCCCCCTAGCGGATCCATTTAGTGGCTAATATCTCTGTACCTTTCCCAGGTGTGGAATCTATATCGAAGTCATCCATCAACCGCTTTACCCCAGGAAGGCCGGCTCCCAGACCTCCGGAAGTGGTATAACCATCTTCCATAACTTTTCTTATATCCTGAATACCAGGACCTTCATCGGTGGCTACTATTTTCAAACCTGACTTTCCGGCGTCATAAACCTTATCTATATACACATTGCCCTGTCCGGCATATAAATATATATTTCTTGCCAGTTCACTAATAGCTGTTGTAATCCTCGCCTGGTCTACAGTGCCAAATCCCAGCTCCTTGGCAACGTTCCGCCCAAGCTGACGGGCAGCTACGATGTCCCATTCATTAATAATTTTCACGCAGGACTGGAACTCCATATACTTAATCCCCCAATTCCTGTTGTAATTTCTCCAGGCCTTTCTCAAGGTCTAATGCCGTCATGACATCATTCAGGCTGATACCGAGTTCGATTAGAGTAATCGCAACCGCTGGCTGGATTCCAGTAATTACAACTTTTGCACCCATTAGTGTGGACATGCTGAGAACGTCTCCCAGTACTTTTGCAATGAAAGAATCTATGAAATCAATGGAGGTAATATCAATTACCACGCCATTGGCACTTGTTTCATGAATTTTTTGCAGTAAGTCTTCCTGAAATTGAAGAGCTGTTGCATCATCAAGTTCCCCTTGGATGGATACCAACAGACAATCATAAAGCTTTAAAATTGGAATTCGCATAGTTACCCCTCCATCTCAACTATCTTACGGGAAGTTATCTCCAGTGCAGCTTCGATTCCTTTTTTCAGTGAGTTTTTCGTGACGATTTCGTTCAAGTTAATCCCTAAATTGACAATGGTCTGGGCAATTTCCGGGCGAATTCCGCAGAGCATGCATTTGGTTCCTACCAATCGCACGGCTTCTGCAGCCTGGATAATATGATGGGCGACCATTGTATCCACAACAGGAACGCCTGTAATATCAATTAATACCACCTCTGAACGGTGTTTCACAACGCCCTGGAGCAAATTCTCCATAATTTGTTTTGCCCTTTGTGTATCAATTGTCCCCACAAGCGGCATCACTGTAATTCCTTCAAGGACAGGAATCAAAGGAGCGGACAGTTCTTGCAAGGCAATTTTTTGAAGAGAAACCGTTTTTTCCCATGTGCGGGCATATATATTAACTATTTCATTGCTCAGCGGCGTTGACCATTTATCAAAATCATAGATAATGTCCATTTGATTTTCTGAAGTCACAATACCGTTTGCCTGCATGCCTTGAAAAACGATCAGATTAAACTCGCGTAGCCCTTCATTGACAAATGTAAGAGGCCATCCAAGACGAACAACCTTTTCTGCAAAATCGGTGAGTTTGCCTGTAAATACTTCATTATCGCTTTCAATGTTAGAAATAATCATATCGATAAATTCACGGCTTGTCCGTGTGAACATTTGATCCGAAACAACTCTGACGAGTCTTTCATCCGCTTTTTCTTTCATTTTTTCCGTCCACTCATTCAGGATATTATCTTGGTTTTGCTTTATAAAATCGTAAATCAATTGATTCATAATTTCCTCCCATTTTTAGCACAATACGTGCATGAAAATACTTCCGTTCATTTGTTAATGCGTATTTCCGTTTATATATATCGTTAAGTTATGCTAATATTTTATTAAGCCGCTTCGTTCGTCTTAAAATCCAAAAAGAAGTGGAAGAGACTACATAAAATAGTTACGTTTTTACTATATGTTTTCTAGTTTCATTCGTCAAATGAAATAGTTTCCCCTGCAAAATCATTTGCGTTATTGAAAAATGTTTTGAAAGGCTTTCATTTTGACGGAAAGGGAAACCAAATATGAGGACAATAAATAGCACTAAAAAACGGTTCCGATAAACTCCGAAACCGCTCTCGCATGCCTGATCTTTTTTCTTCAGGGAAATAAATATAATAATTAAAAATGACCTTCAACCTGGGACGCTCTTTGTTCAGTTCTTCAAAACTCTACAAGCCCGAGGCTGATTTGCAGGGCATCCTGCACTTTTTGCATCATTGCTTCGTCAAGATGAGTGATTTTATCAGTTAACCGCTGTTTGTCTATGGTACGTATTTGTTCTAAAAGGATGACTGAATCACGTTCAAATCCGTACTTTTTTGCATTGATTTCAACGTGTGTAGGCAGTTTGGCTTTTTGGATTTGCGCTGTAATGGCCGCCACGATCACAGTGGGACTAAAGCGATTGCCGATATCATTTTGAATGATTAACACCGGGCGGGTCCCTCCTTGCTCTGAACCTACCACCGGAGACAAGTCTGCGAAGTATACGTCACCACGCTTAACAACAATCAAAGGTTCAACCTCCGCTAACCAATCGTTCAACGCGAGTGTTTGCCTCATATTCTGCCAAAAAAGCTTCTGAAGCAATTGTTAAATTAATGGCTGCCATTTCAATATAACCACATTTCATAGACTCGCGAAATTCTCTTTTTTTACGTTCGCGAAGGTACATCTTGGTCGCACGATAAATGAATTCACTGCGATTTACATTTTCTTCTCTAACATACCCATCTAATTCGGATAAGAAATTTTGAGGTAATCGAATTAATATCTCTCTCGTTGCGCTGGATTCAGACACAAACATACACCTCCACCATCACTACACACCTAATTAATTGTATATCCTTTTTCATATTACCATTAAAATATCCGTATGCAAAGAGTATATTCTAAAAACTCTATATTATTATCAGCAAAAAAGTATGGTTCTTATTCACTTTTTCTACTGATGGTCCAATTATTTACTGCAGCAGGGGATTTACCACTTTTATAATCTGTCCATTTCGCAAATAAATCCGCGGGACCCTGGCAGAAATGAGACAGACCACTTCATAATTAATCGTATCAAGTTTTTTTGCTATTTCATCAACCGCTATGAAAGACCCTTCATTTTCCCCGATCAATGTCACCTCTGTCCCAGGGGACAGTTGATCTTTGATACGAATCATACATTGATCCATGCAAATTCTGCCGACAATTGGCACTCTTTCCCCATGTACCAGCACTTCCTGTCCCTGAAGCTTCCGGATCCACCCGTCGGCATAACCGATTGGAAGGGTTGCAATCCATTCATTTTGTTTAGCTTTGTAAGTCGCACCATAGCTAACGCTTTCTCCCTTTGGCAGTTCTTTCACATGGACAGTTCGCGTCTTGAGCGACATAGCCTGCTCAAGACGAAATGGCAGAACGTCTTTTATCTCAAGTGAAGGGCTTAGCCCATACATAGATATCCCCATTCTTACTGCATTGAAATCATTGTCTTCAAACCTTAGAGAAGCGGCACTGTTTGCTGAGTGGACAAGATCTGGCCTGGCTCTCAGCCAAGATAGCATCTCTTTAAAAGCAGCCAGTTGTTTCTTGTAATAGGCTGTATCAAGCTCATCAGCCGTTGCAAAATGGGTGTAGATTCCCTCGAAGATAAAGTTATCATCATTCAAGAGCTTGGCTTCGAGATCCAACAGTTCTTCTTTCGTACGTATGCCAAGCCTGCCCATGCCGCTATCGCATTTCACATGAACCTTAAGTGGTGCGTTATGGGAAAGTTCCCGGGTTGCGCTGATTACCCACTCTGTCTGATAGACCGTCAAAGTGATATCAAGTTTCGCTGCCAAAGCCGCGTTTTCGGGTCTTGAAGCTCCAAGTACGAGTATCGGCGTCTGGATCCCTTTTTTCCTTAAGGCTAATGCCTCATCAAGAAATGCTACCGCCAAAAAATCCGCTCCAGCTTCAAGAGCGATGCTGGCTGATTCATAATCTCCATGGCCATATCCATTCGCTTTAACGACCGCATACATTTTCATAGCCGGAGGAAGATGTTTTTTCATATTTGCAACATTTGTATAAATGTTGTCTAAATTGATTTCTGCCCACGTATCTCTGTGGTAATTCCCTATTTCCAATCTGTAACCCTTCCTTCTTGTCATCCATACCATGCAGCTTTAATCGAGATAACCTAAGTTTCACGATAATTATAAACAATTTTTTTCTGCATTTAAAGGAAGGCATATGGAAATAGGGGTACCGGCACACACATGGGGCACTATCAGACATTATCACTCTTAACACCGCTTACTGTAGGAATCAAGTGATTTACTGTCCAAACTAAAACCCGCTTCCGTCAAAATCCGCTTCCCCACCATCATTTAACGGCAGTTCCTTCTACGGATCGGGCAATCTTCACCATCTCATTGTTAGTTAAATCCTGGGAAGCAAGCATATAATCCACTCCCTCGTGGGTCCAGGTCACTGAGTTATCCGTGATTGCGCCAACCGTGTATCCGAGATCAACTGGTTCACCGTTAATCGTTTTTGAAACGAGTGAGGTTTCAACAACATCCGCTTTTTCCTGAACTAATGTAAAGCTCTTCTTGCCTTCGTATGTCAGGACAACGCGTTTGCCATCTTCCATATCCAGTTCCTTTTCCTCAGTCAAGCTTATACCGTCGATTTCGGCACCCGGATATTTGACCGAAAAGCCTTCATCTTTTTCTTCTCCCATGACGGGCACTTCCAACTGGGCTCCGGTCATATTTTTCTTCATGTCAAATGCATCTTTATCAAAGGATGTATTGAATGTAACCTTTGAAAACTCAACCGTGACCAATGGATTATGGTCAGGATCCATCACTTTCACACCGACAGGTGATAAGTCTTTCTTATTGAGAGTTATTTCTTGAAAGGGGAGCATCTTATTATTTTGATAACGTGTTTTTGTTTCAAAAACGTAATGTTTGTCTGTTGACTTAAAAGTTGCACTTTTATCTTCGCTAATATCCTTTACCAGCGATTCATATAAATACGCCTGGCTGCTGTTTTTGGGCCACTCGCTCTGGAATTTGAAGCTTTTGTTCAGGGCTGGTGTCAACACATATACCCCCTCATTATTCCGAAGGATCATTTGGCTTTGGTCCTTTTGCGAATTTTTCAGGTTCACTCTGTAAAAGGATGGATTTTTATGCCAGACTTCCACACTATAAACCTGGGGATCAGCCCCCATTTTCAAGGTCATCTTGGCATTCGCTTTATACCCTTTCATTTCTCCAACCTTCTCATTCAGGTCACTGACTACATCATCCTGCGACTTCTGGCCGCAGGCGGAAAGGACAAGTATCAGCATGATCCCAGCAAAAAGCACTAACAATTTCTTCATCTTTTCAACCCCTTTTGGTTAATAAACGTAAAAGGGAGAGGAAAAGGCAGGATCAAGACATTGAAGGCATTTCGACTTTTCTTGTGAGCCTTTCCTGCAATGTATCTCTTACCGGGCCTTGTCTCCCTATAGCAATATGAGTATATGAGACAACCCGTTTGAATATGTCATTAGAAAAGCGCAAGCGCCTTGTAACGAGGAACGTCGACTAAGAGCGCCACGTCCTGTGTGATAGGGCTAGGCTGCTTGCGCTAGACACTAACTCATATTGGAAAGTTATACTTTCTTATCACATTAGAAAAAGGCAGAAAGCATCGCTGCTTCCTGCCTTTTTCTATTTATAAGCATCCCTAAAATTCTTCGATGACCACTTGCGCTGCCGCATATTCCCTGCTGTGGGTGATAGAGAGATGGACGCCATCTGAAAACGGCTTTTCAATATACGGCCTGCCGTTTGGATCTGTTGCAATTTCAATATTCAAAAAAGAAAGGCTCTCTCCTATCCCGGTTCCGAAAGCTTTTGAAAATGCTTCTTTAGCAGCAAAGCGTCCGGCGAAAAACTCGACCCTTCGTGAACTTTTTAAGCCTGTATACACCTTTCTTTCGTGTTCGGTTAAAATTCTTTCCAGAAACCTCGGCTGGCGTGCCAGAATAGCACGCACCCTTGCAATTTCGATAATATCTATCCCTATCCCCTTAATCATCGCTACCTTCCTTCTATCTTATTAATTCCTTGCATATATTCAGAAAAGCTGACTCAAGTATAAAGGTAAAAAGGATGATTATTTTGTTCACGAGAACCGAAAGCTTCCAACAATTCATTAGGCTTTACCCTGTTGTCTGTATTTTGCTGGCGCTGAATATCCTATTGTTCCTTCTTACCTTTCTCCCCTTTTTTCCGGAATATCTATTGTTAGAGAGATGGTCTGGTTATAACCGGTTTATTGCCGCTGGGGAGTGGTGGAGGCTGGTGACTTCGATATTTCTGCATCGATCATTCAGCCATCTCTTGTTTAATTGCTTTTCAATCATAATCCTGGCCCCTGCATTAGAAAAGATGCTTGGCCGCATCAGATTCTGCTTTTTCTTTTTGATTGCAGGCATAATTGCCAATATTGCCACTTATCTATTAACCCCCCCTGCGTTCAGTCATGTCGGTGCAAGCAATGCTATACTCGGAGTACTGGGCTTTTATGTATATCTGGCCGCGTTTCATAAACAAATGATGTCAAGACAACATGCAATGACCATTTATGCACTAACAGCTGTTTCTGTTTTCATGACCTTCATGCAGCCTGAAACGAACCATATCGGCCACCTAAGTGGACTGGCTGCCGGGGTTGTACTGGCTCCTCTTTTTCGAAAAAAGCTCAGCCTGTTTTAGTAGAACGAGCGAAAGAATTAGTTCTTTCGCTCGAAAAACCATTCCTTGATCCGGTCTGAGTCCTCCGCTTCCAAGTCTACTACTTTCCCTGCGCGCGGCCCTGCCCCTGACTTCACTACTGCCGAAACGGAAGCAAGATTTGCTCTTTTCTGGAATGGACTGACTTCAGAATAAACCGCCTGGATTCTTTTCTTTTGAAAGATAAAAGTTTGCTTAGAAAAAAAACGAGATCTGAGCTGCAGTTGATTTCCTGTGATGTTCCAGCCGGCGCCGCGATAGCATAGATAAGCCCAGGAAGCACCAAGCGGCATAAAAAGCAGCGACAAATAGCCCCAGGGCTGATATAAATAGGAACAGATCGCCGCTGCTGGAATGATGATCAGCCAGACCCGGAACTGATACCTTTTAAAAGAACGCTTAGGAAGAGGGTTTACTTGGACCTGGATCTCGTATTCAGGAATGAACTGGCGGATCATTTCCTGGATTTTTTCTTTTTTTATCAATGGAAAAAGCATGATATGAGAGCTTTCCTTATCAAGAATTGAACCGCCGGCATATTCGACATACACACTTGCATAGCCGAGTGGCTGTCTGATTAAATTTTCGGTGATCCTGATAGCCTGGACTTTCTCTAGCGGAATCGTAAGTTGTCTTCTCTCCAGCAGACCTCTTGAAATGACGATCTTATCCTCATTTTTCTTGACGGTAAAAAAAGCATATTTCAGGACGATACCGGCTGTAGCTATCAAATAAGCAAATAACAAGCCGAACACAACGATTATCGCTATAAAGGCAACGCTTCCTTTCGCAAACTGTTCAAAGCCTGTAAATAAGCGCGTATAAGGAATAATCTCTTCGAATTGTCCAAAGAATGCCAGCGCTCCTGAAAAGACCACTCCTACTCCGCCTGAAGTTGCAGCCATAATAAATAGTTCTCTGAATGATTGCTGAAACACACTTTGTATTTCTTCTGTCTTTTCCACACCCTGAATTTCTTGCGTTTCGGCAGCTGAAGCTATCTTGCCGCTACTCTTTACCTCATGAAAAATGCGGTTTATTCTTTCCGCTTCGTTCTTGGAAATAGCCGTTAATGTTGCATCAGCCTGATCTCCGCTCGATCCTGCCGTTTCCACTTTCAGCTTCACAAGGCCAAATAAACGCTGCAGAATTCCTTCGGTTTTATCCAGACTATGAATTCTTTCAAAACGGATATATCTTTTCTTTCTGATAAAAACTCCTGATTCGATCCGTAATTCGCCTGCTTCTATTCTGTATGTAAACCGCAGCCAATCAAGGATTCCATACCCAACAAAAAGAAGAATGAAAACCGGGATGGCAATGAACTCAAACATTGCCCATCTGCCTGAGACGCCACCCCCTCCAAACAGGATGAATATCACTAATGGAATCAGAGCGTCTTTTATCAATTTAATCGCACTTGAAACCGCAGCTACAGGGTGAAGTCGCTTTGATTCAGACATCTTCTTCCACCACACTCGCCATTTTCGATATGTAAAAACGCAGGTTGTCCGCTTCAGAGATATCAAGAGCAGGGATTTCATGAATGGTAGCTGCTGTGGAGATTTCTACAGAAGCCAGGCCATATTTTCTTAGAAGCGGCCCATGCTTTGTATCCACATGCTGAACACGAACCATCGGAACCAGAGTCCTTTTGATAATGAGCAGCCCGCTCTGGATTTCAATCTCGGTTTCCCTAACGTCGTACCTCCATCTTTTCCATCTGATAAGCGGCACAAGATAGATAGCGATGTATGCAAAAAACATTGCAAGAAGACCAATTCCAACCGCTAACCATAACGGCCAATCAAAAATCAAAATAACGACTACTGCCGCTATCATAACAGCCCAGCATGCTATCGAAATAAACAGGCCAGTTAGACGCCAAACTTTTAACGCTTTTTCTGAAATGTGTTTTTGAGGTGTCAATAATTGGTCTCCTCTCTTTTTACCATTTTTTATTAGTCCGTACAAAGTATACTATATGTAACGATCCGAAAGATAGCGCTTTTTTGCCTTGGATTATGACTTAGACTGCGAAAAGCATCACCTAAGGAAAGTTATTCGAGGGAGTTATGTCAAAGATGGAAACTGCCTGGGCTGCTTGCGCTAGACACCAAAAAAAGAGCCCCTACCTGAGGAAGCTCTTTAATGAACGGTTTATTTATTATATTGTTCTCTTCTTTGGCTGGATCCGCGATTTCCGCCTGGTTTACGATTATTGTTATTTCGCTTGTTGCCATAATCCTTGCGGCCAGTTGGTCCTCTTCCATTGCGTGATCTATTGTTAGATCCAGATCCAGATCTGTTACGGTCTCCCCCACCGCGTCGCATTGGCATCGGTGATTCCTCTGTCAATTTAACTGGAGTCGTATCAGGCTCCTTAGTCATTGACTTCAGGACCGCGGCCACTAAATCAACAGCGTTGTGCTTTTGGAGAAGCTCTTCTGCCTGGGGCAGATAAAGGGATAAGTCTTCGTTTTCAACAGCATTGATAATCTTTTCTGATACCGCTTTTTGTTGTCCTTCCAACGCTTCCGTTAATGTCGGAGTCTTCATACGCTCCATGCGTTTTTTCGTTGTATGTTCAACAGCCTGGAGCTGACCTCTTTCTCTTGGGGTTACAAACGTAATCGCAACACCATGCTTTCCTGCTCTTCCGGTTCGGCCAATCCGGTGAACGTAGCTTTCCGGATCCTGCGGAATATCAAAGTTATATACATGCGTGACGCCGGAGATATCAAGGCCGCGCGCAGCAACGTCTGTCGCTACAAGAACATCGATGTTTCCTTCTTTGAATTTCTTCAATACAGACAAACGTTTCGCCTGGCTTAGATCGCCATGAATTCCTTCAGCCATATAACCGCGAAGGTTCAATGCGGAAGAAAGTTCATCAACACGTCGTTTTGTACGTCCGAAAACGATGGCTAATTCAGGTGTTTGAATATCGAAAAGACGTGCCAAAGATTCGAATTTCTCACCTTCTCTTAATTCAAGATAGTACTGTTCAATATTAGATACTGTCATTTCCTTTGTTTTAACACGTACGATTGTTGGGTCTTTCATGAATCTTTCTGCAATTTTGCGGATAGGCTCAGGCATTGTAGCGGAGAAAAGCAATGTTTGCCTTTCTTCAGGCACTGTAGAAAGAATGGACTCAATGTCCTCAATAAAGCCCATATTCAGCATTTCATCGGCTTCATCAAGAACTACCGTTGATACTCCCCCAAGGCGGAGTGTCTTGCGCTTGATATGGTCTAATAAACGTCCAGGAGTACCTACAATAATATGCGGTTTTTTCTTCAATGCACGGATTTGGCGGTCTATATCCTGTCCACCGTAAACGGCTAAGACGCGGGCGCGTTTTCCGTAACCAATCTTGAAAAGCTCCTCGGAAACTTGAATGGCAAGTTCGCGAGTTGGTGCAATAATGATTCCTTGGACGTTTTCATCTTTCAAATCTATTTTTTCCATCAATGGAATACCAAAAGCGACCGTTTTACCTGTTCCTGTCTGCGCCTGGCCGATCAGATCCTTGCCTTCTAACCCTAATGGAATCGTTTGAGCCTGAATGGGAGTCGCTTCCTCAAACCCCATTTTTTCGATTGATTTCATCGTCGAACTGTCTAATCCTAATTCACTAAACAATGTCAATTTTTTCGTGCTCCTTTTATTATAAAAATTTTCTCTCTTAAGAAAAAGTTTTCTCATTATCACCTAAAAGAATGCTACATTTTAAAAAATCATGAACCCAATAATGATTTATCGAAAAGAAAACGTAATGAACTAAGCCATAGCGCGGGATTCATACAAAAAATCCAGAGAATGGGCATCGTCCATAAAGATCTGTTCAATAGTATATGTAACCAAATTGAACTCAGGATAAACGGAAATGTCAAAATAGCAGGCGACAAAGTGCCGATTGATTAGGTGAGGGCTGCTGCACCATAATTCCTTATAGAGTTGTAATGAAACAACTGCATAAATAAAACTTGATCAGTGCCAAGCTTTCCTTACACAAAACAGGCCCTTAAGCGTAGAGGGAGTGCGGAAGTGGAAATGAATCACAAGATATGCCTAACAGTAAAAAAGGATAATTTGCGAAACGCAGCGTTCGTCCGCCGGCTAGTTTCCCTGTGAACAGTCATTGGAGTAATACTTCTAGCAGTAGCATCCTTTGACCGATACATTCCTATTTGTAATAAAAGCTGCCAGGAGCAGCCTTTTATAGAAAGTTAAGACACGCGGCCTATTTTATCGAAAAGTATATAATCCTTTAAAGAATTCTCTTTCAAAAGAAATGATGAGGACTGCCATTTTTTAAGGGATATGCATATACCGTTATCGCCAATTCAAAAGACATGTAAACTCATACTGTATGATATCATTTTAATAGCTCTAATGCAATAAAGGATATTTTTCTCTGGTTAATAGTGATCCAAATCTTTCATTCAATCGTTATCTATATGTAAACAAGGGGGGTGACATCATGTACGATATTACTCAAATCTTGAGCGACATCCTGAATGGCAGTGTCAACGATTCCGGTAACGTGGATATTGACGTGAGTGACCTGATCTAAGTATTTTTGATCTCAAATGGTAAAAAAAGCATCTTGTGAGTGATCCAAATCTTTCATTCAATCGTTATCTATATGTAAACAAGGGAGGTGACATCATGTACGATATTACTCAAATCTTGAGCGACATCCTGAATGGCAGTGTCAACGATTCCGGTAACGTGGATATTGACGTGAGTGACCTGATCTAAGTATTTTTGATCTCAAATGGTAAAAAAAGCATCTTGTGAGTGATCCAAATCTTTCATTCAATCGTTATCTATATGTAAACAAGGGAGGTGGCACTATGTTAGATTTTACACAAATTTTGAGCGACATCCTTAATGGCAATGTCAACGATTCCGGCAACGCGGATATTGACGTAAGTGACCTTTTATAAACTCTATTGAACTTTACTACTTATCAATATGTTCGTTAGAGTACTTACGATCATTCTCAAGCTTTCATATATTGAGCAAGGGAGGTGACATCATGGTAGATTTCACACAAATCTTAAGCGACATCCTTAATGGCAATGTCAATGATTCCGGTAACGTGGATATTGATCTGAACGACTTGTTATAATAGTTACCTGTGTGGTAAATAGGTGGTTATTATTTCTAAAATGTAACGACACATTTCCGGGGTGATTTCCACCCCGGTTATTTTTTTGTAGAAACCGCTTTTTCATATGAACCCTACTGCTACTATCCAGGATAAATTTAGTCCAACCGAACGGAGTTGAAAAGGTATGAGAAAATTATTTAGGTTTGTAAAACCTTATAAGATTCCTGTGATTATTGTATTAGTTCTTACATTTCTTCAATCTCTATCTCAGCTTTTTCTCCCAACATTGATGGCTACTATTGTGGATGAAGGAATCGTTAACGGTGATATTCACCTTATTATAAAAATTGGCGGTCTGATGCTGCTGGTAGCTGGAAGCGGAGTAATTCTGTCCATTTTGACAAACTTCTATTCTTCGAGAGTTGCAATGGGTTTCGGCAAAACCCTTAGGGGCAAGTTATTTTCTCATGTGGAAAATTTATCGTTAATGGATTTTAATAAAATCGGAACGTCTTCTTTAATGATGAGAACAACCAATGACATTCTTCAGGTTCAGCAAGTGCTAACCATGACATTGAAGATATTTATCACCGCTCCAATTATGTTCCTCGGCGGAATTATTATCGTGTTTTCCACGGACCCGAAACTTTCATTGATTATCATTGCGGCCTTACCTTTCATTGTAGCCGCCGTATTTATTACTGCAAAAAAAGGACTGCCACTTTTTAAATTAGTACAGAAAAAACTGGACCGTTTAAATCTGGTATTACGCGAAGGATTAACGGGCCTGCGAGTCATTCGATCATTTAATCGTCTTGATTTTGAAAAGAAACGCTTTAACGAAGCAAATTTTGACTTTTCTAAAACCACTATTAAGGTTAACAAATTAATGGCAACTTTAACACCAATCCTAACGCTTGTACTTAATTTCTCGATTATCGCTACTATTTGGTTTGGCAGTATTCGGATAAGCAACGAACACATTCAAGTTGGAGACCTAATGGCTATTATTCAATATGCCACGCAAATCATGTTCTCGCTTATCATGGCCTCGGTTATGTTTGTTATGATTCCCCGTGCTTCTGTTTCAGCTGCCAGGATTAACGAAGTGCTCGATTCTTGCTCCAGCCATGAAGAAGAACCTCTATCCGGGTATACCGATAGCAAAAGAGGACAAATTGACTTTCGTGATGTGACCTTTCGTTATCCCGGTGCAGAAAAACCCGTGATCTCCAACCTATCATTTTCTGCAAAGCCAGGAGAAGTGACAGCTATTATCGGCGGGACCGGAGCTGGCAAATCTACTTTAATCAACATGATTCCTCGCTTCTACGAAATTGAACGAGGAACTATTTCGGTGGATGGCATTAATATTTGTGATATTCCACAAAAAACCCTCCGATCCAAAATTGGCTTGGTCCCTCAAAAACCCCTCCTGTTTTCTGGAACAATTGCTGATAACATCCGTTTAGGAAAAGAATCTGCAACTAACGAAGAGATAAAGGAAGCCGCAGATATCGCTCAAGCCAGTGATTTTATTACGAAAATGAAAGACGGGATGTATTCGAAAGTTTTACAAAAAGGCGCTAACTTATCCGGCGGACAAAGGCAGCGCCTTTCGATAGCGCGGGCCTTGGTAAGAAAATCCGAGATCTATATCTTTGATGATAGCTTTTCAGCGCTAGACTATGGGACACAAGAAAAACTGCAAGCAGCCCTAAAAAAAGAAATGCAAGGTTCTACGGTGCTTTTTATAACTCAAAGAATTAGCAGCATATTACATGCAGACCAAATTATCGTTTTGGATGAAGGCAGGACGGCAGGCATCGGTACCCATGAGAAGTTGATGAAAACCTCTGGGATCTACAGGGAAATTGTAACGTCTCAGCTACCAGGGGAGGCGGTAATGTGAGTGAAGGACGTCAAAAAAGGAACCTTAGGTCAAGAATGGATTCGGTTATTAAAAAAAGAAAATCAGTGAGGAGTGCCAAAGATTTTAAAGGGACACTGAAAAGGCTTTTACACTATCTGAGGCCTCACAAATTTCGCTTGCTCTTAGTATTGTTAACGGCTGTACTAAGCACAGCTTTTACCATTCTCAGTCCGAAGATTATGGGTCTCGCTACGACAGAGATATTTTCAGGGATGGTAGAAAGGTTATATTCGGTGCGGAATGCAGGAATAGATTTTGGTAAACTGCTGCAAATTCTTATTGTATTAGGGGGACTTTATATTCTGAGTGTGTTATTTAGTTACATTCAGCAGTTCCTGATTGTTGGCATTTCCCAAAATGTCATTTTTACACTTCGTAAGGAAGTGAATGAAAAATTAGCACGTCTTCCCCTTTCATTTTTCGATTCGCGTAAACATGGCGATATTTTAAGCCGTGCTATGAATGATATTGAGAATATCAGCAGCAGTATACAGCAGACTCTAACACAATTGATCACATCTCTACTTACCCTGGTTGGAGTCCTGGTGATGATGTTGACGATAAGTCCTTTACTGACACTTATCGTCCTGCTAACCTTGCCATTAAGCTATTTAGTTACAGCAAAAATCGCTGCTCGCGCACAAGTATTTTTCAGAGAGCAGCAAAAATCACTAGGAAAATTGAATAGCCATGTTGAAGAAATGTACTCCGGACACGATATTGTAAAAGCATTCGGTTTGGAGAAAAAATCCACCACAAAGTTTAATGACATGAATGAGAAGTTGTACGACTCTGGGTGGAAAGCGCAATTCGTCTCCGGATTGATAATGCCCCTCATGAGTTTCATCAACAATATCGGCTATGTATTCGTTTGTGTTGCCGGTGGCATTCTCGTCACAAGAAACACGATACAAATTGGTGATATTCAAGCATTTATTCAATATGTCAGGCAGTTTTCACAGCCAATTACCCGAGTGTCCACGATAGCAAATATTGTGCAGTCCACTGTCGCATCAGCTGAACGTGTATTTGAGATTTTAGATGAACAAGAGGAACTTCCAGATGCATCTGCATCAAAAGTTATTAGCTCGCCTAAAAGCTTTGTAGAATTCCACAACGTTTCGTTTAGCTATCAAGAAGGCGAACCAATGATTGAGGACCTCAATATCAGTGTTAAAAAAGGGCAGAAGGTAGCAATTGTAGGCCCCACTGGTGCAGGTAAAACTACATTAATTAATCTGTTGATGAGATTTTATGAAATAAATAGTGGAAGGATTACCATAGATGATGTCGATATTCGTGATTTGAAGCGCAGCGATCTCCGCAGTCTATTTGGTATCGTGCTTCAGGACACATGGCTCTTTACTGGTTCGATACGAGATAATATTGCTTACGGAAGTAAAGCAGCTACTGAAGAAGCAATTGTTCGTGCATCAAAGGCTGCAAATGCTGATTATTTTATAAGAACCCTTTCTGATGGATATGACACCATTTTAAATGAAGAAGCGTCCAATATTTCACAGGGACAAAAGCAGCTTCTGACAATTGCACGGGCAATCCTTGCCGACCCGGCAATTTTAATTCTAGATGAAGCGACTAGTAATGTCGATACAAGAACGGAGGTTCATATACAACGTGCCCTAAAAGTATTGATGGAAGGAAAAACAAGTTTTATTATTGCTCATAGACTTTCCACCATTCAAAATGCAGATGTAATACTCGTAATGGATCATGGTAAGGTGATTGAGAAGGGCAGCCATAAAGAGCTTCTCTTAAAAGAAGGTTTCTATGCCAACCTATACAAGAACCAATTCACCAGGGATATGCCACAAAATAATGCTTTACAACAAACGGTAGGTTAATATGCTTACAGTAGTATATAAATACGCCAAAATGAAAGAGGTTGGATGTCGATAAAAGTCTTAATTTCTAAGTGGATAAAGAATAATAAAATATTTCATGTCAGGTTTTAGGAAGTTTTGTCTAAACTGTTCCATTTAATTAAGGAGTTTTGCATAATGATACTTATGTGTAGTGTTGCACTAAACGACTAAAGTAGAGGTATTTATATGAGCTTTATGGAAATTTATGAATTAGAAAAAACGATCGATCAGCTAAAAATAGAAATGGTCCAGATTGCCGAAAAAACTGGCTTAAACAGCCACGACACGCTTAGTTGCAGCCAGAAATTAGACAAACTCATCACGATTTATCAAAAGCATTCATAGTAGTAGATTATGAAGCAATCAACTGACTAAAGGGGGTGACTCCCCCTCTTCTCATATCAACGTACCGTTTGGTACACAGTATTTCGATTCATGTATGACATACGGTCCATTAATACGCGATAAACCATCTTGGATTAGATGCCTATTTTTGCAAGGCATGCACGACCTCTTCCAGTTTCATACCACGTGATGCTTTTACGAGGATTACATCATTTGCTTTTGCATGTTTCCTGAGTTCTGCAATCAGATCGTTTTTATCCTGAAAAGCAAATATATTTTCAGAAGAAAACCGTTTTCCGGCGCCTTCTGCAATGGCTTTGCCCAACTCCCCGAAGGTAAACACTTTATTGATTTTTTCCGGGTCGATCAGCTCGCCAATTTTCTCATGAAAACCCTGTTCCTGCGGCCCAAGCTCTAGCATATCACCAAGTACGAGGTATTTATCGGGAAATCCCGTTAGGTCCTCTATTAACTCTATCGCAGCTTTCATCGAAGTTGGACTTGCATTATAGGCATCATTTATAATCTTTTCCCCGCGCAGCCCTTCAACCATTTCCATTCTCATATGGGTGAGCTGGAAGCTGCGGAGTCCCTTACGGATCGATTCTTCATCCACATGCAGCTCTTTTGCAGCGAGCATCGCGGCGAGTGCGTTTAACACATTATGGTTTCCCAGCACCGGAATGATGTATTCCCCCATGGTTTCAGGAAGGGTAAATATTGTACTGTCCTTTTCCTGCTTGATCGTCAGCGGGTATAGATCATTTGTATCACTACGGCCAAAAGAAAGGATACGATTGCTTACTTGCTTATCTCTTACTCGGCTTTGTAGCAAGGGTTCATCACCATGATAAATCAGTGTGCCGTTCTCGGAGAGTCCAACCATAATTTCAAACTTGGCATTGGCAATCTCTTCACGGGAACCGAGATCCAGTAAATGGGCCTCACCGATATTCGTAATAATCGCCACATCGGGACGGGCAAGCTTCGATAGAAACTCTATTTCCCCCCTGCTGCTCATGCCCATTTCCAGGACAGCAGCCTCGGTATCTTCCGTCATCGAAAGAATCGTTAATGGCAAACCGATATGGTTATTGTAGTTTCCGCTTGTCTTGTGTACCCTATAGGTGGTTTCGAGCAAGGCCGCGGTCATATCCTTTGTCGTCGTTTTCCCGTTGCTGCCAGTTATGCCGACAACCTTGATTGTCAATTCATTCCGGTATCCTTCTGCTAAATGTTGCAATGCCTTTAACGTATCAGTAACGACAATCAGCGGGACTCCTTTCGGCGGATTCGGGACATCTTCCTGCCAAAGGGAGGCCGATGCACCCTGGCTTATTGCCATTTCTACATATTGATGCCCATTTACTTGTTCTCCATTTAGCGGAACAAATAAGTTTTTTTTCGAGATATTTCTGGAATCAATTGATACTCCGTGTACTTCAATTCCTCCATGTTCCGATATATCGTTTAAACCTCCGGCCATTTTATGAATCTGCTTTAAAGTCCTTACAATCATTTTCATCCTCCTACAAGTTTTCTTGCGTTTTTCGAATCAGCTGTGATTTTGTCATCTATAAATAACGAAGCAGAAGCTCTCAGATTGCTGCTCCTGCTCACTTTCCGTCCGTGTATTAAGTTTCAGGGTTATTATCAAAACGTATGTTTAATTTTCTGCTTCTCTTCATGGCGTTCCTTTGCCAGTTTAACTAATCTTTCGATAAGCTTAGGGTACTCTACACCTGTATGCTTCCATAGCAAAGGGAACATACTGAATGGTGTAAAGCCGGGCATTGTATTCACTTCATTGATATATGGCTTTCCATCCTTGGTCAAGAAGAAATCCGCCCGGACAAGGCCGGAGCAATCCAATGCTTTAAATGCAGTAGCCGCCATTTCAGTAAGCAAGTTATATTCCTGATCAGAAATTTCTGCCGGGATAACGAGGGCTGTGTTTCCATCCTCATATTTTGCCTTGTAATCGTAAAAGTCTTCTTTCGGGATGATTTCGCCTGCAACTGAACATTCCGCTTCATCATTTCCAAGGATCCCGATTTCAACTTCTCTGGCAACAATCCCTTCTTCAACAATTATTTTACGGTCGAATTGGAATGCTTCTTCAAAAGCCCTCTCTAATTCAGCCTTTGATGCACATTTGCTGATCCCGACACTCGATCCCAGATTAGCCGGTTTGACAAAGCAAGGATATCCAAGTTCGTCTTCCACTTTTTGATAAGCGGCTTCACGACTCTTCTCCCAATCGGAGCGGATGAACCAGGTGTATTTTACCTGGGAAAGACCAGACTGGGCGAAAATGTTTTTCATGATCACTTTATCCATCCCCGCGGAAGAAGCTAGGACACCATTGCCTACATAAGGAAGGTTCAACAGTTCAAGCATTCCCTGGACCGTTCCATCTTCTCCATTCGGCCCGTGAAGAAGCGGGAAGATTACATCGAAGCCGCCATCATTGCTGCCGGTCCCATCTTCAGCAAGCACTGAAGCTTGAGATAATACAATCGGCGCTATCGACGTTTCTCCAGAGTAAGCGAGCTCTGTGACGCTTTCAACAGGCCCTGTCAGCTGCGGACCTTTAATCCAGGCCCCCTCTTCGGTTATGTAAATCGGATGTATGTCAAATTCCTTTAAATCGAGCGCTTTAATGACGGCCATAGCGGTTTGCATGGAAACATGATGCTCCGCTGACTTTCCGCCGTACAGTAAACCAAGTTTCGTTTTCATGTAGTTTCCCTCCCATACTTCTTTATCCGTTTCTTATTGTAACATTTTCCGGACAAAACGAAATCATTTTCTATTGGCTTCTTTCTTAGAGAGCTTCAGTGGTGATCCTTTCCAAATCCACTGCGGACCTTTGCTTTTATCCTATGAAATAAATGGCAAGGCCTACGCCAAAATGCTACCAAAAGTGCCTCAAGCGGCGTTACATGAAAAACCCCGGATTACAATCCGGGGTTTTTCATACTATAGGGTTGTTTAGCGTAACGGACCACTCTTTTGTTTTACGCTGAAAAATGATCAAGGCATTGGGGCTTTGTTGTTTACTATTATTATAGCCCTCAGCCATGTCGTCCATGTTTACATAATCGCCGACAACCCAGACTGGAATCTCAAGTTTGTTTCTTGATTGCTGCACTTGATTGAAGGAAAATACTGCACCCTCGGTGATCAACCGGGTAAGTTGATGAATAATCTCAACTGGCACCGGAGGATATTCGCTTCGTTTCTTTCTCCCGAGCCACGTTCTTTCGACACGGAGTGCTTCCATTTTGATTGGAAGCAACTGGCCCAACAATGCAAAGTACGTATCAAGCGAACGGTAGTAAACTTTGTTAAACCAGCCATCATCATGCGCCAGGTATACAAATTGATTGTTTAACTTTCGGTAAAAGGGTGCTTTTAGATGGTGTTTGCAATGACCTATATATAAAAGCTCGGCTATTTCATTTCCATCTAAATCATCCAGCCCGCTTTCTTCCTCAAAATCAATCCAGCAGAAATCACCATACTCATGGACCTCTTCCTTCAGCAATTTCACCGTATTTTCCTGGCTTATATATTCGAGCAGGGTATTCATATTAAATTCCCCATCCTCGTAGCCATGCTTTAATAACAAAAGGTTAGCAAGCGGACTTTGAAGAGAATAGGCAAATTCACGAAAGTTCATTCCGGACGAAATCACAAATCGTTCGGAGTCCTGTAAATGCATATAAAGGATATCTTTTATACCACTTTTCATGTAACTCGTTACCCTCCGAACCTGACATTTGGTGATGACGCAAGAAGATAGTATCATGATTCAATCAGCTACTGATTATTTTACCAAAAAATCGGAAAGTATGTATTACTTTCGCACTTTTTTTGAAAGATTCAGTATTTTGCTATATAAGAAGAGCAGTCATACATTCCGCTTTCGAGAAAAGAATACTATAATATAATATAATCACTATTTAACGTAAGGAGAAGTTTTATGCTGACGATTTATTTAACCCGCCATGGACAGACAGAATGGAATCTTGAAGGGCGTTTGCAGGGCTGGGGAAACGGCGAGTTGACAGAAGAAGGAATCAATGACGCCCTCGCTCTTGGGCGTCGGCTAAAAGATGTGCCAATCGACACAATCTACTCAAGTACCAGTAAAAGAGCCTACCATACGGCTGAGCTCATTATCGGAAGTCGGGACATCCCCATTTTCCAGGATGAATCATTACGGGAAATGGGGTTTGGGGACTGGGAAGGAAAAATTCGGACAGAAATCGGAAAAGAATATGAACAAGAATATAAGGCATTCTGGGAAACACCCCATCTTTATAACCGCAACAGCGGCGAACTTTTCGCTCATGTTATCGAACGGGTGGTAACAGCATTCAACCACATTGTTGAAAAACATCCGTCAGGTACGGTCCTAGTCGTGTCTCACTCCATCACTTTAAGAATATTAATCGCATATATTAAAAACCTGCCGCTGGAAAAGCTGTTTACGCAACATAGCTTGGGCAATACCAGCTTAACTAAAATTGTTGTTACAGAAAAACACCCGGAGATTATTTTTGAAGGGAATATGTCACATACAATTAAATAGTACGTCTCTATATGGTGTTGAAGCATTGGCTTATTTGCAGTATCATTTCCTTTGCGTTAATGGCTGGGACTCCCTTTCTCACTATCCAGGACCCTACTGAGGACTTTCGCTTAAATGGACTGAAGTATCGCTTAATTACGGAGGATTTTCGCTTAAATAGTAAGTTTGTTCGCTTGAATTTCTTTTTATTCCTTTTCGGCCACCTTAAGAAATCAAATATTCCTACTAATGGATGACATTTTCAACACAAACTATAAATGCAAGATGAAATTCCGTTTATAACCGTCAAAAATCAGTAAGAAGCTCCCCAAACTCGATCCTGGTGAGCTTCTTGTTTTTAGTTCGAATAAAACGGGTCGGTGTATATCGATTCTGGACGGTAGATAGCGTTATCAGCCGATTGTTCCAGAACATGGGCCGTCCACCCAACTGTCCGGGCAGCGGTAAATGTTGGCGTAAACAGCTCCGCCTCCATATCAATTGCTTTCATAATCGCCGCGTCGGAGCGAATCCCCGTATTTTTCTATATCGATAGGCAATTAAAACGGGCATGACGGCTGTTAGTCTGATTGCCTGCGCTAAGGAAGGTTTCCAGCCATATTCCTTTGTCCCCATCGCCGAAGTACAAGTTCGGATAACTTCCATGATCCCCATGTTTTCAGGCAAATGATCCAATATTCCTTTTACGTATTCAGGTAATTCTCTGCCCGCTGCGAGCTCTTTCTTAAAAGAACCCAATTCTGCTCCTTCTGGAAATTTTCCATTCCAAAGCAGATATGCTGTCTCTTCAAAGCTATGCGATAATGCGAGTTTGCTTGCTTCATACCCGCGATAAATCAGTGTTCCTTTTTCACCATCAATAAAACATATTGACGTCTCAGCTGCTGGAATACCTTTTAAGCCTTTCGTAACCATAAATTCCCTCCTCCCTTACACACTCATTATAAGTGGTATAATCAATAATGAATATTAAGTAAATTATCAAATATTGATTAATTTTTTTAATCAGAAAGGAGTAACCATGGAATTGAAATGGATCAAAACCTTTGTAATAGCGGCTAAATATGAAAACTTTCGTATGGCGTCCGAAAAGCTGTTTATCTCACAACCTTCTGTCACCGTACATATCAAGCTATTAGAAAACTATATCGGAAGCAGGTTATTTGAAAGAATCGGACGGAAAGTGGTTCTGACTGAAGAGGGAAGGCGTTTTTTGCCACATGCACAGAAAATTCTTTCCGTTCATAGTGAAGGAATGACAGATTTAGAGAATTTTAAACAGGGGTTTTCACGAAAACTCACAATCGCAATTTCTCCATTAATTGCAGCCTCTATCATGCCGTTCATATTAAGAAACTATATGCATGACTATCCACAAATCAGTATCGACATACAAGTACTTGAATCGAAAGATGTTTTAGCCTCTGTCCTTTCCGGTGAAGCGGATTGTGGTTTATCAAGAATGAACGTGACCCACACCGATTTAACCTGCCTGCCCCTGTACGAAGACCCGGTAATCTTGGTCGCCCCCCACGACGGCTGGGACAGCGAAAACAGCCCGCCAATTGACATTGAAGAGTTATTTTCCACGTATAGGATTATGTCCCATAACCACCCGGAATACTGGGACCATTTATTGCTTGATATAAAAAGAAACTACCCTGAAATCCGCACAATGGTTGTTTCCCAGGTGCACGTGACGAAAAAATTCATCGAAGAGGGGCTGGGGATATCATTTCTTCCAATATCGACAGTCAGGAGAGAGCTTATGGAAGGAAGGCTACTCGAAGTCAGGAACCATTCAATTGCCCTTCCTAGTTCGCACAGTTACTTTGTGACTAAATATGATCACTCAGAAGGAAGGCAATTCTTTAAATTTCTAAAACGTTTCAGTTACACATAGAAAAAAGGACTGAAGACAAGTCACCGGGTAATAGATTTCAAGTTATGAGCGATTATTCAAGTTTATGAGCGATGAGTGAAAGGCAGGCGCTGCCATCTTAGTATTTTCTCCTGCACAAATCTTTGAATGGTTGGTTATCCAACCAATCTTAATTATCTAAAAAAAACCAGAGTGAATACATCCACTCTGGTTTTGATTGTTTAGCCAATATTTTCAGCGATCTGCTCGGTATGGTTTGGATTGAACTTGCCTTCCCATTTGGCAATGACGATTGTGGCCAGAGAGTTTCCGACAACGTTTACCGCTGTACGTGCCATATCAAGGATACGGTCGATACCTGCGATAAATGCCAGTCCTTCAACTGGAATGCCTACTGTTCCGAGCGTTGCCAGAAGGACAACAAACGATACTCCAGGGACACCGGCGATTCCCTTAGAGGTAACCATTAACACAAGCATTAATGATACCTGGTCGGCAATGCTCATATCAATGCCGTACATTTGGGCGATGAAAACAGCGGCCAATGCCTGATAAAGGGTTGATCCATCAAGGTTGAAGGAGTAACCAGTTGGGATAACGAATGAAGCGATATGCTTTGGTACGCCAATCTTCTCCATCTTCTCCATGACTTTTGGAAGCACTGCCTCTGAACTTGCTGTTGAGTAAGCTAAGATCAACTCTTCCTTTAACGTCTTAATCAGTTTGAAGATGTTGAATCCGACTAATTTCGCTACCAATCCAAGAACAACAAGAATAAAGAAAATCATCGTTCCATAAACAGATAACACCAGTTTACCCAATGGGATTAACGACTCAATCCCAAACTTGGAAACCGTAACGCCAATCAATGCGAACACACCGAATGGAGCCAATTTCATGATCTGGTTTGTCACATAGAACATGGCGTCGGCCGTTCCCTGGAAGAAGGCAAGAACCGGTTTCCCTTTCTCGCCAATTGCGTTAATCCCGAGACCTAATACTAAAGCAAAGAAGATAATCGCCAACATATCCCCTTCCGCAAGAGCCGCAATTGGGTTGGTTGGAACAATGTTGACGAACGTTTCAACCAAGGAGTGGTCTTCCTGTTGTTCAGCTGTATCTACATAGCTGTTAATATCCGTTTTATTCAGCCTATCCATTTCAACACCTGTCCCCGGTTGGAACAGGTTTGCGGCTACTAGGCCGATAATGATCGCAATCGTCGTGATAACTTCAAAGTATAAAATCGTTTTACCGCCGATTTTCCCTAATTGCTTAATATCACCGACACCGGCAACCGCAACAACGATACTGGAAATGACAATCGGTACAACAATCATTTTAATCAAGCGGAGAAAAATATCACCAATTGGCTGTAAGTAATTTACTACCTGCGGGCTGCCAAAAAAGATTGCCCCTACAATTATCCCCAGCACAAGGCCAATAAAAATCTGCCACGCTAATCCTATTTTCTTCATTATTTACATCCTCACCTTCTGTATAGTTCTAGGCTGAAAAAGCATTTTTCCTCGGCAAGGGAAACAAGGTATATCAAAAAAAAGACACAAAGGTGTCTATTGTGTGCGAACACATCTCATACTGTTCCCTTTAAGACGCTGACGAGGTTAGCTGTCGGGTTAGGACCTGGAACACTTAGCCCCTTCAACTGAATTCACCCCAGTGGAATATCACTCCACAAAACTGGTTTCCCCGTTCTTTTATTAAGATTAAGCGAAAAAATCGCACGTTACATATATTATCTCAAAAAAACGAATCTGTAAATAAATATACTCAAATACGGATTATAGAAAAGTCAATTTATCCATCCATCCCTCTTTTCCAGGATAAAAAAACCCTCCTGCACGATTGTCAGAGGGAGTTGTACTTCGCTTCTTTATTATTGTTCTATAATGCCTATCAAAAGATAACGGACTTTTTCACGTTTCGGTATTCTTTTTATCGCGGATTTTTTCACCTTCTCTGCATTGAGCTGAGTGATGAACATAGAGTGATTATGAAGACGGTCATCCGGTGACAGAACAATGATGTCCCCTAATGCGACACCGTTCTTTACTTCCTGTTTTCCTTTAAAGGCCAGGCCCCTATCTATGTATTGTTTACTCGTATACCCTTTCGATGTCAGTTGGTATAAAAATGGCTTTTTCTTTTGCTGTTTTACTGCTTTTTCAGGTACGGCAGGGACTCCTCTTGCCTCCCGGGTAATTACAGAAACGCCTACCCTGGAACCTTTGACTAACTTGCCTGACTCCTTCTTCATGGCAGCTTGATATACATAAGTACTCGCCTTCTTTACCGATGGCTCTTCTGCAGGAATGGTGTTAATTTGCTCCAGCGTCCCATCTACAGGCTTTTTCAAGTCCGTGGATGTGATTTTTATTTTCATGCCTGGCTTTGCTTGCTTCAATTGCTTTTCGCTTAAATTCCCTTCCACCGCTGATTGTGAAGAAGCGATGGTAATAATCGGATTTCCGAGATTTTGGTCGATTTGCTTCACAACGCCATCGGCTTCACTGGCAACTGTCGCTGTACCGCTGTCCGCTTGATTGCTTAACTGGGTATCATACTTTTTGATTTTTTCTTCCAGGTTGCTTTTCTCCAATTCCTGTTTGTAAATTTCTTGCTCGATCGTACTGAGAATTATATCGGACGAAGCATCTTCTTCTATATTAAGTTCCGTTTCAAGCTCACTAACATCCTCACCTGATGCAGTTTCCGGTATGGTTGCCTGATAACTTTCCAACTTGCCGATATATTCATCGATAGCAGCGATTTCCCCTGTAATCTGGCTCTTTTCAGCTTCCAAATTGGCTTTAAGAGTATCAAGCTTTGGAGTGTCATATTCAAATAAAGGAGTTCCTGCGGTTACAGCGTCACCTTCCTGGACGAGAAATTTCATAAATTCTTTATTTTCCCTTCCATAATAAACAGGGTATACCTCTTTAGGCTTAATGACCCCCTCTGTTTGAAAGGTTTCAATAATGTCCTCACTTTTAACCGTTGTCCACTCTTTTACAAACACAGTACGTGACACCTTGCTGTCATCTTTTACAATTAAATAGATGTTCACGGTGAGAAAGATCAACGCAGCCAAGATGGATGAATATAGTTTCCATCTTTTCATACTCACACCTCCTAGAAAAATACGCTGACTTTTATGTATGATAAAAACGCTTGTGCAAACCATGAAACGATATAAAACAGGCCAATTGCCAGCAAAATAAGAAATCGATTCGTATCTGCAAGATATCTTAAATAATAATATTGCAAGCAAATGATCACTAGCTGGAAAATCGTGATTGCTCCAAAAAAGTGGATAAAAAAATCGTTAGATATATAATGCTGGCTAATGACACCAAACGAAAACGGATTTGAATCCTGATCGAGATCCATCAATACAAGAAACGGAATCGCTACAGCTTTTTCAAACAAGGCTACTACAAAGACAAACATCTGGACAATGACAATCCGCCTATATTCGATATCGGTGAAGATCCAGAATAGCAAGGATGACATGAACAAAAAGATAGAAGGAAATAATATCCCTGACAAAAGCTTTCCTGCAAACACCAGAAGCCTTTTACTTTCGAATTCTGAGGCATTCAACCCGGCCACTTCCTTTGAAATCGACTCGGAGCCGATGCCAAGGTATGCACTGATACCAAAAATGACAAGACTCAAAAGATATAATAATAGCAATTTCGGGCCGAAACGCACGACTTCTTCCGCTTGTTTCAGACGATACCTGCTTGCACTCGGACGAAAAGTGCCGTTTAGCAACTGAACTCGATAGATCATGTTTGCTCCCCCGTGAAATAAATAAGTATGTTATCTCTTATTTTATCTTAAAATGGCAGGATGTGAACAATGAACGACAAAAACTTTTCCACAAAAAGCCAGGATACGTCTAAACGACTAGAAAAAAGGCCAATCCAGTCACCTTTTGAGGGCATTGGCATTCACCCTTCAAAAAGCTGTAGATTGACCTTTATTTATTGCTGCTGGTCCGCACAACATAGCAAGATGATGTCTCAGGACCGATAGACCGGCAGGTGTTTGTAAATAGA
This sequence comes from Peribacillus cavernae, assembly GCF_003989135.1. Lineage (GTDB taxonomy): Bacteria > Bacillota > Bacilli > Bacillales > DSM-1321 > Peribacillus > Peribacillus cavernae. The sequence goes on from NZ_RYZZ01000031.1 coordinate 34,613, forward strand.
TTTCTCCATCCATGTCGGCATCCATTTCACGATCCGATTCTATTTGGAGTTCCTTTGCCTGAAAATACATAACCCCGGACTCAGGATCTGTACTTTCACTCAACGTTCTTTTCATTTCCATAACCTCTTTAAAAACACCGAGATTCGAATTTTTCACAATGATTACATCCAAAAGGCCATCATCTGGCTTGATAAGTGGAAAAGGAAGCGTGTTTGTCCCAATAAAATTACCATTGACAACAAGAATCATAATCGCTTCATCCTCTATCACTTTCCCATCATAGACCATTTTAAAGCGAAAAGGATCGCTTTCGTTTATCGTTCTGAATGCACTCAAGAAATAACTGATTTTCCCTAATATATTTTTCTCCTGCGGGTCAATATTAGTAGATGTTTCGGCAATGAGCCCGATACCCCAAAAATTTAAGAAATAATCATTCTCTGCCTTTCCAACATCAATCAGAACGGTCTCACCCTCCACCATGACTTCAGCTGCCCTACGTATATTTTGCGGGATATTGAGTGTCCGCGAAAAATCATTGCACGTTCCCGCTGGCAAAATCCCAACCGATGGCCGCTTTTCCAGACCTGAAAGACCGTTAATACACTCATGTACCGTACCATCACCGCCGAGAATGAAGAGTACATCCATTTCTTCTCCGTACTCCTGGCATAACTTCTGAGCATCGCCCTGCTCTTTCGTTTGCAAGAGAAGGAATTCTTCAATATTTGGCGCAAGAACCGGTAGACAATCCCCGAGTGTTTTCTCTATCTTGCCTTTACCAGCATTTTGATTATAAATGAGCAGTCCTTTTTTCCACTTCATCTCATTTCACCCACTACTTCGATTATTAATCACCTTACTATACAGTTTACCTGTTTCGGAAGGTTTGAAACCTGCCCCTTGTTCTGGTGCAAATAATGTTGTAAGTCAGCTTTCAATAATTTATTATCAGGCACATCTTTTGTTATTACAGTTCCCGAAGCAATTACTGCATTATTTCCTATTGCAACACCGGGATTTATAATGGCTCTACCGCCAATGAGCGATTCCTGTTTCATATTTTAATGAATAAAGAAGGAGCTCTGACAGTTAGCATACAATCCTTAATCAAGCGGTTCCCGTGACAAATAATCGTTCATAGCTTCTATTACCCTGCTAAGATCTGCATCTTGATTATCCCTGCTTTCAAACATCAGCAAAAGGCTCTCAAGGATAATTTTATTTGGGGTATCTTCCGCTAATTCCTTTTGTACAGCAAAAAGTACATCCAACGTTTTCCTATCTTCTTTCTTCGTTTCTGTACTTCCTTTTCTCATTTCAATTTGGCGGGATACTAACGTCTGCAGTTGTTTCTTTGCATCGGGTTCCTTTTCGATACATGAACCAAACGGTACAGTCTTAAACAACGGATCCTTGTGCTTATTAAAACCTTCAACAATAGAATCGAGACGGTTCAATAAAAATGGCGCAATTTTTTCTTTAATCCTACTGTCTTTGTCAAAGAACAAGATGGATACATATTGCTTTAACAGCCCGCCAAGAATGATCGCGCAATCCACTTTATATTCTTTTGGCATCTGTGGATATAAATCGATAATCTTATCTTCGAGCCATTCAAAGGTTTCCTTTCTTACCTGCAGCATAAATTGATCGAGTTCTTCGCTGATATGAACCATTTGTTCCCGCGCAAACATCTGGATAAAGTCGGTATTAACCGTAAATTGCTGAAGATGGACATCTATTTGTTTCGTGAATTTCTGCTTCACATCCAGGGTATCATCGTTTTCCAATTGCAGAAGCTGTTGCTTCAACGTATCGAAGAAAAACCTAAAGATAGAGACAAGAAGCTCCTCTTTTGATTTAAAGTAATTATAAAAGGAGCCTTTCGCGATATCACATCCCTCGACAATCTCCTGGATGGAAGTGGCGTGATATCCTTTAGCAGAAAATAATTTGACAGCAACATCTATAATCAATTTTCGTTTTTCATTCATAGGAATCCATCCTAACAATTAGATAAAATAGTTTTTGCTTACAATGACTGGGCAGTCACCCGAATGTTTTTATTTTATATTAACTTTTTGTAAAGAACAATGGTAATAATAAATATAGTAACTTATTATTGCATTACAAAACCATTTCCCTTATATTTTAAGTTATGACCGACCAGTCACAAACTTAAACATGGAGGGTTTTGCTTGAATTCGATTATTACGTTTTCTCTAAAGAATAAACTGGCCATCTGGCTGTTAACGATCATCATCACAGTGGCCGGCTTATACTCGGGAATGAATATGAAACTAGAAACACTGCCTAGTATCTCCACTCCCGTAATAAGTATTTCTTCCGTATATCCTGGCGCAGCTCCTGCAGATGTGGCGGAAAAGATTTCAGAACCCATCGAAAAGAGGATCAGCAATCTATCCGGAGTCGATGCGGTAAGCTCCTCTTCTATGGCTAATGTCTCTTCTATCCAAATGGAATATAACTATGATAAGGATATGGACAAGGCAGTCGATGAAGTAAAGGAAGCGATAAGCAGCCTCGAGTTTCCTGAAGGGGCACAGGAACCTAAAGTTTCCAGAATTGACCTGAATGCCTTCCCGGTTGCTGCACTTAGTGTAACCAATAAAAATGCAGATTTGCCACAGTTAACGAAGCAAGTGGAAGAAAACTTAGTACCGAAGCTTGAAGGACTGGAGGGTGCATCATCAGTTACCATTTCCGGCCAGCAAGTGGAAGAAGCCGTTTTGACATATGATAAGAAAAAGATGGACCAATACGGCTTGGATGAGCAGACTGTTAAAGGAATCGTCCAAGGTTCCAATGTCTCCCTCCCCCTCGGACTCTTTAATTTCAAAGATGAAGAAAAAACCATTGTCGTAGATGGGAATATTACAACTTTAGATGACTTAAAGAATGTGGAGATACCTGTTGTTCCTGCAGCACAGGGCCAAGCTCCTGCCCAGGCTCCACAGGGCATGCAAGGACAAGGCCCGCCGGGAGCTCCCCAGGGACCAGCCGGATCTAACGCAGGCGGTCAAGGGATCCCGCAAGGCCCAATGACACAGGGCAGCCAAGGTCAGGGAGCAGCTCCTGGCCAAACACAGGCCCCGGAAATGCAAAAAGTAAAGCTGTCTGACATTGCAGATGTTAAAATCATCGGTAAAGCAGAATCCATTTCCAGAACGAACGGACAGGAATCAATCGGCATTCAGGTAACTAAATCACCTGAGGCCAATACAGTGGATGTTGTCAATGCAGTAAAGGATGAAATCAAACAGTTTGAAAAAGAATATGACGGCGCGGAAATCCACACTACGCTCGATCAAGGAAAACCGATCGAAGATTCCGTAGAAACGATGCTTAGTAAAGCGATAATTGGCGGACTTTTCGCTGTGCTGATTATTCTGCTTTTCTTAAGAAATATACGGTCAACGATCATTTCGATCATCTCGATACCATTATCTTTACTGATCGCTATTCTTGTATTGAAACAAATGGACATTTCCCTTAATATCATGACTCTTGGTGCCATGACGGTAGCAATCGGACGTGTAATCGATGACTCGATCGTTGTTGTCGAAAATATATTCAGGAGAATGGCTTTACCTAACGAAAAGTTAACCGGCAAAGAACTGATTCGTGCAGCAACAAAAGAAATGTTTGTTCCAATCTTTTCATCGACGATTGTGACAATTGCTGTTTTCTTGCCGTTAGGACTTGTAAAAGGGCCAGTTGGAGAACTCTTTCTTCCTTTCGCTCTCACCATTGTCTTCGCCCTGCTTGCATCCTTGCTCGTAGCAGTTACAATTGTGCCTTCGTTGGCTCACTCTTTGTTTAAAAAAGGTTTAAAGGGCAAGGCACACGAGGAGAGACAAAGCAGACTATCAGGCTTTTACCGAAATGTCCTTAATTGGTCACTAAACCATAAGCTTGTGACATTTGGTCTGGCAATCGTTCTTCTGGCTGCAAGTTTATTCCTGGTTCCGGTAATCGGAGTAAGCTTCCTTCCTTCTGAAGAAGAAAAAACAATGATTATCACGTATAAGCCTGCTCCGGGCGAGAAGCAAGAAGACGTGGAAGCAGCCACTGAACAATCAGAGAAATATTTCATGGACCGAAAAAACGTTGACTCTGTCCAGTATACAGTCGGCGGAGAAAACCCTATGGGCATGGGACCGGATAATTCCGCGTTATTCTATGTGATGTACGATCCTGACACAAATAATTTTGATAAAGAAAAGGATAAAGTCTTGAAAGACCTCCAGGAGTTCTCTACAAAAGGAGAATGGAAATCACAAGACTTTACTGGAACCGGTGCAAGCAACGAACTGAGCTTGAATGTCTATGGCGAAAACATTGAGCAAATTCAGCCAATCGTCGACAAAACAATGAACATCCTTAAAGACCAGAAAGAACTGAAAGATGTGGATTCCAGTATTTCCGAATCATATGATCAATACACACTGGTTGCCGACCAGGACAAGTTAAGCGATTTAGGCATCACCGCGGGCCAAATTGGCATGGCTTTATCGAATACCGGTGAACGCGAAACCTTAACAACCATTAAAAAAGAAGGCAAAGATGTAAATGTCTATATCGAAGCTCAAGCAGATCAATACGAAGATAAAAAGGATTTAGAAAATAAGACGATTACCTCGCCTTTTGGGACGGAAATTCCACTCAAGGATGTTGTCAAAATCGAAGAAGGAAAATCGTCTGATACCATCACGAGACGTGACGGAAAAGTGTACGCATCCGTTTCAGCCAAAATCAAGACAGATGATGTTTCAAAAGTAACAGATGATGTAAAAAAAGAAGTTGACGATATCGACCTGCCGGGCAATGCAAGCATCTCCTTTGGCGGCGTATCTGAACAAATTAACGAATCCTTCAGTCAGCTTGGACTGGCGATGCTTGCTGCTATCGCGATTGTTTACTTGATATTGGTCATGACGTTCCATGGCGGCCTAGCACCAATAGCCATACTGTTCTCCTTACCCTTCACAATAATAGGCGGACTATTGGGCTTGTTTATTGCCGGAGAAACTCTGAGTGTTTCTGCTCTTATCGGGGCATTAATGCTGATCGGGATCGTCGTTACCAATGCAATTGTATTAATCGACCGTGTCATCAAAAAGGAAGAAGAAGGCATCTCAACAAGAGAAGCCCTGTTGGAAGCTGGAGCAACACGTCTCCGCCCGATTTTGATGACGGCGATTGCCACAGTCGGAGCATTAATTCCACTGGCGATCGGGGCAGAAGGCGGCGGATTGGTGTCCAAAGGACTTGGCGTCACCGTGATCGGTGGATTAACAAGCTCCACGCTATTAACTCTTGTCATAGTTCCGGTCGTATACGAGTTCATCACCAAATTTCGAAAAAAGAAACAAGCCGAAACTAAATAACAATGTGAAAAGGGACCGCAGATAGCGGTCCCTTTTATATTTGAAATGAAGCTTGTATGTACTTCGATCTTCCTTACTTGGAAAATGCCATGTCAATCGCATCATCCAAACAGGATTTGTCTTCATTTAGATAACGTTTAGCTATATTTAAATCCTTATGACCCGCTAGCTGTGACACAGTTTGAAGATTCACTCCTTTATCCACCAGCTGTTTGCAAAAAGTATGCCGAAGCTTGTGTGGATGGACGTCATACTTCTTTAGCATATATTGGACGGAACGCGGTGTAATTCGCTGATTATAGCTCGAGATAAAGAGAACTCCCGTTTCTTCTTTCTTGTTGTTTTGATAGTTCTCCAAATGCATGGCCGCATCAGAAGAGAGAGGAACCACCCGATCGATTTCACCACTTGAGTTGCGAACCGAAATATATATTCGGTCTTTCTCTGCAATGATATCGTTGCAATTCAGATCACACAACTCAGAGACGCGTATTCCTGTATGCAAAAGGGTATATACGATAGCAATATTCCGTAAGTTACCGTCTCTTTCAATTTCTTTCAATAACGCTGCTTGTTCTAAAACATTTAACGTGTCGGGAACTTCTTTCTTCTGCTCTTTTTCTTTTCGTTCAATGTTTGCCAACAACTGTGGAGAACCCAAATACTTAAAAAACATACTCAATGCTATAAAATGCTTCTCGATTGTGCCCGCGCTTTTATTTGAATAATCCAAATAGTCTAGATAGGCTTGTACATCTTCTGCTTCTGCCTGGTTTACCTCCATTTTGCTCCAATCACTAAATTGCGAGAGAACACCCGTATATGTCTTTATTGTACTTTCCGATTTACCTTGGTTGGTTAACCATATAGAAAACGCATGTACCGTTGATTTTTTTGAAGAGGGATCGTTTTTAGCTTCCAACGTCCATTCCTCCCATATAGAATGCAGAGTCAAAACAATTTTAACATAGATTCGCAATGATCCAAAATATTCTTAGTCACAAAAGGTCTCTCCTCTTATTATTGTAACCTTTGCCTGCATAAATTAGACTTGCTCCATTCAGCAGGTATTAGCATACGGTAAAGGGTGAGAAAGATAAAGTTGAGGAGGCGTTAATTTTGGACTTTCAAAATGTAAACCCTGGAGAACAGAACATGTTCCTAAACGAAAATGATCACGCTGGATATATGGATGATAGACAACAATCTTATTATTATCCTTACCCGCGGCCAAGGCCTAGACCTAGACCCAGACCGCGGCCATACTATCCTTATTATTATTACCCATATTATTACCCGTACTATTATCGGCCTCGGCCATATCCTTACTACCCATGGTATGGATATGGTGGAGGATATAGCGGCGGGTATGATGGAGGACAAGGTGGATATGGGGATGGATACGAGTCCTAACTTATCCTGCTTTCCTAACTAATGATTATAAAAAACTATTTGATCGTTCAATTTAATAGCTCATGCAAGAAGCCGTTCTTTTATCCGAGCGGCTTTTTGGTTTCAATCAGGGGTTAAAAATTAAGTCAAGACAACCGGGAAAATCAATTATCAAAAAAGACCGGTCTTATCGACTGATCTTTCGTAGCACGCGGCGTCCTACTCTCAAAGGAACTTGCACAGGATGCCTGACTTCTCCGTTGCCACATGGACGGATGCGGCGTTTTTAGGAGAAGCTCCTTAATCCTCCAACTACCATCGGCGCTCGAGCTTACCTTCCCTGTTCGGACTCCTGGATGGTGATGAGCGACGGATCCTTTCTCAGCTTCCTTCGCTCCGGTCCTCGTACTTCTTGTTCCTCCCCCATTCAATTTAGTGTCAAATCATCTATTGTCCGATCATAAATTCCCTAAACGATCTTAAATCTGAATCATCGCTCTTAATCGGGAGAATGTTACTATTCGGCAAGGTTCCCTCCACAACCTCATAGGACTTCTCCTCTATATTTCATTTTTCCTATTAGAAAAGCTACAACCGATCATAAATTTCGATGATCGCTCTTACATTTGGATTAACGCTCTTACATCCGAATAATCGCTCTTAATGGGGAAAAGTTATTATTCCGGCAAGGTTTCTTCCACAACCCATAGGAATTCTCCTCAATTATTTCATTTTTCTTATTGGAAAAACTACGATCGATCATAAATTTCGATAATCGCTCTTACATTTGGATTAACGCTCTTAAATCCGAATAATCGCTCTTACCTCTTGAATAATCGCTCTTAACTGAAAAAAAGGTAGGATTCCGGCAAGGTTTCTTTCACAACCCATAGGACCTGTCTCTTATACACATCTGACGCTGCCGACGATCGC
>NZ_RYZZ01000032.1 GCF_003989135.1 Peribacillus cavernae
TCAGCGTTCTTTAAGTATGAAGGGCTGCCCATATAACAATGCCGTAGCTGAAGCCACGTTTAAAATCATCAAAACTGAGTTTGTTAAGGGACGACATTTTGATAGTTTAGAAGATTTGACAAGAGAACTACACGACTATGTCCACTGGTTTAATTACTTGCGAATTCACGGAACACTTGGTTATGTAAGTCCGATTGATTACAAAAATGCAGACCTTAAGGAATTTGTCTAGTTTAGTGTTGACATACCATTCTTAGGCTCGCAGGGTTGTCGCCTGAATCTGGCTTTCCTGCTTCTTCTCCTGGCGACCAAGGGGTTCGGAGAGTCCCGCAGCGTGAATGCTGTGTTATATGACGTACCCGACTTCTTCGAGATACTTTCACACTGCTTTTCTGTTTCAATTTTTACTTCAGTAATGTATATTTCAGTAAAGGCTTTTTATAAAACGTCACTTACTTATTTGTTACCGAGTTGTTCCGCCAAACCGATTAGAAGTCCTTCGGTTCCACGAATGTAGCAGAGCCGATACGAGTCCTCGTACTGAACCACTTCGCCAACGAGCTGAGCACCATACTTAGTGAGTCTGGATACCATTTCGTCAATGTCTTCAACGGTGAACATGACGCGTAGATAACCGAGGGCATTTACAGGAGCAGTCCGGTGATCTGATATAGTAGGTGGGGTGAGAAATCGCGAAAGTTCAAGTCGGCTGTGGCCATCTGGGGTAACCATCATAGCAATCTCTACGCACTGAGAACCCAATCCGGTTACGCGACCAGCCCATTCACCTTCGACAGTGGCTCGCCCTTCGAGGTTCAAGCCAATCTCCTCGAAGAAAGAGATTGCGTCATCAAGGGATTCTACAACGATGCCGACATTGTCCATTCTTAGTAATTTGTTTTTTTCCATAGTTTTATCTCCTTATGTGTAAAAATTTATTATCTGATCATCTTCATAATTATTCTATTAAAAAGTTACAAATTCCTTCCTAACAAAAAACACCTTGTCACAGTTCATGATAACAAAGAAAAGTCACAGTATAGGAAAATGTGAAATTGGGTTTTCGAGTATTTGTTAAGAACAACACTTCGTAAACCCTCTACTATTGGAATATTTGTGAACCTTATTTCGTGAATGCCATCATGTTCAAATAGTTTCAAAAATTCGATACCGTAGTTGCTATTCGATAAAACAACTTCGACTTCCCCACAAAATATTCCTGCCCTGTACTCCATTAAATGGCGCTTATATATAGTAAAGTGACTATAGGAGCACCGTCTGCATAAATAAGTAAGCGTTTTCCTTGAGGTTGCCTGACAAGAGTTATATGCTTAAATTGCCAGAAAAAACAAATAGGTAAAAGGAGAAATGACGACAAACCGAAGACAAACACTCGCTATGTCATTCTACGATACTTATGTTTTGTCCTAAATCTTGGGCAGTCTTTTGGACTGCCCTTTGGTCACAAAAATGTTTACTTGATTTTAACACCATTAAATTAAAAAAAGCTGATCACATTTGTGATCAGTCATTGCTATTAAGCACCAAAATTTTGTTCTAAAGTTGTAGCAGGGGAAGTAATTCCTTTTGATTGCAATTCAGCTTGTGTTTTTTCATCTGCCGGGCGGTATCCTTTTTCCAGCAAATCTTTAACGTAAATTTTGTTATAGACGAAAGAAAATATAATACCAGGAATCCATGCGCCAAATCCTAAAGTGAAAACACCGGCAAGTGCGGCAATAACAAACATAATAGTTGCCCATTTCAAATCTCCTCTGAAAAGAGCCGGAAAGAAGCCGAAGAAGAATGTAGTCCAGCTAAAACCCAGCTTTACATCCTTCGATACACCTGCTTCGTTTCTTAATTGTACATGCATTTAATATACCTCCTTGTGACCTATGTATAATTACTTGCTTATTATACAATAAATCCCAAAGAAAGGTATCTATTTTCCGAATAAATTCTATCTATTTCGAAAATATTCTACTAATTTTGCTTTTCACAATCACTGGTATAGTTGTAATAAATGCTTTCGACATCGCAGCGCGCTCCGGGATAACGATTCCAATACCATATACCGCCAACATCATCACCTGCCTCGTAGACAAAAAAGTTTCACTACTCTGATAAACTAGCTTATATTTTGTCTACCTACCTCAGCAGCGAAATCCACTTTACCATCAAATTAGCCTACTTAAGCCGGATCGTCGGCAGTTGGACTGGGCTGTTGTTCTTCCAGTCTAGGACTTCTTCCTGGGTTTTGCCTTCAGGTACCGTCGTATCAATGATATGGGAATGCACACCGGTGCTCGACCCGCCACCAAAGTTCCATTCTTCTACCTTCTCCAACACGTGGCGAACGCCTCCGTTGTTTTCACCTGCTGCGACAAATGTGAATCCCCAGCCTGGTTGAGGTTCCCCGCCTAAGGCTTTTATTGGAACAGTCAGGACCAATGTATCTGTATCATTGTTTGCCTTCACATTGATGCTTGATGCAGGCTGATTATCGTAAGTATCATAAACTCCTGTGTCACCGTGCCAATTTCCTGTTACTCTGATTCGTTTCTCCCAGGCGGCATCAGAGGTAAACCGGGCGTTTAAATCTTTCGTCCAAGTGTTGCCGGAGTTTTCTTTTCCATCCTGGTCGATATAGATATCAACTAATTGTTTGGATAAACCAGATGGGCCGCCCCATGGGTTATCGAGATTTCCAAATTGAATTTCAAAATAAACATTCTCGCTATCTTTGGAGGCACGAATCTTTTTGATGTCAAAATCACCCTCTTTAAAGACCGGATTTGTTGGATAAACGTATGACCCCGGACCGTAATCATCTCCAACAGAATCTTCCATTTCAAAAAATGCTGGCAATTGATATGTGATTGACAGTCTCGATGCAGAGACGGAACGCCGGTTATCATAGGAAACAACATCGATCACATTTTCCCCAAGCCCGCTAAGTTCAACATCAGCTGTAAATTCACCATTTTGATCAGTCGTGACAACAACTTTTTCTTTTCCACCGGATAATACAACAGTTGTATTCGGGTTGCTTTTTCCAACAATGGTCACCTTTGAGTCATTGACAACCGTGCCATTTACCGGTGATACGATGTTCACTTCAGGCCCTGCACCCGGCCGATTTACAATATACCGATCGGCAACGTCCTTTGGCGTTTCAACGTTTTTCCCTTGCTTAATATTTTCAGCAAGCCTTACATATTGGGCCATCGACCAGGCAAGAGGCGTTGCAGATCCTGTACCCTCTCCGGGGACAAGGTTGCGGTCGGCGACAGGGTCTCCATCCCAGATTTGTTCTGGAATCATAAACCCGTCGTTTGCCGTTCCTTCTATGGTTTTTAATAAGTTCTTAGAGCCGTAAACGTTTGTTGGTTTATTCTTCTGGCCCGTTAATCCCAGGGCGATTTCATACTGGGCACGTTCACCTGACAGGAAAGGCCACGGACGGCCGATTCCTGTGCCATCATATGGTTTGGCATCAGCTTTTTCGCCATATCCATCATGATTATACCTATACCATGTTGGACCATGTGGGGAATCAAACTTAATTACCTTATCTATCACATCTAATGATTGGACAATCAATGGATCATCAGCCTGTCGAATCCCGAGCCTTACCAGTTCCAGGAAACCGGCATCCACAATTTGGTTTTCCGGATAGGTTCCACCGCCGTTATTGATACTTAACATGCTGCCATCATCGGGATTGGTATTATCATTGATTCGAATATAGTACGGCTGTTTACCGTCCGTCAGCGGGGCTTTATGGGTTACGAGCCAGTCTTCCAATTTCTTTTCCCACTCATCCGCTTTTGCAAAATAAACCGCAGCGGATCCATAGTCTTCGTGTTCTCTGGAAATCGTTCCTGCCAGTACCAGTGCTGCAATTTCTGTCGCTATCGTCGACGGGGAATATCCACCCTCTTCTTCCCAGCGTTCCTGAGGGGTGAATGGTCCATTTTTGACGATAAAATCTGTGGCAGGCTTAATCAATGAATCAAATCGGGCTTTGTTTGTCTCGCCGATCTGGTGGGCAAGAATAATCGGATATGCTACCTCATCTAGCTGTAGCCCTTTCCAATAAGGTGTGCCATCAATCCAGGAGTTTTGCGGAAAGGAACCGTCCGGATATTGCTGGATGTGATCAAGATAGTCAAGTGCCCGTTTCGCCGTTTCTATGTCACCGATTGCGGCTAAAGAGGACGCTACTTCATAAAGATCCCTGGACCAAACGAGATGATATCCGCCAACTCCACCTTGATCCGCATTGACTGCATCCCCCCATGGAACCGTAAGAGAAGCAATCATGGCTCCTGGATGAAGCTTATCTTCGTGAGCTTTTAGCATCATCGTTGCCGCATTAAATTGAGTTCCATCCCCTATTGTTGGTTTGCTTAACGACTTGATGTACTCTTTCCAGCCTATCACATATTTTGCTTCTATAAATGAAAACGGGTAGCGAAGGGAACGCTTGGCCGATTCAATCGAACCAACCTCAGTATCACCAAAGCCGATGGATACAGTGAATTTCGCCTTTTTCGTTCTGCCTTTGCCTAAATCCAGTTCGGCAATCTGTGCCACATTTCCCTCTTCAGCTGAGTTAAAAAAGGATTCCAGCTTGAAATTTTTCTTTAATTCTTCGATCCCATCGCTTTTTCCAGCATACCCTGAAGAGGCCTTTACAAACGGGACTGACGCTGTAACAGCAAGTGCAGTATCCAGTTCGCTAGCCACTAAATAACTGGAATGACCGTCCTTCACAACCTTTGCGGTATCGCCCATTCCGCTATTATTAAGACTCGGGTTTGAATAAATCAAGAGTTGATAATCACTCACTTTTCCCTTCAATGCATAAAAAGTGACCTCTGATAGGACGGAATGGTGATCCGGATCTGTAATATATGTTTTTTCGATTCTGTATTTGCCTTCTTTATCTGTGTTAATCTGTTTATACACCGGAGCGTCCTTATGGATAAGCCGAATTTCGTGAGTGGTGTCTTCTTTTTCGAAATCAGTAAATGTTTTGCCATCGGTTACGATCAACTGCATTTCCTGCAGGTTGGCGCGGGTAACATCCGGGTAATAGACCTCCGACAATATTCCATTCGTCAACGTGTACCAAACATTCGATTTGCTTGCTCCGTTTCTAGGATTATAAAACGCTGTGCCGATTCCGTTTTTCGCACCAGTTGTCCATGCAGAGGAAACTCCTGGTTTTCCCGGAGCATCTTCCAACGCTTGGGCATGTACATTTTGGGGCAGTGTTGGAGTTAACGCGCATACGGATACCATTGTTCCAGCAAGAATTGTTGAAGCCTGCTTTTTCAAACGCTTCGAAACTTTCTTTTTCTTAACCATGGCGTCCCCCTTAAAACTATTAATAGATTTTAAAGTAACCGCTTACATTTACTGGTTTAACTTAATCTTAGTATGTAAACATTTTCCTTACAAGCGATTTACTGAAATTTATAATTTTGAATCTATTTACCTATTTTTAGAGGAATTGGTGTTAGCGGCCCTTTTCTTGGAGCTGAAACATTGGGCCAATCCTTTCCCCTATGGTAAGGGAAATCGGTTCATGCTGGACTGTGGACGTGATTATCTGTCATGAATCCAAGCAGGAAGCGGATATGGATTGGACACATTTTAAGAAAAAAAAGCACAATCTTGCGTGGATGTGAATGGTATACTTTTAGCCAGCGCGGCTTGATTGCTGACCCTAGCAGAGCATTTCTATTCAATTACAAAAAACCACCGGCTACTTGGCTATGGCCATTCTAGCACCAAGGCTAGCCGAGGGCACTTACCATATTATTTTTCAACTTACTTGAACAATAATTTTTCAATATCCCCTACAATTTCTTCAGGTTTAGTAGTTGGAGCAAAACGTTTTACAACATTCCCATCTTGATCAATTAAAAACTTCGTGAAGTTCCACTTAATGCTTGAGTCTTCCACATTTGAATCTTGGTTTAGTGGGCTGTTTTCATCTAAATCTGCATCTACTGGAGCTTGCTCACGTAAGTATTGATATAAAGGGTGTGCATTCTCACCATTCACCTCTATTTTTTGGAAGAGAGGAAATGTTACATTATAATTTACTGAGCAAAAGGAGCTTATTTCTTCATCAGTTCCTGGCTCTTGCCCTCCAAATTGATTGCAAGGAAAGCCTAATACGGTAAATCCTTTTTCATTGTATGTTTCAAATAATTTTTCGATTCCTTCATATTGAGGAGTTAATCCACATTTACTTGCAGTGTTTACAAGTAACATCACTTTACCCTTGTATTTCTCCAGGCTAATTTCTTCCCCATTTGATAAATTTGCATGAAATGAGTGTACTGACATATTTTTCTCCCCTTCATGAATCGATTCGGTTTCTACAGATTGGCAAGGAAACCTATCCGCTCATTTTATAATAAATGATTTTTTTATTCCATTAAACATTCCTCTAGTTACTTTACACATTGGTTCAGATGTTTATTTCTTTCAAAAATACCTGATCCCGAGTATAACATGAACAAGTTGATGACAACAATTGTACGATCCTTCTAATATGCCAACCGATAAATTAAAAATTTCTCATATGGATTATGTTCATAGTCTGACAGCTTGACTTCCTCTTTCAATTCAAAAGAGGTTTGGTTTTCCAAAAAATAGAGATAATCCTCTGATGCATAATATAAAATCAGCTCGATTTCCCTTTTGAATTTTTCAACAGAAAGCAATATATTGTTAATGACCTTCATAAAAATTTGTATAGAAAACGGATTGAAGAAATAAAAACGATTGTCTAATGGATCGATCTGATACTCTTGTGCCAAACAACAGTGGAAATAAATGTTATCTATCGATTTTTTAGTCATCTTCAAATAACGATTTCGATTTTCAACCGATTCTTGATAAAATTCTTCGTTCATTTCGATCCCGACAACGGTTGCATGAAAGAAGTGATGGATATAGAAGTTTAATCTCCCTTTTCCGCACCCAAAGTCTACAACACGATCACTGCTTTTCAATTGATAGTGATCGAATAATCTTTCTAATGCACAATATGGCGTCGGCTCATAATGATGATAATGCATAGACTGATTGAATCCCATTTGGTATCCTACTGTTATAATATTCAGCAAAGCATCATAATTTTGTTCTTCCATCGATTCGCTCCTCGGTATAAAACTTTATCTTTAATCATACAGATTTTTAAAATGTATTCCATTCGAATACAAAGAATAAAACACTCAGAATTTCGCATGCCTTTTATATGCATCTACTATCGGCTGCGCAGTTATTACAGCTGTTATAGTTGTAACTAAGAAAAATGTCAAGTTGAGTAGCATCCCTCTATTCTGGAATCGCACCTGGTTTTGGCGTATATACCAGTCTTAGGGGCCCTTTACTGCCTCATTGGAAAGCAGTTCTTCAACGGTAAATTGAAGGAAGAGTAATCATATATAATCTATTTAACTATCGATGGGGAAGATCCAAAGAAGCAATCCAAAAATATTCAAACCTTATTAAGCAAACAAAATATACAATTCTTTTGCATTCACCTATCCCTGATTTAGAGCCTTTTCCTTGGACTTGGATTGCATGGTCAGTTGAAAATGGTGCGATTCTCCATAAACGGAAACAAGAAATTCTTCAAAAAGTCGGAGAGAAAAAGAAATTTGCCTTATACTCTCGGCAAAAACAACATGAAAAAAGAAAAGAACTCTTCTGTTATCACCCCAACCCTCAACGAAAGCAGGACAAGGAATGGGTGCATGATGAAATCAGAAGGGAATTTAACAAATACTATAGTTATTCTTGAATTGTCCTCTAAAGAATTTGACTGTTCTCTGTCACAACGATTTTAATAAAATATATCAATTTAGTCTAAGGTGCTTATTTTAAAGTTTTTTATTTCAAAAAATAAAGCAGCAGGAATCCTTCAGTTTTTTGAAGGATTCCTGCTGCTTTACCTTAGTGTCTTTAATGCACCGCTCCATGTAATAACCTGATCAACAAGCATCGATTTTACTGAGTCTTGATAATTTGTTGAGGAATTTTTACATTAGCGTCACCCAAGAGGCCGTGGAGCACCATCTTGATATTCCGGCTCCCGATAATATGCACTTCATTTACATTCGCCTTCGTGATCGCCCGATACCAGGTAGTTGGACATTTGCAACTCAAACTCAAACAATTTAATAATTTAAAAAGTAAACCAGAAATACTTTCGTACACATTCGCGGTAAAGCATTAAAAAACTTGTTGATTGTTATAAGAATATTCTCTATAATTATCTCCATTATCAACTAGATGGGAGATTAGCAGAATGAAAGATTTTTTTAGTAAGTTGTTAAATGGAATGAGTATTGGGATTGTTGTTTCGTTAATTCCAAATGCTCTGTTAGGGGAAATTCTGAAGTTATTGATTCCGCATTTTCCAGCCTTACAGCATGTATTTGATATCACAGTGTTTGTGATGAGTCTGCTGCCTGTTATGATTGGTGTGATGGTAGGGATTACGTTTAATTTAACACCCATTCAAACAGCAAGTGTAGGTATAGCGGCAATGGTTGGCAGTGGTGCCATTCAAAAAACGGCTGATGGTTTATTTGCCCTTAATGGGATTGGAATCGTTATTAATACAGGGATTACAGCTGCATTGACAGTGTTATTCGTTCAATTAATTGGCAACCGATTAAAAGCTTATTCCATCCTTTTGATGCCAACCTTGGGTATTTTAGTACCAGGTATGATTGGTTATTTGCTTCTGCCATTTGTGAAAACTTCTACAGGTTTACTAGGTGTCGCTGTTGCTAATGTGACTACTTTGCAACCAATTGTAATGGGCGCTCTTATTGCTGTTATTTTCTGTCTTATTATTCTGTCGCCTATTTCGACGGTTGGGGTAGCCACTGTGATCATGCTTTCAGGTACTGGATCTGGTGCAGCTAATCTCGGAATTGTTGCAGCAGGCGTAGGTTTAGCCATTGCCAGCTATAAAGCAAACTCACTCGGGACGGCATTAGCACATGTCTTAGGTTCGCCTAAAATTCAAATGAGAAATTTTTTCATGAAACCAAAAATTGCTTTTCCTATGTTGATTACTGCTGCGATTCTTGGCGCATTGGCAGGTTTGTTAAATATTCAAGGAACACCTTATAGCGCTGGTTTCGGTTTATCAGGTTTAGTTGGACCGCTTAATTATATTAATTTAGCTGAGGGTGGGTGGACAGCTAAAAATGTTTCGATCATGTTAAGCACTTTCTTAATTCTTCCGATTGTGTTGAATCTTGGACTTATCTATATTTTCTCCAGGAAATTAAAAATGATTAAAGCGGAAGATTATAAATTGAATTTTGATTAATAATTCAAATCGTCTCATGAAATAGATGTTCATGTTCATTTTCGTTCATGTCCTTCCAAATAGTTGTATGCTAATTTCACCTTATCAGAACAAGTGTTCCCAATCAAGAGATATGTTTTAAAACGATACAAAGCATTCATGTATCAAAGATATGCATGGTTCAATCACGTTTGGGGAATCTGTAAAAATCAGTATAATTTTTGAGAGAATGCCCACATGGTACCATTAACAATCAAATAAGAATTTGGGAAACCTGTGTAAGATTTTATTATCTTTACAGGTTTTTTGGTTGAGGAAATAGACGCTGGATTGCAAAGAAGACATTCTAATGAAGGTGAAATTAGCCGAATTAACTGTGCTTGTCCCTTTTGAAGTTTGTATGATGGAAATAATAAAAGATGGAGTAATAGGTCCCCACCCTTCACAAGATAATAATTGAAAAATCTTTTATACATCCTAAGCCTCTCCGATATTTCTCTATATTGCCCTTTGTTCCAGACAGATGCAAACTGATGCCATACTTTACGAGTACATGTTACTATTTAATTGGAAAGTTCGATTCAACTGTGATTCATGAAAGGAGTTTACCGATATGATTAAATATGAACTGCTTCAGCATGTTGGTCTTAACGTGACAGACTTAGAAAAAGCAAAGCATTTCTATAGTCAAATTCTCTGTTTAAAAGAAGTAAAGCGGCCTGATTTTGACTTTGAAGGCGCCTGGTATCAACTAGGCGACTACCAGCGCTCCCATTTGCTAGTAATGCCGGATTCCCAGACAATTCGGCCAGATAAAAGCTTAAGCAGCAAAGAAGGCCATTTGGCGCTCAGAGTGGAAAATTATCAAGAAACCCTAAATTGGTTGAAGAAAAATCGTATAGATGTTCTGGAACAACCAAACAGCGTCAGCGGCTTTGCCCAGATTTTCTGTGCGGATCCGGATGGGAATTTGATTGAATTAAATGTAGAGCGAGGAAATTGACTATACCCGGGATATGAATTGGACGCTGGTAATCAAGGCGATAATAAGCTTATAGAAGCAAAACTGTTAGATGCGAGTGGAATTGCAAGAGTTTTAACAAAACCATCTTAAACTATAGGGCTTTTCTGTAATAAGGATTGTAGAAACGATCAAACTTTTTATGAAGAAGTAATCATTGTAATAAAATAAAGGCTTGTTTTGATCAATCTTTTTTCAAAACAAGCATTTTTCTTTTCTGCATTTACAGGGTTAATGGAAACAATTTGATCAAACTTTATTGTAAATCTATACCAATATCATTGTGCGGATTCCTGCTCGTTCAGTCCCAAATTTACAGCGTGTCATCCCATGAACTTTGACCATCGTAGGATATGCCATGCTGCTCTTGCGCTATTTTCATGGGGTCCTCGTGAGAAAGAGTAAAGACCATCTTGGGTTTCTCATCTTTGATGTACAAGATGTAGACCGTATCATGGATCAAATCTATTGGCTGACCCGGGGTTTTTTCTAGGGGGATCGTCCCCTTCGTTTTCACCATTGTATAGTGAGGATTGAGGGGGATTTCTTCAACTTGGGACCGTTTTGACGAATTGAGAACCGAGGGAGTGTAAGTATGCCTCACTTTTTGCAGTCCCTGTCAGATAGTCTTCTTTCGAGACCACCTGGATAGCGCCACCCGGACCCGTACCCACAAGGGAGTCACTCACGTGGGGAGCCAGAAGATCCGGCTCAAACGCATTATGACCCCGATTGAATTCCTCAAAGTATACACAGATTTTATCACTTACTTGATTCATGGTTCTTCACCAATCCTTTCCTGATCACAAATTTAGTGATTTTACAATCAATGGATCATCAGCCGGCCGAATCCCAAGCCTCACCAGTTCCAGGAATCCGGCATCGACAATTTCATTTCCCGGATAGGTACCGCCGCCGTTATTGATACTTAACATGCTGCCATCTGGCACCGTTGGCATTCAGGCCTTTAAATCATCTCCAGAGTACGAATATATTATAGAGCTATTTGAAGACTCCTTTTTGGGAAATCAATTATTTGAGGAGATAAAGTTGCTTAATCGTTCGAATTGGAATAAAGGAAAAACCCCCCTAATAGCAGGAGAATTCAGCTGGAAACAAAGCTTGTGAACCCTGCTTTTTGGGGTGAGAAACTTAAGTGATAAAAGAAGAAAAGGATGGATATTTTATCCATCCTTTCTATATAATCTTCTTCTGAATCTAGGATTTTATTCTCTCGATTACTTCTTTTTGAGGATACTTCTTGAGGATCCACTGTGTCATTAAGATATAATAAACCGCCGCCCCAATTATCATTGATACAAAGAAAGCATAATCAGGGAAAAATACTCCAGAAATTATTCCAGGTATAAATCCAATGAAAGCTGCTGGATTAAAATTTTTATAATATCTGTATTGACCATTTGAATCATACAAGTCATCAATAGACAACTTTCTTCTCCTAACCATATAATAGTCACTGACCATTATTCCTAAAATCGGCCCCAGAAGACATGAAATAATGAGTAATAGTGTTGAAGTATAGTTCGCAAATTCCCAAGGTTGAATTAATAGACCAATAACACCTGCAATGACTACGGCTACACTGAATTTTATCTTTTTAGGAAAAAGGTTAACAAAAACATATCCTGGAGGCATTAAGTTCTGTCCAGTATTTGAAGCCACTTGGGCGAAGATAACAAATGCGCCTAATACAAAAACTAATAAAAATATATTATCTTTAAAAATCTCTGTCATTACTGTGATAGGGTTCCATTCTCCAGTGGCAATTCCACTCACCATCCCGATCGCGACAAATAACGCCATTGGTATAATTAGCCCCCAGAACTGTGAGTGTATACTGCCCCGATTGAGTACAAAGAAGCTTTCATTTTTACCCCTTTTCAGGAAGCGGGTCATATCAGCAATACTAACGGCCATCGTAATTTGCGCGCCAGCCATAATAGCCATTGCCGTGAGAAATGAAAAACCGCCTTCACCAGGCTGTAAAAAATCTGCCATCGTAATATCATATTCGGTTATTAAGAAGTACAATATATACAGACCTGTGGCAAATAGAACTGGAGTTGCTACCCAGTCGAATTTTTCAATGGCATTGATGCCAGATGCTGTATTCCAAATTTGAAAAGCTCCGAAAATAATTATAATTAGAGTTAAATTGGAATATCCTGTTAGAACGATCATGATTTCATTAATCGCCATCGCTCCCAGCCATGTTTGGAAGCCAAACCAAAAGATAGCAGGAAGTGCCCGGATCAATCCCGGAATATGGGCACCCAGATACCCAAAAGGTGCACGGGCATAAACAGCATAAGGGATTCCATGTTTAAGCCCAATATCACCTGTTAAAACAAGAAGTGCCCAAACAATTACATTTCCCAAGATTGCTGACAAAATAATAGCTATTGGGGAAAGTGCCGGGTAAAGCTGGGCACCTGCAATAAATGAAACCAATTGTACATACATTCCTACACTGATCATAAAAAATCCAACACTGGAAACAGTCCGTTCCGATTCCTTCGTAGGCATTATATCCTTACCGGTCAAACTCAATCCATTGGTATTAACGACAACTTTGTCCTCCACCTTAGTAGCATTTATATCCATAATTTCCTCCTACATCATAGGTTTTGATCTTTTTACAAATGATCCAAAACGAGTTTCACTGGAAAGTTGACCATCAGCAATAACTTGATGACCGGCTACTAAGGTGTGGGCTACTTTTCCTTTTAGTAATTTTCCTTCAAATGGTGTATAATCAGTTTGCATATGTAGGTTGTCTGCTGTGATTCGCTGAGTTGATGTGGGGTCAACAATAGCTATATCTGCATCGCTGCCGACACCTATCCTTCCTTTTCTTGGATACATCCCCATGGTTCTTGCCACATTCGTAGAGGTCAGCGCAGCAAATTTCTCCCGTGTTAAGCGTCGGGTTTGTACGCCGTCCGAGTATAGAACGATTCCTCTCGTTTCGATACCTGGTAAACCGTTTGGTGCACTTGGAAAGTAGTCAGAATACTTATCTTTTTGTAAAGAGTCATAGCAACAGTGATCACTGTTCACTACATCAATCAGGTTCTCTGAAACCATTTCCCATAACATATCCTTCTCTGCATTTGCTCTAATTGGAGGACTGCAAATATATAAATGTCCCTTATCCTCGTTATAAATATCTTCCTCCAGTGAAAGATAATGTGTACAAACTTCAGTGAAAATTGGCAATTTCTTCACTTGCTTATAGTGTTGAAGAATTTCTCTTACTTTCCCTGTGCTCATATGTACAAATAAGCCAGGGGCTTCCGTTTCCTCTAATAATGCCAAAAGACTGGCCACTTCCTCTGCTTCTGCGATAGGAGGCCTGCTTTTTGCATGATAAATAGGTGATAGCTGATTATTGTTCACATAATTGTTAATAGCTCTGTTAATAATATCGTTATTTTCGGCATGAAAAAGTGCCAGTCCATCATATTGAGATATTTTTTTCAAAATATCGTAGATACCGCCTTTGTTTATTCGCACTGAATTATCATATACGGTAAACATCTTAATGCTCGGTATTCCGGATTGAATTAACTCTTTAACTTGACCCAATTGGTTTAGATTGGAATCTGTAAAACAGCCATGAAATGAATAATTTACATAGGATTCCTCATTGGCTTCTGACATTCGCCTAACTAGAGCATCAATTGGAGTTTCACCCTCATATGGGATAGCGAATTCAATAAGAGTTGTTGTACCTCCGAAAGCAGCTGCTTTGGAAGCTTGACTAAATGAATCCAAGGTAGTAAATTCACCAAGCTTAAGGTTAATATGAACATGTGAATCTATCATCCCCGGATAAACTTCCATCCCTGAGGCATCAATATTAATCCTGGCTTCCGGAAAATAATCCGAATGCCCTATCTGAACAATTTCCCCATTTTTAATACCTACATCCACTTTTAAACTTGAATCCGCATTCACTACTGTTCCATTCTTAATAATGGTGTCTAACATTCTAATCCTCCTGTTAAAATTTTTTCTTATAAAAAGTAGTACATTTGTTTTCAATCACCCCCCTAAAAAATGGTAACTGCAAAATTCAATCATATAACATCGCGGTTAAATGTTCTAAGTGGTGAGTCATAAGTTCTTCAGCAACTTTGTAATCTTTATTCTTTATCGATGTTACTATCGCCTCGTGCTCTTTTAGTTGGTGACTGCGCGCTTCATAGCTTTTAATTGCCTTTTTATTAAGATGTTGCCAAAGCGGATGATCGTTTTGTTCAAAGAGACTATTTACAATCTGGATTAAAATGTCATTATGTGTCGCTTTAGCTAACTTTTTATGAAACATTACACCATAAGTAAAAAACTCATCTATTTTTTCATCATCATGAATAATAGTTTTTAGATGTTGATTTGTATACTCAATTTCTAAAATATCTTTTTCAGATGCACGTTCTATTGCTAGTTTCGTAATGATAGATTCTATATGAATACGTACTTCAATTAATTCAAACGCACTGTTATTTTTAATTTTTTTAATTTCAAATTGGAAATCAGGAGCGTATTTTTTTATATAAGATCCATCTCCAATTTTAATTTCAATAATATCCATCATTTCTAGAACAGCGAGCGCTTCCCTTACAGACGTCCGACTTACCCCAAGTTGCGAAGAAATCTCTCTTTCTGCCGGCAATCTATCCCCAGCCTTAAATTTCTTATTTTGAATGGCATTGTTGATTTGCTCTGCTATTTTCACATATAATTTTTCTTTTTTTTCAATAGGACTAAAGATCAATTTTTCCACTCCCTTGTTTGAATTTTCCGATACTTCAGTCAAGATGTCAAGTGGTAAAATGGCCAGACCAATTATAAAAATTTTATATTAATAGATTTAACCCACTTTTACTCTGTTTATTATTGAATGAGGGCAACTCCATTTTTCAGCCAAAGATGCTAGCAGGTGGCTAATCACTTCCAGATTTCAGTCCGTCCACCGGGCACCATTACTTAAATGTAATCCTAAGGAGGAGACTTGGCTAAATCGTGTTGACGACTCCTCCACCATAAAGATGAAGAAAAGCCAGTATTCTGGGACTGAAGCGTGACAACACAATCGGTGGCCATATCGAGCAAACTGGATCTCATGGCTTAACCATAACCTGGCCATATGTTTATTACCGATGTAAAAGCTAGCAGTTATTCAATTTTGTGAATCAATGAAAGGAACCCTTTGCTTTAAGGGTTTCTTTCATTGAATGAGATGGCTATTTCATCAAAAGAATTACATATCAAACATTCTGTTCAAAACCTGTGTGAATAATAAAGGTGTAGAGAGATTAAATGCTTGATATTTATTATATCTCTCACAGTTATTTCGTTAAAAACTTCTTCTTATAATGACTCAACGCTAGCAACGGCCAAATGTACCGATAGCTATGATAATGAATATAAAAAGCCCCTCCCATCCCTTGCCCTTTGGGATATTGTACCGTCCAATCCTGTCTGGTTCCGTTTTCAATTAAATAAATAATACCGCGTTGAATCTCTGGTGTTGATCTCTCCGAAGCGGCAATCAACGCATCTACTGCCCAGGCGGTATCCGTTAACGTACTTTCTCCTAATGGAACATATTTTTTTAACGTATCGCTATGACAAGATTCTCCCCAGCCGCCGTCTTTATTTTGAATATGTTTTAACCACGCTGCTGCCTTTTGGATAGCAGAAGATTCAGGCCGCTTCCCGCTCGCTATCAGCCCAGTGACAGCGGCCCAAGTTCCGTATAGATAACAAATCCCCCAGCGCCCGTACCAAGAACCGTCCCTTTCTTGGTGGTTCCGCAGCCACTTTCTCCCTCTTTTTAGGGAGGGATGATCCTTATTTAAGTTGGTGTAATTCCCGAGAAATTCAAGGGTCCTTCCCGTTAAATCTGCTGTCGATGGATCAAGCAGGATGAATTCAGCTCCTTGTACAGGCAGTAAATTCAGGATTTTTTTATCGACATTTTTTTCAAACGCCGGCCAGCCGCCATCATGATTCTGCATGGAGAGCACCCAATTGATTCCTCTCCCCCAAGCTTGATCATATTGCGGCTTCCCCTGAACTAATAGACCAATGGCACGCAAGCTGGCTGTCGTATCATCAACATCCGGATGGATCGTATTTACGTTTGAAAAACCCCATCCGCCAGGCAATGTATCAGGATTATGAATCGCCCAGTCGCCATATTTATAATGCTGCCTTGAAAGTAAATAACGATTTGCCTTTTGAATCGTTTCTGCAGATTCAGGAACACCCGCTTCCTGCAAGGTATAACTGATTAAAGACGTATTCCAGACGTCTGCAGTCGTATATTGCATGTGAATATGACCGTCTATTTCACTGGCCATCGATATTAGCCCTTGCACTGCTTTCATGATGATTGGATCGTTTTTGGGATAACCAAGAGACAAAAGAGAAAATATCATAAGGAAAGTGGAACTGAAATAGTTGTAAAATGTTCCATCCGGCTCAATACGTCCCAGCATATACTGTTTTGCCTTTTCAAAAGCTGTATTCTTCAGGTGTTCTGGAAAACCGGCAAGCGATTGGACACCTTGTGTAAGGGCAGTAAATAGATCCCTCCATTCACTGGAATCATTCGTCCCCAAAAACGGATCTTCTCCCTCATGGTACTCCCGGTTTACATATAAGTCTGATAAATCCGGACTTCGACCTGTTTTGATTTGAAACTTTTTGTTACCCACAATGAGAATCGGTGTCAGGTTTGCTCTTGCATAAACGGAAAAGTCGTAGAAATTGACAGGGAGAGACATCGGAGAAAGGATCACTTCTATCGGAACGGGAAAAATCACCGGCCAGGAATATTGTCCGGTCAAAGCCAACATAATCTTCGTAAACATACCTGCCTTTTCTATTCCACCATTTGACAAAATGAATTGCCTGGCAGCTCTCATCCTTTTATCGTGTTTATCGATATAACCGGAATAAAGAAGTCCATAATAAGCTTCCAGGGTTGCCGGCAAATTCCCCGTCCTTTTATCATGGTATAATTTCCAAGCTCCATTTGTTTCCTGCCTGCTTAAGATCCTTTTCGTCAGCGCTTGTATCAACTTTTCATCATGTATCTCCAATGTTCGTAATAAAATGATCATATAAGAATCGGTTGAAATACCCGTTTCAAAGGGATAGTCCCATGAACCATCAATAGACTGGTCACTTTTTAAGCTTGTAATGAGTCTGTTCATTTCTAAATCAACAGCCTGCTTCACTTGGAATCAACCCTCTCATTAAAAAATGATTTCTTGCCTATTTCTATTCAATTGTACATATGTACATTCCTCGAGAGGAGTGACTACCTAAACATGAAAAAGCAAATAACGAACACCCCAGCATCCCATCCTTTATTTAACATCGAGCAGGAACTAAAAAAGAAATCCGACAAAAAAAATGTAAATAGAACACCGGCAGAAATAGAGCTCATCCAAACGATCGAAACACGTACAAGACAACTCAATATCAATAATGTGACACGTACCCAAGCTTATCTGGAATACTATTGCAAACACCCGGAAATCGAGTGGGCACTGCTTGGCCACATGGTTTCAAGAAATGGCGGTTGGAATATGACCGATTTAAAAGGAGAATTTCTTTCAAAGCTTCTTACAGAGAAGGAACAACATCAATTTTTTCTATTTTTGGAAAGGGGGAATTGGTTAATATTCCAGGATGTATATCCTCAGTTTTTAGTTTATGAGGAGAGCGTAAAAAGAAAGACATCTTTATTTTATCTGCTGCCTTCTTTTGGTGTGTCCACATTTATGGAAACAATATGGAACTTCTTTTGGATGAATAGTAATCGTTATATACTAGCGATTGCCTTAATCATCAATGAACAAAGTTACTTAGAGCAGAGAGTCATTCAAAATAAAGACTATCAAAAGTCCGTTCTTAAAACGATCGAGTTCAAGCTCCAAGACTTATTAAGCTTAAGCCACATCCTCTTTCCTTACGAAACCAGCAAGTCTGGAGAAATGAAGCTTCTTGGACAAACACTTCACCAATTTGCCTCACTTCATGAACGAATCAATCTCGGAAAGCGTTTATACTCGCTGCTTTTTTCCAACCAAAGAATAGTGAATGAAATTGGGCAGTGGGCCGTTTCGAATCCTCATACCGGATCCCGCAAAGATTTCTGGCCGCATATATTTAACGATGTAAAAGTATCATTGCCGGGGAGTTTGTATATCCCGCAAATCAAAAACTGCACATTAAAGAAAAAGGCCCCTCGCTTATACAGTCCTAAATTAAAACATGCTTGGAAAAATGTGAAACAGAAACAGGCTGAATCAGGGGATTGGTTTCAGGATTGGAGAATCATCGATTACCTTGAAAATTCAGATAAACATGTAGACGGAGAGATTACGCATGAATATTGTAAAACAATCGAAAGGCTCGAGCTCGCGATTTTTACGAAAAAGGCCCTTTTTCTTCGGAAAGAATAAGACATCTTTCCATTCCTATTTAATATCAATGATTTTTGCGTCCTGGTTGGCAACTTACCTTGAATTAATCCCGACAGGAAAACAATTATATACATTTCAAGCAAGGCCGTTTGCTGATATTTTTCCGATTGATATTCGATTCACTCTAATAGGAATTCCTGCATTCACACTCTTTATGTTACTGGCATTGGCCAAGATGAATTTCCTTCAGAGGTCTCTTTTTCTCATTATGTTAGGTTTGATCATGGTGATGGTAGAACAGATTTCAGGAAGGATGGGATGGATCGTATACAGTGAACAATGGCAGCATATCTATTCTTTTTTTGGATACCCTGCCTTTATCCTGGTTATCTTCTTCTTTTTTAAATGGTGCGAATCAGCCAGGGGCACATATTGACTGTTTTCAATTTGAATCTTCCAACCTTACCCTAATTTACTCAGAACTCCTTTATGGACGGTAAAATACAGGGAGCAGTTTTCGGCAAAGGTGTTTTTTATGAGTCCCATGGGGTTCAGCCTCTTTAAAAAAACTCCTGGAATTTATTCCAGGAGTTTTAGATAGGCGAGATAAATATTTTATTTCTTTAATGCATTGTAACTGCTTAATACTTCTTTCGTCAGTTCACTGTTTTCATCCAGCCCGCTCACTTCTTTAAGTACATGAGGAACGCCATTTTCTTTTATCATCGATTGAAGTTTTACTGCTTCTTCATCTTCCTTGTTATCAAAGAGTAAGGCTGCTGCTATCGCCTTAGCAAGGTTATTGTAAGAAAGTCCTGCTTTCTTCGCTTCGATAGCAGGGCGAACAAGGCGGTCATTCGGTCCGAGCTTACGAAGAGGTGAACGGCCTACTCTTGTCACTACATCATTCAGGTATGAATTTTTAAAACGGTTGATAATCTTATTGATATAGTGTTGGTGCTCATCTGAATCCAAACCATATTGCTTGATCAAATAAGAGCCGGTTTCGTCTAGTGTAGCTTGTACTTGCGCGACAATCTTTTCATCAGCTAATGTTTGGTCTATTGTGGTTTTGTTCTCGAGATACCCAAGGTAAGCAATGACTGCATGTCCAGTATTAACCGTAAAAAGCTTTCTTTCAATAAACGGCGCCAGGTCTGAAACAATAGTCATCCCTTCAACGTTCGGGAGGCTTTCACTTGCTTCCACAACCCATTCATAATAAGGCTCAACCAGAACATCGAGTGAACCTTGATTGTTTTGGAGTGGAACAATGCGGTCAACGGCTGAATTAAAGAAATGGACTTTGTCAGCTAGATGAGCCTTTGTATCTTCATCTAAATGTTCTTGTATATATCCCTTTAATAAATCTGTGGCCGATATTTGGTTTTCGCAGGCAATTACATATAATATATCATCGGTTGCCTTTACTCTTGCGGCCAAACCCTTCGCAATCAGCGGAGCAATACGTGGCAAGATATTTGGTCCAATCGCGGTTGTAAGGTAGGTCGCGTGCTTAATCGCTTCAATTACTTCATTTTCCTGTGTCATATTATTTAAGCCTGACACGTTTTCAATGGTCATAGACTCTTGCCTGTCTGTTGCCAATTTTACTTGATACTGCTTTTCCTCGTTTAATTGATTAATGATTTGGTCCGCGATATCAACAAATGTTACATGATAACCTGACTGTGAAAAGAGTGCTCCGATAAATCCCCTGCCTATGTTCCCAGCTCCAAAATGTACCGCTTGTTTCATTCGTATCATTCCCTTATCAAATTAGTATGAAGATAATCTAAAAAGATGGCTTCTAATCTTGTGCGAATCATTTCCTCATTTGATGACGAAAAAATCATAATCGCCTCATTACTTTCAATTAAACCTGTGCTTATCAAGCTTACTATTTCCTGCTGCCTTGTGCTTAATTCCTCGGGTGCAAGCATGAGTAATAGATTCTTCATGTACATGTCACTTCCATCCATGCCTTTTACTAGACAAGGCTCATCCAAATAGGAAACTTGGAAGATTAGCTCCTTTACCTTCGTATGCCTGGAATGAAAAAGCGCCATTCCCGTATTCGGTATTCCGAGCCCGCCTAATCTTTCACGCTTCTTCAGCGATTCAATCACAGCTTTTGCATGTGTTAATAGCTGTTCCTTTTCCGCCATCTCTATCATGTTTTCAATAATAGGTTCATGGCCCATCAGATTCTGGACTTTGAAAAATCGGAAATTATGAATAACAGCCTCGATGCTTTGTTGCACATCTTTCAGTTCCTGGAGTAAATCCGTAAGTGGAACCTTTGCCCTTCCTGATGTGGTAGCTTTTTGTTGCGCTGATTTGCTATACTGCTTATTTTTCATAAGGTTTTCGATATTTTTCCTCAAATAGCTCCTAATTGACAAGATATTTTCCTCACTTAAAAGCGGAGAAACCAAGATATAGTCAATGTCGATAAATGGGAGCCGAATGGTGGAGATTATAGCATCATAGCTTGTTAAATTCCCTTGCTGCTGAATATCTTTGATTGAGTTGATTTCTACGGAATCAATCTCTTTGATTTCTTTTTTAATTCGGCTGGCCAACATCTTTGAAGTACCTATACCGGTTGGGCATACAATCAATGCTTTTATCGATATTTCCTCTTCTCGCAAAACTAATGCAGAGCCAAAATGAAGTACAATGAAGGCTATTTCGTCATCGGGAAAAATGATGTCCTTAAATTCCTTTTCCAAACTGTTCTTTATAGCCATAAATAGAACCGGATACTTTCGTTTGATATCCTCTTTTAGCGGGTTAAACAAGCTCATTTGCTTTTTGATCCGGAAAAGTGAAGGTTCCATGTGTGCAAGAAGCCCCTGAAACAAGGAGAAATCCTGTTTTAAATCAACATGAAGCTGTGAAGAAACATCTTTTATTAAATTCTTGATCATCTGGCCTAGCAGAATACTGTCAAAATGGACGACATCGGCGGCATGATGCTTTGACCCTTTGAGAATCACGGCCAAATAGATGATATCGTCTTTGTTTACCGATACGGGGTATGCTGCTACAAGTTCCTTGCATATCTTCTTAATAAGGTTATACTCATCGGTCAGTTCATTTCTGTGACCAACTTCTTCACCCAAAAGAAAGCCGGCCTCTGTCCTCTGCATGGTAATATAGATATGTACAATAAGCCTTATGTAATCGCTATCCGTAAGCGGTGATTGTGCTTTACTATAAGTAGCATTTACTGATCGATCAATCGCTAGGAGATAGTCCGGAAGAAAATAATTCAAGATTTTTTCTTGAGTAAGTTGACCGTTTTCCAACAAAAATAAGCGCTCAATCAGTTCTTCATTAAAATAGAGCAAGAAATAGCTTGCCAAGGCAGTTCGTTTGTTTGCTTCCGTACCGGTTAGTTCGACCCCTACTCCTCTTTTTTTTGTAATCTGCAAATTGAATTGCCTTAGCCAGTCCGTCAATTCATCCAAGTATGTGGTTAGCGTAGTGACACTTACTCCTAGAAAAACAGCTAGAGATTGGATTTTGTATGATTCTTCTTTCAGCAAGGCTAAAAGCAGCATCAGTTTTCTTTCCTCGAGTGTTTGATCGATTGGGTGCATGCCCGTTAAATGCTGGATAAGGCGAAATATTTGTTCGTTCTTTCCCTGAATTGTGAGTCCTTCATTCGTATCGCGTGTTAAATGGAGTGAGAATGACTGGAGAATTTTTTCTACTGCTTTTAAATCACGATGAATCGTTCGGACACTTACATTCAAATGGGTTGCAATCGACAAAGCTGTATGTCTTCCAGATGTTTTGATAATCAATTCAATAATCGCTTTTTCCCTTGAGGTAATATACATGCTACCATCTCATTTCAGCTGAAATTACATTAGAAAACTCGCCGATTGGTGAGCCTTGAAAAGGCGAAGACAGAGGAGTAGTTGCCCTTATGCGGTAGGAAAATTTTACACTTTCCTATTAGCCGAGAAATAGTGAATAGAAAAGCGTGCAAGCACACTTTTCTATTCGATAAGATATATTCATTATTTTTCACTATTTATGATATCCATTAATTCCCGGGCTGTTTTGGCTTTAACCATCTTTTCAATGTTATCCATATCAGAGCACGTAACAGCAATGCCGGATAATATATCAAGATGCGTACCATCTTTGCCTGCTATACCGAATATCAATCGTACTTTTTGGCCGTCGAAGTCGACACCATTAGGCACTTGTAAAACGGTAAATCCAGATTTAAGTACAGCCTTTTTCGCTTCTTCAGTACCATGTGGGATTGCAACATCATTCCCCATATAGGTTGATGTCATTTGATCACGCTCTATCATCGCCTCAATATATGTTTCTTTTACGTATCCCGCATTTACCAAAGCTCTTCCAGCAAAGCGAATCGCGTCTTCTTTATTGGCAAATTCTTGATTAATGAACACGTTCTCTTCTCGAAGCAAGTCATCATTTGCAGACTTACTGTCGTCACCACCGGGTACTTGTGATTCAGCCTCTTCAACAATTTCATGAAGCTCGTCATTCCCTCGGTTTTGTAGCTGGTCGATTAATTGATCGTATTCAGGACTCGATAAGAAGTTATCGACCGAAATATGGTAAGCATTCGGTACTTTGGTCTGTGCTCTCGGTGTTAACTCTTCCTGAGTAACAACAATCTGTGCATCAGATGGAAGGTTGCTAATCGCTGTGTTTGTAACTGAAATATTCAAGCCTGCTTGCTGTACTTTTTTACGAAGTAGGGAGGCGCCCATAGCACTGGAACCCATTCCAGCATCACAAGCAAAGATAATTTTGTTTACGTTTTCGGGGAAAGCACCTGGATTTGAAGCAAACACATCTGCTACAGAGCTTTTCTTACCTTTCATTTCCTGCATTTTTCTTGCTGCATCTTCAATGTTTTCATCTGTTTGCTTGCCTGTCCTTAAAACCAGCGAAGAGATGACAAAGGACACGATTGCAGCAACCAAAACTCCAGCGAAGTTGGCAATGTAAGAACCCGCGTTCTGCGGAGTAACTGCGGCAATCGCCAAGATACTACCAGGTGATGCAGGAGCGAACAAGCCACCGCCTAAAAGAACCAATGTGAATACTCCACTCATTCCCCCCACAATTACTGCTATAAATAACATCGGACGCATTAAAATATAAGGGAAATAGATTTCATGGATTCCACCAAAGAATTGAATGATACCAGCTCCTGGTGCCGTCCGTTTGGCTGTCCCTTTTCCAAAAATACTATATGCAAGCAACACACCGATACCAGGTCCAGGGTTAGCTTCAAGGAGAAACAACACGGACTTGCCGGTCTGTTTAACTTGCTCTATACCAATTGGTGAAAGCACGCCATGATTGATTGCATTATTTAAGAACAATACCTTTGCAGGTTCGATAATGATACTTGTTAAAGGCAATAATCCTGTTCCTACTAACCAATCAACCCCATTAATCAGCCAGCCTGTAAATACGTCAACGGCTGGGCCGATGGCTAATAAGGACAAAATAGACAGCAATCCCCCAAGAATTCCTGCAGAGAAATTGTTGACAAGCATTTCAAACCCAGCTTTTACTTTTCCTTCAATGAGCTGATCAAACTTCTTAATCACATAACCGCCAAGCGGTCCCATAATCATTGCGCCCAAAAACATCGGAATATCCGACCCTACAATCACACCCATTGTGGCAATGGCTCCCACAACACCACCCCGTTGATCGTATAACAGCTTTCCGCCTGTATAACCTATTAATAGTGGTAGCAAGTATTTCACCATTGGGTCGACCAATGTGGCAAGGCTTTCATTTGGCAGGAAGCCTTTCGGGATAAATAGGGCTGTAATTAATCCCCATGCAATGAAAGCTGAGATATTTGGCATGACCATTGAACTTAGAAAGTTACCGAACTTTTGGACAGCCACTTTTATATTTGATTGAGCCATTTGCTCTCTTCCCTTCATTATATATTACCTTATCAATGTTAAAGGACGAGCCACCTGCATTCAATAAAGAAGAAAACTAACTTTGTCGCAACCAAGGAGACAAACCTATTGTTTCTCAAAACTACAGTGCGCATCCCGTCGCTTGATATAGCATTCAATCATACTGGGATAATAACCCTTCAGTCATCTTTTACCCCATCTTCCGCATGTCATAAATTGACGAAAATTGATGTTGATTGTCACTTAAAAGGATTGAAGAAACCGAGGATCGAATCATTTAGAATAACTTCCTAAATGAGGTGATCTGCATGTCGATCGCCCGTTCATTAGCCGTTTCCCGGAAAACTTCGGCTTATGCAAAAAATTAAAAGAGACGGCCTTTGAAAACGAAGCCGACTGGGCTCAAGTTGGTACGCTCTCTGACAAGAACAATTCGGCCATCTACCGAATTCAAGGAATGAACACTGAATTGTATGATCGAACCTATCGGTTCGCCGTGGTGCACTCATCCGCCTTGGATCAGCGGAAGCAGAAGAAAATAAATCGTGACGTGTCCAACGAAGGATCGAAGATCGAAAAATCCATCAAAACTTGGAGTGGGATCGAGTACCATTGCCACGAAGACGCCGCCGCCCAATTGGAACAACATGTGGCTACCCGACTCAAATACCATCGACTCACCGGTGAAGTGAAGCGGATGGAAAAAGTAAAGCGACGCCCGGGACGGCCTTCAAAGACGGTGACAGCCCCTGTGGACATTTACTATACATGCCAATTCACCGTGACCGAGGATGAGGCGCAAATCAAAAAGGCACGTGAAATGGAAAGTACATTTGTCCTGATTAGTAATGTGAGCCACGAAAGAGAAGCGAGTTGCCTGGGCTTATTACGCCGCTATATGTAAAAATATGGTCGCCTATATTGTAATGGAATGATTATATTCGTTACAAGAACAGTTAAAGAAATGAATGATAAATGAATAGAAAGAACCATTTGATATATATATAGGGTTTATCTTTGTACCAGGGAGTTATTTTAAAATACTCGTATACGCCTTATATAGATGAAAAATCAATCATCTCTTTCATAGATAGCTCCATTTATCCGTATCCTCTAAATTAAAACTGTACAGAAACAAAAGGGGCTACCCATAAGTCAGTGATTCTGACTTATGGGTAGCCCCTTTCTTGTCTGAAGCTAATATAAGAGTTTACCGTTATTTTTGATAAGGTTCACCGAACCCCTTTATCGGCGAAATTTTTATTATTCATTTTAACAAGAAAGTCATCAAGGAGATCTTCCCTGCTTTCTTCCTGTTCAATGTTTAAATAATACGGGCTGTCACGATGCCTTCGATTTGTTTGATTTTTTCCTTCAAATCAGGAATGATATCGCCGTTTACTTTATTTTCAATGTCAATCATCGTATATGCGTAATCCCCTCGGCTTCTGTTAACCATGTCAGCGATGTTTAAATTATAGCTTGATAAAGCCTGTGTGAACTGCCCCACCATGTTTGGGACGTTTCGGTGAAAAGCTACCACACGTTGCTTTCCTGTATAAGGAAGGGAAGTGTTTGGAAAATTCACTGAGTTTTTGATGTTTCCTGTTTCTAAGAATTCCTTTACCTGTCGAGCCGCCATTATGGCACAGTTTACCTCTGATTCTTGTGTAGAGGCACCAAGATGTGGGATTGGAACTGTATTTTTCATTTTCAACACTTTTTCATTCGGGAAGTCTGTAATATACCTGCCAACTTTTCCGCTTTCAAGAGCAGCTTCCATATCCGTTTCATTCACAAGCTCGCCACGTGAGAAATTCAAGATATGAACGCCCGGCTTCATGATACTAAATGTTGCTTGGTTAAACATTGCTCTTGTGTCATCGGTTAACGGAACGTGTACCGTAATATAATCAGAGTTAGCAAACAACTGTTCAATTGTCATAGCTCGCTGTACATTGCGGGATAAATTCCAAGCTGTATCAACAGAGATGAACGGGTCAAACCCAATCACATCCATGTCTAAATCGAGCGCATCATTCGCTACAAGCGCACCGATCGCTCCTAAACCGATGACACCCAGAGTTTTTCCCTTAATTTCTTTTCCAACAAATTGTTTCTTTCCTGCTTCTACAAGCTTTGGAATTTGTTCGCCTTCACCTTCTAATGTCTTTGTCCAGGTCAGACCCGCAAAAAGGTTACGGGAAGAAGCCATTAATGAGGTTAGTACCATTTCTTTTACAGCGTTGGCGTTCGCACCAGGGGTATTAAAAACAACAATTCCTTGCTCTGTACACTTGTCGACCGGAATATTATTGACACCTGCCCCGGCCCGTGCGATTGCTTTTAAATGATTGCCAAATTCCATTGTATGCATGTTAAAGCTGCGAACAACAATAGCATCAGGGTTTTCACTGTCATTGTCGATCGTAAAGTTATCGTTGTTGAATACATTTAGCCCGCTTTCTGCAATGCTATTTAAGGTTTTGATTGTTTTCACTTTGTCCAAAATTAGTGTGCTCATGTTGTTATCTCCTCTTTTAATTATGATAGTTTTCATATTCGTGAATTAATGAACAAGAATTTAAGCAAGGGAATTTGCTGCTATTCAAATTGTATGAATATCTCGCATTGACTAAATAATGAATTTTAAAAGTAGTATCGACTACAATATCATCTCCTAATAAGCAGAAAGAGGTAAGGGATACTTCCCTTACCTCTGCCCAGGCGAACGGCTACGACACTATGTGCTCCCTCACGGTTATCCGCGTTTCGCCAGTTACACATAGTCTTTTTATTTATTTTATTGTATCAAATTCTCCGCAACTTTCAACCTCTATTTAATGGTTATGCCATATAAGTTCTTTTGGCTGAGTTATATAATAGAAATTTTGCCTTTACTTTTGATACGATTCAATCCGTTTAATCCTAAACAGCGCCATGTAACGACATTCGTTTTCAATCCTAATCTATGAAAACATCAACTACCGTTTGGTTAATAGATATTACACATTTATTCTAAACTAGTTTTACTATTTCCTCTATTTATTTGCTTACTATTTAATTCTTCCTCCTACTTATCCTTCAACTCCTCCAAAATAGGAAAAAGCTCATCTAAATGATGAATTTCATTTGCTGAAACCACTTTTTCACGTACTTTATTATGGCGGTTAATCCAAACCGATAGGATGCCCGCTCGATTCGCGCCAAGAATATCAGTCATTAAGTTATCTCCTACCATGATCACTTCATCCTTCTTTAAGTACATGAGTGATAAAGCATGTTCAAAAATCGAAGGATCCGGCTTCCCTCTTCCAAAAGCGCCTGAAATGACAATCTGGTCAAAATAAGGAACCAGTTCTGATGTAATCTCAAGTTTTGTTTTTTGCAAGTCTGGCGAACCATTTGTGATAAGCAAAAGCTGATAATCCCCTTTTAACCTATCGAGGTAGTAAAGGATTCCTCGTAAACAAAGGGAACCTTCCTGCGCTCCTCTGGAAATCGTTCCGCCAGCTCAAATCCAAAGTCCGGATTATCAATACCAA
This sequence comes from Peribacillus cavernae, assembly GCF_003989135.1. GTDB lineage: Bacteria > Bacillota > Bacilli > Bacillales > DSM-1321 > Peribacillus > Peribacillus cavernae. The sequence continues at coordinate 28,341 of NZ_RYZZ01000032.1, forward strand.
TCCTCTTAAGCCCCATTGTCCACGCTTCTTTTCTGTAAACTACTCACCGCTTTACACCTGACGGGTTGTTTGAAGCGGGAGATTATTGGTAGTAATACATCAAAGATTATTTTGGGGAAAGTGTTTAAAGATTACATATTCATCATTATCTTATGACAGGCTTCTTCCACAATCTGGCCCTAAAATTAAAATAAGCGCTGTTCCTTGCTACAGGAAAGCGCCCAATTCTTGAAGACTTATATTTTTAAATTATGTTTATAATTAAGTTCCCTGCCCGTACTCTGGCATTAAATTATATTTCTTTAAGATGTCCATTGTAATGTTTTTAGCGTCTGTACTTGTTCCAGCAATATTTGTAGCAAAACTATACGCCCGATTGTCCGTTTCTATAAAACCGACATACCAGCCTATACCTGACCCTTGCCCTGTTTTTCCATAAAGGGTATAGTTATCCTCTTCCTCCTGGATCATCATCCGTTTAACGGTTTTCATTACATCCTTATCAAATGGAAGATTCTCTTTATACAATGATTCCATAAAATCTGCTTGTTCTATTGGAGAAATTTTAAGTGAACTACTTAACCAAAACTGATCAATTCCTCCACTAATATCCTGATTACCATAAGAAATTTTTTGAACCCATTCTTTCATTCGATTTTCCCCGATGTCACGGGCCATAGCTTGATAATACCAAACGACAGAGTTCCTCATAGCAGAACCAAGCGTGTGATCCTGGTTCCAGACCTCGATTTCTCGCTTAACACCATCCCAATATTTAATGTCGTATTCGTCTTCTACAGCTCCTACCTGCAACCCAATAAGTGAATTAGGCACTTTAAAAGTCGATTGCGGTGCAAATCGTTGATTCGCACGTTCATTGTTATAGACGAATGTTTTTTCTTTTTTCATATCACGTAATATGAATGTTCCATCACGGTTCGTAAAAAATTCATCGACTTCGAGCTTCTTAAGATTCAGGTTGTCCTTGGCAGCGTTCGCTTCACTTGGTGGTTGCACACTTGTAATTAATAGAACAACAGCACCAATAAGTGCTAAAAAAAAGACAAAATTCTTTTGTTTTCTCATATTCGATTCTCCTCACTAATTTTAATCAAAGCCCCATTCTATTAATTTAATCATCTTACCCATTATTCGGACTGGTCTTGTTTACCTTTGAAGTATGCTCTTCTGTTTGCCTTCCTCGTTCTTTATTTGAATGATGCCACCCTTCTTCCTCACATAGCCTGATATGCATTTTTTCATTTATCACCCACTCAAATATTACAGTTGTAGTTTTTAAAAGTATTACACATGTAAGATTTGGAGTCAACACTTTTATTCCTAAAGGGATAACTATATAATTTAAATATTATAATTGTAAGTTTTAGAGGTGAAGAGAAGTATGCCATTCTAAATATTACAGTTGTAGTATTTAAGGACAATGTTTTGTCTATATCCTTTTGCTTCATTGACTTCTTAAAATCCGAACAATATAATGTAATTATTACAATCGTAAGTTTAAGGATGGTTATATGAAAAAATTACCTCAAATTTCTGAAGCTGAATTAGAAATTATGAAAGTCATCTGGAAGTATCCTAATATAAATACCAATGAGGTTATTGAAAAGTTATCCAAAACAAGTAAATGGAGTCCTAAAACAATTCAAACAATGTTGTTACGGCTAATAAAAAAAGGAGCACTAAATCATTATAAGGAAGGTCGTGTATTTGCTTATACACCAAATGTAGCTGAATCTGAATATATAGAAGTTGAGAGTCGCAGTTTTTTAAATCGTTTTTATAATGGTACTCTTAATTCTATGGTATTAAACTTTTTGGAAAAAGATAAGCTGTCGGATAATGAAATTAATGAGTTGTATCAAATTTTAGAAGAACGCAAGAACAGAAAGAAGGAATAACATGGACAGCTCTTTCATTACTGTTTTTTTAATCAGTAATATCCTATTGTCTGTGATTTTTTGCCTCATCATATTCATAAAAAAAATATTTAAGGCCCAAATAACCGTAAACACCCAATATTATATCAGTGTGATTTCTCTTTTGACATTGATTGCTCCTTTTACCCCCTTTCATGTTCTAAAAACCAATTCTTTTTTTGACTGGATCATAAACTTGGGAGCAGGCAATTCAAAATTATCCGATATCCATTCAGCAGGTAAAACGACAGAAACCATTGTTCAAAATTCAAATTGGCTACAAGACTTTTCTATGTCAATTGAGCAATCGTCTTTCAGAATGATGGATTCTGTCTTTTTCATAGTGTGGATAGTAGGAATGATTGTTATACTTATAGCTACTATATTAAGTAATCTAAGAATCCGCAAAATAAAAAAAAACATCCAAGTAGTTGGAAACAAAGAATTATCAACGCTTTTTTATACATGTAAAGAGGCAATGCATTTTCATAAAAAGGTTGTTTTAGGATATTCCTCATTGATAAAGTCACCCATTACCTTTGGGATTATCGCTCCATATATTGTCATACCAAAGGATATTTCAATGCTTTCTACTGAAGAAATGAAATGTATATTGCTTCACGAGTTGTACCATTGTAAACGCAGAGATATGCTAGTAAACTATTTCATGTGTCTGTCCAGAACGGTTTATTGGTTTAACCCTCTCGTATGGTATTTCTTAAGGGAAATGAAAACAGAGATGGAGATTTCTTGCGATTATGCAGTTTTAAAAACGCTAGATAAGGAATCACATCTCAAGTATGGTGAGGTTATTTTAAAATTTGCTTCTCTTTCGCAACGAACATCATCTTTATTAGCTGTTTCGGAAATTAGCAGCTCATACAAACAAGTAAAAAGGCGTATTGTTACAATCGGAAATTTTCAAGTAGAATCCCCTTTGCTAAAGATGAAAAGTACTGTAGTATTCATCATTATTCTTGCCAGCATTTTGATTAGTGTTCCTTCTATATCATCTGTAGTGGCTATGAACAAAGAAACACATCCTTTTTCACATACCAATGCAGTGTACAAAGATTACAGCAGCTTTTTTGATGAACTTTCAGGGAGTGCTGTACTGTATGATTCCAAAATAAAAAAATATACTGTGTACAATAAGGAAGAAAGCACTACCAGATTCCCGCCTGCTTCTACTTATAAGATATTCAGTGGATTGTTTGCACTAGAATCCGGGATTATTACAAGGGACAATTCCCAAATGAATTGGGATGGAACCCAATATCCGTATAAGGAATGGAATCAAGATCAAGATTTATTTACTGCTATGGAAAACTCCACCACATGGTATTTTCAAAATCTTGATCAACAGATGGGCAAAAAGAAATTGCGAAATTACTTTGAACAGATAAATTATGGAAACCATGATTTATCAGGCAATATAACGAATTATTGGCTGGATGCCTCTCTAAAAATTTCTCCAATTGAACAGGTAGATATTTTGAAAAAGTTTTATGATAATGAATTCGCTTTTGAACAATCTAATATTCAAACCGTGAAAGACTCCTTACTTTTAGAAAAAACAAATAATAATCGGTTATCTGGGAAAACGGGAACCGCGGTTGTAAACGGGGGAAATAGTGATGGTTGGTTTATGGGATATGTAGAAACTGCAGATAATACTTTTTTCTTTGCCGTTCATATTCAAGGTGGAAAGCAGGAAGGTGGAAGCGCTGCTGCCAAGATAGCACTTTCCATTTTGGAGAAGGAAGGTATTTATCAATCTGCTTTATCAAGATAGAAATGATTTTACAGATTTACCGAACGAGAAAGCCCACTACGG
>NZ_RYZZ01000033.1 GCF_003989135.1 Peribacillus cavernae
TATAAGAGACAGCAATGCCCCTCCCGCCCCAAGTAGCCAAATCACACTGCATCACTCTTTGTTAAAGCAAAGAATTCCGAAAAAACTTTACCTGCTACGGTAAAAAGCAATCCGAACGAGATACTGATCACGACGTATAAAATAGCCAGCCAAATATGTCCTGACTCTGCAAGCATGACTGTTTCGATTGAAAATGCCGAGAAGGTTGTAAAAGATCCAATGAAGCCAGTACCTAGAACCAGGACGAGCCTCGGATTTCTCTTTGTTTTCCGTCCTGAAAAGGAATGTAGCCAGCCGAGCAAAAAACAGCCCAAAAGATTTATAATCAGAGTCGAGAGCGGAAATCCATTTTCAGCCTGTAACCATTCTCCTGCTTGATAACGGCATATCGTTCCAAGAAACCCGCCAATCATGATGAAAAAAAGATCCATATTAACACCTCATAGCGATACTTTACCAAGAATGGTTTCATCAAAATGATACCATTTGGAATCCATTTTAAACAGGCTCGGTCGATATAACTGATAAAAGACCAATAAAAAAGACCCCGGATGGGGTCTTTTTTAGCGTTCCATTACTTCTGAACGTTAGCAGCTTGAGGTCCACGAGCGCCTTGCTCGATTTCGAAAGAAACTTCTTGGCCTTCTTCAAGAGTTTTGAAACCTTCACCTTGGATAGCAGAGAAGTGTACGAATACGTCGTCTTGACCTTCTACTTCGATGAAACCGAAACCTTTTTCTGCATTAAACCATTTAACTTTCCCTTGTACCATGTATATTTCCTCCCGTTTGGAAAAAATCCTTTTATAACTATTCTTGATTTAGGATAATGTCTTAAGAGGAAACTTTTCGTGAATCGCTCTGTAACCTTATTCCCCACAAAAATAATTGAATATATTATAACAGGGTATATTTTAAAAAACAAGGTCATTTAAAAAATTAGTTACAGCTTTTTCCACAAGCCGATATTATATCTATACCGATTTTTTTCGAAATCCTTCTTCCATTAAGTAACGTGTTGCCTCAACTGGCGATTCAAAACATTCTTCAAGATTTATGCCGGCATACACATTCCACAGCAGATCTTCATTGACAACTGTAAGCTCCTGTTTTTGCGGTCCAACCCAGGTACCCTCTATTTCTTGATCCGCGTTTTCTTCCTCGCCGGTCTCGGAAAATGCCGATAAGTAAGAAATGCTCGCCTGCAATATTTTCCGGAGCTGTTCCTCAGAATATTCCCTGATGTTGATGAAACCTTTTTTATCACTTGCTTTTCTAGGTAAATGGCCCGCATAGACAAACCCGTTTCCATTCGGATGCAAATGCTGGACTACGATTTTTTTATCATACACGCTTCCTTCAAAATGAAAGTTGACTCGGCCAAGCGATACATCTTTTCTTTGCAGCTCAGGGTACGATTCGATAATTTCCAGTTTTTCTTCAAAAGTTAGCACACAACATCCTCATTTCGTAGTACAATTTCTTTGACTGATTATAACACAGGCTCGATGACAGGCAACACCAGATGTAATAAAACAGGAAAAGGCAGTTGAAATGATGCTTCGAAAAGTGGACTTGCAAAACCTTTCATTAGCCAATGAATTGTATACTGTTCAACAAAAGTCCTACACTATTGAAGCCGAGCTAATCGGTTTTCTCGATATCCCTCCGTTAAAGGAAACATTTGATGAACTCCTATCCTGCCAGGAAGAGTTCATAGGGTACTTTATCGATGAAAAGCTTGTTGGAGCCGTCTCTTACTCGCTTGAGGACGAAACGGTGCATATTTGCCGGTTAATCGTTGATCCAGCCCACTTCAGAAAAGGAATCGCCCAAAAGTTACTGGCCCATCTCCAAAATGAAGGAAGTCCAGAAAGAATGATTGTTTCGACTGGAAAGGATAACCACCCTGCTATCAGTCTTTATCTAAAAAATGGTTTCAAGTTGATAAGAGATATTGAAGCAGCTCCCGGATTTTATTTGAGTCTATTTGAGAAAAGATAACCGTTTGATCTGCTAAAAAAAGGTCATTCCCTGATAATATGAACCAAAACGAGCATAACGAAAGAAATGATAATCATTGTCCCGACCCAGAGCCATGCCATTTGCATGTTTCCTGAATCCATTGCCACATAAATCGCTGTTGACATCGTCTGGGTCCTGCCGGGAATGTTACCGGCAAACATTAATGTAGCGCCAAATTCACCGAGTGCTCTTGCAAAGCTAAGGATGGCCCCGGCAAGAATGGCCTTTACCGCGAGAGGCAGGGATACCCGGATAAATACTTTCCATTCACTGGCTCCATCGACACGGGCCGCATTTTCGATGTCTCCATCAATCGCTTCAAAGCCCGTTTTAGCTGACTGATACATCAGTGGAAAAGCAACGACGATCGAGGCTATAACGGCGGCCCACCAGGTGAACATGACTGGCATATGAAACAGCCATTCAATCGCTCTGCCAGCGGGACTGTTATTCCCAAAGATAACGATTAGCAAAAAACCGACGACAGAAGGCGGGAGTACAAGCGGGAGCAAAAAAAGAGTTTCGATCAGTACACTCCCATTAAACTTCTTTCCTGCCATCATTCGTGCTGCTACAGTACCTAATATGAAAACGATAATGCCTGAAAGCAGTGCAATCTTGATCGATAAGCTGACTGGTGACCAAAAATCGGCTGCCATCCTTAGCTTATGTCCTTAAATCCATAATTTTTCAACATATTCATTGCTTTATCTCCCTGTAAATAATCATCTAACGGTTTTCTTTCTTTTTCTTTTGGATGTTTTGTATCAACTTGATTATACCTGTACAATGAATCAGGAAAAAATAAATTTGTCCACAAAAAATATTTCCCTGACATTTTGCTGACACAATGTAAAGATAAAGTAAGGGTATCACAAATTCCCAACCAAAAATGCTGTAACTATTGAAATTTTTAAAAATTAAAGGAGTCGATCAAATGATTACTATTTTCACTACTCCAAGCAGCCTGGCATGCAGAAAGGCAAAAGCCTGGCTTCAGAAAAATGACATCACTTATAACGAAAGAAATATATATGCACAACCGTTATCGGTGGAAGAAATAAAGGAAGTTCTCAGAAAAACAGAGGGCGGTACAGATGAAATCATTTCCACACGTTCTAAGAAGTTCAAAGATCTGAATGTAGATATTAATAACACCCCTCTCAACGAGCTTTGCAAGATCATCCAGGAAAATCCTGATTTACTGCGCCGTCCGATTATTTTTGATCATAAAAATTTACACGCAGGCTATAACGAAGAAGAAATGGGCCGTTTTCTTCCCCGTAAAGTCCGTAATATCCAACTGTGGAGAGCAATCAGTTTAATAAATTAGCTATAAAAGGTTGCCCGATTAAAATTGGGCAACCTTTTTTATTCGGAGCTACGTTCCCATGAGGGTTATCGTAAAGATGGTTCCATTCTCGCTGCTTTTTTTGAGAACGAGATCACCTTTTTGCGCCTTGGCAAGCATTCTGCTGAAAGGGAGTCCAAGTCCCAGGCCTCGCACTTTCAACTTTTTCTTTTCTCCCCTGTAAAACGGTTCAAAAATATAGCGCTGTTCATTCAAAGGAATTCCCTTTCCATTATCTTTCACATCAATATTTACCTTGGACGTTTCACCTTTATACAAGGAAATTTCAATGTTTCCATCCTCTGCTAATGCTTGTTTTGCATTATTTAATAAATTAATGATGATTTCCTGCAATCGAAGCGGGTCTGCCAGTCCAAAAGTCACTTTTTCGGGGACCTTCACATCTAAATTGAAATGTTGGTCCTCCTGGGTAACTTTCCACTGATAGGCAATCTCTTCAATCAGTTCATTTAAGTTCTTCTGTTTCACCTTAATCGTGAATGCGCCTGAAGAGATTGCGTTGAAATCAAGGAGATCTTCAATCATTGTTTGAAGCCTTCTAATTTCTTTCAAAGAAATCTCGAGAAATTCTTTGCTTTCTCCTCCGGTTACCACATCATCCTTCACCGCCTGCACAAGTCCGCTGATTGAGGTCACAGGCGTCTTTAAATCATGGGTCACACCAGCAAACAACTCAGCCCGCAATTTTTCAAGCTGCGTCAACCGGTTCGTCATCTCTTTAAACGATTGGATCAGTTCGTAGATTTCTTCCTCTCGGGCATCTTCGTATAACTCGATATCATAGTTTCCTTCACGGATTTGCACAGCTGCCTTCGCTACATCCCGGATCGGTTTTGAAATTTTCCGTGATAACACATAGATAACCGCCCATCCCAGAATCCCAAGACCGCACAGCATAATCGCTAACAAGCCATGATCCTGGTTAACCTCCTTCAACGAATCTTCCTCCTGAACGATGATAACCCAGCCAATCTGCTGTTGGGCATAATTAATTGGCGATTTTACCACATATACCTCGTTGCCATCCTTCAATTCTACTTTTTGAATACTGTCTTTATTATCAAGGATCGATTGTTGTATATGGTTTTCGCCCTCTTTTATATCAATTTGCGGCTTCGTAAAGCTGATTTGTCCTTTAGGATCGGTTAGATAGATGATCGGCTCTTTATTCAGATGGAGAATTTTCTCCCGATCATCAATGATTCCCCATAAAATCGGGCCAATGACAACTTGGCCGTTATCCTTGATGGCGCGGTCGGATGTTTCATCGGCTAAATACTTTAACAAATTCAGCCTGTATTCAAGTGCAGTTTGCTGCATCCACCACATGGAGACAACAGCCAGTAACAGTAAGCCCACACAAAGGGTAAGCAAATAACGTGTTGTCCAATACCTTAGAAGTGTCGTTCGTTTTTCAGTTTTCATAAACACACAATTGATACCCCAATCCCCGCAAAGTTTTGATTTCCCCTTCAGAAGCAGGCCAATTTTCAAGCGCTTTACGGATTCGTTTGATGGCTAAATCGACGGCACGGTCACTGCCGTCATAATCCATACCCCAAACCTGCTCGATTAACTGTTCTCTTGTATAGATACGGTTCAGATTTTTAGCAAAAAAGATAAATAAGGAGAGATCTCTTGGTGTAAGGCTTATCTCATTTCCGTTTATCTGGATGCTGTATGAATCCAGATCCACTTTCAAACTTCCAAACTGCCTAACATTCTCTGCTGGAAGGATGCCTGCTGAGCGCCTTAAAACAGCATGCACTCTTGCAACTACTTCTTCTGCAACAAACGGCTTTGAAACATAATCATCCGCTCCCTTCTTGAAACCCACTAATTTATAATTTATATCGCCCAGCGCAGTCAGCATGATCACTGGGCATGAATCCTTCCGGCGGATTTCCTTTAGTATTTCCCAACCGTCTTTTCCGGGAAGCATGACATCAAGCAAAACCAGATCTGGATTGCTTTCGTCAAAGACGGCCAAAGCCTCTTCCCCGTCAAAAACCTGGATAACCTGAAAACCTTCTCGCTGAAGGTATGCTTTTAGCACCATCGAAATCGCTCTTTCATCTTCCACTATTACTATCGTTTTCAAACAGGGACCTCCTTTACTCTCACTTATCATTAGCCACATAGTTGAAAAAAATATAACACAGTAATATGTCAAATAGATGTTAGGCTATTTTTTATTTTCATTCTCTATATTTAGATTCCACGGTTGGACAAGTGCTAAAATTGAAAAATAAAAAATGATAATGATGGAGCAGAAAAAAGGTGGAAACTTTACGTTTCCACCTTTTTTCTAGCTTTTGGCTACATTTTGTGCAGCAGCTTTTACCTGAATTTCGAGAGTGCCACTTTCCCTATTCATTATCGTTTTAATCATCACAGGAAAGTCCTTATTGTTCAAGAATTTAAAATCCTTCCCTCCATATGAAACCGTAGCATCCCGATCTTTTGGTACATATCCGACCTGCTTCGAGTGGTGGTGAAGTTCGATAATTCCTAAGCCCGCCTGGTCAATTGCATTATACAGCGTGCTGGATGTCTGGCAAATTCCTCCGCCAATCCCTTCTACATACTCTTTATTTACTATCTCCTTAGCTTTTTGATAGCCTCTTTCAGGAGTCCGTTCACCAACAATCAGATTAAAGTAAAACCGGTCTCCGGGACCGAGAATGATTTGGTTGATTTCCTGCGCGGAAAGAGCTATATTTGCCGTTCTTCCGGTTACAGTCGGATCGAATTTTGTGATGAAGTTCCCTAACATAGTTTGATCGATATTTGCAACCGCTCCAGCTGTAGCATTGGGCGCCGTTTCACTGATTGGCACTTCTATTACTCTCTGGAAAGCAGTCACGTTTTCAAGCTCTTTTATGAGTGCAGCTTGATCCACTACAACCCGGGCCTGCCCTGCCTTTAATTTACCATCACTGGCCAATCTGGCAGGAATCATTGGCTGGTCATATTTCGCTTCCAATTTCTCAGCAACATTCCTGGCATCTTCTTTGCTTCTGAAAGAAGATGCTTGTAACTTTTGTAATTCATCCCCATTTCTCGAGTCAACAAAAACAAGATCCGGTTCAACAAATTCTTTCTCGGAGAGCATAGTTTCTTTTTTAAAATGCTTGCTTAACCCTTGAAGTTCTTTTTCGGAGGTTCCAGAGGCTTCCCCTCCTTGACTAACCAATAAACCCAAACAGCCGACCACTCCAACTAACGCCGATAGCAGTATACCTTTTTTCAATTTATTCACACCCGCATTCAAAGTTTCCCATATTCTAAACCGCAAAAATACTACCTTATCAAAATACTTTTCCATGAAAAACAACCGCATTGTACTACTATGATAAATTTATATCCGTTCATTACCAATTATATTCTGGTGATCTCTCCCCTGTACAGGTTATTATTGAAGTGATTCCCTTAACAAGAAACGGTCACCCATCCATGGAATTTCTTAACTCAAGTATACTATTTTTGGAATTTGAATTTCAACCTATTATGACACTTATATGTCAATTCTTTTTCGACAATAAAAAAAAGCCGACAGGATATTTACAAGTCTGTCAGCCTTTTTGATGCATGTGTAAAAGCAGCATGAAAACTGTTTCTAGTCTTCTTTCTCCGTATCGTCAACAATCGCCCATAATTCTTTATTGAATAACTCATTGTTACAGGTTAAGCTATGGTCTTCCCCCTTTTTCTCTCTGCTTAGTATTTCATTTATTTCGCCGACATCGCCTTTGGCGTTTATAATTTCAAATAGCTCCATCATGCCATCATCACCGGTTTCTCCATTGACCTGCTTCTCTGGTTCTTTCATCTCGAACCCCTCCTTTTGATTCATATCATTCCCGAACCTGGCTGATTTACCCATTTTTCTAAAAAAATCATGCGCTTTTCAGCTCCATGATTTTTTTTCTTGCTTGTTATCGCTATAATAAGGCGTAGGAGGTTGATTTATGTGAAGAATGAAAAGGAAAACAATCAAGCTTCACCGGGGGATTTGGACGAAGAAACAATGTTTATCGTTTCCCAAACCTTTAAAGCTTTATCGGATCCGACCCGGCTGCGTATCCTGCATTTATTATTTGGCGGAGAATACTCTGTTAATGAAATTGCCGAGAAACTTTCCCTGCTACAATCCACAGTCTCCCACCAGCTGCGTTTCCTGAAAAACTTACGTCTAGTCAAGTTCAGGAGGGAAGGCACATCACTTTATTACTCTCATGATGATGAACATGTCATGGATATCTTAAAACAGACCATTGAACACGCCCACCATCATTAATTGCAGGTGCCATGGGGGCTTGGGCATCCGTTGTCAACGAGTTCAACCTGAATCGTACTGTGCTCTATCCCGAAATCATTATGGAGAACGGATTGAGCATGAAGCAATACTACATCATGATTTCCTTCTCCTGTTATTGCCATATGACAGCTTAACATCGTCAGCTCCGAAGTGATCGACCAGATATGAAGGTCATGTACTTCCTTAACAAGCGGTATATTCTGCAGGGATGCTTTTACTTTTTGCACATCAATTTGAGAAGGAGTCCCCTCCATTAATACATGGAAAGATTCCCTTGTCACCCTCCAGCCGCTAATGAGAACAAGAATTGATACTACTACGCTTGCAATCGGGTCAGCGATGCCCCATCCAAAAAACATGATAAGCAATGCGGCCGCGATTGCACCTACAGAACCAAGCATATCTCCTAAAACATGGAGAAACGCACTTTTTACATTTAGATTTTCGTCCTTATCACCCTTCATTAATATCCAGGCAGCGACAATATTAACAACCAGCCCCAGAACGGAGATCAGCAGCATTCCCGTGCTTTGCACTTCCGGCGGGTTAAAAAAGCGGTGGTATGCCTCATAAAAGATGTAAAGGGATATGGCAATCAAGGTTACCCCATTTATAGCAGCAGCAATAATTTCAAATCGTCTATACCCATAGGTTTTGGTTCGCGATGCTTGTCGTTCCCCCAGCTTAATAGCGAATAAACTTAATCCCAGTGCCACGGCATCGCTTAGCATATGGCCGGCATCCGACAGCAATGCCAAACTATTTGTTGCCAAACCGCCGATTACTTCAACTACCATAAAGGCAGTAATTAATAGAAATGACCAAAATAACGCTTTCTTATTTTCTGAGCCATGACTGTGGCTGTGACCATGTGAATGCCCGTGATGATGTCCCATAGAAAATCACTTCTTTCTATATACATGAATATATGCTCATATATATTATGTCGGATTAGCAAAAAAAGTTCAATCTTTATATTTTTTTATTTTCCCTTTTATATTAGGAAGTACACTTAATTGTCATTGTATGTACGGCAAATTAGCCAGAATGCATAATAAAAGCAGCCTGCATAGGACGCCGGCTGCCTTTATTGATAGGACCATCCTTTATAAATATAAACGATTTAGCCCAAAGTATGCACTTGCAATAAAGCATACACTGAACAATACATACCATACTATCGAAGCTTTTTTGCGGATCGAGTATGCAAGCATCCCTAAAAAGGCAATGGAAAAGGTGATCAGAGAAACCCCTTCCAGTATCTGACCGGATTGAATGGTTAGATGGACAGGCGAACTTATCGTACCGCCTGCCATAAATTGTGCCCACTTGGCAGCCCCCTCCGAATCGACAGTAAAATCAATATTATGTGGAGGAGAAAGCGTCCCCAAAAGGCCTGTGAAACCAATCACAATAAAGAAAAGAATGCTTTCTGCTCTTAAGAATGGGAATGGATTAAACCCACCCTTTTTCCCTTTCCTTGTTAGATACATATTTACGAAGGCAAGTGCCAAAAGCGGTATGATACTTAGATGCTTCAATAATAACGTCTGCCCATAGGATAGTACCCAGGAATTCACATAATCCTTCACATCCACTACAAAAAGCATAACCGCAAAGCCACTCGAGAGAATGATCGCCATGCATATCGCAGCAAAAGTGGAAAACCATTTAAGGAAGGAGTGCAGATTTTTCCCATCCTTTGCAAACCAGGATACATGAAGCAGCACACCGGCCCATAAGGTAACAGATAGTAAATGGATCGAATGCATCGCCCAGCCTGCCACAAACGATAATGAAGCGACATGGCTGGCATAACCTACTGCAGTGATTAAACATAACATCCAAAATGCCTGAAGATAGCGGGAGCCATTATGAAGAGTCGTAAACCATAGAAAAATGGACACCCACGAAATTACCAGCCATGCCTTTCCGACCTGAAAGTCCGTTATCACAGTCATCAGGGTCTCACTCACGCTCATGACTCCATTAAAGTGGGCAACCACCTGCAGAACAGGACCTAAAGAACAGAGAATAATTCCTAATATGCTAATTAAAAGCCAGGGTTTAGACATCTGTATGGCTGGTTTTCTATCGTCACTTACAAATAACAATACAACATGGCCCATCAGCAGGGAGAAGAAAATATAGCTGCACAATTCCAATAAGACAATCAATACATTCATTTGTTATTACCTTTTCCTTCTCAGGAGCAGAAATCCGACTATGAGTAAGACGACAAAACCAATAATGATATAAGTAAAGATCGGAGTCTCTTTATCCTCATTAACAATATTCTTTTTCTCGGGTTGATTCTGAGTAGGCGTTTCCTTTTTTATTTCACTCTCCGGTTTAACTGCCTGTTTCTCCTCTTCCTGTGCAATTTGAAAAGGGATGTCACCTTGTATAACATGGCCATCTTTTCCGACAATGTTCCAGTTAATTTTGTAAGACCCATTGTTTAAAGGCGTGCCAATACTCGCACTCATTACATTTTTCTCTACGGTTACACCCTGTAAAGGAATTTCCTTATTCGATTCATCGAATAACTTCATCGTACTCAATGATTCAATGTCCGTTTCAAAATGTAAAACGATTTCGTGGAGAGACTTTTTCAACACTTCTCCATTATCCGGTGTCGAGGATGCCAAGCCTGTATGTGCCTCCACAGGAATTGATTTTATGATCAATAGCGCTATCAGGGTTACAATTAAAGAAAATTTTCTCACTTCTCCACTTCCTCTACTCTTTCATGATATGAGCAAACTTTCCTTAAGTATACAGCAAACTTTTCTTAAACTAAATGTAACTAAATCTCTTTTTTTAAGCGAAAATACAGATAATTAAGCGAACAAAACCCGATTTAAGCGAAAAAGTGGATTTTCAAGCGAAAGTTGCTTCCATTTAAGCGAAAAGTAATAAAAACGTATTAATCTTGGATTGAGCAAGAGAACAAGAAGAACCATCTATAATTTTCTTTATATTACCTTGTGTTTTGACAAAATAAATATACCGTGTTATATTATCTCATGTTCAAAATACTTTAATTAGAGATAATTAAAATATTGAGGCTTTACAGAAAATATAGAATACCTAGTAAAAGGTATTATAGGTGGTGCAGCATGGCGTTTTTTAACAAATTATTTGGTGGATCAACCAATGAGGAGGAACAACAAGTGGAAAAATTAAATATCGGGATTATCTTAGGAAGCACACGTCAAGGACGTTTAAGCCCACAAGTAGGAAAATGGGTAAAGGATATAGCTGACAAACGTGGAGATGCAAATTACGAAATCGTAGATATTGCAGACTTCAAATTGCCGTTTTTAGGAGAAGGTACTGGTGAAGAACCAGGATTAACAGCTTGGCCAGAAAGACTTGCTAGCTTCGATGGATTCGTATTTATTGTTCAAGAATACAATCACAGCATTACAGGAGCATTAAAAAATGCACTTGATTCAGCACGTGATGAATGGAACAATAAGGCAGCAGGTATCGTAAGCTATGGTTCAACAGGTGGAGCTCGTGCAGCTGAACATTTACGTGGAATCTTAGGAGAATTACTAGTTGCCGACGTTCGTATACACCCAACATTGTCATTATTTACAGACTTTGAAAACTTCAGTGAGTTTAAACCAGCTGATTTACACCTTGATAATATGAATCTTATGCTTGACCAAGTGATCGCTTGGAGCGGCGCATTAAAACCTTTACGAAAACAACCAGAACAAATATAAGTAAAAGGAGGGGGATGATCATTCATCCCCCTCCTTTTTTTGTACACTAGGCAGTTGAATACTCCTAAACCAATGGTTTATACTCTTTGTTTTTCAAGTAACAATAATGCCTCTAACCCGAAGAATGGAATAGAAACCTTACTACTCCCCCTATTGTACGTCATAGCGTGATATTATACATTTTCATTTTCCGATAAAGCGTATTTCGGCCGATATTCAGTTGTTTTGCAGCATAGCTAATATTTCCGTTTGTTCGTTCTAACGTTTGTTTAATAAGATGAATTTCTTGTTCCAGTAAGCTTGTTGGCTTTTGTTCTGTTGTTTCTTCATTTTTCCGTTTGGTTGAGGTTGGGCAAAGGGAAACAAGCAAGGCCTTTGTAATCGGATTATGATCGGCTAGAAAAGCTGCCTGTTGGAGAATGTTTTGCATCTCTCGGAAGTTCCCTGGCCAATCATATTCGACAATAAATGTTTTGGCGTCTTCCGTTAGTTCTGCTTTTTCTTTTTTGAAGGGTAACTGAGATAAAATATGTTCTGCTAACAGCAGCATATCTGTACGATTCCGTAGTGCTGGTAGTTTTAAGGTAAAGCCATTAAGACGAAAAAATAAATCGGCACGAAATTGGCCTGCTTCAATTTCTTTTTGTAGGTCTTTATTTGTGGCGGCGATAATCCGCACGTCGATAGGGCGAGGAGTAATACCGCCGATACGTGTCACACAGCGTTCTTGCAGTACCCGAAGTAATGTGGCCTGGGCAGTAAGGGGCATATCTCCAATTTCATCCAAGAACAAAGTACCGCCATTTGCAGCTTCAAACTTACCTGTTTGACCCCCGCTTTTTGCTCCAGTGAAGGCCCCTTTCTCATATCCAAATAACTCACTTTCTAATAAGCTTTCTGGAATAGCACTGCAGTTAATCGCAATAAAAGGTTTATCACTCCTTAAACTGGCACCATGAATAGACTGAGCAAACAGCTCTTTTCCTGTACCACTTTCACCAGTAATAAGAAGGCTAATATCCAAGTCGGCAGCCCTTTTAGCAATGGATATCGTTTCATTCAAATGAGAGTCATTATTAATAATATCTGTAAATTGATATCGGCTGATTAGACCTTTCTGTTGTTGTTTCTCTACCCGCAAAATTACACGGGAATGATCTTGGTTATCACTAGCAACTGTATGGACGGTAAACAACTGGTTATTAAGCGAAAAGTTTTGATCTTGTCCTTTTAGCAAAGCAGAAGAATCAAGTCCGGATATAATGCTCCCAATCGGTTGGCCAACCGCGTTTTGCTCTGAACAACCAATGGTACGGGATGCAGCGAAATTGAGGCTTGTGATGTTTCCCTCTTTATTGAGTGTAATAAGGGAGTTTGGATGCTGATCATAAATAAAATATAAATCTTTCGTTTGTTTTTGAGTATCCGCTAATAAAAGGGATTGTTTGATACTATGCGCTACTCTTTGGACTAAACTTAAAGAAAATGGATGATAGTTTTGTTGATGACTACTTAAATTTAAAACACCAAGAAGCCGTCCATCCGGATGAAAAATTGGAGTTGCTGCACAAGTAAGAAAATGATTATCCTGATAAAAATGTTGGCTCCCGTGAACAAGTACTGGTTTTTTTTCAACAATCGCTGTACCAATAGCGTTTGTTCCCTTTGATTCCTCCAGCCAATTTGCCCCCTTCCGCAGGGCTACATTTTCGGCTTTCCTAATAAAAGAAGGATCGCCAACAGCATCAATGATATACCCTTCTGGTGCAGCAAGTAATAGTATGGAATCCGTTCCGTGAATCGAATCATACACGTCTTTCAAAATAGGAGAGGAATAATAAAGGAGCTCTGCATATTGATCGTAGTATTCAGCGAGCTCATATTCTCCAAGTGAACTTTTTTTATCCATTGTTGTAAGTTCAAGTCCTTTTGAATGACAGCGCTTCCACGATTCTTGAATATAAGCAGGTATTGTTCCTTTAGACGCATCAAAATTGACTGACATAGAATTACACCTCCCATTAGTAAAGTACTCCGTAAAGGTAGTTGGAAATAACTCAAATATAACCTATTGTAACAGAAGATTCAGAAAGATAGCCAACGATTGCCTTCTGTCATACAAAAATAGTAATAATGCTCCAAGGCGGAACACGATGATGTTCCATAGTAGAACAGTATATATTTTTATCACAATCAGTTAATTACTTTAGTGGGGAATTATTAGGTTTTTTCTTTTGGCACGAATCTTGCATAAAACAAGTTGAGAACCTGATTTCAATAAGATAATGAAAGGGAGGTACAAAACAACCATACGAACAGGATTACATACACCGATGAAAAGACCATCGTTAACACGGTGGTACATAGCCAGCGAGGTCCATAAAATATATATGGGAGTTGTAAAGAATGAAAGCATTGGTACTAACTGAACTTCAAAAGCCATTAGAGGTCTTAAATATGCCAGATCCAACAATGACTCCAGATGGTGTCATTGTCCGTGTTGAGGAACAGCAGGACTTGGTTGTAGATTTATGACCTCATTTCATGGGATTGTAGACCAAGTTCAGGTTAAACCTGGAGAATGGGTTGCTGTTCATGGTTGCGGTGGTATTGGTCTTTCTGCCATTCATATCGCTTCCGCTATGGGTGCTAAAGTGATTGCTGTGGATATTAATAACGATACTCTTACACTGGCAAAAGAGCTAGGTGCAGCCGTTACAATTAATGGCAAGGAAAAGGATGCTGTCGGAGAAATTGTAGAATTAACAAAAGGTGGCGCACATGTATCGGTCGATGCACTGGGTATTACAGCAACATGTCAAAATGCTGTTAACAGCTTGAGAAAAAGAGGACGTCATTTGCAAGTAGGTCTTACAACCCAAGAAGAACAGGGCATGGTTCCATTGCCAATTGATATGATTGTTCAAAAAGAACTTTCCATTATAGGTTCACTTGGAATGCAGGCAAATCGTTATCCGGCAATGCTTCAAATGGTCGAAAGCAATACTTTACAACCTGAAAAAATGGTTACACAGACGGTAGGCCTCGATGATGCTGGTGATGTATTAATGTCAATGGGCGAGTTTAAAACAGTGGGAGTTACTGTACTGGATCGCTGGTAAACTATCCTTCTGCTGTGTTTTGATAGGATTTCATGAAAAGGTTTTCATCATTATCTATTGTGGGAGCAAATTTACTAGGTCAAACATTTTCTTATACCAAATGAAAAGGGGTTTTATTAATGGAACAAACAATTCGAATTAGTCCACGTGTACAAGAATTTTTAAAAGGAACTAAAAAACTTTTGATTAATGGGGAATTGGTAGAAGCTACTTCTGGGCAAACCTTTGAGACTCTTGATCCTTCTAACGGAAAAGTATTGGCAGTTGTGAGCGAAGCAGGACCAGAAGATGTTGATAAGGCGGTCAAAGCAGCCCGCCAAGCTTTTGACAATGGTTCGTGGAAAAAAATGAGTGCTTCTGAACGCGGGCGCCTTATTTATAAATTAGCTGATTTAATGGAAGTACACAAAGAAGAGTTAGCACAATTAGATACATTAGATAACGGGAAGCCGATTCGTGAAACGACTAATGGAGACGTACCTCTTGCCATCGATCACTTCCGTTATTATGCTGGATGGGCCACAAAGATTGTAGGTCAAACGATTCCAGTTGCAGGAAACTACTTTAACTATACTCGCCATGAAGCGGTTGGTGTGGTAGGACAAATTATTCCTTGGAATTTCCCTCTTCTTATGGCAGCGTGGAAATTAGGAGCAGCCCTTGCTACGGGTTGTACGATCGTTTTAAAACCGGCGGAGCAGACTCCGTTATCGGCTTTATACTTAGGTCAATTAGCACTTGAAGCAGGATTCCCGCCAGGGGTTCTCAATGTTATACCTGGATTTGGAGAAACAGCTGGGTCACCGCTTGTAGACCACCCAGATGTAGACAAAATTGCCTTTACAGGTTCAACGGCTGTAGGAAAAATGATTATGCGTCAAGCATCCGGTACAGTTAAAAAGATCTCCCTTGAACTGGGCGGGAAATCGCCTAACATTATTTTGCCAGATGCCGATATGAGCAAAGCAATTCCTGGAGCTTTAGCAGGCATTATGTTTAACCAAGGGGAAGTTTGTTGTGCGGGCTCTCGTCTTTATATTCAGAAGAAATCCTATGATAATGTGGTAGCGGATTTAGCTGCTCATGCACAAAACATTAAGCAAGGGGCTGGGCTTGATCCATCTACCCAAATAGGGCCATTGGTTTCTGATGAACAATTACAACGTGTGGGAAGCTATATTGAAAAAGGGAAAGCAGAAGGTGCAGAAGTTGTAGCCGGCGGCGTTTACGGTCAAGGAGATGGCTATTTTGTAGCTCCGACAATCTTTGCAGATGTCAACGATGAAATGACGATTGCTAAAGAAGAAATCTTTGGCCCTGTTGTAGCTGCCATGCCGTTTGACGATTTAGACGATGTAATCCGCCGTGCAAATAACTCCGAATATGGTTTAGCAGCAGGGTTATGGACACAGGATGTGAAAAAAGCACACTATGTAGCCAATGAATTAAAAGCAGGTACCGTTTGGGTAAACTGCTATAACGCTTTTGATGCTGCTTCTCCTTTTGGAGGATACAAACAAAGTGGAATTGGTCGAGAAATGGGAAGCTATGCGTTAGATAACTATACTGAAATTAAGAGTGTCTGGATTAACTTAAACTAATTTATCTTTGTTTGAATAAAATATCATGATAACAGGGGCAAGCTTTTGTCCCTGTTTATTTAATACATCTTAATTTTTCGATTTTGGTTTTGTAGCGGAATTTTCAGTTAAGTCGCCGGTTTTTCGGTTTTGTCGTCTACTTTAGATTTCGTCGTTAATATAAATGAAAAAATAAGGAGCGAAAAATAAATGGAAAAGACTGCTTTAATTCTTGTTGACATTCAAAACGATTATTTCCCAAATGGACGCATGGAGCTGCATGAACCCGATAAGGCAGCAGCAAATGCCCGAAAGTTACTCGATTTCTACCGTAGCAAAAACATGCCAACATTTCACATCCAACATATTTTCAATGATCCCAATGCGCCGTTTTTCGCTCCAGGAACAGAAGGAATCATCATTAACGAAACAGTTGCGCCACTCGAAGGAGAAACGGTCATCCAGAAGAACTATCCGAACAGCTTCCGTGAGACTACGCTACTTAATCAGCTTCAAGAAGTTGGCACGGAGCATGTTGTCGTATGCGGCATGATGAGCCACATGTGTATTGACGCAACGGCCCGTGCAGCCGTGGATAACGGCTTCCAATGCACCGTCATCGAAGACGCTTGCACATCACCAGACCTATCGTTTCGCGGACGTAACATCCCAGCAACTGATGTCCACGACGCATTTATGGCTGCACTCGGAAGCCTCTACGCTACAATCGAGACGGCAGATTCCTTCTTGGAAAATGCAACAGTAAAGTAAGAATAAAGGGTACCACCTCAAATCTATAACATTAAATAGGTGAAAAGGACACTTGGTAGTGATATACCAGTGTCCTTATTTCAACTTTTAATAAAACATTTTCGGACGGTGTTGAAATAAGTTGTTTACTCTTTTTGATGAAAATCAAATGCCATCCAAGATAATACCCGAAAAAGTGCCATTCAGGACTTCTTTTTTATTTTGATTCATGCATACAAAGGAAGCTGCCATGGCGATTCGTTCTTTTTGTCTTTCAAATTGTTCAATTTTCACTTCGCAACGGATCGTATCTCCGGTAAACACAGGTCTTAAAAATTCAAAAGACATCTTGCGGGCCAGAACGTTAAAGTCACCGCCAACTTTGGTTGGCAGCGTCGCCGTCAATAATCCTTGAATGACTACACGCCCCTGTTCATCAGGATGTATATGATGATCACCCTCATCTCCTGAAATTTTTGTAAATAATTCTACTTCCTCTACAGTAAATGTCCGTTCCCAAGTAATTATGCTGCCAGCTTCTACAGTCATGCCATGTTTAGCCTCCTTTTATATCCTAAATGGCTGTATATGATACTTTGATTATACAGAAAAAAAGGTATAATCTCCTCACAGATTGAGGAATTATACCTTTTTTATTACATTAAGGGGACTTTTTCAGTGGCCTCCCCCGAGGCACGCTCTTTTTTTGGATAAAGCCGTTTTATAAATATTTCCGATGGATCCCTTTCCCGTCATAGGAAAACAGAACTTCTTTATTTTCCATCATTGATTCGAGGTGGACAGGGCGGCCCCATAGCTGATGGATGTAAGGCAAAACTTTCTCCGTATATTTAATATCAAGTTCAATTCCTTCAAACCAATGCTTCAGATACAGTTCCCCATTACGCAGATAATCACCGTCGTTTACTGTGATATATGGGAAGCCTCCGTTGACGCGCATGTTGACGAGCTGGTCGCGTACCTGCTCCCAGGCTTTATCGACGATTTTATAATCCTTGCCCTGTTTCTGGAACAGATACATATCTTCGCGCATTATCAGGTCCTTGGATAGGTAATTACGCAAAAAGGAAATATCGCTTTCGATTTCGCGAACCTCAAACATTTTCTCCCGGCCAGATCCTGGCTTGACACCCCGCCTTTTCATTTCCTCGGTCGGGTTATTATAGCATTCTTCGATGTCTTCAAAGATTTTAAGCCCTAAATAATATGGATTAATGCTTGTTTTTGAAGGCTGCACCACGCCCGCATTCAGCTTCGCAAATTCGATCGCTTCATCTGATGTCAGATCGAGTTCGCGGAGGATCCGTTGGTGCCAGAATGATGCCCAGCCTTCGTTCATGATTTTCGTTTCAAGCTGCGGCCAGAAATAAAGCATTTCTTCCCGCATCATTGTAAGGATGTCACGCTGCCAATCCGACAGCTCCCTGCTGAATTGCTCAACAAATAAAAGGAGGTCTTTTTCGGGCTGCAGCGGGAAATTCTTTTTCTTCTTTACAGGTTTTGACTGCTGTTGGGCTTTTTGATCAAGCGACCATAGATCGTCGTATGGTGAAGAAGAAGTTCTTGCTGTTTCCTCTTCGTCCTCTGTATTCTCCATCGTCCAGGGCAGTTTTGGACGGACCAGTGATGGATCAATATGCTCTTCAATGGCCAATACTGCATCCAGGAAGGTCTCCACTTCCTTTTTGCCATACTCTGTCTCATATTGCCGGATTCGTTCTGCGGTGGCTGCCATGCTCTCTACCATGTCACGTTTTGTATTCTGAAAACGCACATTATTTTTGAAAAAGTCACAGTGAGCCAGTACATGGGCAACAATCAACTTATTCTGGATTAGCGCGTTGGAATCGAGCAAAAAGGCATAACATGGATTTGAATTGATCACCAATTCATAAATTTTACTTAACCCAAAATCATAATGAAGCTTCATTTTGTGGAACTGTTTTCCAAAGCTCCAGTGAGAAAAACGTGTCGGCATGCCATAGGCACCGAACGTATAAATGATTTCAGAAGGGCAAATTTCATAGCGCATTGGATAAAAATCGAGGCCAAATCCTTTGGCAATCTCGGTAATTTCACTGATCGTATACTCCAGGGCTTTTTGTTCCGCTATATTCATCGCTTCTCCCCCATTTTTAGTCTTATGACAATGTATGATGGAAGAATCGGAACAATGACGCCAGACTTCGATATCTTTTCATTCTCAGCCTTTTTCGGGATACTAGCCTCTAATTTCTTCTACAGTCAAGTTCAACATTTTATTGTTGGTAAGACTATGCCTGACCCGGACGGTTACATCGACTTTCTTTCCATTTTCATTAACTGTAAATAAAAAGGAATCCTCTACCTGACGTTTCTCTAATTTGTTGCGTCCAAGGTATTGGTATTCGGTCACTTCTTCACCTGGATAATCAGCCTGTACGACCATAATCGCTATTTTCCCGTACTTTTCATAATCAGGCGCTTGTGCTCCAGCCGTGCCTGCCTGGAACATAATCCATACTGTAAACAAAATACCAAGAATTTTTTTCATGATCTGCCTCCTCGTTTGCTTTTGATATCTTTAATATGTAAAGAGATCGTCATTCTTATTCTTCTTACCTGTACTTTTCGCTTCATTTGCAAGCATAAGGCCCGCTGCTTTGTTTCTCTCCCACTCTTCTGCAAAAACAGATAGCGGAGGACTCGTCTCCCCTACAAGGTAACTAAGCTCAATTGTTAATGCCGGACGGTTGAATTCGGTAATGAACCAATCCGTAAATCCGCTTCCTACTGCATGTTTTTCAGGAAGGGACAGCTCATAGCCAGTCAAGCTCGCCATTTTTTTGGCTATTAGATAATCTCTGGTAACGTTTTCCGGTTTGTTGTGATAATACCAGAATATTTCCCTCCCGGAAGTATGGTACGCTGCAGCAATTTCCGGCTTAATTTCCCTGGTGAATTTAGCTAATGCCAGAGCTTCTTTAGCCTGTAAAGGATGTCTTCCTTTATAGAATTGATAATGCGCGCGTTTAGCTTTTGCTTTACTGTTTTTCCAGCCGGCCGGGTATTGTCGGTTAAGATCAATTCCTATACCGTTTGCTTTCCATCTCCGGTAGTCGAACCTCAGGTTGTTCATTCTCCATAGGGCCGCTTTTTCTGGCCAGGAAAGCCCGGTCATGTCCCCCTGCTGAATAGTGACACCGTCCGGATTTAGCATCGGAACAAACCAAATACTGACTTCATTGAGAATACCCGTTGAGAATCCATCAATTGATTGATTTTTGGCATATGCGGCATTGTATGTTTCAAGCATCTTCATTAACAGGGATGCCGTAAGCCACTCCCTGCCATGATGGGCGCCAACGAGCAAAATATCCTGTTCGCCGTTTCCGAGTTTCGCCGCCCAAATTTCTCTGCCGTGATGCGATTCGCCAATTTTTTTTATGTCCATTTTCTTGTATTTTTTCTGTAAAGTATTCAAATCTGCTTCCATTTTTTCATATGTATAAATATGATTTATATCCACAATATTTTCTGCCTGGATGTGCCAGGGGAAAAACAGGAGACAGGCCAGGCAAAGTATGATCTTCTTCATGTAAAAACACCTGCTTTTTTATTCAGGTAAATTGAAACAGTCGCGGCTTACGTCCTCTCCACATATTGTATGGGAATGTTCCTTCACATTTGAACAAACTACAAGTAACTCCTTTAAGGAGGAAGATAAAATGATTAAAGCGGATTATGATCGGGCGTTGTTTTATACACATCGTTCTGAATGGGATAACTTGCTGATCTTAATGGTCAGGACGAAGGATAACATTCTGTCAAAGAAAATCGAGCACTTTCTGCATGCATATAACTTTGAACATGATTACAGGGTAATCGAGGAAAAACTGTATGTCTTACTTCGGTATTTGGACCATGCCGCGGAAATGTCTTCACAAGATATTTTCTTATATGGCTGATCTGCAGATAATTTTACAAATAGCTTTTGCAAATGGGAAATTTTTATACGCAAAATAATGGAATACTTGGCTGGTACTCCTAATAAAGCGAAACAAAAAGAGGCTGACTCTTAGATCAGCCTCTTTTTTATTAAATAACTTTTCAATTTATACTGGTGTTTAGCGCAAGCAGCCTAGCCCCGACGCACAGGACAAGGGACGCTTCTTCGGCAGCATTTACATCGCACGAAGGAAAGCGATAGCTTTTCGAGGATGTGCTGACGTCGACGTTCGCCACAGGACGTGGCAGATCTTAGTTGACGTTCCTTTTTAGGTGCTTCCGCTTTTTTTACTGTAAAGGAAACTATAGATTGAATTTATGTGGATAACTTAATCTTGATTATCTGCGTCCAGCTCCAGCGCCTAGCCCCTCGAGGTCATAAGCCAATCATCTGATGGGGAGAAAACCGCTCCCCATACAGCTGCTCGTCTTATGCTTGTCGGACTTGCACAGGATGTGCTGACGTCGACGTTCGCCACAGGACGTGGCGGATGTTAGTCGACGTTCCTTTTAGGCGCTTGCGCTTTTGTTCTGTTATTTTCGGTTATATTGGATTTTGTAAATATCATGTCGTCTGTCCTTTAGCTGCCGTACGGTCCCTGACTGCCGCTGCCGGCGCAAAATTTCTAGGTCCACATCCCCAATCAATACCATTTCCAGGTTCGGGTTTGTCTCCCCAACGATTCCATCTCGGGCAAATTCAAAATCAGACGGTGCAAAGATTCCAGATTGCGCGTATTGAATATCCATATTTTCGGTTTGCGGCAAGTTACCGACTGTGCCGGAAATGACTGTGTAAATTTGATTCTCTACAGCACGGGCCTGCGCACAATACCTGACACGCAGGTACCCTTGGCGGTCTTCTGTGCAAAAAGGAGTAAAAATAATCTTTGCACCCATTTCCGTGGCAATCCGGGCCAGCTCCGGAAATTCAATATCATAACAAATTTGGATGGCGATCCTGCCGCAGTCCGTATCAAAGACCTTTACACGGTCTCCGGCACTGATGCCCCACCATTTCTGTTCATTCGGAGTGATATGGACTTTATACTGTTTCTCGATCGTTCCATCTCTGCGAAAAAGATAAGCGATATTGTAAATGTTTTCATCGTCCTCTTTCACAACGTGGGATCCGCCAATAATATTTATATTGTAGCGTACCGCTAAAGTCGTAAACAGCTCAATGTAAGATTCCGTGAATTCAGTGAGCTTTCTTATCGCAAGGCTCGGAGATCTTTCTTCCAGAAAAGACATCAGCTGCGTTGTAAAGAGCTCTGGAAATACGGCAAAATCAGCATTGGCATCCGATGCGACGTCCGTAAAATATTCCACTTGGCTCGCAAAATCGTCAAAAGAGCCAATTTGCCGCATCATATATTGCACAACACAAATACGCACCGGTTCTGACGTTTTATAATGCCGTTTTGATTTTGGATGATAATCGACATTGTTCCATTCCATCAAGGTTGCATATTTATTGGATGCCTTATCATCCGGAAGATAATTTGGATTGATCCGCATAAGGGTAAAGCCGTTTAAAAGCTGAAAGGAAAGGACCGGATCATAAATTTTATGAAGCTCGACCTCCCGTACATATTCCTTCGGCGACAATTCCTCGGCATGTTTATGGTAGTTAGGGATACGTCCGCCAATAATGATGCTTTTCAGATTCATCTGTGCAGCCATTTCTTTTCTTGCCTCATATAGCCGCTGCCCGATCTTCATCCGCCTGAAATCAGGATGGACCATTACTTCTATGCCATATAAGTTATAGCCGTTCTGATCATGGTTTGTGATATAGCCGTTATCTGTCACATCATCCCAGGAATGGCGGTCATCATACTCATCAAAGTTGATAATCAAGCTTGAACAGGAACCGATGACTTTCCCGTCATACTCCGCACAGAATTGGCCCTCCGGGAAGATTTCCAGATGGCTTTCAAGCTGTTCACGTTTCCATGGGACCATTCCTGGAAAGCAATCAGCTTGCATCGCGATAATTTCATCTATATCACTATGTTTCATATTTCGAATTTCCATTATCTTTTCAAATTTGTGTAAATCAAGTTTTGTCATAAGCTGTGCACTCCTTTTCCTGCATAAACCGTCCGTAAGGGAACGTCCCCTCGCCGACATACGTTTCCGTCTATGTATATAACTTTCTTTTTACCCCCTCCGCTTAAAGCTCAAACGATGCCTTATGCAGTGACACCAGGCATAGATCCCTATATGTAGCTGTCCCTTTTTTCAAGCCAATTATTACATTTAATTAGAAAAGTGGCGGAAATGTAGTACAGCACTTCGGCTGCATGATAAGAAAAGTGTGATGATAAGATTATATATTTTACACAGGATGGGATTACATACTATAATTTTTAAGAAATCATAAGTAGGTGGGGAATGGATGAACAATACGAAAAGCAATCAGGAAAACATTCTTTTTATCGCATGGGCTGCGGCCATTATTGCTATGTTCGGCAGTTTATATTTCTCCGAGATCAAGCAGTATGAACCTTGCGAACTGTGCTGGTATCAAAGAATTGTCATGTATCCTTTCACGGTCATATTAGGAATTGCCATTGTAAAAAAGGACTATTGGATCAGTTTTTACACGATGATCCTTTCTGTAATTGGTGCGTTGATCTCCGCATACCATTATTTACTTCAGAAGGTGTCGTTTTTCTCTGACCACGCGCCTGCTTGCGGTCAGGTTCCCTGCACAGGGCAATACATTAACTGGCTTGGCTTTATCACGATTCCGTTTCTGGCATTGATTGCTTTTGTGATTATCTTTATCTGCAGTTATCTCGTATGGAAAAAAACCAAGGAGGCAGCGTCATGAAAAAGATCGTTATTTTTTTGGGCATTATCATTGTTTTATTTGCTGCAATTGCAATTATCACAAATGTTCAAAAAGAAGATAAATCTGAAGGGAATCCTTACGGAAAGAAAAACCTGCAATCAGCAACTGTCGATCAGCTGGATGATCCGAATTACCAAAACTTAATCCTTCCCGAAGAGTTAGAACAAAAGCTGGGGGATAAAGAGGATGTTACCGTCTATTTCTACAGCCCGACTTGCCCTCACTGCAGGAATACTACACCAATTGTTGCCCCGCTTGCTGAAAAGATGGGCATAGACCTGGTGCAATACAACGTGTTAGAGTTCGACAAGGGCTGGAATGATTATCAAATAGAATCCACACCTACCATTGTCCATTACAAAAAAGGAAAGGAACAGGACCGAATTGTCGGCTCTAATAAAGAATCAGTATTCAGAAATTGGTTTGAAACGAATGATATAAATTAAAATTAAAAAACGAAGCTGGCTCATTGAAGAGTCAGCCTCGTTTTTTTGTCAGTTTTCTTGCATTGGAACCTATGTAGGCTTAGATAAGATATTGATTCGCCGCTTCAGCATATAAAAGATATGAAGTTTCGCTCTTTTCGTTTTTCAAAAGGGTAAAATGATCGAAGTTCAAGGGAAAAAAGACGCCATAATCATTAAGAATTCTAGCATTGATTTCAAACAAATCTTCAAATTTCTGTTCCAGAGGGATTTTACTGCGATCTTTTTTTTCAAGAATAGACATGATAACCTGTAAACAGGTCATGACTTGAAAAGCATCCTTAAGGGTACCAAAATAGGTTAAGCTGCTCACAGAGTTCTGTAATACCCCTATTTGTTCAAAATGAAGAATTTCTTCTTCGGTAAAATATCTCGGGAAAATGGATCCGTAAAAGAATGAGACAAGATTTCCGATTTCCTGCTCCTGTGCAGGTGTTGAAGAGAAAACGATCTTCACTAAAAACCCACCTTTTTAGTTATACAGATATATATATATGTTTATTTATGATTTCTTTTTTTTAGAATAACATAAGTCCTATAAAAAACAGGGTGGTAATTATACCCGCAATTATTTCCTTTTATAGGAAAAAACACGCTTCATTTTTCCTGATAAAGTCATCTTATAGTATTTATTATGTCGATACAGCAAAAATAATGTCGAAAGTAGGGGGAAAATTGATTCATTCAATAAGAAGAGGAAAATTCTTGCTTGTTACGATACCTGATAAATGGAACCAGTTTACTATTGAAGGGATTTTTAAGGATTATTGGCAGGTTCCAAAGGGGTTAATCCACGAATGGCGAATGGGCAAAGAGGTTTTCGTTAACAATCAATTCCGCTCCTGGAATTCCTCCTTGAAAGCCGGTGAATGTATACAGATTCCAATTTTTACTGAAGAAATAGAAGTATCGGTCCACCCTTCCGATTTGCAAATTTCTATTTTATATGAAGATGAACATGTCTTAATTGCAAATAAACCTGCCGGACTCGATACCCACCCTTCCTCACCGGACCAGGTACAGTCACTGCTGAACGGTGCAGCCTACCACCTGTTCGCGGAAGGACGCCCAGGGATGATAAAGCATATTCACCGACTTGATAGAGATACCACAGGGGCAGTGCTTTTTGCGAAAAATCGTCTCGCCGGATCCATGCTTGATAAAATGCTCGAGGATAGAAAAATCAAACGTACCTATGTTGCTCTTTGTGAAGGCATTCTTGCAAAGAATCAAGGAACGATAAGTGAAAAAATCGGCCGGGACCGGCACCATGCCACAAGACGGCGAGTTTCCCCGACAGGCCAAACCGCGGTCACCCATTATCAAGTGCTCAGGCGCTATCCAAAGAAAAAGCTCTCAGTGGCGAAATGTTCTCTTGAAAGCGGGCGGACCCATCAGATTCGTGTACATTTCAGCCACATCGGCCACCCTCTTGCCGGGGATTCATTATATGGGGGAAAGCCTGTCTATCCACGCCAGGCGCTTCATGCTTATAAAATTGAATTCATCCATCCGATTACAGAAGAAACAATTGTCTGCCGTGCACCATTTCTAGATAATCCGCCTATTTTTCCTGATATCCACCTCCCATAACAGAAATAAAACCTTCCTGCTTCCAGGAAGGTTTAGATCTACCTTATTATGATGCTTTTCGCATGCTTTTCAAGATTAGGCTTAAGATGAAAACAAGGACGATTGCACCGATTAATGCAGGGATTATTGCAAAGTCACCTACAACTGGACCCCAATCGCCTAGGATTAGAGAACCTAACCAAGCGCCAATGAAACCTGCAATAATATTACCGATAATTCCAAATGGAACGTCTTTTCCAACTATCATACCGGCTAACCAACCGATAATCCCACCAATAATTAATGACCATAAGAAACCCATGTTTAATTCCTCCTAAGTAAGTAAGTTTGTTTTTTGAATCCTTAGAGTGTGAAGCTGGCGTCAAACCTTCTTCTGCTCTATACGGCAGTCCCACTAAGAATATACTTGAATAAAAACGTCTTTTTTATGCCTTTTTATTTAATTGTATAATTACTTTTTCCACTTCTAGGCATATAGAAGCCGTTTTTATATAGCTGCGTCTTCAGGGATATTATATGTCTTCAAACTTCATTTCATGCAGTTTTACATTTACTCATGAAATTAAAGCGTTTTTTTTGATCGAGTGATTATTCGCACGAATTTTGTTCTGTCCTTTGACTGCAGCTTGCTTCACTTCTTCAAGTTTTATCTTAGTTGTTCATGTGTTCTTGCCGTTGTACTTATTACTTTCCCCGTCCACAAAAATCAAAACCTGAAAACGAAAATAAAAAGGAAAAAGCCAGAACAGCCTTTTCCTTTTTTACTTCAGAAATAAGAAAGTATAACTTTTTCAACAGTATTTGTGTCTAGCTCCAGCGCCTAGCCCCGACGCACAGGGTGCCGACGTTGCCACAGGACGTGGCGGATCTTAATCGACGTTCCTTTTAGGCGCTTGCGCTTTTCTTGTTAAAAATTAAAGTTATCTGGATCCGCTCCAAATCTTTCGTTAAGATTTAACGAATCAATTTGATTCATCTCATCAAGGCTTAATTCGAAATCAAACACCTGGGCGTTTTCTTCGATGCGAGATGGCGTCACCGACTTAGGGATAACAACGATATCATGCTGCAGATGCCATCTAATTAATACCTGGGCCGTTGTTTTGCCATGTTTATCGGCAATATGTTTCAGGGTTGGTTCTTCGATTAATTTCCCCTGCCCAAGGGGACCCCATGCCTCCACTTTTATTTCATGCTTTTGGCAGAAATCCCTTAGCTCTTGATGCGACAATCGCGGGTGAAGCTCCACTTGATCAATAACTGGCTTCAATTCACTGTTTGCAAATAAATCTTCCAAATGATGGACATGGAAGTTACTGACGCCAATGGAGCGCACCTTGCCATCTTTATAAAGTTTCTCGAGCGCTCTCCATGTGTCATTGAATTTTCCTTTTACGGGCCAGTGAATTAAATATAGATCCAAGTATTCCAAACCAAGCCTTTTCAAACTTTCCTCATATGCTTTAAGTGTCGATTCATAACCCTGATCACTGTTCCATACTTTTGAAGTAATAAAAAGGTCTTCTCGGGGTATACCGCTCTCCCTTATTGCCTGTCCCACGCCTTCTTCATTTTTATAGACTGCTGCCGTATCAATGGCACGGTAGCCAACTTCAAGAGCTTTTTTCACAGATTCCACAGTCTGGCTGCCGCCTTCCACCTTAAAAACGCCGAATCCAAGCTGCGGCATTTTTACACCATTATGTAAAGTGACTATATCCTGAACATTTTTTATCATGAAGAAAAACCTCCTTTTGGTTATAGTAGCATTTTACAAAAGACAATTTCTACCGATGAGCATTACCATAGCAAAACAAGACATACTCCATAGTTCATAAATATAGTTTTTAAGAAAATGTAGTAGTTTGTTAAATATTCAGCATTCATAATGTTAAGTTTTTGTAAATTTTCGTCGAAATCCCTTCCCTACAACAAAAAGAATCCGATACAATTGTTTCGCTCATACTATGCATATATCAGTTCTTGGATGAAGACAGCTATGCATTACAGCGTATTTAAAATTGGGGGGTTTCTTAATGGTTTTCAAGAAAAAGGACAAGTTTGCAATTCTGCTTTTCAGCATTGCCCAAAATTTAAAAGAGGCCGCTGATTATTTCGCTGATTATAAACTGAATAATGTCAGTGATTTAAAAGTATTCGCAGAAAAAATGAAGGATTATGAACACAAGGGCGATAACATGGTTCATGAAGTCATTAAGGAATTAAACAACGCCTTCATCACTCCAATCGAACGTGAAGATATTCTTGCTTTGACAATGAGCATGGATGATGTACTGGACGGCCTTGAACACAGTTCAGCACTGTTCGAAATGTATTCTATCATCAATGCCGATGAATATATGTTGAAATTTGTCGACGCGCTTAAGAGTTGTGCCTTTGAGATTGAAAAGGCGGTAGATCTTTTGTCTTCGAAAAAGTTGCTAAGCATCCGTGAAAATGCAATCAGAATCAAAGATCTAGAATCAGTTTGCGATGGCATACAGCGCCAATCGATTAAAAACCTGTTTACAGTCGAGAAGGATCCGATCCGTATCATTCAATATAAAGAAATCTACGAAAACCTGGAAGAAATTGCAGACAGCTGTCAAACTGTTGCCAATACACTTGAATCAATTATCATGAAAAATGCGTAAGGAGTCCTCCATACATGGATACATTATTTGTTCTAACAATACTGATTGTCATCGGGGCCCTGGCATTTGATTTCATCAACGGATTTCATGATACCGCCAATGCCATCGCCACCTCGGTTTCCACAAAAGCTTTAAAACCTAGACATGCGATTCTCCTGGCAGCAGTCATGAACTTTCTCGGAGCCTTGACCTTTACAGGAGTTGCCAAAACAATCACAAAGGATATCGTCGATCCGTTCACTTTACACAACGGATCCCTGGTTATTCTTGCAGCCCTTGTTGCTGCGATTGCCTGGAACTTAATTACCTGGTATTACGGCATACCGAGCAGCTCTTCCCATGCAATCATCGGTTCGATCGCAGGGGCAGCCATAGCAGCCGCTGGTTTCGGATCTTTAAATTGGAGTGGATTCCTTAAAATCCTTCAAGCCTTAATCATCTCTCCATTACTGGCATTTGCAGTGGGTTATATCGTTTACAGCATTTTTAAAGTCGTTTTTAAGAATAACAACTTATCAAAAACCAATCGGGGTTTCCGTTATATCCAGATTGCAACCGCTGCACTTCAGGCTTACTCACACGGTACAAACGATGCTCAGAAAGCAATGGGGATTATCACATTGGCTTTGATTTCAAGCGGCCAGCTTACCAGCACCGACATCCCATTTTGGGTCCAACTCTCCTGTGCTACGGCAATGGGCCTTGGCACTTCTGTCGGCGGATGGAAAATCATTAAGACAGTTGGCGGCGGAATCATGAAAATCCGCCCGGTTAACGGCGTTGCAGCTGACTTGACAGGTGCCGCGATTATCTTCGGCGCTACATACATTCACTTACCAGTAAGTACGACGCATGTCATTTCCTCCTCTATCCTTGGTGTAGGTTCCGCACACCGCATAAAAGGAGTAAAGTGGGGTACTGCAAAGCGTATGATCATTACTTGGTTTATCACCCTGCCTATTTCCGGCTCCTTTGCTGCCCTGATGTACTTTTTATTAAATCTTTTCTTTTAAGATCAAAAGCGGAAGCGCCTTGCTCAGCCCTGACAAGCATAAGACAAGCATTTGTATGGGGAGCGGTCTTCTTCCCAAATGATTGGCTTATGACCTCGAGCTGCGAAAAACATCACCTGAAGGTCAAGGTCATGTTTTTCGCAAGATACTCAGGGAGTAATTCAAAGAAGAAAACTGGCTAGGCGCTGGAGCTAGATGTAGATAGCCTAGATTATCTTAGCCACTCTGAAATCAATTTAGAATTTATTAAAAAAAGACAAAATCCTTTCCCTTCGTAAAGGATTTTTTCGGCAGATAAGAAAATATAAACTTTCTTATCTGCATAAGTGCAACTACGCCTCTGTCATCGCCTTTACAGGCTCGCCAATCGGCGAGTTTTCTTTACTGATTACTGCAAAGTATATTACACTTTCAATAGAAGGCGATTATTGATGATTAAGGGGAGCTGGTATATGCAGGAATCCAAAAAAAGGGAAGTCTTTAAAGGCGTATTCGGTGATCTTATGGAGTTTGCGGATCGTATCAGTTCAGTGCTTGACTGCCCGGTTACGGTCGAAGACGGAAATCATCGGTTGCTTGCGTACAGTACACATGGAGAAACGACTGATCAAGCAAGGATTTCAACGATCATCGGGCGAAGGGTTCCTGAGAAAGTGATTAACAGTTTATGGAAAGAGGGCGTTTTGCCGGCACTCCTGAAAGATGAAAAACCGATACTGGTACAATCCATCGAGGATGTCGGTCTTGGCAAGAGAGCAGCGATTTCCATTCGAAAAAATGATGAAGTCCTTGGTTTCATCTGGGCGCTTGAGATAAATAAACCATTTTCTGAAGAAGACATGGATTTCTTACAGCTGGCCGCTAAAGAAGCCAAAAACCAACTATTGCAGCTCCAATTGCGAAAAAAAAGGAAAGAAGAAGGCCACGAAGAATTTTTCTGGCAATTGCTGACCGGGCACTACCAGAATGAACAGGAAATAACGGCACATCTTTCGCAATTTTCCCTTCAGGTCCCTGCCCTTTTTTCAGTACTTGTTTTCGAATTTGCCGATGAGATAACAAGAGATGTCGAGCGCTACATTTCCTATATGCTTACGACCACCCAAAAAATTAAACCGTA
This sequence comes from Peribacillus cavernae, assembly GCF_003989135.1. Classification (GTDB taxonomy): domain Bacteria; phylum Bacillota; class Bacilli; order Bacillales; family DSM-1321; genus Peribacillus; species Peribacillus cavernae. The sequence continues at coordinate 30,643 of NZ_RYZZ01000033.1, forward strand.
TTTTTTCACTACTGACCACAACCGGCTGATCTTATTAATTGGAGCTGAAAACACGACAGGATTTCCAGCATCGATCAGCGAGTTCGTTCCTTACTTTATTACGCAAATGAAGTCCCGGTTTCATGTAAGTGGCATAACAGGTGCTGCCGGCGGTATTTACCAGAAGTTATCGGAGGGAATGCACAGCTACCAGGAAGCCTTGTATACTTTAAAAATAAAGCAGGCCTTTCCCGAAGATACTGAAACTATGACCCAATATAAAGAGCTTGGTATCTATCAATCCCTGGATATGCTGGTAAAAAGCCAATACTCCGAAACCGGAAATGTTTCCATTTCAATGCTCACGGCGTATGATGCTAAAAACCAGACAGACCTTTTGCAAACATTGCAGGTTTATTTAGAAAAAGACTGCAATCCCAATGAAGCCGCAAAGCAGCTTCACATTCACGTTAATACATTAAATTACCGCTTAAAGAGGATAACTGATATTGGGGAGATTAACTTGAAAGATCCCTTGCAAAAAATGTCCCTGTTTCTCGGTTTTAAACTAAAGCAATACGAAATTTTTTTGAAGAAAACGGAAACCTGATCATGTTTGTTCCGTATTAATACTATTCTCATAAAAAAGGTGGACAAATTGGTGATACCGGAATCTAAAGAAACACTGCAATTCGAATTGCAACAGATAGAAAAGTGGGAAAACGACCAGAAAGGGCTATGGTTCTGGGAGCGGATTGGCAGGATTCCATTCAAATTACTGGATAAGATTACGCCTGCGTTTATTCAAAAGAAAATAGGAATCCTTCTAGAGGAACTTGGCAGCTTCGTCCAGTCAGGCGGCCGCTATTTATCAAAAGAAAAAACGATCCTAAACAAATTGCAGGACAGGCTTCCTGCTGATACAACCATTTCAGTTATTGAAGATATTGAAAAAGTACCACTCGAAGTGATGGACACTGTTTGTGAAGATATACAGAAGAAACATAGCCAAATAGCTACCGTACAGGGAGCCACGACAGGTTTTGGCGGTATCTTTACACTCGCTGTTGATATCCCTGTTTTATTAGGACTTTCGCTAAAAACCCTTCAGGATATCGCAATGGCTTATGGGTTTGATCCGAAAAAGAAAGAAGAAAGAATCTTCATCGTGAAGTGCCTCCAATTCGCAACTGCGGATATAGTCGGAAAAGAAGCCATTCTTAATGAGCTATCTTCATTTTATCGGCACGAGGATAAAAATACGAAGGTGATCATGTCCCAATTACAGGGCTGGCGCGAGGTTGTTTTCACATATCGCGATCAGTTCGGCTGGAAAAAGTTATTGCAGATGGTTCCGATTGCCGGGATGATTTTTGGGGCTTTCACGAACCGGTCGATGATACAAGAGATTGCCGAAACTGGACATATGCTCTATCGCAAACGCCGGATTCTCGAGAGACTGGACAAATTTAATTACTTGCTTGAAAGCGAATACAAATAATGAATCATATAAAAAGGAGCATTTGTGGAATTACACAAACGCTCCTTTTTTTCTTTTCTTTTTTACACAATTATTATTTTTGATTTTCGCATTATAATTTTATTACAAAGGTGAAATTTATTAATGGAGGTATTATATCATGCGAATTGGTGTACCGAAAGAAATTAAAAACAATGAAAACCGTGTAGCAATCACTCCAGCAGGTGTCATAGCTCTCGTGAACGCCGGCCATGAAGTATATATTGAAAAAGATGCCGGAGCGGGAAGCAGCTTCACAACCGCTTCTTATCTTGCTGCAGGTGCGGCAATTGTTGAAAGCGCTGCCGATGTTTGGACTAGGGCAGATATGATCCTAAAAGTTAAGGAACCGATTCAGGCAGAATTTAAATATTTTCGAAAAGGATTAATCTTATTCACTTACCTGCATCTGGCTGCTGAGCCTAAATTAACACAGGCTTTAAAAGACAGCGGTGTCCTGGCAATCGCCTACGAAACAGTAGCTGTCAACCACACTCTCCCACTGCTTACACCGATGAGCGAGGTGGCCGGCCGAATGAGCGCGCAAATCGGCGCTCAGTTTCTTGAAAAGCCTAAAGGCGGCAAGGGCATCCTGCTTAGCGGTGTACCAGGGGTAAAACGCGGAAAGGTAACGATCATCGGCGGCGGTGTCGTCGGCACAAACGCTGCGAAAATCGCCATCGGCCTCGGTGCAGATGTAACGATCATCGACTTAAGTCCTGACCGTCTCCGCCAATTGGATGATATTTTTGGCAATCAAATTACGACTTTAATTTCAAATCCGTACAATCTCGCCCATGCTGTAGCCGAATCAGACCTTGTGATCGGCGCTGTATTAATCCCAGGTGCAAAAGCTCCTAAGCTTATTACAGAGGAAATGGTTAAATCCATGTCTCCAGGCTCCGTGATTGTCGACGTTGCCATTGACCAAGGCGGCATTTTCGAAACAGTTGACAAGATTACCACCCATGACAATCCGACATATGATAAGCATGGTGTAGTCCATTATGCCGTTGCAAACATGCCGGGTGCTGTTCCGCAAACGTCGACGATCGCCCTGACCAACGTAACCGTACCATACGCCCTGCAAATTGCCAATAAAGGAGCAATCCAGGCGATCCGTGATAACGCTGCACTAGCTCGAGGCGTGAATGTTGCAAACGGCGCAATCACCTTTGAGGCAGTTGCATGCGACCTTGGCTATAACTATGTATGTGTGGAGGAAGCGTTGAATAGTGAAAGTATTAGTGCTTAGAGCTATTATCATTATTAAGATTTTGATGTAAATTGTATTGTAAACCTTTACTTCGAAAGTATTTTTGAGAATGGCTGAAGCATAAGAAAAAGAACTCCTACAATGCAGGAGTTCTTTTTCTTATGCTTCAGCTTCAAGTTTCACTGATTCATTTTTATATAAAATAAAAACAAGCGGCATCACAATCATCTGCAGAAACTTTACATAACCGCTTCCGACAATATTGAACCAATCAGCCGATTGAACAATTTCATAAATGTTATTATTTCTCCTGACAATCTTCCCTGCTTTTGTTATTCCCCGTCCACCACACCCTTCTCCGTTATTATGGCATTCGCCCTTACGTTGACCTTTACATCTGAATATTGTTCCCTCCACTTTTTATTGCTGAAATCCCTTGTACGGCTTCGTACTTGCCTTCCTAGACCCAGTGGATCAATGTTAGACTTCTGAAAAGAGCGAATCATTGAAGTGGCTTGCTTTTCGAGTTTTTCTTCCACTTTTTTTTCAATTTTTTTCGACTTTCTTTCATCTAACTTCTTCCCCTGATATTCCCTGATATTCCCTTTCACATATAGATCAATATCAATTTCCGGCTCTTTTTTTCCGTTTCGAACATGATATCTGTGTCTGGTCCTTATCCCCTCGATGGAGGCATATTCACTACTGCTTAGTTTAACTTTAAAGTTCCCTAAAGTGACTTTTTCAATAAGCGCTCTAAAGGTGAAAAGCTGATCTTGTCGAAGGGTTTTAACATAACGGCCACCCTTAAATAAGGCCACTCCCTTTATATTAACATCCTCACCATCTTGTTCAAGTAATGGTAAAAAAGGATCCCTGACTTTGGAATAATAGTCGCCCAGAAAAAAATGCAGATTCATTCTAGGCAGCACTCCATTCTCCGTATTGTGTTCGATCAACTTTGATATATACATACCCGTATCTTCAACGCCATACTGTTTATCTAAAATCTTTTTGGCTTCATCATCCACAACGGTTAGATATAAATTTTCACTGATAGAAGGATCTCGCTGAAGAGTGTCAATATAGTTTTCGATTCCATGTCTTGCAAGTTTTTTACTATAGACGATAACCTCATACTTGCCGGTTACGACATAGCCGACTGATTTTTTTTGGATTTTGCTGAGCGTTTCTTTACTTATCTCATCTTTAGCAGAGAGAGTTGTAGTCTCCATGCTTTTATCCGGCTTGTAGATGGTGGAAGTATACGTTACTTTCACTTTATTTTTCCCCGCATAATCATATCCTATAGCGGTGGGCATGCTTATTTCATCCAAAATACGTGTGGGTTGCCTGCCATATATAATGACAGCTACTGTTATGATGCCGATTATTACTGCTTTTACTTTCATCGTTTGCCCCCCATTCTAAAACGCAGATGGTAAATGAGAAATAGGATAGGGATATAAACAATAGACAGATAAAATCCAACCATTGATACAAATTTTTGTAATAGGTCTATACTGTCTCGGTCCTTGAGGATGCAGCTTCCAATAAGACAAATCGATAACAGGAAAACAAGTATTTTTATCTGCCTGACTTTAAACAATTCCTTCGTGGCCCGGCTTGCAGCCCATAAAACCAAGCACATCTTTGGAAAAACCACTACTGCCCCAAATGCAATCCCTATCAATTCAAACCGTTCCAAAAAGGAGAAATTGATGATCTTCCACATCGTTAATGTAGGCCAGGATGTCCTTAGTAAATGCTCTTGTTCAAAATAAACCAATGCCGTTAACATGAGAATAAGATAAATCGCCATTGTGGCTAAATTTCCATAATGAGCCCATTTTTGTGATGTTTTCGGCTTTTGAATAAAAGGATAATACATTAATAAAAATTCAAATCCTATAAAAGGAAACGTCATTTCTTTTATGGAGTTGGCCATTTCTTTAAATGAATGATCATATACAGGCAATAAGTTCCGTAAAGTGGAAAATTCCCATGGCGCTAAAAAAGTAACGATCAAAAACAAAGAGAAGATTACCCCTATAAAACAGACCCCGGTAACAGTGCGAAAACCGCTTGAAACAACATAGTAAACACTGCATAAATAAACTAAAGCAAGCGGCAATGTTCTCAGTGAAGGAAACATCCAGACCTGAACAACTTCTATAAACGTCCGTAATACGACGATGCTGATTACAAGAAAGTGGAGGATAAACAGGATATTTATCAGACCACCGAGCCATTTTCCAAACACATTTTGATGAATGACGATAAGGCTACTCTTTTCCTTGTTCAATATCGTATATATCATCCAAATTAAGACATGGACAATGATTCCCGATACGATAACAGTAATCCAAGAATCCTGACCGGCAAACTCGGCAATATCCCGTTGGAAACTCAAAACTCCAACACCTAATTGCGTACTGTGAACGAGAAAAAAAACAAGAAAAGGTGCAACAAGAAACTGCTCTTTAATTGGGGTTTTCATAAAATGCCTCCCACTATCTGCGGACTGTTATTCATCAATATCCCTTTTTTCCTTTGCTTGTTTTTTTACAAAACGCTTCTGGCTTTCCGCCTGTAAAAACATGGGCCGTTTTGATTGCCAGGAAAAGGGAAGACGAATGAATGCATCCTTCAAATCACCAAGACGCGGAGGATAAATTGGTTCTAGATACGGTCTTCCAAGGGAAGTTAAGCGTAATAGATGCGTGGTCAAAAAGATAAATGCAACAGCAATTCCCAACAGTCCCCACAGTTGTGCGAATAGAAGAAATGGAAAGCGAATTAACCGGATCGTGCTGCTCATCCTGTAAATCGGTGTCGTAAAGGCAGCAAGCGCAGCGAGTGCTGTGATAATCAGCAAAATATTACTCGTGACCCCTGCTTCAACGGCTGCCGTTCCGATGACGATACCGCCTACGATCCCGATGGTAGTTCCAACTTTTGTCGGGAGCCTTGCACCGGCCTCACGAAGCAATTCAATCGTTAACTCCATGACAAGCGCTTCAAGAATCGGCGGCAAAGGAACCATTCTTCTTGAAGTAACCAAGGTAACCATTAAATCTTTCGGGATTAATTGATAGTGATAGGTTACAATTGCCACGTAAATCGGGGTGACCAGTACGGAGAAGATAACGGCAAACAGACGAATGACTCTAAAGGCTGAAGCCATTTGCCAATTCATGTAATAATCTTCAAAAGCACTAAAAAAATTCACGACATTAATCGGCCCAATCAGGGCATGAGGAGAACCATCGACTAAAATAACCACTTTTCCTTCCCCTAGAACGCCAGCCACACGATCGGGCCGCTCTGTATCCATTAATTGCGGAAAGACAGAGTTCCCATTATCAGCAATCAATTCAGCAATAACAGAACTATCGATAATTTGATCAAATTCCAGTTTCTGAAGACGCTGTAAAACGGTATTGACGTTTTCCTCATTCGCAATTCCTTCGAGGTATAAAACAGCCACTTCTGTTTTCGAAAGTTTTCCCATCTCCATTTTTTTCACTAATAATTGTGAAACGGGCAATCGTTTTCGAACTAAATTTAAATTCGTAGCTAAGGATTCCACAAAACCTTCTTTTGGACCGACAACACTATATTCCTCTTCTGCAATCGTCAACTCACGTACCTTCTTTATTTCTCCGCGAACAAGGGCACATGCCGAATCCTCTTCATTGAATTGAATAAGAACGAATCCTTTGAATAACTCCTTTTGAATGATTTCCAGATCACTTGTGATAACAATGTTTTCAATAGGAAGCGCTCCACGTAACTCTTCCAATGAAGAGAGTTTTATTGTATTCAGATACGGGAGAATATCTCGATGCAAAATCTCCACATCGATCAAGGAGCTAAAATATGAGATCCAAAATGGTTGAGGGGATTGCGGATTATAAAAATGGACAAAATCACCTGATTGTTTGAATTGGTTTATTAGTGCAAAAAGCGATTGGTCTTGTTGATCATAGTTTGTATGAGACATTTTTTTCGAGGATTGAACTTGTTGATTATATTTGTTGCGAAACCATTTTTTCATGGAAAATGATCCTTTCTGTTTGTATACTGCGAAACTACTCCTACGCCCTAAAGAAGTCACTCCATTGTGAAAACAATAACATTAACATGTAAGGATAGGTTATCCAACTATCCAATTATTAATCAGGCTCTGTATGAAACAATAGAAAAAGCATCCGCCCAAACTTTCAACGAATGCTTATTGTATAAACCCTATTTATTTACTTTTCCGCGAGTAAATTCGTTTAATTGAACCAGTAAGGGGAAGTTTAGATTATAGAAGAATTATGAGAAGGAGGTAAATGCTATGCCAAAGAATCTTCAACAGGAACATTTTAATTGCCAGCCTCTTCCTTTAGAGTTTTTCCGAATTCCGCCATTAGAGCTTGCCCAGGCACTGCTTGGCCGCCTCCTTATCAAACAAACCTCTGAAGGAACCGCATCCGGATATATTGTGGAAACAGAAGCTTATATCGGCCCTGAAGACAGGGCTGCACACAGCTTCGGCAATAGACGGACCAAGCGGACGGAAGTCATGTTTGGCGAGGCCGGGCATATCTATACTTATGTCATGCATACCCATACATTAGTGAATATCGTCAGCGGAGAAACAGAAAAGCCCGAGGCGATATTGATCAGAGCGGTTGAACCTTATCGGGGCATCCCGCTGATGCAGGAACGGCGGGGAATGTCAGAGCTGCGGAAATTGACCAATGGGCCCGGTAAGCTGACAAAAGCACTCGGCATTACAATGGCGGATTATGGACATACTTGCTGCGAACCGCCATTGTGGATTGCAGCAGGAAAGATCCCTGATACAATATCCTCTGGTCCGCGGATCGGCATTGGCAATTCTGGCGAAGCAAAAGATTACCCTTGGAGGTTTTGGGTCACAGACAGCCCATTCGTTTCCGGTAACAAATCTTCCAATACATCAAGAGGAAATTCATTCGAATAGTTGACAAATTCGTTTAATTCATCTATTAGGAAGTCTTACTCATTGTAAATTTTCATAATAGGTGTAAAATCTAATAGTCATTATCATTTAAACGAAGGAGACTGACGGAATTGAAGAAGTTTTTTATTGGATTGTTTATGCTAACCTTTGCACTTATTGCTGGATGTTCATCGGACGATAATTCCACTAATGGTAGCTCCTCAGATAAAAAGGAAGAAAAGATTTTTAAAATCGGGGCGCTCCCTGACCAAAATGCTGCAGATTTAAGCAGGAGTATGGATGTACTTGCCAAGTACTTTAGCAAAGAAACTGGATTAAAGGTCGAATATGTTCCATCAGTCGATTATGCAGCACTTGTGACAGCATTTGAACGCGGTGAAATCGACATGGCCTGGTTCGGTGGTTTGACAGGCGTTCAGGCACGGAATCTTGTACCTGAAGCAGATGCAATCGCTCAACGGCCTATCGATAAAGAATTCCATTCTATCTTTATTGCCCAAAAAGATGTCAAAGCAGATCAACTAGACGATCTAAAAGGACTTAATTTCACATTCGGCAGCGAAAGCTCAACCTCTGGCCACCTAATGCCGCGTTATTTCATGGAAAAGGCAGGAATCAACCCTGACAAGGACTTTGATGGGCAGCCTAACTACTCTGGATCACATGATAAAACATATAAGCTGGTTGAGTCTGGGGCCTTTAAAGCCGGCGTACTGAATGAATCTGTATGGGAAGCGGCAGTAGCAGAAAAAAAGGTGGACTTAAACAAAGTCAAAGTTGTTTATAAAACTCCGTCCTACTATGACTACCACTGGACAATCAACAAAGTGGATGATAAGTTTGGAAAAGGCACAAAGGATAATATGAAGGAAGCCATTCTTGCAGTCAATAAAGACGATGCAGATTTGAAAGAATTCCTCGACTTATTCCAAACAGATTCATTTATCGAAACAAAAAATGAAAACTATAAAGAAATTGAAGAAGTTGCAAAAGAACTCGAGATCATTAAATAGAAGGTGTTAAAGAAATGCCTCTTATCGAATTAAATAATATAACCAAACAATTCGAGCGGAAGATAGCACTATCTTCCCTCTCTTTTCATGTAAAAAAAGGGGAAATGGTTGCGCTGATCGGACCAAGTGGTGCAGGAAAATCAACGTTGTTGAATACGCTGGCGGGAATCACTGCTCCTAACACAGGAACTTACCTTTTAGACGGTGTTCCCATCCAGCATTATAAAAAAAGAAAAGAACTTGCAAAAAAAATCGGCGTCATCCGCCAGCAGTTTGATCTGATTGCCTCTCTCCCCGTTATCCAGAATGTTCTGGCAGGGAGACTTGGTGAATGGGGATTTTTTAAATCGATGCTCTCGCTGTTTCTGCCGCAGGATAAACAACTTGCAGCGAATGCATTGAATCGCGTCGGCCTTTTGGACAAGCTATACGATCAAACCTCCAAGCTTTCAGGAGGAGAACAGCAGCGTGTCGCCTTAGCCCGCCTTCTCGTACAAAGTCCTGCAGTAATCCTTGCTGATGAGCCTGTTGCTTCATTGGATCCTGCGCGAGCAGAAGATGTCCTGGCAATGCTGACTAAACTAGTTAAAGAAGAAGGCCAGACGCTTGTCATGAGCCTCCATTCTGTCGAGTACGCCAAAAAATATTTTTCCAGGATTATAGCCCTCCGCGACGGAGAAGTTTTTTTTGATTTGCCAACTAGTGAAATCACGAAAGAACATTTGGCTGAGCTTTACTTATTAAAGGAGATGGCTCTTTAGATGAAACAACTTCTGTCTCCCCTTTATCTTCATAAACGCTTAAGTTTAACGCTCGTCCTCCTTGCGGCCTTTATCTGGAGCCTTTTTTCCGTTACCTGGAGCCGTGACCTGCTTCACGCTGGCGGATGGGCTACTACCGTACAAATACTGGAAGGATTGATCAAACCCGATCTTTCTCCCGATATATTGGAACTGGCGGTAGAATCCTCGTGGGTTACGGTTGTATACGCGGTGACAGGCATGACAGTCGCCCTTATTATCGCTTTTGTCTTAGGGGTCTTAGGTTCCGGTGTCTTAGTATCCTCCCGTCCTGTTCGAATCGTTACGGCTGGTTTTTCCAGGGCAGTACTGGCAATAATCAGAGCGATTCACGAACTCGTCTGGGCGCTTTTATTTGTCGCCGTCATCGGGCTGTCCCCTTATGCAGCTATATTTGCCCTCGGCATTCCATACGGCGGCATTCTAGGCAGGATCTTTGCGGATATGTTAAATGACGTTCCCGGAGAACCAATCCAGGCTCTTCGTGCGGCCGGTGCTTCCCGTCTGCACTGTCTGATGTATGGATACCTGCCTCTTATCCGTTCCAACATGATTAGCTATACGATGTACCGTTTTGAATGCTCGATCCGTTCATCAGCCATCATGAGCTTTGTCGGGCTTGGAGGCCTGGGTTATCAAATTCAGCTTTCGCTTGCAGATCTCCATTATGATGAAGTATGGACATTTCTCTTCTTTCTGATTGCGATTGTTGTCCTGATCGATGCCTGGAGCAACTCCCTGCGAAAGCGATTGGTGCTATGATGAGTAAAATAAAAATCCCTTCAAAAAAACGCCGTTTTTCATTTGTAGCTTTTTCTATTCTGTTGGCATTAGCCCTGCTTGCAGGTTCCTGGGGACATATTTTCTATGCGGAAAGAGCCAACTTTTTTACTCTTTTCAATGAGCAGAATGCTGAATATGCGAAAAAATTTTTCTCCGGACTATTCGGCCTTCAGGAAGAAAAGCCTGCTTTTACTGATAAAGAGGCTTGGATAAATGCAGGGAAGCTTACCTATGAAACGTTGCAAATGAGTGTCATGGCCATTGGCTTTGCGACCATTGCCGCCTTGCTTACCGTCATCCCCGCCGCACGCAACATCGCGGATGGAACGTTAACCGTTTCAAAACGTTGGTATCGCTGGATTTTGTTCGGTTTTTTCCGTGTCATCTATATTTTTTCCCGTGCGATTCCTGAACTTGTCTGGGCAATGGTTATCGTTTTTATCCTAAAACCAGGCATTCTGCCGGGAGCAGTTGCGCTGGCCCTTCATAATTTTGGGATTCTCGGAAAGCTTTGCGCGGAGGTCATTGAAGATACGGATGCGAGGCCGATACGAAACCTGGCCTCAAGCGGAGCTTCCAACGCCCAAATCCTTTTCTATGGAATCATTCCAACCGTCATGCCGAAATTTCTCACTTACATCCTTTATCGCGGCGAGGTGATCATGAGAACCTCCATCGTTGTTGGATTTGTCGGAGCCGGCGGGCTGGGACAGCAATTCAAACTGAGCCTCAGCTACTTCCACTACACTGAAATTACGCTGCTGCTCATCTGCTATATCATTCTCGTATTTGCAGCAGACTTTATCTCGGAAGGATTTCGGAAAGCGGCGAAATAGGATTAGTCTCAACTTTGAGATTTCGGAAACAAATCTGATATTTTGCTTGAGCTCATAAATCTGGACAATAGCTCTTAAATTTCAGTAATGGCTCATAAATTCTATTAAGCGCTTATAAGAGTAAAAATGGACCGCTATCTATGCTAAAATACAGGCCCCTTCTATAAAAAATGGCAATGACAGCCGGCTAATTCATGGCATCGCTCATAAATTTCGGCCATAGCTCTTAAACCTGGACAATAGCTCTTAAATTTCAGTAATGGCTCATAAATTCTATTAAGCGCTCATAAGAGTAAAAATGGACCGCTATCTACGCTAAGATACAGGCCCCTTCTATAAAAAATGGCAATGACAGCCGGCTAATTCATGACATCGCTCATAAATTTCGGCCATAGCTCTTAAACCTGGACAATAGCTCTTAAATTTCAGTAATGGCTCATAAATTCTATTAAGCGCTTATATAAAAAACAGACGGCAAAACTTTAACCGGAATAGGAACTGACTATTTCAACTTATAGCAACTAAACAAGAAACAGCGCCTGGCGGGCGCTGTTTTCTTGTTACTACCGAATGATCTTTGGATTTGGATTTATTATCTCGGAATTTAGATTTATTACTACCGTATTTGCGACCCGATTAGTAAAGAAGGTATTTTTCTCTCTTTTGTATAAACTCCTCCAGACCAGGTTGCCACGTTCTCTTTATTTCGTCTACAGATTTCCCTTCCTCAATGGCATCTCTGACCCAGCCGTTGCCAATCAATAAGTCGAAGAAGGAAGTTCCCTTGCTATCCTCTGCACGAAATTCGAATGCATCCGGATATAGATCAAGAATCGCCTTTACGATTATTAACCCAGTTTCCACCGGTTTATATGCATTCCGATCTGTAATGTGAATTTGTATGCCGTTCGAAAGTTTACCCGTATGCTTAGAGAAGGCTGGCGTGAAGCTTGCCGCTCTAAACGTGACACCTGGAAGCTTCTCTTCGTTCAGCTTTTTCGCTAATTCTGTGCTATTAATAAATGGTGCACCTATTAATTCAAACGGCTTTGTGGTTCCTCTGCCTTCGGATACGTTTGTACCTTCTATCAACGCAGCTCCCGGGTATACGAGTCCCGAATCTAATGTAGGCATGTTCGGTGAAGGGAGCACCCACTCGAGCGGTGTGTCATCGTAGTACATATTTCGTTTCCATCCGTTCATTTCAACAACAGTAAGATCCGCACCAATCCCAAACTCCTTATTAAAGTATAGTGCCAATTCACCTACGGTCATGCCGTGACGCAGCGGAATCGGATACATGCCGACAAAGGAAGAATAGTCAGGATCGAGAACTGGCCCCTCCACCTTTGCTCCCCCAAGCGGATTCGGTCGGTCGAGCACAATAAATGGAATATTATTTTCTTTCGCTGCTTCCATGGCGTAGGCCATCGTATAGATATAGGTATAGAAGCGAGTTCCAACGTCCTGGATATCAAATAGAAGCACATCGACTCCCTCAAGCATTTCCGGAGTCGGCTTTTTCGTTTGTCCATACAAACTGTAAACAGGAAGTCCGGTTTCTTTATCCGTATAGAATGGAACATATTCCCCAGCCTGGGCGCTTCCACGGACTCCGTGTTCAGGTCCGTACAGCGCGACAAGATTTATGTCCTGATCCTCATGCAGTTTATCAACGATACTATTTAGCTCTTGGTCGACACCGGTCGGATTTGTAATTAAGCCGACTCGCTTCCCTTTAATGAGATCCTTCTGTTCATCAAGCAACACTTCGACTCCAAGTTCAAATTTTTTCGGCGCCTTTCCCTTTCCTTGACTTTTCCCTCGAGTATCATTTGCCATCGCGACAGACAGGAATGAAAGGAAGAGTACAAGAATGAATATGCTAAACAGCCATCGTTTCATTATTTTCCCTCCTAAGGACAAAAGCGCAAGCGCCTTGAATAAAGGAACGTCGACTAAAAACCGCCACGTCCTGTGGCATCGTCGACACTAGCACGTCCTGTGCGTCGGGGCTAGGCGCTGGAGCTGGATGCAGATAACCAAAACTAAGCTATCCACTTAAAATTCAATCTATAGTTTCCTATAAAGGAAGAAAGGCGTAAGCGCCTTGTAAATTAGTAACTTAAGCCGTGTCCGAATGGATAAAGTGCATTGCCATTATTGCCTGGAATCGTTACAGGCAGTTTTCCGGTCGGATTATTTTTTCCGAAAATCGTTTTTGCAGATGCTTCAAAGCTTGCTGTTCTAAAACTATACTGCGCCAGATATGCATCCACTTTTGGAAAGGCCATAATGTCATATGGATTACGTATTCCAAGCGCAATTACGGGCGCCTCGACCTCTTCGATAATCTGATTGACCATTTTCATTTGAGCACTGTCAGAAGCCCTGCCGGAAACATTGAATGTATATGTGCCGATAATTACGGCTGATGCTGACTTTAATTCGTCTAGCTGATCGCCTGCCAGAACGTTGCTTGCCTTCATAACGGTGGTATTGCTGTGATGACTTTGGACAGACTGGGCAAGCGGATCCAGATACGTATTGCCGACTACGACCACTTTCTCAGTATCGTCTAAATTAAGAGGCAATGCGTTATCATTTTTCACTAACGTAATCGAGCGCTCAGCGGCTTCTCTTTCAACCTGTTTGTGTTGCTCAGATCCGACAACCTGCCGTGCATTTTCCATTTTCTTTTCATTGTCAATCGATGATTCCGATTTGAAGATTCCCCGTTTTACCTTCAGGGTTAAAATGCGTTTCACAGAAGCATTGATTCTCTCCTCCGGGATCTCTCCGGTTTTTACAGTCTTTAACAAGCCTTCCGCAACAGCCTCAAGACCGACCGGCATTAAAACAAGGTCCGAGCCTGCTTTTACCGCACGAATCGCGGCATCTACTGCTCCAAAGTGATCAGCGATGGCATTCATATTGAGAGCGTCGGTTGTTATGACACCATCAAAGCCCATTTCCTCACGCATTAATTCAGTTAACACTTTGTAGGATAACGTCGCTGGAACAGCTATCTCTGTACCATCCTTTTTCGAGATCGCTTTAGTATCATCAATTTTGGGGAAAGTGACGTGTGCAGTCATGATCGCGTCAATGCCTGCGTCCATTGCTTTTTGAAACGGATATAATTCTACTTCCTTTAGACGTTCTTTATCATGAGGTACCTCTGGAAGACCAAGGTGTGAGTCAACAGCGGTGTCACCATGGCCCGGAAAATGCTTGGCTGTTGCAGAAACCCCACTTTCTTGTAACCCTTGTGTATAAGCCACACCAAATTTTGCGACAAGTTCTGGATCTTCACCAAATGAGCGAACACCTATAACCGGATTGTCCGGGTTATTATTCACATCAAAGACAGGAGCAAAATTCGTATTAATGCCAAGGGAATTGAGTTCCTCGCCTATTGCATTGCCAACCTTTCTGGTAATTTCCTCTGACCTTGTTGCTCCAAGCGCCATGTTTCCGGGGAAATCGGTACCGGACTGCAGTCGGGTTACAATGCCGCCTTCCTGGTCAATTGACAGCAGTATACCGAACTTCTCAGACGAATCTTGATAATCGGCAACAAGTCTTGCTGTCTGTTCGGTTGTGTCGACATTTTCCCGGAATAGGATGACTCCGCCAAGGTGATACTTTTTCACTAACGCATCAATTTCAGGCAACATTTCAGTAACGTTTTTTCCATTGTACGTTCGGAAATCGGGCATGAGCATCTGGCCAACTTTTTCTTCTACCGTTAGCCCATCGATCGCTTTTTCAATGATGTTATAGCGTATTCCTTTTTGTTTGACGATACTTACTTCGCTGGCTGGCTTTCCAGGCTTGCCCTTTTTCTTAGGCACTGAATCACCTTTAACCTCTATCCCAATTCGGTCGGAGGCTGCTCCATCCCTTACCGTAATGAACGTTCTTCCGCTTTTTCCGGTAAGTGTAACCTTTCCATTTTCATCAACGCGGGCGACATTTTTATTCGCTGATTTCCATGTTAGTCCCTCGGTTACCTCACTAAAATGACCCTGTTCATGAATACGGAGAACCTTTAATGAAGTTTGACCATCTTTCATCTCCGAATCTATTTCAGGAAGGTTCTGGTAGATTATTACATCAGTGTTTCCTTGATTGCGTTCCGCCTTTACTTCCTCCGATTTAGCTGTGGCAAACAACTGAGTAAACAACAATCCCGCGATAAGGAAAGGAATGGCAAATGTTTTTCGCAAATCGATCATTATGCAACCTCCTTGGGAAAATTCAGTAAAACATACTTTCTTAAACAGATTTTTTGCAAAAATTAAAAGAAACTCGGTGTGCTAATAATTTCGAAGAATCCACCCCTCATTATCGACTTTGGGGGTAACTTTGCCATTTTTGCTCGATAGCTTTACATCCGCGATATACCAGCCCCTTCCGTTAATAGATTTATCTGTTTTGTAAGTAAAACGGATAAATTTGGTGCTTGCCGGTATTGAAAACGATTGTGAGAGCCACTTTCCGCTGCTTCCTGTAACCGATGTGCTAGCTTGTGTCCAATGTTTTCCATCTGTTGAAATCTCTATATCGCCATAATCAGATTCTGCTTCGATTCTATACCACGTTTTAAACGATAACTCTGCACCTTGCTTTAGTTCTGTTTCCAGCACAAGCTGTCTTTTAAGGTTATCTCCATACCCCGAGAACCACGCTGGTTTTCTGCCAGGAGTTGCAACAGGGATCGAATCTGCAACCTGACGAGCAAGCATTCTTCTCGTTGGGTTTGTAGATACTGTGTTACGTGAGGGGTGAACACGATTTGTTAGTAAAATCGCTATCGTATCATTTGCCGGGCTTACTACAATGGAGGTACCTGTGTATCCAGTATGCCCAAGTGTACTGCTTCCCGTTAAAGCATCCATATACCAGCCTTGTTGCAGTTCCCATCCTAAGCCGTGATCGTCTCCTTCAAAAGCTGCATTCTGGTTTTCGTTCAAGAGCTTGACTGTTTCGGGCTGAAGAATTCTTGTACGGCCATATTTTCCTTCCTGCAAAAACATGTGGGCGAATTTCGCCAGATCTGCTGCAGTTGAAAAAACACCTGCATGACCGGCAACACCATCAAGCGACCAAGCGTTTTCATCATGCACTTCACCCCAGACAAGATCGCGTCCCAGCGTTGGCTGATATTCTGTAGCTGCGATCCGCTCCTTTAAGGATGCTGGCGGATTATACATCGTATCATTCATTTTGAGAGGTTTTGTAATGGTTTCTTTTATATACTCGTCCAACCGTTTTCCAGATAATCTTTCAACAAGGGCACCGAGGGTTATCATGTTAAGATCACTGTATGTATAATGGGTGCCAGGCTCGTTTTGTAAAGGCTGCGAAAAAACAACTTGTATCCGGTCTTCACGGTTTTTACCCATTTTGTATAGAGGAATCCATGAGACAAAACCTGAGGTATGGGTCATGAGTTGTCTAATTGTGACAGTTGATTTGCCGTTTTGTGAAAACTCGGGGATATAATGGGCTACTGGATCATCCAAGTCGAATTTTCCCTGCTCATAAAGCTTCATAGCAGCCGTTGTCGTAAATACCTTGCTAATCGACGCCAGGTCAAAAATGGTGTCTTTCTTCATAGGATTTTTCTCGTCTATCTCTGTAAATTGATCATCTTTATAACGAGCCGCATATCCGTATGCGTCATGTTTCACAGTAACGCCTTGACGTGCAGCATAAACGACGGCACCAGGCATTGTTTTTTGCTCAATCGCATCTTTTATCAAACGATCGATTTCACGTAAAGGCTGAGTGACCATTCCAGCTGATCGTACCGAGCCGGTTTGTAGCACTGGAGATGAAGGCCCGGGATTGTCCCAAGTAAATGGATAAGCATTGTTGGCTGCCATACCCAGTTCTTTCTTTTGCACAATTGTTGAAAAAGTAAGCTTTTCATTAGCGGCATTTACAAGTTCTTCTCCGGAAAATACCATCGAAATGCTAAGAACGGCTGTAACAACATATAATGTTTTTTTCATCTTACCCTCCTTTTTTCTTGTAAGGGCTTCCATTTATATCGAAATCTGTTGCCATCTTGTTGTAAATAAAGAATAATATAACTTTTGGAGTTTTACTACATAATTTTGTTAATTACACGCCATTTTACGCCATTAGTCCCGGTTGAATATATTGGAATCCTTCTAAAATCCTGGATTGATCAAACAGTTGTCACAACTGTACTTATAATCACACAAAAGACTATAAAAAGAATTCAAAAAAAGATCGGAAGGAGATATCCTGCCAATCTTCTGAGATTTATTCCAGTCAACCTGATAGACCCTTCTTATTCAATGGTCCTTCAATTTTACTTTCTATCCACCTTATTGCCTCTTCATAGCATCGGCAACAAATTCCACTTCAGTCCCGACAATAATTTGCAGATTATGGTCATTGATTTTCATAACACCTTTGGCACCATGTGCTTTCAAGGAAGAATCTTGTACTTTTCCCATGTCCTCAACCTGCAGACGAAGCCTGGTGGCACAATTATCAATTGAAATAATATTTTCTTTTCCGCCGATATCATTCATAAAGTGATGAGCCATTTGTTCAAACTTATCATCGCTAACTGTCTCGCTGCCGTCTTCGAGATATACTTCATCGTCTTCACGGCCAGGTGTTTTTAATTTCAGCATTTTGATTAAGCTGTAGAAAACAATAAAGTAAATGATGCCATAAATCACGCCTACAAGCAGGAGCAGCCACGGTTTTTCGGCAATATTAAAGTTTAATAGATAGTCAATTCCTCCTGCAGAGAACGTAAAGCCATCCCTGATTCCCAACGCAGAGGTAACCCACATCGAAAGGCCAGTTAATACAGCGTGTATTACGTATAACAACGGTGATAAGAACATAAATGAAAACTCGATAGGTTCTGTTATCCCTGTAACAAATGATGTTAAAGCAAGGCTGGCAAGCATACCTGCTACCGCTTTTCTCTTTTCCGGTTTCGCCGCAGCAATCATCGCAAATGCAGCTGCCGGCAAACCAAACATCATGATTGGGAAAAAGCCCGTCATATATAGCCCTGCCGTTGGATCTCCTTCAAAGAAACGGGCTATATCCCCGGTTTTATCCGCATATTCCCCAAACTGGAACCAGAATAAATTGTTTAATACATGGTGCAATCCTAGCGGAATCAATAAACGGTTAAAAAACCCGAATACACCAGAGCCAATTGCACCCAGCCCAATAATCCAATTACCAAACCCATTGATTATATCTTGAATCGGCGGCCAGGCAAACCCGGCAATTCCTGCAAGGACAATCATTACCAGTGAGGTCATGATCGGGACAAATCGCCGTCCGCTGAAAAAACCAAGCCATTCCGGCAATTTAATATCATGAAAACGATTGTATAATAACCCTGCAATGATACCCGCGATAATCCCGCCAAGAACGGACATATTAATATCTTTATCGATTGCTTTTGCCCCTTCTGTCAACACCAAATAACCGATCGCTCCCGATAAAGCTGCGGCACCGTGGTTATCTTTGGCAAAACCCATCGCCACCCCAATGGCAAAGATCAGTGCGAGATTTGCAAAGATAGCATTTCCTGCGTTTGCAATAAAAGGAATATCCAACAAATCAGACTGCCCAAATCGCAACAATAACCCAGCTGCCGGTAATACGGCAATCGGAAGCATTAAGGATTTACCGATGCGCTGCAAAAATCCCAACATTAGAATCACTCCTTAAATAAGTTATAAGTTATGAAAGCGCTTTTCCTGCTTGACATCATCTTATCATTGGGGAAATATAGATGTCTATACCAATCTACCTCCCTTTCACTGAGAACTTTTTATAGATTTGTCAATCATGAGATTTCTTTACTATAATATTAATATTAAGAAAAGGCACCTATTATGTCCACATGTTGTGGTATAGACAACTATATTTAGTAAATGATAAAATTTCTATGGATTAGAAAGGATGTAAAGCACTGTGAAGCCAAATCAGAAAATTTTACTTAAAAATATCTCTATTTATACCGAGAATATGATAATAGATAATGGATTTATAAAAGTAGAGGATGGAAAAATTAAAGAAGTTGGTTCTATAAACCAACTCTCCAATCAAGAACAATATGAGAATTTTGCACTTCCAGCCCATTTTAAGGTTATCCCCGGGTTTATTGATGTCCATATTCATGGCGTCAATGGCGCAGATACGATGGACGCGTCAAAAGAGGCATTGGAAACTATGTCTACGGCGCTTCCGGAAGAAGGGACAACAAGCTTTTTAGCGACGACAATCACTCAGGAAAGTGAAGCAATTGAACAGGCTTTATTAAATGCCAGTCGCTATATCGAGGATCGCCAATCTCCCGGAAAAGCGGAAATCCTTGGAGTCCATCTGGAAGGCCCCTTTGTAAATCCCAAAAAAGCCGGAGCACAGCCAGTAGAATATATCGTTGAACCAAACCTGGAAACGTTCATAAAATGGCAACAGTTATCAAAAAATACAATTAAACTCGTTACATTGGCTCCGGAACAACCAGGCGGGCTCCAGTTGATCCAATATTTAAAGAAAAATGGCGTCATCGCTTCGATCGGCCACTCTGATGCAACGTATGAAAAAGTGTCGGAAGCAATAGCTGCAGGCGCTACCCATGTAACCCATCTTTTTAATCAAATGACAGGGTTGCATCATCGAGAGCCTGGCGTTGCCGGGGCTGCGCTGTTGAGAGCTGAGTTAAAGGCTGAAATTATTGCCGATGGTGTCCACGTACGCCCGGAAATGGTCAATCTCGTCTATAAACAAAAAGGACAGCATGGACTTATTTTGATTACGGATGCCATGAGGGCAAAGTGTTTAAACAATGGGACATATGATTTGGGAGGACAGGATGTGACCGTTAAGGATGGCAAGGCTGTACTGCGTGACGGAACTCTTGCCGGGAGCATTTTAAAAATGGGCCAGGCTGTTAAAAACATAGTAGCTTATACAGATTGCACACTTGAGAGTGCCATCAAAATGGGATCAGTCAATCCGGCAAAGCAATTGAATGTATTTGACCGCAAAGGAAGCATTGCAGCAGGGAAAGATGCTGACCTTGTCATTTTTGACGAAAATCATGATGTAGTGATGACATTTTGCAAAGGAATGCTTGCTTTTAGTAAAGAGGTGGAACCACAATGAGAATTATCGAAGTAAAAGATTATAAGGCAATGAGTAAAAAAGCAGCTGAGACCATCCTTGAAAAGGTACGTACAAACCCGGCGATTATCCTCGGGCTCGCTACAGGTAATACTCCTGCAGGAACGTATGCAAATTTAATTGAAGATCATAAAACCAATCAAATCTCTTATAAACAAGTCACAACTTTCAACCTCGATGAATATATCGGCCTGGCCGGCGACAATCCCAACAGCTACCGATATTTCATGAATGACATCCTGTTTAATCATCTTGACGTTGAAATGTCCGGAACCCATATCCCCCGCGGTGATACAAAGGGCATTCAAGAAGAATGCCAGCTTTATGAACAATTGATCGAAAACTACGGCGGGATTGACCTTCAGATTTTAGGCCTTGGCAGCAACGGTCATATCGGATTTAACGAACCGGGAACGCCATTCGATTCCAAAACACATATTGTCAATTTAACAGATTCTACCAGAAAAGCAAACGCAAGTTTTTTTGATAAGCAGGAAAACGTTCCTTTTCAAGCAATCACAATGGGCATTGCCACAATCATGCGAAGCAAAGAAATATTGCTTCTTATCTCAGGTGATAAAAAGAAAGAAGCTGTGGATCGTCTTTTGCATGGCGATATCGATGAAAGCTTTCCGGCGTCCGTGTTAAAAAGGCATCCAGATGTTACAATTATCGCTGATGAAGCGGCTCTGGCAAAGGCAAGGAGAAGTTCGCATGATCAATAAAAAATCCCCTATTCCCATTTACTATCAGTTACAAGAACAAATAAAGAATATGATCGAAAAAGGCGAATTAAAGCCCGGTGATACAATCTCTTCTGAAAGACAATATGCAGAGAAATTTAAAATTAGCCGCATGACAATCAGACAGGCACTAACCAAACTGGTCGATGAAGGCTATTTATACCGTGTCAAAGGGAAAGGCACCTTTGTTGCTGAAAGAAAAATTGAACAGCCGCTTCAGGGCCTGACCAGCTTTACAGAAGATATGAAATCGAGAGGAATGAAGCCCGGGAGCAAGCCTCTCAGCTTCGAAGTTATACCGGCAAGCAGTTCGATTGCAAATCACCTTGCCATTCAGGAATATGGACCCGTTTATGAAATCAAACGAATCCGTTTAGCAGATGATGTTCCGATGGCCCTGGAAACAACCTATATTTCCGCCAACCTGATAAAGGGTTTAACCGAAGAAATCATGATCAATCAATCCTTGTACGAATACATCGAGGACCATTCACGTGTAAAAATTGATCAGGCTGAACAAATCATTGAATCTTCCATAGCAGATCAAATGGAGTCACAATATTTGAAGATAAAAAAAGGATTGCCGGTCATGCTAATCCAAAGAAAATCTTTTTCTGAAGACGGTACCCCGATTGAATTTGTTAAATCTGTGTACCGCGCCGACCGTTACAGGTTTATGATTCATATGAAACGGTGACGTCTTGCTCGAGGTTGAGCAATGTTTGAGTTGTATTTTACAAATCAGGAATTTACGGACAGTTATCGGTCAAAATCCCGTTAATGTGCGATAAATATAAGGGCCGGATTCCTTTGTTGGATGATTAAAACTATGCAGCTTAATGACCAAATAATAAAAGCCAGCCCTGCGGCTGGCCTTTATTTACGCATACTGCTTATTGTCTTCGTTCTTAAAAAAGCTCTTCATCGCATGGAATACGTCAGCTTTTTGCTTTAAAATATAATAGCGGAATTTCTCATTATTGATGTTCTTATAGGCACCCATAAGTGTAGAGTGACGGTTGTACTGATTGACTTCGCCGTACCCAAACATATTCGATACCTTCATTAGCTGTTCCACAAGCTTGACGCAGCGGGCATTGTCGGATGTCAAATTGTCACCGTCGGAAAAATGGAATGGATAGATATTATACTTCACTGGATCGTATTTGTAATCAATCAGCTCCAGGGCTTTCCTGTAAACCGATGAACAAATGGTTCCCCCGCTTTCCCCTTTAGAAAAAAAGTCCTCTTCCGGGACGACCTTCGCCTCTGTATGATGCGCGATAAACTCAATCTCGACTGTCTCATATTTAGTTCTCAAGAATCTGTTCATCCAGAAGAAAAAGCTGCGCGCCATGTACTTCTCCCAAATTCCCATAGATCCTGAAGTGTCCATCATCGCCAGCACCACTGCTCTAGAGTCCGGTTTGGTGACTTCACTCCATGTCTTAAACTTCAAATCCTCCTGATAGATCGGATGGAATCCAGGTGTACCGGTCAGGGCATTGCGCTTGAAAGCAGATATCATTGTTTTCTTTTTATCGATGTTGCCCATAAGTCCGGTTTTGCGGATATCATTAAATTCGATATGCTCGACCGTGTTTTCAGCTTGCTCCTTGCGCTGTAAGTTCGGCAGCTCAAGCTGGCTGAATAATGCTTCTTCAAGTTCCATCATCGAAACCTCTGCTTCATAATAATCTTCACCGGCCTGGTCACCCGCTCCTTGCCCTTTTCCCGGACCTTTCTGCTGGGAATCGGATCCGTCCCTGGCAACTACATCCCCCACCTGGCTTTCTCCGTCTCCCTGTCCGACGTGCTTATTCTTGTCGTAATTGTACCTTATCTTATATTCATCCAAAGAGCGAATCGGAATTTTGACAACATCACGTCCATTTGACATGACAATGCTTTCTTCTGAAATTAAATCCGGCAGATTGTTTTTAATCGCTTCTTGAACCTTTTCCTGATGACGCTGCTGGTCGTCATAGCCTTTGCGGTGGAGGGACCAATCTTCTTTCGAAATCACATACTGATGATTGTTCTCTTCTGACATGTTCTTCCCCTCCTTATTTTTTTGCACATTCTTTCATGATCACGCATACGATGTGGTAATGTGAAAATTCCCTTAAAAAAGGTGTTTCAATGGTTTTCGTTTTCATACTTATTTTCTATAGGTTAATCCAGGGCATTTCCCTTGGCAAAGTTACAGTTTATTAAGAAAAGTATTACTCTATCATATGCAGAGATAGAGGATAATTTACAAAAATTTTGACAATGGGCGCTCGTCCACAAAAAATAGGACAATCCTGATTCCAGGTTCAATCATTATGAAAATAAAAAAAAGCCTCCAGACCTGGAGACTTGTTTATTCCTGTTCAACTTCTTCATGCTGTACTGTACCGGGGTGCTTATCCGATTCTTTTAATTCTTTATTTGTTCTTAAATGTTCCATTTGCTTACCGAGGTCCTTCATCTCTTCCAAATCCTTCGCCATAGAGCTGTTTTCTGGTACATGTTCCTTTTTGAGTTCTTTATCCATTATAAATCACCTCTACCAATCTTTACCCCAAACTAGAAGTCAATAAACAAGGTAAGACCAAGATTCAATTCGTTTTACATAACTCCTGTTGACCGGGGTATAGATAAAACAAGCCATTTTTTCAAAGGAAAAAAGGAGGAATACAGGAATGGATAGTACAACGATTTATGTAAAGGAAGCTATTTCAAGCGGAGCGATCCAGACGCTAGAGTCACTACTGCTGCAAAGTGAAGGAATTGAACGGGCAATTGTGGATACTGATGACGGGGAAGTGAAAGTGGAATTCGACCGAAATAAAATTTCCCATGATCAAATCATTTTAAAGCTTGAAGAACATGGATTGAATGTCACCAAATAGCGGAGGCCTTCGTTTTTTTAAAACCCTGTCAGTAGACAGGGTTTTTAGCTTGGCTCAACCTCGTCCAACGACAAAGTAGTCACATTTGTATATTCATCCTTTTCAATTTCCTCTTCTGTAGCACTTTCGTTTAGCTCATCTTTATAATCAAAACCGGGAGCTACCGTACTTTCTGTCTCCTGTTCCGGATTCTTCTTTTCCAAGTAAACCGCCTCCTCACTTACCTTCCCCAGAGATGGAGGATGTATTCAAGCAGATGATGCAAGAATTCTTTTAATAAAACTAAAAAACTGTTGGTCTTATCCCAACAGCTTTTTTTCAGCTTATTACCGATTCAACAAACTTCCTACATACCGCAGCAGTTCATTCGCAGAGGTAGAATTGTATCCATGCTCTTCAACCAGCCTTGCAACAACTTCATTTACCTTCTTAAGCTGTCTTTCATCTGGAGTTTTTGTGGATGTCGTAATTTTCACAACATCTTTTAAATCGGCGAACAATTTCTTTTGAATCGCTTCGCGCAGACGGTCGTGTGAATTGTAGTCAAAACGTTTTCCTTTTCTTGCATAGGCAGAAATACGGATCAAAATTTCTTCACGGAATGCTTTTTTCGCATTTTCGGAAATACCAATCTGCTCCTCGATGGAACGCATCAGCTTTTCATCCGGTGAGATTTCCTCCCCTGTCAACGGATCGCGGAGTTTTGACTTGTTGCAGTAAGCTTCCACATTATCAAGGTAATTGTCCATAAGCGTTTTGGCCGATTCTTCATACGAGTATACAAAGGCTTTTTGCACTTCATTTTTCGCAATTGCATCATATTCCTTACGTGCCAGCGAAATAAAATTCAAATAGCGTTCCCGAAGCTCATTCGTAATCGAAGGGTGCTGGTCTAGGCCCTCCTTCAATGAGCGCAGAACATCGAGTGCATTGATGGATGGATTATCTTCTTTACGGATGATTGTCGACGAAATCCGGTTAATCACATAACGCGGATCGATGCCGCTCATTCCCTCGTCCTGATGTTCTTTTTGCAGTTCGGTAATATCCGCAGAACTATAACCTTCCACGTTTTCCCCATCATACAGGCGCATTTTTTTCACAAGATCGATATCACCCTTTTTCGGATCCTTCATTCTCGTCAGGATGGTGAACATCGCCGCCACCTTTAATGTATGCGGGGCAATATGCACATTTGCAACATCACTCTCGCGGATCATTTTTTCATAAATTTTTTCTTCTTCCCTTACTTTCAGGTTATACGGAATCGGCATCACGATAATCCTTGAATGAAGCGCCTCGTTTTTCTTATTGGCAATGAACGATTTGTATTCCGTTTCATTCGTGTGAGCGACGATGAGCTCATCCGCGGAAATTAACGCAAACCTTCCCGCTTTGAAATTCCCTTCCTGTGTAAGCGAGAGCAAATGCCATAAAAATTTCTCGTCACATTTGAGCATTTCCTGGAATTCCATCATGCCGCGGTTGGCCTTGTTGAGTTCACCATCAAAGCGGTAGGCGCGCGGGTCTGATTCAGAACCATATTGAGCAATCGTCGAAAAGTCAATGCTTCCCGTTAAATCAGCAATATCCTGTGATTTCGGATCGGATGGGCTGAATGTTCCAATCCCGACACGTTTATCCTCCGACAAGAATACCCTTTCAACTATCACGTCTTCGATCCTGCCGCCGTATTCTTTTTCCAGTCTCATGACATTGAGCGGTGATAGGTTGCCTTCGATTCTGATTCCATATTCCTCGTGAAAGTCCTGTCGTAAGTAAAGCGGAATGAGGTGGAGCGGATCCTCGTGCATCGGACAGCCCTTTATGGCATAAATCGCTCCTTGATTATTCTGTGAGTAGGATTCCAATCCCCGCTTTAGCATTGCCACTAGCGTAGACTTTCCTCCTGAAACAGGTCCCATTAAAAGCAGGATTCTTTTTCTGACATCGAGCCTTTTGGCGGCAGGGTGAAAGTATTCTTCCACCAGCCTCTCAAGCGATTCCTCAAGGCCAAAGAGCTGGCCGCTGAAGAAATTGTAATTGCGGGTTCCATTGACTTCTTCTGTTCCGGCGTCTTTGATCATGTTATAAACGCGTGAATGTGCAGATTGAGCAACCAATGGCTGTTCTCTTATAATTTCTAAATATTCTGCAAAGGTGCCTTCCCATTTCAGCTTCTGTTCATCTTCTCTGTACTTCTCAATCCTCTTCAATATATCCATTTAAGGAACCTCCCCCTGTAGCTTTCAGAGTTGTTACTATATCTATGCTTCAATTTGCCTGAACATGTTAGATAATGAAAAGGGAAATTTGTGGACAAAAAACATTCGTTTTCATTCACAGACATACTAAGTTGGGGTATAATACTTTTAATAGTAGAATTAGGGTAAATAGAGGAAAGTCGATGTTTGCCACGACCTGTGCAAGCAAAAAGGAGGGCTACATAATGGGTACAGTCATAATTATTGCTGTTGCTATTACATTTTTAACTGCCATTTTCACTGGCGGGTACAATGATAAACCAAGTGTTAAGTAACAAGTAAGAAAGCTGCCAGTGTGGCAGCTTTCTTACTTGTTGTCGCTTATTAAAACCCTAACAGCCTCTCCTCATAGGATCGAACAGAGCATCCGTTCGATTACTTCGTTCATCATTCTTCACCTCTTCATGTATTCTTCCCTCTCTCCATTTGGGACAAAGCAAAAAGCAGGCGGACAGACAGAAAAAGCAACAGAGAATTCCCTGCTGCCTTCGCTATAGATTTCCTTTTATCTCTAAGTCACGGAAATTCTGCTGTCTAAGTGCTTCATACACAAGGATGGCTGCTGTATTGGACAAGTTTAGCGAACGGACATTGCCGGTCATAGGGATACGCAGGCAGCGATCCATCTGTTCATGGATTAAATCTTTCGGGAGGCCGGTTGTCTCACGGCCGAACAAGAAGTAATATTCCTTATCCCTGTCACTGTAATCAAAAGTCGTATGCGGCTTTTCGCCAAATTTAGATAGGTAGAAGAATTCCCCGCCTTGATTCTTTTCAAAGAATTCCTCCAACGAATCGTAATAGGTGATATTTACGTATCCCCAATAATCCAGTCCTGCCCGTTTCAGCATTTTATCATCCGTTGAAAAACCCAGCGGACGGATCAAATGCAGTACCGTATCAGTCGCCGCACATGTACGGGCGATGTTCCCTGTGTTGGAAGGGATTTCAGGCTGATATAAAACCACATGTATTGCCACTATTTTCACCTCGGATATAAACTCTACATGCTATTATATCATTAATAGCCTTAGCATAAAAAACCTTAGTTTCCATCGAGAATAGTATAGTATTTGTATCGGATATTCGGTGTATAGGCCGTTGAATCCTCATATGCCCAATAGCGCCGCCGGCTGTTTGTCGTATGGGCATTGACGAGCGGCATTCCATTCTGGTCCTTCCCAGTCACAATGGTATTATGATCAAAACGGCCGTCCCCTTGAAAATCGTAGCAAATGATATCCCCGAGCTGCAGCTCCTGCGGTGATCTGACTTGTTTTGTTCGTATTCCCTGTCCTTTTGTCAGTATCAGCATCAAAGAATTAGCGGTCGTCCAGCTGTAACTCCAGCTATTCTTTCCTATCCACCAGCCCTTCGACTTATTAGGGGCTCCCCACATCGGGATTCCTCCTGCATGCAAACATTGCGAGATAAAATTGGTACAATCATCTTGAAACTTCTTGTATGCCGGATTAAACTCATTCCACCATCTTTCCGCGTATTGAACGGCCTTCAAATGGTTATACGTATAGGACGCCCTTTCACCTGGAACCGTGAGATCAAGTTCACATTCAGGAGTAAGTGTTTCTGTTTTTTGTCTCTTTTCGATATCTTCCACTAACGTTCCATTAACGAACCGGCCTGTGCGATACTCAATACCTTCTTCATCATAAAAAAGTTCATTCTGCCTCAAAAAAAAGTGAAAATGAACCATATAATCAAGCGATGTTTCCTGATTATGTTTCTGCTCCGAGATCACATGCGCAGCCGCTTTTACCTGGACAATTTCTGCCTCTCTTTGCCTTAATGATTGCAGCTTCCTTGCAAGCTTTTCATCCGAAATGTGGCCGTCATCAGAGACGAATTGATCAACTCTTTCCTTTAATAAGGTCTCTAGCTGTTGTTTCAAGGTTAGCCCTCCCCATTTAATTCCTTCTTTATATCTATGAAAGAAGGGCCCGTATCAAAACAAAAACCCGGCATAAGCCGGGTAATCATTGTGACGCTTCTTGTAGCTGCAAGCCTTTTCTAATTTCATTTATTACTTCCTGGTCATTTTCCGCTTCCAGAGCTAGATGCAATTCTGCTGCTGCTTCCTGCCCGCCGATTTTGCCGATGGCCCAAGCCGCAGTTCCCCTGATTACAGGCCTTGTATCTTCCTTCATGACTTTAATGAGATCAGGCAAGGCTGTTTCATCTTTATAATGGGCCAGTGCAAGGATGGCATTGCGTTGGATCGGCTTCTTCCCTCTCCACGATCCGGACACATGGCCGAACTTTTCTTTAAACTCTCGATTGCCGATTGAGAGAAGGGGTTTTAGCAATGGCTTGGCGATCTCAGGATCTGGTTCTGTTTCCGGGTGAAAATGAAAATCCTTTCTCTTATTTTCTGGACATACAGTCTGGCACGTATCACAGCCGTAAAGCCGGTTTCCTATCTTCGTACGAAATTCATCGGGTAAAAAACCTTTTGTCTGCGTCAGAAATGCGATACAGCGCTGGGCATTCAGCTGGCCGCCCGCAACCAAGGCCCCTGTCGGACATACATCAATACATTTATTACATGCACCGCAACGATCCTCCATCGGTGTATCCGGTTCGAACGGAAGACTAGTGATCATTTCTCCCAGGTATACATAGGATCCGAATTCCGGTGTAATAATCGAGCAATTTTTCCCGCTCCAGCCAATCCCGGCCCGCTCCGCGACAGCACGGTCTGCGAGCTCCCCTGTATCGACCATCGACTTGGTCACCACTTCCGGAACTTTGCTGTTAATGAATTCTTCAAGCTGCTTTAATCTATCGCGAAGGATGACGTGATAATCCGTCCCCCACGACGCGCGCGCAAAAATTCCGCGCCGCTCGCCCCTTTTGCTTTGCGGGGCATCCTTCATCTTAGAAGGGTATGCAATCGCTATCGATATGATTGAACGCGGCTCCGGAAATATCTGCTCGGGGTGAACCCTTTTATTAATATCAGGCTCTTCAAATCCTGATTGGAAACCAAGCTCAGCCTGGCGAATCAGCCTGTTCTTCATTTCGCTGAACGTATCCGCAGTTGTAAAACCGATTTTATCAATGCCGATTTCCTTGCTATATATAATGATTTCTTCTTTCAATTTTTGATAATCCATCATGTCAACCTCCTTCCCCCTTTAAAATCAGAGAAGTTTCGCTTATAGTTGTTATAAACCATTGTTATCTATGATAAACGATTTTTACTCATTTTTGGAGGTGAAACCATTGGAAACTTCGATCCACCCTTCTCTGTGCAGCAAATTGCCAGACTTTAAAGCTGGAGTGATTACATACCATAATATAGAGGTTGGCGATTCACCGCAAATGGTAAAAGGAAGGCTGCAATTGTTTCAGGAGTCAATCTTTTTTGATTTGCAGGAAAAAGAATTAACCGATTTCACAGGCATCAAAGAATGGCGACAGGTTTTCAAAGCAGCCGGAACCGATCCTTCCCGGTACCGTCCATCAGCTGAGGCGCTTTACCGCAGGATCAAAAAACAAAACTACTTACCCTCTGTTAACTCGGCGATTGATTTGAATACCTTTTTCTCGCTGCAATATGAAGTGCCGATTGGTATATATGATACTGAACATATCAGCGGAGATACAGTAATCAAAATCGGTGGATCAGAAGACGAATATACCGGCATCAATGGCAGAATGAATTCAATGCATAATATGATTACCTCTGCCGATGACAAAGGCCCGTTTGGCAGTCCTTTTGTCGACTCGGCACGGACAAAGGTAACCGAGCAAACAAAACATGCTGTCCAGATCATTTATTTAAGGCCCTCGATTACAAAACAAGAAGCCGTCAAACTAACTGAATCATTAATGGATATGTTCATTCAGATTCACGGCGGCGAAGCATCTTTGCAGGTGATCACATAGACGACGAAACTAGAAAACTGAACTGACGTCGGGGTTCCTTTTTACTAAGGGACTTGCGCTGTCTTATTCTTGATCAATTTGGTTGAAATCCTAGCCAGTTTCGTTGATTTATTGTCCTGAAGCCATATTTGGTTGAATTCTTGCCCAGTTTCGTTGAATTCCCAGTCGGTTTGGTTGAATTCATCCGCAGTTTGGTTGAATGAATAGCCGGGACCCTTATTTGGTTAGATTCCCGAATCCGTGTTGATTCTTAATTGTTGTTTTGCAAGCTTTTGATACAGTTCATGGCTTTCAAGAAGCTCTGCATGTGTTCCCTTCCCTGTTATCCTGCCATTTTCAACAACGAGCAGCTGATCAGCTTCGATAACAGTAGAAAGACGATGGGCAATGATTAACGTAGTCCTTCCTTTCATCAAGTTTTTAACAGCATTCTGCACCAACAGCTCTGATTCGCTGTCAAGATTGGATGTCGCTTCATCGAGAAGAAGGATTTTTGGATCCCTTAGAATTGCCCTGGCAATCGCTATTCGCTGCCTTTGTCCCCCTGATAGCTTCACGCCCCGCTCGCCAACCTCGGTTTTGTAGCCATCCGGCAGTCCTGAAATAAATTCATCAGCATTTGCCATTTTCGCTGCGGAAACCACTTCTTCGTCCGTCATTTTACGCTCTACACCATAACAAATATTATCTTTGATCGTTCCCGTCATTACCGGGCTGTCCTGTGAAACGTACCCTATTCGCGATCTCCAAACCGAAAGATCCAACTCCCTGATTGGAACCCCGCCAATGTCAATCGTCCCCTGTACAGGATCATAAAATCGTTCAATCAAGGAAAAAATCGTTGTTTTCCCGCCGCCGCTCGGCCCCACTAAAGCGATCGTCTTATTGGAGGGAACCGTAAAGCTAACATTGTTTACGATCATTTTAGAATGATTGTAAGAAAAAGATACGTCCTGAAAAGACAAGTCCGCATTTAAAAAGGTGTTCGATTTCCCTTCATACTTTTCAATCGGAAGTGCCAGCAGCGTCTGAATTCTGTCCGTGGCACCCAGCGCTTTTTGGAACGCCGTAAAGAAGGAAGCCATCTGGCTGAATGGCACAACAATCTGAAACATATAAATGATGATTGCCACCAGGGTACCTGCAGTCAACTGTCCTGAGGCGACACGCACTCCGCCGTAGCCAATCAAAATAACCAGGATGACCATCATGATCGTGGTCATGAATGGGGAAATGACTGCTTGAATTCTTGCTTCCTTAAGACCATAAAGGAATAGTTGCTGAACACCGTGAAATCCCTTTTCCCTTTCCAAACCTTCGCCATTATAAGATTTGACAAGCCGGATTTCACTGAGCACCCTGCCAAGATTGCCGCTAAATGCCGCCATTTCATCCTGTGTCTGCCTGGAAACCTTGTACATCTTCCTGCCAAGCGGCATGATAATCAATAAGGAAAGCGGAACAATGCTTAACATAATTGAAGTCATTTTCCAATCCAGTATAAAGAGTATAATGATCGATCCAATAATGGAGATAATCCCTGAAATGAACGTAACCAAATGATTAGTGATCACCGTCTTGATTGTATTGGTATCCTGCGTAATCCGGCTCAGCGTTTCCCCGGACTGGTTGGAGTCAAAGAAGGAAACGGGCAAATGCAGAATATGTTTCCATAGCTTTCGGCGAATGCCTGCGATGACCTTTTCACCGATATAGGTCAAGAAATAAAAAGAAAACCCTCCCGCCAAAGTCTGCGCAATAAAAGTCCCGACGAGCAAAACAATGACACTAGTCTCCACTCCACTTCCCGACATCATGTCCACAAGCCTTTTTGTAAAAAGCGGAACAACTAGAGCAGCCGCTGTTTCAAGCAGACTCAATATAAGTACTGCTGCAATAATCATCACCGGCGGTTTCTCTGAATTCAACAAATTGAAAAAAGGCTTCCATTGAACCCGTTCTCCAGTCTCTTTCCTGCCCTTCATAAACAATCCCGCCTAATTATAGATTTATATGAATAGATAAAGTTCTCTTTTTCATTACAAAAAGCATACCACAAAAAGTGATATGCCTAATAATTTAAAAAACGCAATGCCTCGTTCTCTTATGTAACGAAACACTGCGTTGTGATTATGTATGGAGCGGGTGATGAGAATCGAACTCACGACATCAGCTTGGAAGGCTGGGGTTTTACCATTAAACTACACCCGCATCTTACTAAATATTTTGTCGAAATTTGTTTTCCTTATCGATAAAATTTATTATATACCCTCTTTTTCATTTACACAAGCTTAATATAAAAAAAGTTTTACTTTCTTTAAAAAAATATAATTATTTTTTACTGATATACAACCACTATATGCATTGTCCTAAAAAAAAGACAAAAAAACTAGGTAATTTTCCCGAGGCCATAAAAGTTATTCGGGTCCCTCAACCCGTTTTTAACAAAAAGAAATCTTCTTAAAAATAATTCGAAAGTTCCTATTTTTATGAAATATTTCGGGTTACGATATATGTACTTGAGTAGGAGGGATATAATGGTCAAAAAGTTAGTCATTCCCATGGTATTAACAGTCTCATTGTTTACTGGTGCAGCTCTTCCTGCCACTACGTCTGCCATTCAACCGGACGAACAGATCACATCTTTACAGAACTCCAGTCCAAAACACCAGTCCGGACAAAACATATTTAAGAAACATGTCGGAAATATTAATGCTTCTAATGCAGATGCTATTACTTTCATTGAACAAAACAAGGACAAGCTAAATCTAGAAAACCCTGGCAACAATTTAAAAGTAAATAAAAAAGAAAAAGATCAATTCGGAATGACCCATACCCGCCTTCAGCAAACCAAGAACGGGGTGCCGGTAGAAGGCTCGCATTTGATTGTCCATTATAACGAGAAGGGCGAGGTCAAGACAATCAACGGACAATATTATAATGAAATCGAAGAAAGTAATTTGGATACCACACCAACGATTCAAGCAGACGAAGCATTAAAAAAAGCCAAAGCAGCCATTGATGCTCCAAAGGTCCTCGATTATCCACCAACTCACGAATTAGTCGTCTATCCATTTGAGGATCAAAATCACCTTGCCTATAAAGTCAATCTGAACTTTCTAGGGACCGAGCCAGGTAACTGGTTTGTTTTCATCAATGCAAAAACAGGCGAAGTCATTGATCAGTATAATGGTTTAATGCATGCAAATGAATACAAGCCAATTAAAGGAAAAGGTACAGGTGTTTTAGGCGCAAGCCGGGACTTGCATCTATCCCATAAAAATGAGCCCGGCAGCGGTGAAGGCACACAGTTTTTCCTTTATGACATCTCTCATGATGGATTAGAAGGAATGTCTACATACGATTTTAAAAACCAGTGGCAAGCCAGTACAATCTCCCTTCCCGGCGTGCTCTTTGCCAAAAAGAACAACACCTGGAATGAGGATTACGACAGAGCCGCTGTAGACGCCCATTATAATTCCGAAAAGGTGTATCACTATTATAAAAATCAGCATGATCGAAACTCCCTCGATAATAAAGGGATGGAAATCATCTCCACTGTGCATTACGGTGAAAATTATAATAACGCCTTCTGGAATGGCCGCCAGATGACCTATGGCGATGGCGATGGAAAATTCATGCATACCTTATCTGCCGGCCTTGATGTTGCTGCTCATGAAATGACGCATGGCGTTACCAATTTTACCTCTGGGCTAAAGTATCGAAACCAATCCGGAGCATTAAATGAGGCATTCTCCGATATCTTCGGAGCACTTGTCGATGAAGACGATTGGGAAGTCGGCGAGGACATTATGGCAGTTGAAGCTGTTGCTGGCGGCCGTGATGCATTACGCAGTCTGAGCAATCCAAGCAAATATCCTGTTAACGCTCAATACACACCATATGGCAACGGCAGCGGTAAGTATCCAAAGCATATGAATGAATTCTACCACCTTCCGCTTAACCTTGATAACGGAGGAGTCCATATTAACTCTTCCATCATCAACCATGCAGCTTATCTTGCAGGCATCCAAATTGGAAAAGAAAAACTTGGAAAGATCTATTACCGAGCTCTCACTCATTATTTAACACCTGACTCTAATTTCAGCGATGCCCGTAAAGCCCTGCTATCCTCAGCAACTGATATTTATGGAGAAAACAGCCCGGAATCACAAGCAACCGAAGATGGCTTAAACCGGGTAGGGATTACACAATAAAACAGCAGAAGCGGCCCCTGGCATCAGCCGGGAACCGCTTTATTTTATATGTTCATCAACTTCTAAAATGAAGCAAATTCCATATTCGCAATCCCTTCTGAATTGCTCGTAACTACCTTCCGAATACCTTGCGAAAGCTTCGCAACCCTTAATCCAATAATACATCCGGAGAAATAATTTGCTGATTCCTTTACTTCCCACTGTATTGTAATCAAAGAGAACCTTGTTTCAGTTTGGTATTTGTTCATTAAAAGATTTGAACATCGGGATCAGCAGTATGATGCTGCGGCGGGAATATGAATGCTTCTAAATATGGAGATGAAATCTTACGATGCAAATAATTGTAGATAGTTTCAGTAGCAAATCTTCTCGCTTCTTCTACAGTGCGTTTCCCTGTAGAGATTTCATGTAACAAATTGATGTTCAATGTATTAAATTCTTCTTTATCACATACGGCAGAAACTTCACCTTTAGTCCGGTCAGGATACGTGCTGCCGTCAAACTTGGCAATGTCATCGAATTTATTTATAGGGGTCTTATAGTCAATCACTTGTTCAAGGAAATCAGGATGGGTGGTCGGAAAGTGGTGTGGCACAGCGTCTCGGTGCACTATGGTTCGTTTCCATCGCCCGTTATTATACCAAATCAACCTGCTTATTGTAGCTTCTTGAGGATAACTGTACTTTTTTATCATCTTCAAAGCACTCTTTCGTTGAGGCCTTTCCCAGGTGTTTAAAATTTGCTCTATATATGATTTATCCTGTTCATTCATTTCGATTCCTCCCGCATATACATGTCAAGACAGTTTATGCAGGCATATGGTTAATATAACTTGATCTTCATATTGAAATATTACAAACTAAATTTATTAGCAAAAATAAAGCACTTTTATTAAGTTATTAAGCTATACTTCTGCTTGCAGGCTTCTCGGATCTATTTGTACTCCTCCTCACATATACACGCCATTCTTCAAATGCTCCTTCCGAATTGTTCGTAACGTTCCGAACTACTTTTTTGCTAGCAGCAATTTGAATCCCGGTTTGAATGACTCGTTGATGAGCTAAATGGACCCCGTCAAAATAATCCATAGAGACTGCGGAAGGAATGTAGCATTCTGATAGATCCAATGGATAAGACAAATAGCATACCTTCATTTTTATTCACGCCTTTTTTTAGATATTCTTGGAGCATTTCAGATTGTTTATGTAAAAAGGACAAGAAGGAGATTAAAAGGTAACCTCTCTTCTGTCCTTCAACTAAAATTTGAATCTTATTTTACTGCGGTTTCTAACTCATCTATAAAACTGCCAAATTGACGATGAAAATGTAATAATGGTTGTTTCATTTCACTGACCGTGACATGCTCAACCAATCCGATAAAAATTGTATGATCTCCTGCCACCACCACATTATCCACTTTGCAATGAACGTGTGTCAAGGCGTCTTTCACCCTATGTGTTTTCCCGTCATGATCAAAATCTGTGAACTCTTCAAAAAATTTAGCCGTTCCCGGTTTCGCTCCTGCCTTTGCCACGTTTGTTTGGTCATTGCTTAATATGCTGACACCAAACCGCTGCTGTTCCATAATTGCCTCTGTGCTAGCGTTTTTAGTAAACAAACTGATTAACAGTAATGGGGGTTCCATCGATATCGAACAACAGGCGCTGACCGTCACTCCCCATGGACGCCCGTCAACTTCTGATGTTACCACCGTTACCCCTGTAGCCAAACGGCCCATTGATTCTTTGAACAAATCTGTAACTTCACTCATAATTTCTTCCTCCTAAAAACCTCAAACTTTAAAAACTTGAATTTATTAATCCTTCTCTGAAATACTGGAACACTTCTGAACGCGGCTCCTTCACTACTATTACCATCTCAGCATCCCACCTAAAAACCAAAAGTCATTTATTTTAAATCATTCATTCTCACCTCTTTAATTTCTCGCCCGGTACTAAGTAAAATGCAATATTCATGCCACTTTTTCTTTATTGGTTTAATCACTTTTTTTATATGGTAATCAAAAAGATTTTGTATATTGACAATATATCTTGCATGATCGAAATATATGTTTCACTGTCCGAAAAGCATAAAAACAAGGACAACTCGCACAAGAGGGCCTCCACTGTTTGTGTATGAATTACTTTTGTTCAAGTGCTTCAAACGTATTTATAATGGTCTTTACTAATATTTCGATGCCTGGTAAAAGGGCTTCGCGGTTAAAGCTCATTTTAGGGTGATGCAGTCCGGGCTGCAAATCACAGCCTAATCCAAGCATCGTAGCTTTTATATGTGGCCGTTTTATTGTGTAATAATGAAAATCTTCACCGCCTGAAGACATATATGGTCCCACAAGATGACCCTGTCCAAGTGTCTCGATTATTGCTTTCTCCATAAGCTTCTGGGCTTCGTGGTGAATTTGGGCTGCTGCGAGTTCTGCTTTTGTTTCGAGGGTAATATTTACGCCATAAAGAGTGATGAGGGTATCGGCAATTATTTGTACTCGCTCTGTTAATTGTTCCATTACCTCATTTTTTTGCGCACGAAGATCCAAATCAAATGTTGCATGCCCTGGGATGATATTACTGCTTTCTCCGCCTGCGTGGAATGAAGTCATTTTAACAGAGTAGGGAACCATGGGATCAAGATGGATCTTGCTTAACTCATTGACGAAGGTTGCTCCTGCTTCAATAGCACTCCGGCCAAGATGCGGCCGAGCTCCATGTGCATCTTCTCCGCGAATTTCACCACCTATAAATTTAGCAGCACCATTAATTATTCCCGATGAAGCCTTTCCGTATGGCACTTCCTGAATTGGCCTGAGGTGAACTCCATATAAGTAATCGATATCATCGACGAGGCCTTTTTCAATGAGCTTTAATGCTCCCGTACCTTTTTCCTCAGCAGGCTGGAAGAGAAATTTTAATTTTCCATTTGGTTTATAATCCATTTTTTGAGAAGCAACAGTGCCCCAACAACCATGGTCATATGTGCATCGTGGCCGCATGAATGATTTGCTTGATACGTTCCGTCTACTTCCTGCCACAAGGCGTCTATGTCTGTCCGAAGCCCCACGCAAACCGGACCATGGCCAATTTCTACTAGTAACCCTGTACAATCCTCAAAAGTAGTAACTGAAAATCCATGTTCTTTAAGTAATTTCTTAAGGTATTCTGTCGTTTTGTATTCCTTCCAACTCACTTCCGGAATAGTATGTAAATGTTCAAAAATATGGACTAAAGAAGGCTTTAATTCATTTAATAATGTTTTCATTCAACATCCTCCACTTCATATACTCCCGGCAAGGTCTATGCCGCAAATTCTGGGTTATTTGTTGTCGTATAAAAAAGTAATTTCATTATTGGAATTATATTTTAATTTTGTAATATCCAATCCATGTCTTTTCGCTTTTCTACTAATCGTAGAAATATCAACGCCCAGTTTTATGCTCGCCTCATTCATCGTTCGTGAAGACTGTAACATTCTTTCTAAAATTCTTTTTTCATATGCTAAAAGCTGTTCCTTTAAAGACCCATTGTTAGTAAGCGATGCACTAAATTGGACTTCTAACATTTCTGTGGGTAAATGGTCAAGCTTTATATGATTGTCGGGAACAGTGACTACTAACCTTTCGATTATATTTTGTAATTCCCTTACATTTCCTTCCCACTTTTTTGTAATAAACAATTGCATCACTTCCTTGTCAATTGTTTTTATTTGATTATACTGACTATTAACTTGCCTTAAAAAATAATCGACTAAAAATGGAATATCTTCCTTTCTTTCGCGGAGGGGAGGGATTGTAATAGGCACTACATTTAATCGATAAAACAAATCTTTTCGAAATGTTTCTTTATTCACCATTGCCTCAAGATCACGATTTGTGGCCGTAATAAACCTTACATCTAGATCAAAGGAGGTTGTTTGTCCTAATGGAGTTATCTGCCTATCTTGTAAAACTTGTAACAGCTTTACTTGTAAATTTAGAGGTAACTCTCCTATCTCATCCAAAAATAATGTGCCCTTATTAGCGGCCATGATTAACCCTTGTTTTCCTTCACGGTTAGCTCCAGTAAATGTTCCTTTTGCATAACCAAAAAGTTCAGATTCTATTAATGTTTCCGGAATAGCTCCGCAATTAACTTTTACAAATTGTTGATCATTTCTTGAACTAAGCTTATGAATTTTCCTGGCGAGCACTTCTTTTCCAACACCAGATTCCCCTAAAATTAAAACTGTAGCTTGAACATCAGCAATTCTTGAAGCTAAATCATAAACTTCCTCCATATGCTTCGACTTCACAATTATTTCCGAATCGCTTTTTTTTAAGTTGTTTAATTCCGATTGGTAATAATCCACTAACTTTCTTGTTTCCTCCAAGCTATTTTTTAGCTTATCTTCCTCAGTCACATCCCTCGCTACATTAATGACTTTTTCTATTTGCCCATCTTTATTAAAAATTGGATGACCTCTTACGATAAGACGTTTCCCCGATTTTGTTGTTTGAGTAATCGTCACCATTTTTTTCTTCTCCATAACCTGTGCTGCAGAGGACAAACTAAAAGTCCCTTCATCTTGTAAACTAAAAACTGATCTCCCTACAAGTTCATGTTCTTTAACTCCCATTAAGCGCAGATATGCCTCGTTTACTTTCAAAAAATTTCCCTGGCCATCGATGATTGATACAAGCTCACCGCTTAATGTCATTAGCGCGTTTAAATCACGTGTTAAATTTGTTATTTCTTCAGATAAATCAACGAAATTCTGATAATCATCCTCTTTAAAAAGTAAAATAAATCCTTTATCTTTATCAGGTATCTCTATTAAAAATAATCGACCAGTTGTCGTTTCATGAATCGAGGAATAAATCTTTTCATGTTTTATAACAGTAATGATATTACTACTAGGTAAAACTGTCTTTATTGACTCTTTCTCTATTGTAGAAGAATCTATATTTAATAAATGCCGACTAGTTTCATTGGCATAAACTATTTTTCCATCCATTTTCACCACAAACAAACCAAATAAACTATTATTCAACCATTCGTTTAAAATCATTTTTTTCCACCCCTTTTTAAATAGAGTTAATCTGTATGAATTGATTATTAAGGAGCATGACTCAAATTCGAACGTTTTTTTCCGCCTGATAATACCCCAAACAAAATAATACTGCCGCCAACAACAGTATGCAGCTTCGCGATGATCTCCTATTTCAGCACTAACCGTCCAACAGCAATAATAAATACGCTAAAAGGGGAGTACAACTAACACCACTCCCCACATTCGCGCGATGAATATTCGAATTTATTTGGTTCATAGTCTGTCATCTTTCAATCGTGCAGCCCGGGAGGTAAACCACCCTTGAAACAAAAATATCGTAATCGTTCCGACAATTAATATCGATGAAACGGCAGCCATTGTTGGATCAATCTGTGAACGCAGGTTTTCCCACATGACGACAGGAAGCGTTTTTGTTTTAGCTCCTGCCAAAAAGATCGTAACAACCACCTCATCAAGAGAAGCAATAAAAGCGAACAAATATCCCGATAAGACTGCGGGTCTTATTAACGGCACTGTTACCTTGAAGAAAGCTCCTATCGGGGTAGAACCTAATCCCATTGCTGCTAACTCTAAATTCCGATCTATCCCTTTTAAACTTGCTATCATCATCACAAAAACAATCGGAATTCCCAGTACCGCATGTCCCAGGACAAGTCCCAAGAAACTATTCGTAAGTTTCAGCGGGGCAAAGGAATGATACAGTGCAATCCCGAGAATAACCACTGGAATAATCATGGGGGCAATCATGAAGGACATAAACAACTTCTTTCCCCAAAATGCTAACTTTGTTACCGCGACAGCTGCCATAGTCCCCAGGGCTGTTGATAAAGCTGACGCAAATATAGCTATATAAATGCTGCGTAACAGACTGTCTATCCATTCACCATTTTCCCAGAAGCCTACATACCACTTTGCAGAATAACC
The DNA here is from genome assembly GCF_003989135.1 of Peribacillus cavernae. Classification (GTDB taxonomy): domain Bacteria; phylum Bacillota; class Bacilli; order Bacillales; family DSM-1321; genus Peribacillus; species Peribacillus cavernae. The sequence continues at coordinate 71,007 of NZ_RYZZ01000033.1, forward strand.
CGGAAGAGGAAATTCAAAGAAGCTGCTCGAGGTGAAAGAGACAGGTATAACGACAAAAATAGGGGCAATCAGAGCAAGGAGAATAATCCCAACAATAATTTTCAGCCACATCCTTATTCTACCTCCTTCAAAACAGGGTTGTTACGCAGGAAAAAGAAAGAGATAAGTAGGACCAACAATGTCACAATAAACAGAAGAAGTGCAATGGCTGAGGCAAGATGCCAATTCAAAGTTTCGCTTACATTACGTTGAATTAACACAGAAATCATCATATTGTCGGGTCCACCAAGCAATGCTGGAGTAATAAAATAACCGAGCCCTTGAACAAACACTAGCAGAGAACCAGAAAGGACTCCCGTTAGCGAAAGCGGGAAAAATATTTGGATAAAAGCTTTCCAGGGCCGCGCCCCCATACCCTGGGCAGCTTGAACCAGACGTTGGTCAATACCTTCCATTACTGCATACAGGCTTAGCACCATGTATGGTAACAGCACATGCGTCATGCCAATCACTACTCCGGCCGTATTATATAGGAGAGGAATAGGCTCCTGTAAGATCCCCACTGAGATCAGGAGCTTGTTGATTATTCCCTGTTCCTGCAGCAACATAGTCCATGCAAACGTGCGAACTAGCAGGCTAATCCAAAACGGAATCAGAACAGCACCCATAATTAGACTCTTCCACTTTTTCGATTCTACTTTGACCAAGAGATAAGCAACGGGGTAAGCGAGAAGCAGTGAAATAACTGTTACAATCGCTGCAATCTTTAGGGTTACCCACAATACTTGCAGGTAAACGGTTTCCGTAAACATATGCGTGAGATATTGAAGCGTAAAGCCAGTTTCATCGTAAATGCTTAATTTAAAGAAACCTATTATAGAAAAGACTACTAGAAAAAGAATATACGCAAATGGAACCAATAACAGCAACCATTGCAAGCCAGGGATCCGAGTCAATCTATAGGCAGGAGATACCCGTTTTACGGGTACCCTAGGATCAGTTTTTACTTCTGTCGCCATCTTGTCCTCCTTATTAGTGGCAATATTCAAATAATTAAAAGGAATTTATCTCACTTTAGAAGCCATTGTTCAAAACGCTCGTTCACCTTATCATAGTTTTCTACCCACCATTCGTTGTTTAATAATATTTGCTGTTTGGCATTTTCCTCATTTTGACCTAATCGTTCCCTGACTTCGGGGTCCAATAAATCCAAAGCTTTTGCATTCGCAGGTGAATAATCAATCGTTGACGAGAATGCGGCTTGCTGCTTAGGATCGAGAGTAAAAGCGATAAACTTCATGGCTAAATCCTTATTTGGCGCTCCTTTTGGAACGACCCAACTATCATCGATGATAATCCCTTGATTAAATTCAAGATCTTCTGGAGCACCTTGAGATTTGGCGGTAGAAATTCGTCCGCTCCAGCCCGCAGCTAAATTTACTTCACCATTGGCTAAAAGTTGGGGTGCCTGGGTTCCGGTAGTATACCACACCTTTACGTCTTCCTTAATCTTATCGAGACTTTCAAAAGCACGATCTACGTCCAAAGGATATAACTCTTCCGGCTTCACACCGTCGGCCAATAGAGCGGATTCTAATAACCCCGGAGGAAACTTCCAAAGAGTTCGGGGACCTGGAAAACCTTTTGTGTCCCAGAATTCGGCCCAATTCTTTGGATGGGTGCCTTCCGGGTATTTTTTCGTGTTATAGGAAATAGCGAGTGAAATAAACTCGGAACCTATTGAATACTCATTTACTAACTCTTCGGGTACACCTTCACTATTAATCACGTTGTAGTCCAGCTTTTCCAGCAGACCCTCTTTTGCTGAACGAAGCGCAAAAATACTATCAAAATTTGCTACATCCCATTCTACGGCTCGCGATTCTACCATAGCTTTGAATTTGCCGGCGTCATTTGGAGTAACAACTGTAACTTTGACACCATATTTTTCCTCAAATGCATCGAAAATTTTCTTATAAGCATCGGTCATGGCACCGCCCCAGTGCGCTACCACTAACTCCTTATCCTCTTTAGCCGAACCATTTCCGTCTGTTGATGTCTTGTTTCCGCATGCGACGAGACTCAACGATAATAGTAAGCTTATTGAAATCATTATCCATTTTTTAAGCACTACAATTCCCCCTTTTTTGTATTTCATTTTAATAAACAATTTCTTATGCATATAAAACTGCCGCCTCTTTATCAGGAATAACGGTTGCATCATCATTGTTCCAGCCCAGTATTACATCTTTTCCGCAAGTAATGGATTTGGACATTTGGGGCGGAATTTTCAAAGTAAGCTCCTGTCCGGCTTCTGTAATGGTCTTTGTCTTGATTACTTCACCTAAATAAATCATTTCAACCACCTTCGCTCGAAACGTATTGTTAAATTGCGACTCACGCTCAGCGATTTGAATGTTTTCCGGACGAATGGCAATCAAGATGGTGTTGTTATGTATTTCTTCTGCCATCTCGATCGTTATCGTTTTTTGGTTGGCGAGGGATACTTTCGCTTTACCGGAATTCGTTTCGATAATCTCTCCTCGAATCAAGTTAATCTCCCCAATAAATTCCGCAATAAATCGATTTTGAGGCTTTTTATACAGATTCTCCGGGGTATCAATCTGTTCAATTCGACCTTTATTCATAACACAGATTCGATCCGACATTGTTAACGCTTCTTCTTGGTCATGCGTGACACATATGGTGGTGATACCGATTTTTTCCTGAATATGTTTAATCTCTAACTGCATTTGCTGGCGTAAATTTTTATCCAGAGCTCCCAAAGGCTCGTCCAAAAGGAGAAGAGATGGATTAAAGACAATTGCCCTTGCTAGTGCTACACGCTGTTGTTGACCACCACTAAGCTGCTTTGGGAATCTTGACGCGAAATCTTGCAGATGAACTAATTCCAAAATATCTTGCACTCTTTTTACAATTTCTTGCTTCGAAATTTTACGAAGTCGAAGAGGATACGCAATGTTATCGAATACGGACATATGTGGAAACAAAGCATAGTTTTGAAATAACATCCCAAAGTCTCGTTCGTAAGCCTTTTTTGAGGTAATATCCTGATTATTTAATAGTATCGATCCACTTGTTACCGCTTCTAGTCCGGCAATTAATTTAAGTAAAGATGTTTTTCCAGACCCGCTCGGACCTAAAATCGTTAAAAACTCCCCCTTGTTTACCTTGAATGCAACATTATCCACTGCCTTCATCTTTTTGTAATACTTCGAAACATTAACAATAGCCAAACTATCCCCAAGTGCCATGCAGCTATCTCCCCCCTCTATTGAAACACAAAAATACATTCACATATTAATTCACGATAATTGGTCGATGATATTTTCGAACATTCCGACTATTTTTGTCAATATTAAAATCGCAATTGCTTTTAAAATGGATCAAAGGGGGCTCCTCATTAAGACTCTTCATCCTTTAACACCCCCTATCACCGACTTATGAAAGCTTCCCTTTTACATCCCTTATTGGCTATATGTAAACTGTTATCGAACCAAAAGGGATGAAGGTATCAATTAAATCTGTTTTGAAATTTTTTAACACTAGTATATCATTTTGTATTCAGTGACTTATACAAGTATTTGGTTTTATATACTTAGTGTTACATTATTTTATTGAAGGTAAATCAAGATGTTTTCGCACAAAATTAACTGGTGCTGAGCGGTCGTATAATCTATATAAGTTAAATTTAACTACAGGGGCATTTGTTGAATTTACATTCTCAAATAAGGCGACACGTGAAGCATGACTGCTGGAAGTAAGATCCCAAACGAAATTAAAAAATCTATTCTTTTCACGAGCAGATACACCTGTTCCACTTAAAAATTCATCAAACTTAGGCCCAACATCAGGGTGTTCCCATGCTTTAGCTGTAAAACGGCTGACTAGTCCCTGACCACATAGGTCACGTAATATATGCATTATTTTTGGATAATGAACAATTGAGTGCAGGCGACCGGCGGTAATAAGTTCCTCTGAAGGAATAAACACGCCATTCTTAACCACAGCTTCCTCTTCCGCTGCGAGAATAAACGCCTTTAATGTAGCAGCATATGAAACAACCTCGGATACGTCTTCCCGAACACCTTGAAATGAATTAGTTCCTAGAATATCAACGATTGTTTGGGCAACTCCCGAAAATATCTCCGCACGGTACATTAACCGGGAGAGTATATGCCAATGAGCCAACACACCCGTTTCCCCGTAAATCGATAATAATTTTACGTTTTTTATGCTAAACAGATATTCACGTGGCACAAAAACGTGATCAAAGATTAGCATGTTGTCCATTTCTTCCCCGAATGAATCAATAGGATGATCTTCAAATGTTGAATCCGGATTAGTTACAGGCTCACGTAAAACCATTGTCAGTCCTTTTGAGTTTACGGGTACTGCAATCCAGAGCGCTTCATTAGGGCCTAAGTCTGGTGACAATCCTGTAGAAATTGTAACGAAGTGAGCTTGAGCAGCCACTGAACCAACTGGTTTCGCACCATACAATACTACACCATCAGGAGTTTCTTCTACAATTCGCAATCGGCCTGGTCTTTGATTTGCTGGCACGGAACGATCACTTTGAACATCCGGGACAAGATCCGTACTCATAATATTATGCTTCCGGCTAAACTCTATAAATTTCACTATATTATCTGCCATCTCCGGATTTTCTTCTCTCATCTTATCATTTATCAAAAGGAACCCTATAGATTTCATTGAACCATAGTCATTCGGCCGTCCAAATACACCGAGTGTATGGTAGGTACTTAACCTCAGCAATTCGCGCCGGCGTTTCAAATCTTCCTTTGTTTTTGGCACTTCCCACCCTAAACTGTAGCGCTTGCCATCCTTAGGATCAATGTAAGTTGTTTTATCTCTGGTTTCAGGATCAAATTGATAATCATACAATTTTGCTAAATGTTCGACTGAATTTTTAAACGCAGGGTGAGTAGTTACATCTTCAACTTCATTTCCCTCGGCGTCAATAATCCTTCTGCCATCTCTCAAGCTCTCTTTATATTGACTGCCTGTCATGAGATGAGGTTCAGGACCTTTGCTCAATATTTCTTTAAGCTTATTGGATTCAGTACTTGTGCGCATTAAACCACTCCCATTATAAAATAAGATTCTCTCGTATTTCCTCACTCATTCACCTGTGTTTGGAATTAAAATTAAGGCAGCTCCGGAATCTTCCCGTCGTAATAAGGTAATTGATCCTCACGCGGTTTGTATGTCCCATCATCGATACACTTTTCAACATGCAACGCGATTTCTTCTAAAGTAGCAAACCAGACATTGCCCTTTTCTTGCATATATTCAATCATGTTTGGAAGCTTGGCACATCTTGCAAGTCTTCCAGTAACAAATGGGTGCCAAACTGATATCCACATTCCCCCATACTTCCAAGCAGCATCGAATTGGGCTAAATACACTTCCATCGCCCGGTCAGGGGAGTTAATGGGCATTACTTTCCCCAAATCGGCACTATGTGTATATTGAGGCCAATCGTCCATTGACCAATCTGTCGGAAGTTCAATAACACTGCCTGATCTGGTTTTTAGTAGGTAGGGTATGTCATCACCCATTAATGATGAATCGTAAAGAAACTCTTCTTGAGCTAAAATATCCGCAGAATATTTTGAAAATTTATATGACGGTGCACGCCAGCCACGCGGCCGTTTTCCAGTAAATCTTTCGAGTACTTCAGTACTTTTTTGAAACCAATAAAGCTCGTCTTCTTGTGTTAGTTCATTAGGATGTTCATGCAAATAACCGTGATGAGCAATTTCATGACCATCCTTCAAAATTAGTTCAACTGTTTCAGGATACCGTTCAATGCACCAAGCCGGTACAAAGAAGGTTTGTTTTAAGTTGAAGCTTTTATACATATCAAGAATACGTGGTACAGCAATTTGATCATATTTTAACCATGAGAGTGTAGCAACTTTTGTATCTGCCGTATCCGGGTGAGCTAAATGGAGTATACTATCGGTATCCATATCGAAAGTAATAGCAACTGCACATTTTGCACCATTCGGCCATGGTATGGGGTTTCTAATCATTCATTCTCACCTCTCTTAATTCTCATCCGGTACGACTGCAATTGCCTCAACTTCTAATAATACATCGTCACGTGCAAATCCTGATACACGAACTGCTGTCCCCGCCGGACCATCTTGTTCAGGAAGATATTCCATGCGAACTTTCGTCATCTTTTCCCAAAACTCAAGGGCTTCTTCCCCTTTACCATCAAACCGATAAAATGTGTTTAATTTTACTATATCTTTCATATCAGCCCCTGCTTCATTTAGCACAATGCGTATATTTTCGAAAACATTGTGGGTTTGCGCCTCAATATCACCAACACCAACTGTATTTCCTTCTTCATCTCTTGGTACTTGCCCACCGACGAAAATCAAATTCCCTACTTTCCATCCCTGTGAAAAACTTACAGGTATACTCCAATCCCAATGTCCTTTAGGCATTATACGAATTTTATCCATTACTTTACATCTCCTTTTGTTTTTAGCGGTTTTTTGATTATCTTTAATGCTGTACTTTCTATAACTTAAAACACAATAACTAATTCATCTACCAAGCCCCTTCCTGTCTCTAATGTGAATAATATGCAAGATTCATGCCACTTTTTCTTTATTGATTTCGCCACTTTTTTTGTATCGATATAAAATATAATTTTGCATTTTTGCAATATACAAGTTTAAAAAAGCTTACAACCTTCATATAATTCGTTATTTTGCATGTTTCATTTTTTCAATATATATTGCATTTTAGAAATATATTTCTTTAACTATCCATTCACTTTACTATATCGTCCGGACGTTACACCGCTAACGATTTTAAATACTTTGTTTACTAAGAAATATGAAGTTTCAAGATATTTGTCCAGCAAATGTTTTTAAAACCCAGCCCAAGAATACGATTTGCATACGATTTTAGCTTAATTCAGTCGTGTTGAAAGAACACAAAAAAAGACCTCCAACGAGAACGTTGAAAGTCTTCTTTTAAATGATACCTGAGGCCGGACTCGAACCGGCACGCCTCGCGGCACTGCATTTTGAGTGCAGCGTGTCTGCCATTCCACCACTCAGGCATATTAAGAATTATAACCGATGTATTTTAGATTCGCTTTTGAGTCGTGCGCGTCTGCCAATTCCGCCACACCGGCAAATAAAAAAATGGAGGCGGCAACCGGATTCGAACCGGTGGTAAAGGTTTTGCAGACCTCTGCCTTACCTCTTGGCTATGCCGCCGTATATGGAGCGGAAGACGGGATTCGAACCCGCGACCCCAACCTTGGCAAGGTTGTATTCTACCACTGAACTACTTCCGCTTAATGGCTGGGCTAGCTGGATTCGAACCAACGCATGACGGAGTCAAAGTCCGTTGCCTTACCGCTTGGCTATAGCCCAAAAATATATATATTATGTATTTAACTTTTGTCAAAATAAAAATGGGGCGACTGATGGGAATCGAACCCACGAATGTCGGAACCACAATCCGATGCGTTAACCACTTCGCCACAACCGCCATTATAGAATCATTTATTGGCAGGGGCAGTAGGAATCGAACCCACACTGGAGGTTTTGGAGACCTCAGTTCTACCTTTAAACTATGCCCCTATATAAGTTGGTGGAGGGGGACGGATTCGAACCGCCGAACCCGGAGGGAGCGGATTTACAGTCCGCCGCGTTTAGCCACTTCGCTACCCCTCCACATATAATCAAAAGAAAGGTGGTGCCGGCAAGAGGACTTGAACCCCCAACCTACTGATTACGATTCAGTTGCTCTACCAGTTGAGCTACACCGGCTCAAAATGGTGGCTCGGGACGGAATCGAACCGCCGACACAAGGATTTTCAGTCCTTTGCTCTACCGACTGAGCTACCGAGCCATATATAACAATCCGAAGATAATTTAATTAACATAAAAATGGCGGTCCGGACGGGACTCGAACCCGCGACCTCCTGCGTGACAGGCAGGCATTCTAACCAACTGAACTACCGGACCAATGATTGCGGGGACAGGATTTGAACCTGCGACCTTCGGGTTATGAGCCCGACGAGCTACCAGACTGCTCCACCCCGCGACGGTATAAATAATGCAATTTTGCTTATGCGCTAAGTTTTCCCTTAGACTGTCTCGATCTCAGAAAGTTGATCAAGAAGCATTTCGATCGGTACAACTCGCAGTTCATTCGGTGAAGTATTGCTCGTTGCTCCACCCCGCGATAATAATAGAAATGATACAATTTACTTAATCATTTAATTTCTTATGCGATTAAATGGTGGAGGATGACGGGATCGAACCGCCGACCCTCTGCTTGTAAGGCAGATGCTCTCCCAGCTGAGCTAATCCTCCAATATGTAATGGTGACCCCTACGGGATTCGAACCCGTGTTACCGCCGTGAAAGGGCGGTGTCTTAACCGCTTGACCAAGGGGCCAGTGCTAAATGGCGGAGAGCAAGGGATTTGAACCCTTGAGACAGGGTTACCCGTCTACACGATTTCCAATCGTGCTCCTTCGGCCACTCGGACAGCTCTCCAAAAAATATGGCTCCGCAGGTAGGACTCGAACCTACGACCGTTCGGTTAACAGCCGAATGCTCTACCACTGAGCTACTGCGGAACAATATAAGCTTGGCGACGTCCTACTCTCACAGGGGGAGATCCCCCAACTACCATCGGCGCTGAAGAGCTTAACTTCCGTGTTCGGAATGGGAACGGGTGTGACCTCTTCGCCATCGTCACCAAACTTGATTTCAATGAGACATATTTTATTATAATGTCTTTTTGAAATTTTGCAAGAAGAAACTTCATTTGTTCCTTCAAAACTAGATAACAGATAAGG